>DASWCZ010000059.1:0-19285 GCA_036395755.1 Thermoanaerobaculia bacterium
GGGAGGCGATCGTCCCTACAGCCAATCGACAAGAAAAGCGAGGCGACACCGAGAACGAGCAGCTTGTCGCGAATCACCGGCGGGAGTCTAGCCTCGGGATTGGAGCGAGCAGGAGTCTTCAGAGAATTCTGAGCGGAGCGATCCGACGCATAATTGCGCTGTCGCCATGGGATGTTGCTCTGCGGCCGCTTGCTCTCTTTCGGGCCCGTCGAGGGCCCGCTAAAAACGTCTCCGCCATGGGATGTTTCCGCGCGGCCGTTTTCTCTCTACCGGCGCCGTCGAGGTGCCGCTAAAAATGCCCGATCCGAAGGACAAGGTCTTCGAAAGCGTGGCCGGTCGTTATTATGTGGACTCGCAGTGCATCGATTGCGACGTCTGCCGCGTCACGGCGCCGGCCAACTTCCAGCGCGAGGAGGCGAAGGGTTACTCGTACGTCTTCCGGCAACCGGCCAGCGCCGAGGAAGAGGCGCAGTGCCAGGAGGCCATGGACTCCTGCCCGGTGGAAGCGATCGGGGACAACGGGGCTTAGGCCTCTTTTGCGATCGACCGAAAGTACTCGATCGTCTTCAGGAGCCCTTCCCGGAGCTCGACCTTCGGCTCCCAACCGAGCTTCGTTCGGGCTTTCGTGATGTCTGGCTGGCGGACCTTCGGGTCGTCCACCGGCAGCGGACGGAAGACGATCTCGCTCGACGTGCCGGTCAGCTCGCGAATCGTTCTCGCGAACTCGAGGACCGAAAGCTCGACCGGATTCCCGATGTTGACGGGCTCGCGCTCTTCGGAGAGGAGGAGCCGGTAGATCCCGTCGATCAGGTCGGACACGTAGCAGAACGACCGCGTCTGCGATCCGTCCCCGAAGACCGTCATGGGCTCTCCCGCGAGCGCCTGGCCGATGAGCGCCGGAACCACGCGGCCGTCGCGGGGCCGCATCCGCTCCCCGTAAGTATTGAAGATCCGCACGATGCGCGTCGGAACCCCGTGCGCGCGCTGGTATGCCATCGTCAAGGCTTCCGCAAAGCGCTTGGCCTCGTCGTAAACGCCCCGCGGGCCGATCGGGTTGACGTTGCCCCAATACGTTTCGGGCTGGGGATGGACCAGGGGATCCCCGTAGACCTCCGACGTCGACGCCAGGAGAAAGCGCGCGCCCTTGGCGAGCGCAAGGCCGAGAGCATTGTGGGTTCCGAGAGAGCCGACCTTCAGGGTCTGGATCGGAAGCTCCAGATAGTCGATCGGAGAGGCGGGAGAGGCGAAGTGGAGAACCGCGTCGATGTCGCGCTCGATCGCAATGAACTTGGTGACGTTGTGCTCGACGAAGTGAAACCGCCGATCGGCTTCGAGATGGGCAATGTTGCGGGCGTTCCCGGTCACGAAGTTGTCCATGGCGATCACTTCGTGACCTTCGACGAGGAGGCGGTCGCAGAGGTGGGAGCCCAGGAATCCCGCGCCGCCGGTCACGAGGATTCTCACGATCTCCCGACCCCCGAGTACGACCATCCCGCGGCTTTCAGCTCCCGCGGTTCGTAGACGTTTCTCAAGTCCACGACGGTCTTCGATTTCATCAGCCTTTCCAGCCGCCCGAAATCGAGCGCGCGAAACTCGTTCCACTCGGTGGCGAGCACGAGAACGTCGGCGCCCCGTGCGCAGTCGTAGGCGTCCGTCGCGTAGTAGAGGTCGGGAAAGACCGCGCGCGCGTTTCCCATCGCAGCCGGGTCGAAGACGCGCACGACGGCGCCCGCCGCGACCAGGTCGGTGATGACGGCGAGCGCAGGGGACTCGCGGATGTCGTCCGTCTCGGGTTTGAAGGAGAGACCGAGGACGGCCGCCGTCCGACCTTTCAGAGGACCCGCGGCAGCCTCGATTTTCTCGATCATTCGCGCCTTCGTCTCGCAGTTGACGTCGACCGCGGCCTCGATGATCCGGAACCGGTAGCCGTGCTGGCGGGCGAGGTCGATCGCAGCGGCCGTGTCTTTGGGGAAGCAGGAGCCGCCGAAACCCGGGCCCGCGAGGAGGAACTGGGAGCCGATCCGGCGGTCGAGACCCATCCCGCGGGCGACGGCGTGCACGTCCGCGCCCATGAGCTCGCAGAGCCGCGCGATCTCGTTGATGAACGAGATCTTGACCGCTAGAAAGCCGTTCGACGCGTACTTGATCAGCTCCGCGGAAGCGACGTCCGTGATCACGAACGGCGTTTCCGCGAGGAAGAGCGGGCTGTAGATCTCCTTCATGACTTCGATCGCGCGCGCGTCGGAAGCTCCGATCACGATGCGGTCGGGGCGAAGGAAGTCGGAGATCGCCGAGCCTTCCCGGAGAAACTCGGGGTTGGAGACGACCGAAAACTCCCGTTTCCCGTCGTTCGACCGCAGGATCTGCTCGATCATGCGGCCGGTCCCGGTCGGAACGGTCGATTTCGTCACGACGACCTTGTATCCGTTCATGTACTCGGCGATGGCCTCCGCCACCTGCCGGACGAAGGTCAGGTCGGGGGAGCCGTCGGGGTTGGGTGGAGTTCCGACCGCGATGAAGATCGCCAGAGCCCTCTCGATGCTCGACTTCAGGTCGGTCGTGAACATGAGCCTTCCGGCGCGCTCGTTCTTCGCGACGATCTCTTCCAGCCCCGGCTCGTAGATCGGGATGTGGCCGGACTGGAGGGCGGCGATCTTCGACTCGTCCTTGTCCACGCAGACGACGGCCATGCCGAAGTCGGCGAGACACGCCCCGGTCACGAGGCCGACGTAGCCGGTGCCGATGACGCAGATGTTCATGCGACGGGGCTCCGGGCGACGCCGGTGTTCTGCCGGCGGAACCACTCGACCGATCGGCGGAGGCCGTCGGCCAGAGGGACGCGAGCCCGGAAGCGGAGCAATCGCTCCGCCTTCTCGACGGAAGCATAGGTCACCGGCACGTCGCCCGCTGGGACGGGCTGCTTAGAGAGGCGCGCCGTCTTGCCGGTCGCCTTCTCGATCGCGAGGACGAGCTCCGACAGCGTGACGGGGTGGGCGCCGCCCAGGTTGACGATCTCGAAACCCGGCGTCGCGGACTCGAGCGCCGCCTCGATCCCGTCGGCGACGTCGTCGATGTAGGTGTAATCGCGCCGCGACGTCCCGTCCCCGTAGAAGGGGAGCGGCCGGTCTTCTTCGAGCGATCGGATGAAGCGCGCGATTGCCATCTCCGGGCGCTGCCTCGGGCCGTAGACCGTGAAAAAGCGGAGGCACCACGCCGGTAGCCCGTGAAGATAGTGGGCGTTGAAGACGTGCAGCTCCCCGGCGCGCTTGGTCGTCGCGTACGGAGAGATCGGCCGGTCGATGGGGTCCTCTTCCGAGAAGGGGAGCTTCGAGTTGATTCCGTAGACGGATGAAGACGACGCGAAGAGAAACTGCGGGCGGCCGTGCGCGACGGCCGCTTCCAGCAGATGGAGGGTCCCCACGCAGTTGACCTCTTCGTACAAAACCGGCTGAGAGATCGACGGACGGACACCCGCGCGCGCCGCGAGATGGAGGACCGCGTCGAAGCGCTCCTCGGCGAACGTGCGGAAGACGAGGTCGCGATCGCGAATGTCGCCTTCCACCAGGCGAAACAACGGATCGCGGAGGAACGGCGCGACGTTCTCGCGCTTCAACGCCGGGTCGTAAAAGTCGTTGAAGTCGTCGAGAACCACCACCCGGTCGCCGCGCGCCAGGCGGCGGCCGGAGAGGTGGGAGCCGATGAAGCCCGCTCCCCCCGTGACGAGGAGCTTCAAGGCCTCGGAACCGGAGTCGGGGTCGGCGTCGGCGTCGGAGGGAGCGTATCCGGGGCGAGCTCCACGTCCTCGGGCGTCTCGGTCTGCCCGACGGCGGGACTTCCGGGTACGCCCTTCTGCGCCTCCGTGTACCGTTTCCGGATCCCCGACCGCTGACGGTTCCTGACGAGCCAGCGCAGCAGCGCGGATTCGTCGATGCCGACGACGAGGTGGTTGGCCGCGTCGAAGATGGCGGGATCGTTGATGAGCTTTCCGACCGTGCCCTGCCCGCTGTCGAGCTTCCGGGCGATGGAATCCAGACGCTTCGAGAGATCGCGGAGGTTCCCCGTGAACTCGCGGCCGAAGCGCTCGTCGTGCAGGATCGTCGGCAGGGCTCCCTTCCCCGAGTTGAGGTTCTCCGTGACGGAGGCGAGCGAGCCCGCCGCGGCAGAGAGATGGTCCACGAGCTCGTAGACTTTCTTCTTTCCCTCCGGATCCGACAGCAGGGCCGGAATCGCTCCCGTACCCTTGTTCATCCCGTCCTCGATCTTCGCGAAGACGTTGCGCAGAGAAGCCACCGCCGCCTGGAGCGACCGCCCCACCTGGTCGCCGTATCGCTGGTCCGCGAGGAGCTTGCCGGCGAGGCCGTCGCCCCGGTTGATCTTCGAGAGGAGCGTGTTCAAGTTCGTGAGCGTGCCGTTCAAATTGTTGGCGAGGCGGCCCCCCTGCTCGCCCCCGGGGGCGAAGAGCTCGCCGATGAAGCCTTTCCCCTCCTCGGTCCGGCCGAGGATGTTCTTCAACGACCGCGCGATCGCGCCCAGGTCGGTCAGCAGGTCGCCGCTGCCTTCGAGGAGCTTCTCTAGACCGGCGCCCGGCGCGGCCTTGATCTCTCCCCCCGGCTCGATGACCGGCTCCTCTGCCTTCCCGCCCAGGAGCTCGACGTACTTGTCGCCGAGCAGCCCGATCGTCTTGATCGAGGCGCGGGTGCCGGTCCGGAGCCGCGAGGCGATCTTGCGATCCACCTCGTAAACGACCCGGACGGTCTGGTCGGCGGGATCGGGGGACAGGTTGACCTGGAGCACGTTTCCGACCGTGACGCCGTTCAACCGTACCGGGTTTCCGGACACGAGCCCGGCCGCCGAGTCGAACTGGGTCTGGTAAGGGAGCTTGGCCGTGAAGAGATGGGCTCGCTTGCCGACCATCAAGATCCCGAACATCAGGAGGACGAGCGCAACCAGGACCACCAGGCCGACGCGAAAGCGCCGGCCGACCGCCGATTCGAGCGGCATCTAGCTGCCTCCTGTCGTGGGTGCGGCGTACAGACCGGTCCCGCACGGGAATCCCATTGCGCGGAAATACTCCTGCAGGACGGGGTGCCCGCCCCGCGCCGCCTCGTCGAAGGTGCCGACGAACTGGAACCTTCCCTGATGGAGAAAGGCGACCCGGTCGGCGATCGTGCGCGCCGCGACGATGTCGTGGGTGACGGCAATCGACGTGATCCGCAGGCGCGCGTTCAGGTCTGCGATCAGCTGCGCGATCTTCTCCGACGTCACCGGATCGAGCCCGGTCGTCGGCTCGTCGTACATGATGATCTCGGGCTCGAGCGCGATCGACCGGGCGAGGGCGACGCGTTTGCGCATCCCTCCGGAGAGCTCCGACGGCATCTTGCGCTGGGTTCCGGGCAGGCCGACCATCAGAAGCTTCTCGCTCACGAGCTCGGCGATCTCGCGGGGCGACTTGTCCGTGTGCTCTTTGAGAGGAAACCCGACGTTCTCCTCGACGTTCATCGAGTCGAAGAGAGCGCCGCCCTGGAAGAGCATTGCGACGCGTCGGCGGACGGGGGAGAGCTCCTCTTCCGTCATGTGGACGATCGATTCCCCGAAGACCTTGACGTCGCCCTTGTCCGGTTTCTCGAGGCCGTTGATGTGCCGGATCGTGACGCTCTTGCCGGTCCCCGACGGTCCGAGCACGCAGAGAACTTCACCCTTGCGGATCTTGAGAGAGACACCCGCCAGCACTTCCCGGCGCGTGTAGGTCTTCCAGACGTTGTCGAACTCGACGATCGTCTCTCCAGCCACGAGCGGCGTCGGTTTCGAGTCGGCGGAGAGCTGGAGCTCGGCCTTCATATCGCCAGGAAGAGCTTGGTCAGGAAGAAGTCGGAGATGAGGATCGAGATCGACGCGAAGACCACCGTTCGCGTCGTCGCCTGACCCACCGACGTCGCGCCCCCCTCGACCTGGAGCCCGTTGTAGCAGCCGAACAGAGCGACCTCCAGCCCGAAGAAGAAGGTCTTGGCGATGCCGCTCGTGATGTCCTGGATCGCGAGGTAGTTCCAGATGCTGTTCAGGTAATCCTGCGGCGTGATTCCCAGCTCGGTGACGGCAATGAGAAGACCTCCGAGGATGCCGAGCACGTCGGCGATCGCGGTCAGGATCGGCAGCATGATGACCACCGCCAGCACCCGCGGCAGGACCAGGCGACGGATCGGCGATATCGCCATCGAGCGGAGGGCGTCCACCTGCTCGGTGACCGTCATCGAGCCGAGCTCGGCCGTGATGCCGGAGCCCACCCGTCCGCCCACCATCAACGCCGTCAGCACCGGGCCGAGCTCCCGGACGAGCGAGATTGCGACGACCCGTCCGGTGAACATCTTGCCGCCGAACGCCGCGAGCGAATAGGCGGTCTGGAGCGCGAGCACCATCCCCACGGAAAAGGCGGTGATCCCGGTGATCGAGAGCGATTTGACTCCGAGCTCGTCCATCTGGGCGATGACCTGGGAGCCGTAAAACGGCCGTGTGACCGCCGCGTGCACGGTCTGGATGACCATCGTGCCGATTCCGCCCATGTACTCGAGGATCCCGGCCCCCTTCTTGCCCAGACGATCGACGAACTTCAGCCACCGGATGTTCCGGTAGAAGATCGTCGTCGCCGTCTGTTGTGTCGTCGGGGGCATGGAATCGCGCGATTCTACGCTGCGTTCGGCGGCGGTGTAAAACACGACCGTCACGGAACTTGCCCGCGCGCGGCTCGTTTTCTCGGGCTCTCGATGGCGCAGCTACAATCGCCGTCGATGCGGGCCGTTCGCTCCGCGATCGTCTGGCCGATCATCCTGCTGCTGACGGTCCTCTTCGGGGTCCCCGCGATCTTTGCGGCGCTCGTCCCCCCTCGCGGCGACTGGTTCCTGCGCTTCGCACGCGGCTGGGCCCGCTCGCTGCTGGCGGTCGCGGGCATTTCCGTGCGTGTCCTCCACGGCGACCGGATCGAGCCGGGAAGGAGCTGCGTCGTCGTCGCGAACCACGAAAGTTTCTGCGACATCCTGGTGCTTCTCGCGACCCTCCCGATGCAGGTCCGTTTTCTCGCGAAGAGGAGCGTCTTCCGGGTGCCGGTGCTCGGCTGGTCGATCGCCGCGGCCGGGTTCGTCCCTGTCGACCGCGAGGATCGCTCCCGCAGCATTGCCACCGTCGAGGCCGCGCTCCGGCGGCTCGAAGGGGGACGGTCGCTCGTCATCTTTCCCGAAGAGACCCGCACTCCGACGGGCGACCTCCTTCCGTTCAAGCGCGGGGCCGCTCACCTCGCCCTCCGGTCCGGCCTTCCGATTCTGCCGATCGGGCTCGCGGGAACGTACCGGGTTCTTCCGCGGGGAACGCTCGTCATCACGCCGGGAAAGGTCGTGATGGCGGTCGGCAATCCCATTGAAGTCTCCGACCGTTCCGTTCGCGAACGCGACGCCGTCACGCGCGCCGCGCGCCAGGAGATCGAGTCGCTGCGCGCGGAAGCGCGGCGGGCGGTCGCGTGATAGCTTGAGAATTCGATGTCCGCCGCCGCGGAGCTGACCGAAGAAAAGGTCCTGGAGGTCCTGCGAACAATCCGGTTCCCCGGTCTTTCGCGGGACATCGTCTCGTTCGGTTTCGTCAAGGACCTCGAGATCGGCGGCGGCAACGTTTCGTTCCGGCTCGAAGTCCAAACCTCTTCGCCCCGAGCCGCCGAGGAGATCCGTCGCGACGCGACCGAGAAGCTGCGTTCTCTCCCGGGCGTCCATGCCGTGACGATCCGGCTCGACGTGCGGGAACCGGCGCCGCTCCCGCCGCGCGGCGCGGTCGGCGTGCCGCCGCCCGATGCCGCGCTCCTGCCGGAGGTCCGGTTCAAGGTGGCGGTCGCCTCCGGAAAAGGGGGGGTGGGGAAGTCGACCGTCGCCGCGAACCTCGCTCTCGCGCTCTCCCGTCTCGGTTCTCGCGTCGGGCTCATGGACTCCGACATCTACGGGCCTTCGCAGCAGATGATGATGGGGATCGACGAGAAGCCTTTCATCAACGACGCCAACCACATCGTTCCGGTCGAGCGGTTCGGCGTCTCCGTGATGTCTCTCGGCTTCCTGATGGACGCCGACCAGCCCGTCATCTGGCGCGGTCCGATGGTGATGAAAGCCGTCGAGCAGTTCTTGGGCGACGTCGAGTGGGGCAAGCTCGACTTCTTAGTCGTGGACCTTCCTCCCGGCACCGGCGACGCGCAGCTCACCCTGACGCAGAAGATTCACCTTTCGGGCGCGGTCATCGTCACGACGCCCCAGGACGTCGCGCTGATCGACGCCCGCAAGGGGCTCGCGATGTTCCAGAAGGTCAACGTGCCGGTGCTCGGGATCGTCGAGAACATGTCGTACTACATCTGCCCGAAGTGCGGACATCGAGACGAGATCTTCAAACACGGCGGGGGCGAGCGCACCGCGAAGCAGCTGCACGTCCCGTTTCTGGGGGCGATTCCGATCGACCCGAAGGTCGCCCTGGGCGGGGACGCGGGAGTGCCGATCGTCGCGGCGGAGCCGACGTCGTCGGTGACGGAGGCCTTCCTGCGGGTCGCCGAGGCGGTGCAGAAGGGGCTCGGCGCGTAGCGCCCGAAGCCCGGACTTCGTTGCCCGCCCGGATCGAGATCGCGCGCCTCGACATCACGCTCGCCCGCGTCGACGCCATCGTCAACGCAGCGAACGAGAGACTGCAGCTCGGGGCGGGCGTCGCGGGAGCGATCCGGCAGCGGGGCGGCCAGTCGATCCAGAAGGAATGCGATCGAATCGGCCACTGCGCCGTCGGTCAAGCGGTCGTCACGGGCGCGGGCAACCTCCCGGCGCGCTGGGTGATTCACGCGGTCGGGCCGGTCTGGCGGGGCGGAGACGAGGACGAGGAAATGGCGCTCGCATCCGCGGTGCTCGCGGCTCTCGGGCGAGCCGAGGAGGTCGGCGCAAAGTCGGTCGCTCTCCCGGCAATCTCGACCGGTGTCTTCGACTTTCCCGTCGACCGGGCCGCCGAGATTGCGATCGCAGCCGCACACTCCTTTGCCCGGACCGCTCGGGTCGTCGAGCGGATCGTCTTCTGCCTCTACGATGCGCGGACCTTTGAAGTGTTTCGAAAAGCGCTGGAGAAGACCGAGTAGAAGTTCACGGGAAGAGCGGCTCTCTCTTCGTTATCATCCGCGCCGGATGCAGCAGGTTCCCTTCGCAACGCGCCGAGCACTTCTCCTTCCGCTTCTGTTCCTGCCGGTGTTCGCGCGCGTCCCTCCCGAAACCGACCTCGCCCGGCTCGAATCGGCGAAGAACGTCGGGCTCGCGGCGCTCGAAGAAGGGAACCTGGATGAAGCGCGGCGGCGCTTCGAGACCGTTCGTCAACTTGCGCCGTCCGAGCCCCTGGGGTGGGCGAACGGCGCGGTCGTCGCGATGCGCGCGAAGGACCTCGCGCGGGGCAGGGAGCTCCTGGCCGAGGCGCTCTCCCGGTCCGGAAACGCCCCGCGCGTCCTCGCGCTCGAAGGGGCGCGCCGGGAGCTCGCGGGGGACGCGGCCGGAGCGGTCGAAGCTTACGAGAGGGCCGCGACGGCGGATCCGTCGGATCTGCCCTCCCGCTGGGCCGCCGCCCGCCTCCTGATGGAAAAGATTCCTGGGGGATCTTCCCGGGCGATCCCGGCCGTGGAAGCGGCGCTCGAGCGCGCGCCGGCGAACGTCTTCCTCCTCGCCCGGCTGTCGGAGCTCTTCCGCGCCGCCGGCGATTCCGCGAAGGCCGTCGAAGCACACGACCGGCTCGTGCGCGCCCTCGAGGGGAAGGATCCGAGGCTCGAGCGGTATCTCGTGGAAGCGCGCCAGGCTCTGGCGTCGGGCGACGTGCGAGCCACATCGCTCAAGTACCGGATCGTCGAGAACCTCCTGAAAGTCACTCCCCGGTACCAGCAGGCGCGGCACGACGTCGAGCCGGGCGTCCTCGGTCTTCCTCTCGAAGACTGGTCCCGAGAGCTCGCCGCAAAGATCCGCGCGCGCGCCGGACAGCCGGTGCCGCTTTCGTTCAGCCCGATGCCGAAAGGGGGGCTCGAAAGCCTCCGTGGGCTCGCGTCCGTGCGCGCTGCGGGGCGGGAGCGGCTGGCATTCGCGGGGCGCTCCGGAATCGTCGTCGCGGTGCGGGGCGCCCGCGGATACGACGTGCGCCCGCCGCTCGCCGGGGCCGCGTCCTCCGTCGGGGCCGCCGACGTGATGAACTCCGGGAAGCTCGATCTCGCGGCGCCGGGCGCGCTCTGGATCGCCGAAGGGGCCGGCTGGCGGAAGACCGACGTGCCGGCTGCCGACTCGGTCACCGCGATCGACTTCGACAACGACGGCGACCTCGACCTCTACTTCTCCAGCTCCTCCGGCGACCGGCTGATGCGCAACAACCTCGACGGAACGTGGACGGACGTGACGCGCTCCGCCGGCCTGCCCCAGCCGCTCGCCTCGCGGCGCGCCGTCGTCGGAGATTTCGACCGGGACGGCGACCCCGACCTCCTGCTCGTGCTCGCCGGAGGCGGCCTCCTCCTGCTCGACAACCTGCGCGGCGGCCGGTTCGCCGTGAAACGGGCCGGTCTGCCCGCGGAAGGGGACTTCCGCGCCGCGGCGGCCGGTGATTTCGACTCCGACGGGCGTCTCGATCTCGTCTGGTCCGGGCCCGACGGGGCGTTCTTTGCGCGCAATCGCGGCGACGGGACGTTCGCCGCGGCAAAGCCCCTCCCGGCCGCGGGCGCGCCGGTCGTCGCCGACTTCGACAACGACGGCTTTCTCGACCTGTTCCTCGCGTCGCCCAAGGGGAACTCGACGATCCTGCGCGGCGACGGCGCCGGCGGCTTCTCGCGGTCGGACGTCGGAACTCTCCCGGCGGCGCTCGACGCCGAGCCGGTCGACCTCGACGGCGACGGGGACCTCGATCTCGTCCTCGTGACGGCCGCGGGAGAGGCGGCGCTCTTCGAGAACCGCGGAGGCAACGCGAACGGCTGGATCGACGTCGCGCTCGAGGGGCTGCCGACCGGCTCGGGCAAGGTCAACCGCGCCGGCTTCGGATCGGAAGTCGAGATCAAGGCGCAGGACCTCTACGTCTACCGCGTGGTCGAACGGCCGGTCACCCACGTGGGGCTCGGATCGCGCCGCAAAGCGGAGGTGCTGCGGGTCGTGTGGTCGAACGGCATCCCGCAGAACGACCTCTCCCCGCGGACCCGTGCGACCGTCAAGGAAGTCCAGCAGCTCAAGGGATCGTGTCCGTTCCTGTACGCGTTCGACGGGGAGAGGTGGCGTTTCGTGACCGACGTTCTCGGAGCGAGCCCGCTCGGTCTCCTCTACGACGGCGTTCACCAGGCGCCGGCGGACACGCGGGAGTGGCTGCTCGTCCGCGGGACCGAGCTCGCGCCGTCGAAGGGGCGCCTCCTCCTCGATCTGACGGAGGAGCTCTGGGAGGCCGCCTACGTCGATCTGGCGGAGCTCGTCGCCGTGGACCATCCCCGGGGGGTCGAACTGGTTTCGAACGACCCGATGGTTCCGCCGCCGTTCCCGCCCAAGCGGCTGTTCACGGTCTCGCAGCCGCTCGTCCCGCGAGCGGTCGACGGAGCCGGCTCCGACCGGACGAAGGAGATCGCGCGGGAAGACGGCGTCTATCTCGGCGGCCTCGAGCCGACGAGGTACCAGGGGATCGTGGCGTCGCACGACCTCGTCCTCGAGCTTCGAGGGGCGCGGGCGGCAAAGCGGGTGATGCTCTACCTGACCGGCTGGATCTTCTACAGCGACACGTCCATCCAGGTTTCGCTCTCGCAGCGCGGGCCGGGACGCAACGCGATGCGCCCGGCCTCGCCGGTTCTCGAGGTACCCGACGGACGGGGAGGGTGGAAAGTCGCTCTGCCCGCGATGGGCTTTCCGGCGGGCAAGACCAAGACGATGCCGGTCGATCTCTCGGCGGTCCTCGTGCGCTCCGACCCGCGCGTGCGCATTCGAACGAACCTCGCGATCTACTGGGACCGGATCGTCTACACCGCGGACGATCCGCCCGCGGAGGTCCGGAAGTCTCCCGTGCCGCTGTCCTCGGCGCGGCTCTCCTACCGCGGATTTTCCCGGCGCGTGCGGGAGAGCGCGGACGGGCCGCACCTGTTTCTGCACGACGACGTCGAGACCGCTCCCCGCTGGGCGGACCCGGCCGGCCTCTATACGCGATTCGGCGACGTGCGAGGGCTCTTGGTCGCCGCGGACGATCGCTACGTGGTCTTCAAGGGGGGCGACTCGATCCGGCTCGAATATGACGCGTCGCGTCTGCCGGCGGTTCCGCCCGGCTGGGAACGGGACTGGGTTGTCGTCCTGGACGGCTGGGAAAAGGACTGCGACAAGAACACCGTGGCCGGCCAGACGGTCGAGCCGCTGCCCTTTCACGGGCAGGACGATTCGCGTTACGGGGAGCGGCGGCGAGAGCCCGCGGTTTTCGACGAGGTGCGAAAGCGGTGGCTCACGCGGCGGGAAGGCCCCGACGCGTTCCGGGACTGGGTGCGGTCAGGGACTGGGCAGGGTCAGCCCTGAATCTCTGCGTTCGAGCCACTGGAGTAAGTAAATGATCGACGTCGTTGAAGCTCGTTATCTCCACGACTACACTGTGTGGCTCAAGTTCGAAGACGGGACGGCCGGTGAGATCGATCTCGGGGGCGAGCTTCGCGGTCCCATCTTCGAGCCTCTACGCGACCCTGAGTACTTCCGGTGTTTCATGGTCTCACCGGATCTCGGGACAATCTCCTGGCCGAATGGCGCAGACTTCGCACCGGAGTTTCTTTACGAAAGGCTCCACGTCACCGCCTGACACCCGGCTCAGCAAACCGGACAGCTGATACGGAAGGACTTCGATTCTAACCAGAGATGCAGGGTCAGCGAATCCCGCGTTCGAGGCGACGCAGACATTCCGCGTTGACCCACTTCAGCGGTAGACGGCCCCTACAAGAAGAGGCTTCGTGGCCAGGAGACTCTCGACCGAAATATCCTCATCCACGTCTTCCCAGTGAAGCCCGATGCCACCACCGATGAGGCGCCACCGCTTCCGCTGTTCAGGAGTGGCCTTCTGAAGCCGTGGAAACCAGGCCAACGGCACCGCTATCTCACGACCATCGGCCAAAACGACGCGTAGCGCCTCGTCCGTGCAGCTTGCATCGACCGCGAGGGGATCCACGTTAACTTTCATGGTGCTCATGCCATCTCTCCTCGAACAGGGACCTATACTCCTCGACGATCCGCTGGATCTCCGTGATTTCGCCACTTCGAAAGCCGCGCGAACGAGCTAATGATACCGGGTTCAGCCAGAATTTCGCGTAGCGTTCGGCCTGCTCGACATGGATGTGCGGCGGCTCCTGGCCCTCGGAACTGAAGAAGAAGAATCGATAACCTTTCACTCGCAGAACGAGCGGCACGTGGGAACTCTAGCGCGCGGGCGGGTCATCGCTGAATCCCTGCATTCGAGGCGACGCAGCCACTCAGCGTTGACCCCACTCGTCGGCGCAGCGGCCCTATGCCTGTGCGTCTTTGCGTGCGCGACGCTGGCGCAGAGGGATGAAGCGGCCGGCGTGTTCCGCGACGTGACGCGCTCCTCCGGGATCCGTTTTCGATTTCGGTCGGATCTGCGGCACCTGAAGATGATCACGACCGTCAACGGTGGATGCGCTTTCGGTGACGCGGACGGCGACGGCCTCCCGGACCTCTACGTCACGAACTCGATCCCGCACTGGGGAAAACCGAACGAGAAGAGCTGCGGCCGTCTCTACCGGAATCGCGGCGGAGGGCGCTTCGAAGACGTCACCCAGGCCTCGGGGATCCACGCCTGCGGCCTCGGAATGGGAGCGTTCTGGGTCGACATCGACGGGGACGGAGACCTCGACCTCTACTTGACGAACCTCGGGCCGAACCAGCTCTTCTTGAACCGCGGCGACGGGACGTTCGAGGAGGCTCACGGCAGCGGCCTCGAGGATCCGCTCTTCTCGGTCGGAGCGGCCTTTCTCGACTACGACGGCGACGGCCACGTGGACGTGGTCGTCGCCAACTATCTCGACTCGACGCCGGAGTGGGAGCGGGCGCAGCCGCAGTTCGAGCTGCGCGTTCCCGAGGACTACATGGGCCAGCCCTCGCATCTCTTCCGCAACGACGGCCGCGGCCACTTCACCGACGTCACGAAAGCCGCCGGCCTCTCGATGCCGCCCGCCGAAACGAAGACCCTGGGCGTTGCCGTTCTCGACTACGACGGCGACGGCCGGCCCGACCTCTACTTCGTCAACGACCGCGTTTCGAACCGGCTGTTTCACAATCGGGGTGACGGCACCTTCGAAGAGACGACCGCGGAATCGGGAGCGGGCGTGCTCGGTCCGCGGGCGCGCGCGGGAATGGGCGTCGCGGTCGGCGACGCGGATGGGGACGGCCGGCCCGACCTCTTCGTGACGAACTTCGGAGGGGAGCCGAACAGCTACTACCGAAACGTCGAGGGCGCATTGTTCGAGGACGCCGGGACGTCGCTCGGCGGGGCCGCGGCGGGGTTCCCGTCGGTCCGGTGGGGAACACACTTCGCCGACTTCGACAACGACGGCTGGCCCGATCTCTACGCGGTCGCCGGCCATCTCGCCCCGCGGTTCGCGCGCGTCCTCGGGCATTACAAGAGCGGAAAGGCGGCCTACGTCGAAGCGGGAGACTCCCGGTTCCGCCAGAAGTCGGTTCTCCTCCACAACGAGGGGGGAGGCCGCTTCGAGGAGTGGAAGGACCCGGGCGATCTCGGAGCGCTCTCGATGTCCGCGCGCGGGAGCGCGGTCGCCGACATCGACAACGACGGCGACCTCGACCTCTTCGTCGTCGACCTCGCGGGTCCTTCCCGGCTCTTCGAGAACCGCATCGGGAGCCGCAGGAGCTGGATTCGCGTGGAGCCGCGGCCCGGCCCGGACCGGCACACGGTCCTGGGAACCCGCGTCCGCGTGACGGCCGGGGGACGGACGCAGGTGCAGGAGCTCCAGGTCTCTTCCTCCTATGCATCGGGGAGCTTCACCGACCTGCACTTCGGGCTCGGAGACGCCGGCAGCGTGGCGCTCGAAGTCACGTGGCCCGGCGGCGAGACCCGCCGGTTCGAGAACGTTCCCGCCCGCCGGATCTACCGGCTGACGCGCGAGCGCGGCCTGGAAGAGCGCTCTATTGGGCCGTCGCGAGCTGCGCCAGCCGCTCGATGATCTTCGGCAGGACCTTCCGCGGCACCCAGGCCTCTCCCTGCGCGACCTTGCGGACCGCCTTCGGCAGGTAGGCCCTCAACCGGCGCCGGTTCAGATAGCCGTGGGCCCCGTGGGAGAGCGCATCGAGGAGCGCGGCGCCCGAGCTCTGCCCGGTCAGAACGATCACCTTCGTGCCCGGGCTGCTGCGGAGGAAGATGGGCAGGAGCACGAGGCCGCGTCCCATCGCGAGCTTCGAGTCGAGAAGAAGAATCTGCGGCGCGAAGCGCGCGGAGCCGAGCGTCTCGGCTGTCGTTCCCGCTTCGGCGACGACGCGAATTCCTCTCTCGGGCTCGAGTAAGCGGAGGCAGGCGGCGCGGCGTTCCTTCTCTTCGTCCGCCACGACGACCGTGATCTGTGACATTGAGTTCGGGGAACTATTGTGACTGAAGTCACACGCGGTAGCAATCCTGTTTTCTACGAAGACGCAAAGGCGGGAGGACGAGGGCCGAACTCACCGGAAAAAAACCGGCCGGGCGAACCCGGCCGGTGGAGGTCTCTATCAGTTTTGTGCCGATCAGTTCAACGGACAGGGAAGGTTGTTGAAAGCGTCCAGCCTGTTCGCCTCGGCGACAATCGTCTTGGGGTTTCCGCTCGCCAGCGCGGCGTTCACTTCGTCGATGACTTGCTGTGGCGTCAGCGGGTAGTTGCTGCCGAATGCCGCCGCGTTGAGCAGAGCCGAGACTCCGGCTCGCAGCAGGCTCTGTTGCTTGCCGCACTGACCTTTGCCACCGAAGCCCAGTGCCTGGATCAGTGAGGCACTGCCGAGGCTCGAGCACGGCGCCGGGACGATGAACCCCGCACTGGTGACGCTCTGGTTCGGCGAATAGGGAGACGGCCAGGAGTTCGGATGGTTCTTCCAGAAGCCCGGCGTGCACCCCTGACCTGCCGGTGTCGGGACCGCGGTGGGCGTGTTCGTCGGTGTATTGGTGGCCGGAAGAATCGTCGGCGTGTTCGTCGGGGTATTCGTGGGCGTGTCGGTCGGCGTATTCGTGGGCGTGTTCGTCGGGGTGTTCGTCGGCGTATCCGTCGGAGTATTGGTCGGGGTATTCGTGGGCGTGTCGGTCGGCGTATTCGTCGGGGTATTCGTGGGCGTGTTCGTCGGAGTATCCGTCGGGGTGTTCGTCGGCGTATTCGTGGGCGTGTCCGTTGGAGTCGGAGTCGGCGTATTCGTCGGCGTATCCGTTGGAGTATTCGTCGCTGTATTGGTCGCGGTGTTCGTCGGAGTCGGCGTCTGCTGCTCGTCGGTGTATGTGCAGGTCCAGTTTTCCCCTTCGCGGAGATCGATCGCGACGCTGGCGCCGCTCGGGGTCGCACTGCCGCCGTTCGGGCTGTTCACCGAGCAGGAAATGGTGTTGAAGTTCCACCCGCTCGGCACCGGGGTTTCCTCGACGGTATAGGTCGTGAAGTTGAAGATGTTGGAGAACTGCTTCGTGTTCGCCGACGTTCCGTCGTCGACCAGGCTGAAACTGGTGAGCGGAGATGGGCTGGCTGTGAACGGGAACGACGTGCTCCCATCGGGCGTGGCGTCTTTGATGATCGTGATCGAAGCGGGGAAGATGACGGCTTCCGCCGCGAGGGACCGGTCCTGCTTTCCGGTATTGCAGTGGCCGGAGTTGTCGTTGACGCCGCTGACCAGCGTTCCGCACGCGAACGCGATGTCGGCGGTGTGGTACGGGGATCCCGAAATCGTGACCGCGGAGTTGTTGACTCCCCAGTCAACGCGCGTCGAGATGTGGCCGCCCCAGGCCAGCACGGCCTCACCGCTCGTGTTGCTCGCATCCAGAGTAAACGAGATCGTGATGTCGGTCGAGCTGCTCCCGGCATACGTGCCGTTCAGCGTGTAACCACTGACCTCCGTGATCGTGCAGCCGAAGCATTCGAAGACGCCGTCGATCGGGTTGATGTCGTCCGGAGTTCCCGGGACGCCATCCGGACCCGCAAGAACGTTGGGGTCGTCCGGGATGGGGAACGTGTTCGCCCCGCTGCCGTCGACGCAGGGGTCGAGCGCGGTCCCGTCGCAGGGATCCGATCCGGACAGGGCGCTCCGATTCCAGGTCGTCAGATAGTCGAGCGCGTGCTTCCCATTCTTCGTCGTGTCCCACTCGATCGTCTTGGAATAGGTCGTGCCGGTGCTCAAGCCGGTGAACCGGTCCCGATAGGGAACGGAGTCGCCTTCGAAGTAGTCCGCCTGATTCCCGTTGACGTTTCCGTTCTGCCAGGCGGCGCCGAGGCAAGCGTCGGTCGCGCCGTCGCCATTGGCGCACTGGTCGATGTTGACCGCGGGGTTGCCGAACGCTGCCTGGGTCGTCAGGCCGGAGCTTTCGCCTCTCGCCGTCACGTAGAAGGTGACGCCGACGTCGTGCGCGTGGGCGATGAACCGGTTGTCGAAGATCTCGCCGGCGAGGTCGGCCATGACGGTGAACGTGCGATCGGGGTGAATCGTCGGATCTTCATGGATGACGAGCGTGACGGCCTCTCCGGGCTGCCATCCCGAGCTCGTGATGAGGACGACCTGGCCGGGGCGGTAGTCGTGCTGATCGGTCTGCATGCGGAGCGGTCGCAGGGTCGCCGGCAACACGAGGTCGGCCGATTCCTTGGCAGCACTTTTCGCGGGCGAGACGGCGGCCAGCATCTTCAGCATTCTTGGGAACTGAAGACCGCCTCCCGCTTGAACAATAACCGCGAGGCAAAGAATCGCAACGAGAGCGAAGAGTGAATTCCGAGCCGGGCGTCGCATGGTCTGCTCCCCCTTGAAGTCCGTTCTGTTCACCAGTTATCGAGTCAAGTCCGCGGATCGATACTCATCCCAAACACGGACCGCGTCTAGATGGATCTTGGTCGTACAACTTCTGTCGGAGGAGCACATCGAGATCGATTTGTCGCGATACAACTTTCGTCGTAGTGCGAGCCCCGCACTTCACCACGCCGGAGCCGGCCGTCGCCTGTGATGCCGGGTGCTTTACGAAGGGCGAACAAAAAAGAAGGAGCCGGCTGTTGCCAGCCAGCCCCTCCCCTTTCCTTCCGCTCCCCGGTCCTCGGGGATGACGGTGTCTACTGATTCTTGATGGTGAAGCTCTCTACCCCGCAGTCGGAGGTGCTGCCGTTGTTGTTAGCGTCGCCGCTGTAGACAACCTTCCACCGCCAGGTCCCCTCATCGGTCGCGAGGACGCAGGTGGGGCCGGGCGTGGGGCATCCGCTTCCGTTCGTCGTTTTGTACGTATCGTTGCCGATAACGCTGAGATCCTGCATGAAGGCGGGTGTCCCGGCGCAGGTGTCATCGCTCGGGCTGTAGAGGTTGAAGGTGATCGTGCCGCCCGCGCTGCTCGTCGCTCCAGTGAGGGTGAACGAGTCGTTCGGCAACAGGCTCTGAGCGGTGCTGTTCAAGGGTGAGTTCTTGCCTACGACCAGGTGCTCCTCGGTGCAGGTGCTGGTGGCGGGGTTGTTGTTTCCGTCGCCGGAGTAGACGGCCTGCCAGTAGAAGTCACCGGCGGAGTTGAAGGTGATTGCGCTGGAATCGGGCACGACGCCGTTCGTGACCGTCTTCGCGCCGGCACTCTGCGCGCCCGTGCTGCAGGAGCTGTTCGTGTAGACGGTGTAGGTGACGGTCCCGCCGGCATCCGAAGTCGCTCCGGTCAGGGCCGACGAGTCGTGCACCGAATCGCCGATGTTGGCCAAGCTCTTGGACAGGGTCGTCGCGATCGAAGGCGAGTTCTTGCCCACGACCAGGTGCTCCTCGGTGCAGGTGCTGGTGGCGGGGTTGTTGTTCGAGTCCCCGGAGTAGGCGGCCTGCCAGTAGAAGTCACCGGCCGAGTTGAAAGTGATCGCGTTGGAGTCGGGCACGACGCCATTCGTGACCGTCTTCGTGCCGGCACCCTGCGCGCCCGCGCTGCAGGAGCTGTTCGTGTAAACGGCGTACGTGACCGTGCCGCCGGCATTCGAGGTCGCTCCGGTCAGGGCCGAAGAGTCGTGCACGGAGTCGCCGATGTTGGCCGAGCTCTTCGAGAGCGTGGTAGCGATTGTCGGCGAGTTCTTGCC
>DASWCZ010000060.1:0-20157 GCA_036395755.1 Thermoanaerobaculia bacterium
GATCGCACTGTACGGCTTCCGCGTCGCGCTCGGGCGCAGGCCGGTCTTCGGAACTGTTGTATTCGAGGAGTGATGCCTACAGCTGGAACGCGTACGAGAGCTTCAGGAAGAGCTGCCGCCGCGCCTTTTCCAGCCGGTCCTCCTCGGAGACTGACCGGTCGTCGCCGTACCCGACGAAGAGAACCGACTGCCAGTTGAGCTTGTAGGCCACGAGCACCGACCCGCTGAAGTCGCCGTTGCGGCGCGCCACGGCGAATGTGTAGAGGGACGGATCCCTCTTCGTCTCGACGTACTGGCCGATGATCCGCAGGAACGCCCGCGCGTTGAAGGTGTACTGAGTCCGCAGGCGCGCGACCGACGCGGTGAAGAGCCGCCCGCTGCGCCCGTCCTCCGTGTCGACGTCGAGATATCGCCGGCTGCCGTCGAACCGAAGCTCCACATGGTCGGTCGGTCGCACAGTCGCGAACGCGGTGATGCTCCCGCCGGTGGCGGGACGCGCGTTGTCGAAGTCCACCTGCTTTCCCAGGAAGCCGTCGATCCCCACCTGGTTGAAGATCCGCGACGGGCTTCCGTCCGCGTGGTAGATGAGCTGCGTTCGGTCGAACGTGTGTGTGCCGGCACGCACCTTGTCGAAGCCCATGCGGATCCGGATGAAGGAGCTCCCGAGGGCATCCATCCCGAAGCCGGGTGAGATCTGTCGAAAGATGAGTCCACCGTCCCGCTGCGCCTGGTAGTCCGCCTGCAGGAAAGTCCGCAGGCGACGGATCACGCCCGTCGGCCGGAACGTGTAGCCCGTCTCGCCATAGGTCTCCCGGTAGCCGACCTGCGGGACGAATCCGTCGTCGGCGCGGAAGCCCTCGGAGATGTCCCAGTAGGCGACGAACCAGTCGATCGTCCGCGTCGAGCGTTGCCACCAGACCTCGCCGGCATGTCCGGAGAGCTTCTGGCCGTTCCATGCGGTCGCCAGCTCCGGGCGGTCGGGCGTCTGGCTCTTCGAGAAGAGAAGCTGACCCGTGACCGTGTCCTTGTCGCTCGGGCTCCACCGGAAGTCCGGCCCGAGGACGCGGTTGTATCCTCCGCCGTCGCGGTCGGCGATCTCGCGGTCCGTGACCAGGAAGCTCGCGAACGATTGCCCGAACTCGTGCCGCACACGGCCGATCGCCGCGATCGAGTGGAACTCCTGGTCGGCGAAGGCCGACGAGTTCGGGCCGGGCAGGATGACCCTTCCGCCGCCGCGGTCGTCGACGACGAGCGCCGTGTACGCAGTGTGCCCGATCTTACCGGTGGCGCGGGCGCCCCACCGGGGCGAGGTGATGGTTCGCGTGTAGACCGCCTGGATCGGGGTCGAGAAGAGCTCGATGCCTTCCAGGAAGAACGGCCTCTTTTCCGGAAATAAGAGCGCGAAGCGCTCGTTGGCGCCGATCTGCGCCACATCGGACTCGATCTGTGAGAAGTCGGGATTCACGGTCGCGTCGATCGCCGTGGTGACGCCCGGCGTCCACTTGACGTCGACGCCGCCGTCCGCCTTGATCGATTTGTTCTCGAGCGGCGAGCCGAGCCCATCGCGAGGAACGGCGTCCTGGCTCGCGGTCGCGTACGGCGCGACGATCAGGTGTCCGCCCGGCGGCAGCCCGGTCAAGCCGGTCAGAGGATTGGACCGGCAGATGAAGCAGTTGCTCCCGCGCGGGATCTTCATCGAGAAGTACTGGTAGCGGAAATCGCGCGGGCGGTTTCGGTACAGCATGATGTTCCACTGCTCCCGATCCGATTTCTTGTACCGAAGCGAAGAGAACGGGATCCGCATCTCGAGCACCCATCCCGCGCGAGTGATGCGGGCGGCCGAGTCCCAGAAGTAGTCGGGGGAGCTGTCCTCGCTGGTCGCGTCGTCGGTGTTCGCGTCGTACTGGATCCCGTGCGGGTTCGCGAGGAACAGGATTGCGCGCCGCGCCTCCCCCTGCGTGTCGAGGATGATTCCGCCGTAATCGGTGGTGCTGGGCACGTTGTCGCGGTCGCCGTATGGCGCGCGGATCTTGTCGGGAGACGGATCGGAGAACTCGAAGGCGGCGTACAGAAACTTCTCGTCGTACGCGAGATAGCCGACGTTTGCGACCTCCGGCTGGGTGTTGTCGCCGGGGTTCGTTTCGTACCAGGTGGTCACTTTTGTCGCACTCTGCCAGCCGGCGTCGGAGAGGTCCCCGTCCACGACGATCGGACCTCTTGCGCGGGAGACGGCGATCGCGGGTCCCTGATCGGGGGCTGCCCCGGAAAGCGGAGCAGCCGAGAGAGCCAGGGAGACGAGGAGCCAAGTACGAATCTCTTCGTGGCGCGACACCGTCTGCTTAGACGTAGCCGGTTCGAAAAGGTTTGGGCGGGAAGGGGCCGGCGGCGTTCATCCTGCATTCACCGGTGTTCCCGTAACGTCCGATTCGCGCCGCGCGAATCTTTCGCGCTTCGCCAGGAGGGTAGCAATGAAGAGATCGTTGATTCGGGTTCTTCCGCTCGTTTCGCTTCTGGCTGTTCCCGTGGGACTCCTCGCTCAGACCACGACCACCACAACCACTTCGACTTCGACCATGAACGCGCCCGCTACGGGGACGACGACCACCACGAAGACGAAGACGAAGACCAAGAAGAAGGTGGCGAAGAAGCATCACAAGACGACGACGCATCACAAGGCCACGACGACCGCTCCTTCGGCGAAGCCGACGCCCGCCAGCAAGTAAACACGGAGACTCAGAAGGAAAGAGCCGGGGTTTTCCCGGCTCTTTTTTTGTTCCGAAGGATCGAGGGATCCTTCGCTTCGCTCAGAGCCTGCCCTGAACGAAGTGAAGGGATGACCGCTTCGCGGTCATCGCATCGCCTCCATCGGCGAGAGCCGCGACGCCCGGATCGCGGGATACATGCCGAAGACGAGCGCCAGCGCGAGCGCGGTCGCCCACGCGATCAGAAGGCCGACGGGATTGACGACGAGCCCGTAGGGAAACTTGGGAGACAGCGCCTGGCACAGGGCCGCTCCGGCGACGGTGCCAGCGAGCGCTCCCACCGCGGCGAGCACGAGCGCTTCGAGCAGGAACTGGATGAAGACCTCGTGGTCGGAAGCGCCCATCGCCTTGCGCAAACCGATCTCATATCTCCGGTCGGAGAACGAGATCAGCATCACGGACAGCACGCCGACGCCGCCGACCAAGAGCACCGTGGCGGCGAGGCTCATGAGCACGATAGTCCAGCCGTGCATCTGGTTCAGGAAGTTCTCGTAGGAGCGCGCGAGCTCGGCCTCGAGGTCGGTGATCTCGATGTCCTCGATGTTGTGGTGCGCCTGTTTCGCGCGGCCGATCATCATCGCCGACACCTCGTTCAGGTCCCTCTTGGCCTTGAGCTTGACTGCGACGTGGACCAGTTTGTGGTCCGGGTCGATGCGATCCACGAACGCCTCGATCGGGATCAGGATGCCGTTCGCGTCGTAATAGTTCTCGTCGCTGAAGATCTGGCCGGGCGCCTGGACGCCGACGATCCGGAAGCGGACGCCTTCGACCGTGATGTCCCGGCCGACAGGGTCCGATCCGCCAAAGAGCTTCGAGCCGAGCGTGGCGCCGACGACGGCGACGGTGCTCCGCCGCTTCTCGTCCCCCTCGGTCAGGCCGCGCCCCAGGCCGATCGGCCGGTTCATCCAGTGCGCGTAATCGTGCGTCACCCCGACGATCCAGAGCCGCTCCGTCCCGCCCGGCACCCGGACCGCGGAGCGTTTCTGCGCGCGGGGGAGAAAGGCGAGCACCCTGGGATGCGGCGCCGTCAGCCGCGGCAGGTCCTCGTAGCGCAGCCCCGGGCTCATCGCGAAGCGCTTCTGCTCCTCGGTCGTCTGCGGCGACTTCGGCGCGAGCATGATCGTGCCGTCCCAGCTCATCCCGGCGAAGCCCGTCCCGATGCGGTCCATGACGCCGTCGAGCACGGAGGTCATCACGACGAGGGCGAATACTCCGAGCATCAGGAGCGTCAGCGTCAAGGTCGAGCGCAGCTTGTGAGCCCACAGCTCCAGGAAGCCCGTGCGGGTGACCTCGCCGTAGAGCGCGAGCCGGGCGGAGAGTGGCAGACGCCTGGGGTCAACGCTGAATTCCTGAATTCGGGTCAGGCCTGAATTCAGCGATTCAGCGTTGACCCTACTCATACTACTCATAGCGCAGCGCCTCCATCGGCGAGAGACGCGAGGCTTTGATCGCCGGATAGAGAGCGAAGAGAAAGCCGAAGGCGGTCGCGAGCAGGAAAGCGAACACGAAGCTCTTCGCATCCATCCAGAGCGGGATCCCGATCGCCGACGTGATGATCTTCGAGAAAGCGATGCCCGCCAGCATCCCGACCGCGCTGCCCAGTCCGGAGACGAGGAGCGCTTCCGTCAGGAACTCCTTGAAGATTTCCCTTCCCGGTGCGCCGATCGCCATCTTGACGCCGACCTCGCGAATGCGCTCCTTCAGCGACGCCATCTGGATGTTGACGTTGACGATGCCACCGCCTACGATCGAGAGGATTCCGGACAGCCAGAAAATGATGTCGTAGGCGTCGTTCTCCTTCCGCCGCTTGCGTACGCGGGAGGCAACGTCGTCTAAGCGGAAGTCCTCCTGCTGGCGGTGGTTCGCTTTGAGGAGGTTCGACAGGCTCTTCGAGAAGGCGCTGATCGCGTCGACGTCGTGCATCTTGAACGTGACTCGGTCCAGCCGCTGATAGGCGTCCCCCTCGAAGCGCCGGGTGACGAGCGTCGAGGGGACGGCGATGATCCGGTTGCGCCAGCGAAAGACGTTTCCGCCGCTCTTGCGGAACTTGAAGACCCGTTCCTCGAGAAGCCCGACGACCTGGACCGGCACGTCGCCGACGCGCATCGTCTTGCCGAGCGCGTCGCCGAATGGAAAGAACACGCTCGCGGCCTCGGTGCCCAGAATCGCGACGGGCGCTCCGAAGGCGACGTCCTGCGAGGAGAAGCCGCGCCCCTCGACGATCTGATACCCCTCGGTCGCGAGATATTCGCCGCCGATTCCCCAGACCTGCCGCTCCTGGTCGCCGTACGCCGAGCGGACCCGCGCGCGCGCGAATTTGACGACGCTCGCGCCGGCGACCTGCTTCACGTCGAGAACGGTTCCGTCGCTCGCGTCCTGGCTGCGCAAACCGAGGTTCGCCGTCTGGAGGGCGGAGGGGCGCCCGTCGTTGACGGCCGGGTTCGGCTGGACGTTCAGCTTGTCGAGACCGCCCAGGCGCACGTAGAGCTGGTCGGAGCGGCGGCGCTGGCTGTCGGAGATGGAGAACCCGCCGAGCACCGAGGCGACGCCCAGGATGACGCCGAGTGCCTGGAGCGCCGAGCGCGCGGGGTTTTCGCGCATCTCGACCCAGGAGTTGTGCAACCGCTCGCGAAAAGCGCCGGAAAACATGGGGATTCCGGCGTTACGCCACTTGCTCGCTCGAAGCCGCGATCCGTCCGTCGTGGATCTCCACCTGCCGGCTCGCGAGCGAGGCGATTGCGAGATCGTGCGTGACGATCAGGATGGTGTTGCCCTGACGGTGGAGATCCGTAAAGAGCTCGAGGACTTCGTGGCCGGTCTTCGAATCGAGCGCGCCGGTCGGCTCGTCGGCGAGGAGCATCACCGGCCGGTTCGCGAGCGCCCGCGCGACCGCCACACGCTGCCGCTGCCCTCCGGACAGAGTCGCCGGAAGCTGCTTCGCCTTTTCGGGAATCCCGACGCGCTCCAGGAGCTCCGTCGCCCGGCGCCGCCGCTCCTTGCGCGGAACGCCCGCGTAGAGCATCGGCAGCTCCACGTTGCGCAGGACCGACGCCTTTGGAAGGAGGTTGTACAGCTGGAACACGAAGCCGATTTTCTGGTTCCGGATCCGGGCGAGGTCCGCGCCGGAAAGCCCGTCCACCCGCTCGCCGTCGAATGCGTACGTGCCGGTCGTCGGCGAGTCAAGGCAGCCGAGGATCGCCATGAGCGTCGACTTGCCCGACCCCGACGGGCCGATCAACGCGAGGAACTCGCCGCGCTCGACGGTCAGGTCGATCCCGCGAAGCGCGCGCACGGCGACTCCGTTGCTGCCGAAAGTCTTCGTCAGGGACTTCGTTTCGATGATCGGGGTCATTGGGCTAGTTGTTCTCGTCGTCTTTCTCGACCTTCTTCTTCGTCGGATCTTCCAGCGAGACCTGGTCGCCGGACCTCAAGCCCGCGAGGATCTCGACGCGCTCGAGCGTCGCGACGCCGGCCTTGACCGGGACGACGTCGAAGAACTCCTTCCAGTGGTCGGAGAGCCAGATGAACTTGTTGCGTCCCGCGAGCCCTTCGCGCGCCGAGGCGATCTTCTGCGGCTTCAGTCCCTTCTTCAGGCGATAGGCGACCGTGTTTCCTTCCTTGCGCTGGAGAGCTTCGAGCGGGATCGACACTGCCTTGTCGCGCTTCTCGCCCAGGATCTCGACGTTCGCGCTCATCCCGGTCTTGAAGTGATCGCCGAGCTCGTCGAGCCCGATCTCGACCTTGAAGACCTTGATCTTCTCGACGAGCTCCGCGGCGGGGGAGACGAAGGTGACCTTTCCGGTGAAAACCTTCTGCGGATAGGCATCGAGCGTGATGCGAACGGGCTGACCCACCGCGACCTTCGCGATGTCCACTTCGTTCAGGTTGACGCGAATGATCAGCGACTTCAGGTCGGCGACCGTGAACAGCGCCGTTCCCTCGTTGAAGGAGGAGACTCCCGATGTCACCGTCTGTCCGAGCTCGACGCCCTTCTTGATGATGACGCCGTTCATCGGGCTCGTGACGCGCGCTCTCTGCGACGAGGAGTTGCCCGAGATCGGGATGCCGCGGTCCTGGACGATCTGGAAGCGCATCTGCGCGGCTTTCAACGTCTGTGCCGCGAGGTCACGCCTGTTCTGCACTACCCGGAGCGCGTCGCGGCCGATCAGTCCGGAGTCGAAGAGCGACTTCTGGTTCGCGAGATCGCGCTCGGCGTCCTCGAGCCGGATCCGGGAGTCGGTGACGCCCGACTGCACGTCCGACAGCGATTGCGCCTGGTTGACGTCCGGCTCGATCTCCGCCAGGACGTCTCCGACCCGGACGATCGCGCCCTCGCGCACCTTCAGTCCGAGGACGCGCCCGGAAACGGGGGACTTGACGTCCACCTTCGTGACCGGATCGACCATGCCGACCTCGCGGACGCTCACCTGGAGGTCTTCGGCCTGCACCTTTCCGAGACGGAACGGGGGCTCCGCCGGGTTGGCCGATTTGTCCTTGCCGCGGGCGGCAACGAGTGCCCCCCCGGCGACCACGACTCCCAGGAGCCCGAGCAGGATCCAGCGCTTTTTTTTCTTCGTCATCTCCCCTCCGGTGGGATGCACACAGGTACGCGCGCCCCGGGAGAATGTTCCCTGTCGAGGCCCTCGAGATCGGGCGGGGGATAATTCCTCCGGATGAGCGCCGGCCGCCGCGAAAGCCTCCTCGGGGCGCTCGTCTCCTACAGGGCTTCCGGCCCGGATGACGAGGCGGTCCTCAACCGCGTGCTCGCCTTTCTGCACGAGCCCGACCCCTTTCGCCGCACTCATCCCGTCGGGCACGTCACCGCGAGCGCAGTCGTCGCGCGGCCGACCGGCGACCCTTTCCTGCTGGTGTTTCATCGGAAGCTCGATCGGTGGCTCCAGCCCGGAGGCCACGTCGAGTCCGACGACCCGTCAGTCTTCGCGGCCGAGGCGCGGGAGGAGACCGGTATCCGGAACTTCGAGTCGCCCATCGGCGACACGGTTCTCGACCTGGACGTTCACGCGATCCCGGCGCACGGGACGGATCCGGCGCACCTCCACTACGACGTGCGGTTTCTCCTGACGACGGAGGACGATCTGGTCCCTTCTCCGGGCGCCGCGTGGTTCTCGCCCCTCGAGATCGGCGCCGCCGACTCCGACGGCTCGCTCGCGCGAGTGACTCTCAAGGCCGCGCTCCGTCTCGCGCCGCGATGAGTCGGGCGCTCCGCGCTCCCACGCCGGACCTCTCGAAGCTTTTTCGCCGCTCCGTGATCTCGGCGTCGGTCGGAGTGGCCATCACGTTTCTCGCGACCCTCTCGGTGCCGTTCGAGCTTCGCGTTCGTCTCCTGGCGTACGGCGCGCTGGCCGGCTTTTTCATCAATCTGTCCTGCTACGCCCTCGGCGTCCGCTACCGGCGCTGGCTCGAAACCCATACGGTGCGTCAAGAGCGGGTGCTCCTCGCGGCCGTGTACTTCGGCGGAGGCTGTATCGGCTTCGTCCTCGCGTCCGCCGTCTCCGCGGCGACCTCCCTCGTGCCGCTCCGAGTCATCCGGGAGCTGGTTCCGTATTTCGGAATCATTTCCGGCGGCACCGCGATCGTCGTCGGCCTGCTCTTCTACACGTTTGGCGTGTTGCAGGAAAGGCTCCGGGAGAGCGTCGAGCGGTTGAAGGAGCACGAGTTCGCCGAGAAGGAGCTCGAGCTCGCGCGTTCGATCCAGAAACGACTCCTGCCGCCGCCGGAGCTGGAGGGCGAGACCTGGCGGCTCGCGGCGCGCAACGTGGCGGCGCGCTTCGTCGCCGGCGATTTTTACGACGTCTTTCCGCTCCGCGACGGCGCGCTCGGCATCGTCGTCGCGGACGTCTCCGACAAGGGGATCGGAGCGAGCCTCGTCATGGCGTCTGTCAAGGCGGTTCTGCCCTTCGTTGCGGCGGAGCGATCGGTCGACGCGATGCTCTCCGAGCTGAACCGCAAGCTCGTCTCGGAGCTCGGTCCGCGCGAGTTCGTCGCGCTCGCCTACGCGCGTTTCGAGTCGGATGGTCGCTTCACTCTCGCGAACGCCGGGCTTCCCGATCCCTACGTCCTGCGATCCGGCGTCGTTCCCCGCTCCCTCGGAGTGCCCGGACCGCGCCTGCCGCTCGGTCTCTGGAAGGACCTCGAGTATCGGTCTCTCGAAGACCGCCTCGAGCCGGGCGAGAAGCTCCTCCTCTTCACCGATGGCCTGCCCGAAGCTCCAACCGCCGAGGGCGGTCCGATCGGTTATCCGGCGCTGGAGCGGCTTCTCGACGGCGATTCCACGTCGCCCGGCGCATTTCTCGACGGTCTCCTGGAGCGTCTTCGGAGAGCGACTGCTCCGGTCGCCGAAGACGACTGGACGGTGCTGGCCCTGGAGAGGAAGGGGTCAGGTCTCCACTTGCCACATTGAGGGTCAGGTTGCCACGTGGCATGTGGAGACCTGACCCTCACTCAGGGCAGCATTCGGAAGCCGGGATGGCGGCGAGCGAAATAGATCGCCATGGCGGCCACGGCGAGGAGGTTTCCCGCCAGGACTGCCGGCCAGGTCAGCACGCGGAGGAGTTCCGCTTCGAAAACAATCGAGACGAAGAAGAAGCCGGAGAGAAAGAAGACGAGGAACAGGATGATCCCGAATCCGTAGTTGGCGTTCTTCTCCGCGAGTCGCACGAGTCGCGCTGCAATCTGCCCGATGACGACGAAAATCAGGCCGTGCGCCAGCGTAAAGAGCAGGACCATCAGCGGGGAGATCGGGTGGGTCTCCGCCGAGGCCAGGGCGTCACGACCCCGAAAGAGCGCCGTCCCGAGGAGACTCGGCGTATAGAGCGGACGCCCGCGCAGGAGATCCACGATCAGGAACCACAGGGCAATCGTTGCCGCGCCGATGAGTCCGGCGATGGTTCCATCTGCAAATGGGGTCGGGTCCTCGGGGGTCAATTCTCCACTTACCACTTTGCCTCGCAAATTCACTGACTTCTTACACCTTCTTCAGCTTCCAGCGGCCGCGGCGGAACAGAGCCGCGCTCGCGAGCGCGAGTGTCGAAAAAGCGATCGTGATCGCGATGAACACGCCACGCGGTCCGAACCCGACGACTTTCGCCAGCACGTAGGCGAGAGGGATCTCCCAGAGCCAGAAGCAGAAGAGGTTCAGCCACGTCGGTGTCCAGGTATCTCCGGCCCCGTTGAACGCCTGCGTGAGCACCATACCGTACGCATAGAACAGGAACCCGTAGCTGACGAACCGCAGACATGCGACACCAAACGGGACGACCGCCGCATCGCTCGTGAAGAACCGAATCAGGATCGGCGCGCCGAGGATGAACGTCAGCCCGACGGCGCCTAAAAAAATCATGTTGTAGAAACCGGCGATCCACACGGACCGTTCGGCCCGTTCCGGCTTGCGCGCGCCCAGGCTCTGGCCGACCATGGTCGCCGCGGCGTTCGCCATGCCCCACGACGGCAGCAGCGCGAAGACGATGATGCGGATGCCGATCGTATAGCCCGCGAGCGCGGCGCTGCCGAAGCTCGACAGGATCCGCACGAGCCCGATCCAGCTCGCCGTCCCGATCAGGATCTGGAAGATCGCGTTGCCCGAGAGCCGGAGGAGGCGGAGCATCACCGCGGGCTCGAGGCGTAGATGACGGCGCGTGACGACCACACGCCCGCGGCCGCGGAAGAGCGTCCAGAGCTGAAAGAGGACGCCGCACCCGCGCCCGATGGTCGTCGCGACGGCTGCGCCGGTCACACCGAGCTTGGGAAACGGTCCCAGCCCGAAGATGAAGCACGGTCCCAGGACGATGTTCAAGATGTTCGCGAACCACAGCACCCGCATCGCGATTGCGGCGTCGCCCGCTCCCCGGAAGATCGCGTTGATGAGAAAGAGCAGCAGGATGACGGCGTTGCCGCCGAGCATGATCGTGGTGTAGCGCCAGCCGGTCGCGATGAGCGCGGGCGATCCCCCCATCAAGGCGAGGAGCTTCGGCGCGAGGAGCGCCCCCGTGATGCCGATCGGGATCGCCAGCGCGACGCCGAGCGCGATCGCCTGGACCGCCGCCGTGGCGGCGTGCTCCGGGTTCTTCTCGCCGATTCGGCGGGCGACCATCGCGGTCGCGCTCACGGAGACCCCGATCGCAACCGCGTAAATGAGAGCCAGCATGGATTCGGTGATGCCGACCGTGGCGACGGAGTCCGCGCCGAGCTTCGAGACCCAGAAGATGTCCGCGATCGCGAAGACCGACTCCATCATCATTTCCATGACCATCGGGATCGCGAGAAGGAGGATCGCGCGGCCGATCGGGCCTTCGGTGAAATCCTGATGGGAGCCGCGAACGGCTTCGCGCACGGTCGCCCAGAAGCGGGCAGCCCCGCGAGTCCGACTCAGAACGGCTTCTTCCATTGGGGGGTCAGGCCTCCACCTACCACTTTGCGATCCAAAGTGGCAGCCCGACCCTCAATGTGGCAAGTGGAGACCTGACCCTATTTCGCGAGCGCTCTGCCGAGATCCTCGATCAATTCCTCGGTCGCCTCGAGACCGACGGACATGCGCACGAGACCGTCGGTGATCCCGAGGCGGGCCCGGTCCTCGCGCGACATTCCGGCGTGCGACGTCCGAGCGGGCTGGGTCAGGAGGGTCTCGACCCCTCCGAGGGAGGGCGCCTTGATCGGCAGCTCCGTCGCGGCGACGAAGCGTTTCGCCGCGTCGGCGCCGCCGGTCAGCTCGTACGAGAGCATCCCGCCGAAGCCTTGGAAGAGACGTTTTGCACGCTCGTGGCTCGGATTGCTTTCGAGCCCCGGATAGTTCACGCGCGCGATCTCGCTCCGTCCCTCGAGGAACCGCGCGATCTCGAGCGCGCTCTCGTTCTGATAGCGCACGCGTACGAAGAGCGTCTTGACCCCTCGGTGCAGCAGAAAAGCCGCGTGGGGATCGAGCGAGCCTCCCAGGTGGTCGAGCTTGCGCTTGATCTTCCCGACGTGCTCGCGGCTTCCCATGACCGCGCCGGCGACGATGTCGGAGTGTCCATTCATGTACTTCGTGCAGCTGTGGAGGGAGAGGTCGAACCCGTGCTCCAGCGGCCGGAAGTTGACGGGCGTCGCGAAGGTGTTGTCGATCATGGAGACGAGCCCGTGCGACCGGGCGAAGCCCGCGATCGCTTCGAGGTCCGCCACTTCCATGAGCGGGTTCGTGATCGTCTCGACGTAGATGGCCTTGGTCTGCGGCGAGAGCCGCGCCTCCCAGCTCTCCGGGTCCGACGCGTCGATGAAGTCGTAGGAGATCCCGAACGAAGGGAAGTCGCGCGTCAGGAAGTCGTGGGTGCCGCCGTAGAGGCAGTTCTGGGCGAGCACGTGGTCGCCGTTGGAGAGAAACGAAAGGAGCGTCGTCGAGATCGCGGCCATGCCGCTCGCCGTGACGAGAGCCGCCTCCGCGTTCTCGAGCGCCGCGAGCTTGTCGTGCAGCACCATGTGGTTGGGGGTGTTGTTCAACCGGATGTACTTCAAGTCGTGGTAATCCGTCTCACCCGCGTACTCGAACATCGCCGACTGGAAAATCGGCATCGCGACGGCCCCCTGGATGCGCGGTTCGGGCTCCCCGGCGTGAATGACCTTCGTCTCGAGGCGTCGATAGCCGTTGTTCATCGCGATCCCCCTGTCTGGACTACGCTCCGCCGGAGGCCCGGGTTGCGGCGCGGGAGCCGGTCACGAAGGCGACGGCGCGCAAGACGACCTCGGGATCGTGCACGATCCGGCGATGTCCGAGGCCGGTGGTCGAGACGAGCTCGGCGCCCGGCCACGCCGAGGCGATCGCCGCGCCGTCGGTCCACGCGACGTCGGCGTCGTTCCGGTCGTGAAAGACGAGAAGGGGAGCCGTCATCGTCCGGGCGGCGGAGAGGACGTCGAAGTCCTCCCACTTCTCATCGAAGCGGCGTTCGATCGATCTCCTCATCCGGGCGAGAACGTCCGGGGAGAGCCCGACTGTCGCCGCGAATCGCTCGCTGTAGCCGGCCGGGTCGGCCGCCGGCGCGAGGAAGACCGCCCGGCCCGCTCGGAGACCCCGTCCCATCGCGAGGGTGGTCGCCGCGCCGCCCATCGAGTGCGCGATGATCGCTTCGACTCCGCCGACCTCGCGGGCCACGGCCCGGATCGCCGAGATGAACTGGGGAAGCGAGGACAGGCGTCCCGCGGAGGCGCCGTGGCCGGGCGCGTCGAAGGCGACGACGGAGAACCCGGCCTCGGTGAGCGGCGCGATGAAGGAAGCCAGGCGCGATCCGCGGCTCCCCCAACCGTGGACGAGCAGGACGGCCGGCCCCTTCCCCCAGCGCCAGATCGCGAGAGGCCTTCCTCCGAGGGAAAGATCCGTCCGGTCGCCCTTGTCGAGCGCCTCGCGCTCATTCTCCGAAGCCCGGTGGCGGGGAGGCCGGCGAAAGAGCGCCACCGCGAGCTCCGCTGCGGCAGCCGGAGCGATCGGACTCAACCCGCGGAAGAGCGCGCGGAAAACGGACAGCCGGACGTCTCGGCTCTTTCCGGGTGCGGCGGCGGGTCGGCTCATGCGGTCCGGCGCTGCCGCCGCGCGGAGGAGAGAAGCCGCTCGAACGCCGCGTGCGCGCGGTCCTCGGCGCGGGGGTCTCGAAGCAGCCGCGAGGCGTGGTGGAAACCGAGCATCACGGCGTAGAGGTCGTGCGCGAATTGGTCGGGCTCCACGTCATCCCGGAAATGCCGCTCGGCGACCCCGGAGCGGAAGATGATCGCGACCGTTCCGAGCCACCCCTTCTGGAGCTCGACCAGCCGGTCGCGCACCGCGCCCGGCCGATCGTCGAGCTCGGCCGCCGCGGCCACGAAGAGACAGCCGCCCGGTCCCGTCGTCTTCGTCCAGGCCAGCCAGCTGTCGAAAAGGGCGACCATGCGCGGCTCGCCGCGGGGCGCGCGGACGGCGGGGCGCACGACCTCTTCGACGAAGCGCTCCGCGGCCGCGTCGAGCACCTGGATCTGGAGGGCCTCCTTCGAGCGGAAGTGCGCGAAGAGGCCGCTTTTGGAGAGGCCCAGGTCGGTCGCGAGGCGACCGATGGTCAGCCCTTCCAGCCCGATCTGGGTCGCGAGCTCGATGGCGCGTTCCAGGATCGCCGTTCTTGTGGCGTCGCCCTTCCTCACGCCCACAAGAAGAGCACGAACGTTCGTTCCGTGTCAACATCCCACCATGGCAGCACTTCCGAGGCTCTACCACGGTCGAATCGTGTCGAAGCTGGATACCCCGATTTGCGCAATGCGCTCGAGGCGCTTCTCGCCGGACGGCTGATCAACCCCGCGGAGACGAAGTCGTTCGGCTGCTCGATCGACCGGAGCTGACGCCCTAAGCCGGTCGCTTACGCTCGACCGGTTGCTCCTCCGGATCGAAGATCTCCTCGATCAACCGATCGAACTGACGCGCGATCTGGAAAGCGAGCGGAAGGCTCGGGTCGTATTTTCCGGTCTCCACCGCGTTGACGGTCTGACGCGAGACGCCCAGTCGATCTGCGAGGTCCGCCTGAGACCAGTGCCGCTCGGCTCGGAGCACGCGCAGCGTGTTCTTCATTCGTACCGGCGCGAAAAGATCGCGAGCCCCGCGACCCAGGAGAGCACGAGCACGGACCACCACCACGCCGCGCTGATGCGGGGTACGCCCAGGTTCTCGAGAACCGAGTACGCGAGCGTCGCGACTAACGTCACGACGAAACCGACGGAGAGCGCCTGGTAGAGGATCCGTCGCTGGAGCTCGTCGGTGTTGCGCACCATCCTCAGGAACGACCAGATGGCGAGCCCCGCCGGCACGAGCGGAACGAGAACGAGCGGCTTTTCGAGCGGCGTGCCGGCTGCGAGCGGCGTCGAATCGAAGCGGAAAAAGGAGACGAATGCAACCACTCCGCCGAGAAAGACGGCCCAGTGGTCGCCGCGTCGGGACATCCGCCGGAAGAGGAGCGCGACGAGTCCGGCCGCCACGACCGCTCCGGCGAGAAGGAGCGGTCCCGGTGAGGGGTCGATGTCCGGTCGCGCCTGCATTCGCGCCCAGACCTTGACGAAGATCCGGACGGCGATCCCTCCCGCGTAAACGAGCATCACGTCGAGCCCCGCTTTGCGCGAGATCTTCGCGGTCGGGCCGCACGCGGTGAACTCGACCCATCGTGGCGGGAGGTCCGTCCGAACGGGTGGCCCGCCGTCTCCCCGCGCGGTGAATTCGATCTGGCTCACGGCTGCGTCTCCTAAAAGGTGGCCTTCTTGTAATGTATTCTTGTCAGAATGTCAAGTTCGCTTAACATCTCCCCACCAATGACGCGCGGAAAAGCTTTGCGCCTTGACTTACGCTTTATTTACGCCTAGCGTCCCCATCATGAGCGCTTCCGCCCTTGAGCGGCTGCTCGCGGGAAACGGCTTCCGCGAGAAACCGGCAAGCATTGCTCTCCTCTCCGGCCCGGGCGCGAAGCTGCATCTGGCTTCGGCGCTGCCGTTGCGGCAGACAGCGGCCCCGGGTCTGCCGATCGGGCTCGCTCCCTTCGACCGACTGCTCTCGGGAGGGTTGCCGCGCGGCCAGTTGACGGAGCTCGTGGGTCGCCGCTCGAGCGGACGCTTTTCGATCGTGCTCGCGGCGCTCGCGTCGGCGACGTCCGCCGGCGAAGCGGCAGCGCTCGTCGATCGGGGAAGTCACCTCGATCCGCAGACCGCGCGCGAAGCGGGCGTCGATCTCGAGCGGCTCTTGTGGGCCCAGCCGAGGCGCGTCCAGGAAGCGCTCGCCGCCGCGGAAATGCTCCTCTCGACCGGGTTCCCGCTCGTCGCCGTGGATCTCGGGTTGCCGCCGTTGCGCGGCGCAGCTCATGAGGCGGCGTGGGTGCGTCTCGCGCGAGCGGCGGAGATCGAAGGCGCGGCTCTCCTTCTCGCGTCGCCGTATCGAGTGAGCGGGTTCGCGGCGGGCGCGGTCGTGCGGATGGACGGAGCGCGCCTGACCTGGATGGGAGGCGGCGCGGCGCCGAGGGTTCTCGTCGGCACGGGGTCGCGACTTTCCCTGGAGAGAGAGGTCCAGGGATCCGCGCGACGCGCCGAGACGCTCTCGCTCACGGCCGCCGACTCTCTTCTCTGTCTCCCCGCGGCGGCGCCTTGGCATCGGTCATTCCGAGCATCCGCGTGACCCATGCCCTCCTCCCCGCGCGTCGCCTGCGTCGTCGTGCCGCTCTTTCCGCTCGCCGCCCGGTTGCGCAGCGAGCCGGAGCTCGCGGGCGAGGCCGTCGCGGTCTTCGAGGGCAACGGCAACGCGGCGCGCGTGGTGGCCGCGACCCGCCCCGCGCGGCGAGCCGGGATCCAGCCGGGCCAGACGCTGCCTCAGGCGCGGGCGCTTCTCCCCGACCTCCTCGCGCGCGGACGCGACCGCGAGAGCGAGCGCGCGGCGCAGGAGGCGTTGACGGAGGTCGCCGACACCTTTTCTCCGCGCGTGGAGAGCGCGGAAGAAGGAGTCATCTACTTCGATGCCGCGGGGATCCCTGTACCGCCAGGAGACGGCGACGCCGAGCCTCGCCTCGGCCGCGCCGTCATCGCGGCGGTCGAGAAGGCGGGTCTGCCCGCGCGGTTCGGGATCGCCGCGTCGAAGCTCGCCGCCCGGGTCGCCGCGGGGCTGCCCGACTCGCCGACCATCGTGCCGGAAGGGGAGGAGGCGCGCTTTCTCGCGCCGCTGCCTCTCGCGAAGCTCGCTCCGGAGATGGAGCTCGCCGAGACCCTCGAACGGTGGGGGATCCGCTCGATCGGTGAGCTGGCGAAGCTGCCCGCGGGAGAGGTCGCGAGCCGGCTGGGAGAGCTCGGGCGCGAGCTCCATGCGACCGCGCGCGGAATCGATCCCCGCCCGCTCGAACCGCGTCTTCCGTCGCCGTGCCTTTCCGAGGGAATGGAGCTCGAGTGGCCGCTCGTGTCGCTCGAGCCCTTCCTCTTCGTCGGCAACGCGGCGCTGGAGAGGCTCGTCCGGCGGCTCGAGGCGCAGGCACTCGCGTGCCGGCGTCTCGAGATCGGGCTGAAGCTCGACCCCGAAGGCTACGACGCGCGCGCGATCACGCTGCCCGCGCCGACGCGCGACGTCAAGACCCTCCTGACCCTGACGCGGCTGGAGCTCGAGGCGCGCCCGCCCGGCGCGCCGGTCGTCGGGTTCACCTTCGCCGCGCAGCCCGACCGGCTGCGGCAGGCGCAGCTCTCGCTGTTCGGCCCGGCGGCGCTGTCTCCCGACCGGCTCGCGACCACGATCGCGCGCCTGGTCGCCCTTCTCGGCGCGGAGCACGTCGGGTCGCCGCGCGCCGTGGAAGGGCACCGTCCCGAGCGTTTCGCGGTCGCCGACTACTCGCCTCCGCCGCCTCCTCCCGAGCGCCGTCCTCCGCGGACGGGGAGAGGCCTTCTCGCGATCCGCATGCTGCGCCCGCCGGTGGAGTTGGAGGTGATGACGTCCTCCTGTCATCCCGAGGCTTCCACCTGTCATCCCGAGCCCTTCGCCTCCGCTCAGGACAGGCTCCGCGAGGGATCCCTCGCTTTCCGCCTCCTCTCTCTCAAATCCCCCAACGGCACCGAGCCCGAGATCGCCGGCTCGGTGCGCGTCGCCGCAGGTCCGTGGAGTCTCGAGGAGGGCTGGTGGTCCGCCGCGCCCGCTTCGCGCGACTACTGGGACGTCGAGCTTGCCGAAGGCGGCCTCTACAGGATCTACCGCGATCGCGCGACCGAGAAGTGGTACGCGGACGGTCTCTACGACTGAGTGGCGATCTCGGCTGCTGTGGTGGACGCCGTGATAGGTTGCATCTTTCAAAAGGAGAGGTGTCATGACCCAGAAATCTGTCGCCGACGTGGCGAAAGAGCAGGTGATTGCTTACAACGAGAAGGATTGGGATCGCGCGCGAGCCGCTCTCGCTCCCGAGGTCATCTACGACGAGGTCGGAACTCACCGCAGGATCAAGGGAGTGGACGACGTTCTGACCGCGTGGAAAGGGTGGGCGACGGCGATCCCGGATTCCCGCGCGACGTTCCAGTCCGAGTTCGTCAGCGGCAACACCGCCGTTCTCGAGATCACGTGGAAGGGGACTCACGAGGGACCTCTGAACACCGGCGACCGCGAGATTCCGCCGACGGGAAAGAAGATCGAGCTGCGCGCCGTCCAGGTCGTCGATGTGGACAACGATCGGGTGCGGTCGGTCCGCCAGTACTTCGACATGGGAACGCTGCTCAAGCAGATCGGCGCGGATCACTGAGCTCGTCTCCGCGAAGTCCCTCCGGACTCCAGAACGCCCGCCGATCGAGCGGGCGTTTTTCTTTAGGAGAGAGGCCGAGACAACTGTATGCAGTGGAGACGGATCCGCCCACCCCGGCTCGATTTCCCATCGTCGATGCGGGGACCGGGCAGCCACGCCTGCTCGACCGCGTACGCCTCTCTATCCGCGCCCGCCACTACAGCCTGCGAACCGAGGAGGCGTACGTCGGCTGGGTGAGGCGCTTCGTGCTCTTTCACGGCAAGCGGCATCCGCAGACTATGGGCGAGACGGATATCAACGCGTTCCTCTCGGACCTCGCGAACCGGGCAGGCGTGAGCGCGTCCACTCAGAATCAGGCGCTGGCTGCGCTTCTCTTTCTCTATCGACACGTGCTCGAGAGGCCGCCACCTTCAATCGAGAAGGTGGTCCGCGCGAAGCGGCCGCGCCGGCTGCCGGTCGTCCTGACGCGAGCCGAAGTTCGGGCCGTGATCGGGCGGCTGGCAGGCCCCTCCCGCCTCGTCGCGACGCTCCTCTACGGCAGCGGGATGCGCCTGCTCGAGTGTCTGCGGTTGCGCATCAAAGACGTCGAATTCGGCTCCAACCGAATCGTCGTCCGCGACGCGAAGGGCCAGCGAGACCGTGTGGTGCCGCTTCCTCTGGTCGTGCGGGCGGTTTTGCCGACCTGGCTCGCGCGAGTCAAGCGCCTGCACCAGCGCGACCTCGCCGCCGGCTTCGGGACCGTTCATCTGCCCGAAGCGCTCTCGCGCAAGCATCCCGGATCCGAGCGGGACTGGGGCTGGCAGTGGGTGTTTCCGGCGGAGCGCCGCAGCCGTGACCCCCGAACGGGCGCGGAACGCCGCCATCATCTCGACGAGAGTGTGCTGCAGCGGGCCGTGCGCCAGGCGGTTCTGGATATCGGGATCTCGCGGCGGGCGAGCTGTCATACCCTTCGGCACTCGTTCGCGACCCACCTGATCGAGGACGGCTATGATATTCGGACGATCCAGGAGCTCCTGGGTCACAAGGACGTGAAGACGACGATGATTTATACACACGTCCTCAACCGTCCGGGGACGCTCGGCGTCCGAAGCCCGGCTGATCAGCTCTGGCGCCTCACTCCTCCGGGATCATCGGATACTCGGCTGCTTCGTTCGCAGCCCAACACCTCCGAGAGATCCCTTCCGCCATCCCGCCAGCTCGAGGCTGGTGAGGTAGATGCGGCGCCGTTCGGTGCACCCGATGATGATTTCTAGACTGCGCGGAATGCGGCGGGAGGCGCGCCCAATTGGGAAGCCGAATCACATGTTAGGCGTCCCGAGCTCTGGTCAGCGATCGTTTTTGGTCGCCGTGACTTCGGCATTCGCCGTCCAGGCGGGCCGATCGCTGTTGGGCGGAAAATAGACCAGCTTATGTTCTATCGGTGGCTGAGGGTGGCCGCCTCGAGTTCTCGCTGGGTGCCGGTGGCATCCGTCGCTGGAAATCTAGGGTCCGCCTAACATGGCGTTGCAGCGGACTCGCCGCCCTCGCCTTCGCTCGGGCCGCTCGCTGCGCTCGCTCGGCTCGCCGCTGAACGCCCGACCGTTAGACGCCAACCGAAAAAGGCGCGGCCATGGCTGATCGCCCGAGTACAGCGACCCGCCTCGTGACGTATCTCTGGTTCCTGACGACGGCTTTCTCCGTGGTCGCAGTTGTGGTGCGGTACCGTCGGATTGGCGAGGTGGCCTGGTATCTCGTCGCCGCAGCCGCTTTCACTCTCGTGATGGGCATAGCTACTCTCCGGCGGTCAAGGTCCGCTGGCGTCTAACATGGCGTTGCAGCGGACGCACCGCCCGCGTGTTCCCAAGTCGCAATCCGGCCGAAGCGCAGGTCTTCCGGTTCAGGAGCTCTCTGGCTCGGGCCGCTCGCTGCGCTCGCTCGGCTCGCCGCTGAACGCCCGACCGTTAGGCCACGGGAAGTAGCGTGGATACCTGGATGTTCGTTCCGCGAAGCGACGATCCCGGCTGAGACTATGCAACATTCCCAACCGAGCTAACCAGAGCGATCCCAGCGAACGGAGACCGTTAAATGGCGACAAACGACCTCACCAGCGCGATCGAACAAAGCCACGCGGCCCTCGGGGCGATACTGAAAGGCGACCCCAGTGTTTACCAAGC
>DASWCZ010000061.1:0-76681 GCA_036395755.1 Thermoanaerobaculia bacterium
GGAGGCCTCCTTGTTGTCGCGGGGCAAGCTCGCCGAAATTCTAAATCGCCGACTGCCGGCTCGGGAACCGCTTCGGGCAGTGCGGGGAGTGACACTGCCCGTCACCGCTGGAGCTTCGGCGGCCCCTTGCCCGGTGCGGTCCCATACGATGATGCGCTCGTGCACAAGCTCGAAGCGGCCTGGACTGCCCGGCCTCCCGGCGAGCGGCCACGGACGCGGCACTTGAATCCGGACGGCTCTCCCAAATACACGAACCGCCTCTATCTCGAGACGAGCCCATATCTTCGACAGCACGCCCACAATCCGGTGAACTGGTACTCCTGGAGTGACGAAGCCTTCGACACGGCCAGGAAGCTCCATCGCCCCGTGTTGCTCTCCGTGGGTTATTCCACCTGCCACTGGTGCCACGTGATGGAGGAGGAGTCCTTCGAGGACGAGGAGATCGCGCGGTACTTGAATGAAAACTACGTGGCCATCAAGGTCGACCGGGAGGAGCGGCCCGACGTCGACGCCATCTACATGAACGCGGTCGAGATGCTGACTGGCGGCGGCGGGTGGCCGATGACCGTCTGGCTGACCCCCGATCGGAAGCCTTTCTCCGGCGGCACCTATTTTCCGGCCAGGCAGTTCTTGAGCGCCCTCGATGAACTGCGCAAGGCTTACGACTCGCAGCCTGACCGCATCGCTCAGACGGCGGAGAAGATCACCCGTCGAATCCAGCAGAACATGTCCGAAGTCGCCGAAGAGGGACGCCCCGATGCGTCGGCTCTCTCGCGGGCCGCCGACGACTTCCGAAACCGCTTCGACAAAGTCTGGGGAGGGCTCCAGAGCCGGATGAAGTTCCCGAGCTCGCTGCCGATTCGTCTACTCCTGCGTGTCTACCGGCGCACCGGTCAGCCTGACGTCCTCCGAATGGCTACGCTCACGCTCGACCGGATGGCGGCCGGCGGCATGCACGATCAGGTCGGTGGTGGGTTCCACCGATATTCGACCGATCCGCAGTGGCTCGTGCCCCACTTCGAAAAAATGCTCTACGACAATGCGCTCCTTGCGATGGACTACCTCGAGGCCTACCAGGTGACGGGAGAGAAGCGATACGCCGAAATCACGCGGGAGATCCTCCGTTACGTCGAGCGAGACATGACCTCCCCCGAGAAGGCCTTCTATTCCGCGACCGACGCCGACAGTCCGGCGCCCAACGGCCGACGAGAAGAGGGATGGTTTTTCACCTGGACGCCGGACGAGATCGAGGTGGCTCTCGACCCCCGGCGTGCTCGGATCGTGGAGGCGTGGTTCGATGTGACTCCGCGCGGGAACTTCGAGGGCCGAAACATACTCCACACCGGGAAACCGTTGATCGAGGTGGCGAAGACACTCGGTCTGCCGCCGGAAGACGTGCGGTCCACGGTCGACGAGGCTCGGGACATCCTCTATGACGCAAGATCGAAGCGTCCTCCTCCGCTGCGCGACGAGAAGATCCTGACCGCGTGGAACGGCCTGATGATCTCGGCGCACGCGAGGGCGGCGGTCGTGCTCGGAGACCCGCGATACGCGCAGAGGGCCGAGAGGGCTGCGGGATTTCTTCTCAAGAACCTTCGCAAAGGGGAGCGCCTCTCCCGGAGTTTCAAGGACGGGCGCGCCCAGCACGACGGCTACCTCGATGATTACGCGTTCCTGACAGCGGCGCTCCTCGACCTGTTCGAGGCGACAGGCAACCTCCGGTGGTTGCGGGAGGCTATATCGCTCGATCGGGTCGTCGAGGCTCATTACGAAGATCGGCCCAACGGCGGTTTCTTTCTGACCGCCGACGACCATGAGCGCCTGATAGCCCGGGAGAGACCGAGCTACGACGGCGCCGAGCCGGCAGGCAGCTCGGTCGAGATTCTCAACCTGCTCCGGCTCTCAGAGCTCACGACCAATGAGGCTTATCGCAAGCGGGCGGAGCGCGCTTTCATGCCTCTGGGGGGAGTGCTCCGGAATTCGCCGGCGGCGGTCTCGGAAGCCCTGCTCGCCCTCGATTTTCTTCTGGATTCAGCCAAGGAGATTGTCATCGTGACGCGCCGCTCCCGCTCCGAGGCGGAACCGTTGCTCGCACGGCTGCGAACGAGCTATGTCCCGAATCGCGTCCTGCTGGTCGCCACGGAAGGCGCTTCGCTGGGAGAGCTTGCGCGTTTGTCGCCACTGGTCCAAGGCAAGGTGGCCGGCAAGAACCAAGCGATGGCCTACGTCTGCAAGCGCGGCGTGTGCGATCTTCCGACGACCGACCCGGCGATCTTCGAGAAGCAGATCCGTCAGGTCGATTCTTTTCCTGGCAGTGTCCAGAAGCATGCGGGCAAGTGATGAGCAGCGACTCCTTTGCCAATCGTTCAGGTCATTCTGGGCGGCCGACGTGGGCGAAGACGCGCGCCCGCGCGCTTCCCGCCTCCAGATCGGCAGTGCCGGCCCACAGTCCAGCAACATGGTTTAGCCATGCGTAACGCGGGTCATCGGTCCGGAAACGCAGTGCCTGTGCCGTGATCCACAGGTCGCGATCGTGGCCTCTGCGCAAGGCGAATCCAGTCCCGTCGATTCTGATTTGCGCCCCATCATCGGTCTGGAGAACCGCACCTGTGTCCATGTGACAGGCCGTCTCGCCAACCTTTTCGAAGAGGGAGAAGCGCAGCTTCCCCGTTAACCGGGGGCCGGTGACCCTTCCGTCGCCACTGCCTACAAGCTCACCAATCCTGCCGTCGGACGGTACGACCGCGGGCATGTTGGGGACGACTTTTATCTCGACATCAAAAAGCAACTCCGGTTGCATGTCGGACCTTCCCTTCTTGGCGGCGGCGGCGACAGCCTCTGCCGCCAGCGCGATCGCAAGGACACCTGTAGCCAGGAGGGCGACCGGAGGTCATCGCGGATTCTCAGTCGAGGAGGGGCTCATCTCATCCTCCCTTTGGTCTTGGTCTGCACTCTCGCTGATTCGCGCGCCTTACTCCGCGCAACAAGAAAGCTTGGCGGGGTCCTTGAAACGCGAAATCGCGACGATCTTCAGGGCTTCCGCCATCGTGGGGTAGACGTGGAGCTGATCGATGAAGTCCTGCAGCCTGGCGCGAAACCGAAGCGCCATCGCGGCTTCGTGAATGACCTCGCCGGCGTTTGGAGCCACCATCGAGACTCCGAGCACCTCGTCGGTCTTCACTTCGGCCACCATCTTGACGATCCCACGCGTGTCGCGAATCGCGCCGGCGCGGGGCACAAGAGACATCGGCAGCGTGTTGCACCAGCAGGAGTGCCCTGCCGCGATCGCCTCCTTCTCCGTCATGCCGACCGTCGCGACCTGGGGATCCGTGAAGATGGTTCGCGGAACGACCCGATGGTCCACGGCCCGCGGTTCCTCACTCGAGAGAGCGTTGTGCGCGGCGATGCTTCCGTCGTGGCTTCCCACGGGAGTCGCCTTTTCGCTGCCAGTCTGCGAGCCGATCACGTCTCCGGCGGCGAAAATGTAGGGTACGTTCGTGCGCAGGTGGCGGTCGACCCGAACGTCGCCATTCCCCTCGAGCGACACGCCGGCTTTCTCGAGCGCGATCCGGTCCGAGTTGGGGCGCCGTCCAGCCGCGACCAGAAGCCGTGCCGCATGGAATTCCTGGGCTCCGGTTTTGGTTTCCACCACCGCGGCTACTTGCGATCCATCCCGGCGGACCGAGCGCACTGTGGCGTACGTCAAGACCCGAATGCCTTCTTCCTCGAGGATCGTCCGAATCGTGGGGCCGACTTCCGGCTCGTATCCGCGAGAGAGGATCTCTCCGCTGCGCTCGACGATCGTCACTTCCGAGCCGAAGCGCCGAAACATCTGACCCAGCTCGAGCGCGATGTATCCCCCACCCACGAGCAACAGGGACTCGGGCAGCTCCTCCAGTTCCAATGGCTCGTCGCTCGTCAGAAGGTCACTGGTTAGATACGGCACGTCCGCCAGCCCTTCGGTTGGCGGCAGGACGGGACGGGAGCCGGTGGCGATCAGGATCCTGTCTCCCGTGATCTTTCTTCCATCGACTTCGACCGTGTGGGGATCGAGGAACCGAGCGTGCCCTCGTTCGATGCGGATTCGATCCCCGATGAGGCTCTCGTATCTCTTCTCTCGATAGGACCGAACGACCTCGTCCTTCTGGCGCACAAGCTCGCGGAAGTCGATCTCGGGCTTCGTCGGTGAGAGGCCGGGATAGCGCGGATTTTGCGCGTCGTGGAGGAGCCTTGCCGCTTCGATCAGGTTCTTCGATGGGAGACATCCCCGGTTGACGCAAGTGCCACCGACCGTGCGCTCCTCTGTCAGGACGGCGGTCTTTCCGAGCTCCTCAGCTCTGAGCGCGGCCGCAAAAGCGGTCGAGCCCGACCCCAGGATCACGAGGTCGTAGCGATCCATGATCAGCTGCCTTTGCTCGACCCTGGTCGAGCGGCCAGGAGATCCAGGATCGAGGCGAGCAGGAGCAAGGCGATGCCTGCGTAGGCCACTGGTGGCCACAGAAGGATTCCGCTGAAGGTGACGACGGCGCCGGCAACGGAAAGGACGAGCGGTGTCTTCCTTCCGTGCTGGCGCATCGAAAGGGCCGTTCCAACCATTGAGATCACGAGAAACGCGGCCAGGATCGGCAACAGGTACCGGTCTCTGATCAAGAACCCCGCGCCAATCGCGGTCAGGCCGGAAATCAGGAAAGAGACGCCGAGGCAGCAGGCCGCGGCGAAGATACTCCCCAAGAATCCAAAAGACTGAAGAATGCGGGACACGAAGGTCTTCTCTCGCCGTAAGCGATCGAGGCTCTGCGGCTACTTCGCCTCTCCGGGCAATGCTCCGGCGCCTTGTTCTGCGGCTTTCCGAAGTTCTGCCATTTGTTGCTCGTTCAGGTACTTTTTCGCGATCTTCCTCAGCTCCACTTCGAGTGGATCCCTGGCACACTCCTCGTCGGTATCCCTGGTCAGGCGCCGAGCGATGGATACGGACAGATCGTGCGTGAGAGCCGCAACACGTTCGGCTGGGAGACCGAGTCGAGCGTTGGCTCTGTTGACGACCCTGGCGGCGATCACCTGCGCCTCCCGTTCGCTCAGGCGGTCGACGTCGCTCGCCCCGTACCAGGGTTTGGACTCGAACTCCTTGACTGCTCTTTCCCGAGCGGTACCTCGCAAGAGCGCGGTTTCGAGATCCCGCTCTCTGAAAGCGGCCTCCACGGCAGAAGCGCCGAAACGAGCCTGATCGGGATCCTTCCACACGACCGCCAGCACCGTCCCCGAATAGTTGATCTTGGCCGCGACGACCCTGGTGTCGCGTCCCAGGCTCTTCAGGATGGGCTTGGAAGCCGAGCCGCACCCGAGTCCTTCCGCGGCGCCGCATTCGAGGGGAACCTCGAAGAAGCTGACGCGCTCCGGAGCCACCGGCGCATCGAGTGCGGTCTCAGGCGCAGAGCGTGGCGAGCTCGCCGAGGGCGCGGCAGCACCTTTGACCGTCGCCTTGTAACCGAGCTTCGCGATTTCCTGGACCATCTCTTCCGGCGCGACCTTCGCGTCGTCGTAGGTGACGACCGCCTCCGCGGTATCGACATTGGTCTTGACGTCTTCGACGCCATTGAGCTTCTTCAATGCGATCCGAGTCGCCGCGGCGCAGGAGCCGCAGGTCCAGCCTTTGACGGCGAACGTCACACTCCTGGTAGCGGCCAGAGCGGGCCATGCCAGCGTGAATGCGAGCAGGAGAGGGAAAAGCTTCTTCACGGCAGACCTCCAGAGTTTCTGCTCAGAAAAGCGCGGTCGAGAGATACGGAAACGCGGCAGCAAGAACGACGATGACTGTGACGATCCACAAGACGATCCTTTGCCCTCTCCGACTCGAGGGCCGATCGCACGCCGAGCCGGGCGCGCACTCTTCGGCGGGCGGACGGCGGTAGGTCAGATAAAAGGCGGCCCCAAGGAACAGACCGGTCGCCGCCAGCAGGTACGGTCGATAGGGCTCAAACTTCAAGAGCAACGCGCCACCGCCGAGGCCCAGCAGGGCGAGGGCGAGCGGACCCAAGCAACAGATCGAGGCCGCGACGGCGGACGCGACTGCGCCCGCGCTCAGAAGCCTGGTATTGGCGGCGCTGTCCATGCCGTCACGACCTCTTCAGAACGGTCTCGAGGGCCTGGCGAAAACGGCCGAGCGCTTCATCGCTCTTGCCGGCTCGCGCGCCAGGAATTACGCAAGACTCCAGGTGCGCTTCCATCAACCCGACGAGCACGCCGTTCAGAGCAGACCGGACCGCGGATGCCTGAACGAGTAACGAGTCGCAGTCGTCGCCCGACGAAAGCATCCGGCGGATCGCCGAGACGTGTCCTTCGATGCGGGCCAGCCGGGAATCGAGCTCCGCGCGCACGCTTGCGGGAAGGTTGGCGGCGCTCGATTCCGCTCGGCCAATTACGGGGTTCTTTTTGGTGGTTGGTTTCATTCGGCCTCCTCGTCTATCCCTATCCCCGGGAGGGGGATATTAGCGGGGTCTCGGACCCCAAGTCAAGAAGCTCGCCGGTCCGGAAAAGGACGGCCGCTGTTGCCGCGGACGCTCTCGTGATCAGGGTTCCAGCCGCGTTCGGCCATCGGCGTGCGGGCGGACGGCCAGCGACCCGTCGGGCCGGCGCCAGTACTCCTTCCAGCGGTGGAAGGGCATCGCGAGGATCTTGCCGAGCGTAATCTTCTTCGGATCGTCGAACGCCGCCACACCGATGGTGATCGACTGCTGGGGAACGTCGAGACGGATGGTCCCGTGCAGGTAGTCCCACACGGAGAGAAGGCTCGACCAGTTGGTGTTCGTCTCGTTCTCGTAGTCCGAGTGATGGATTCCGTGCATCCGGGGGGTCACGACGATCCGCACCAGGACGCGCTCGAGAGCGAGCGGCAGGCGCGTATTGGAGTGGTGAAAGAGGACTGAGACGAAGAGCAGCATCTGCCAGATCGCGACGGAGACCGGATCGGCGCCGATTGCAGTGATTTGAAGAGCGCGAAATAGGACGGAGAGTCCCAGCTCGCCGAAGTGGAAGCGGACTCCCGTCGATACATCCAGGTCGCGGTCGACATGGTGAACGGAGTGGAACCGCCAGAAGAAAGGGACACGGTGGTTGATCCAGTGCCAGAACCAGAGCGTGTAATCGAGCAGCACGAAGGCGACCACCACCCGCACCCACCTGATCACCCCCAGATGGTTGAGTAGCCCGATTCCCAGCTTCATCGTCCAGCGGGAGATCGGGATCAAGATGGGAATCTGCAGCAGCTCGACCGTTGCGAGGCCGATGCCGGCGGTCGCCAGGTTGCGCCCGACGCGGCGGAGCTTCGATTCGCGCTCGACTCGCAGGGGGCGGCGCGTTTCGACCCAGAGAAAGAGAATGAATCCTCCGGCCACGACGGCCGGCATCATCCAGGCGGGCAGACCGGTCCGCACGAAGTGATGCTAAATCCGATCCGCTCGAGACGCTCGGCAGTCGAAGCCGGAGGTCAGCGCAGCCGGTTGCGGAGATCGTCCCAGTAGCGTCGGATCCGACCGTAGCGCATGTTGGCGAGCATTCCGGACTTGAGAGGTACCGCTCGGCCGCGGCGAATCAGCCTCTCGCCGTGGCGTGCGCTGCCGGCGCGCCCTTCAGGTACTTGTCGAGGAATTTCAGGATCGCACCGTAGCCTTCGATCTGGTTCTTCTTCTTCGTGAAGCCGTGCCCCTCGTCGGGGAAAACGATGTACTCGACCGGCACTCCGTTCTTTTTCACCTCCGCGACGATGTCGTCGGACTCCGGTTTGATGACGCGCGGGTCGTTCGCCCCCTGCAGGACGAGAAGAGGGCGTTTGATCTTGTCGGCGTGAAAGACCGGCGAGATCTCGCGAAGCATGTCCTTGTCCTTCTCGGGATCGCCGATCTCCTTGTAGAGAGCGAGCCGCTGCGACTCCCACCACTTCGGAATGGTCTCGAGCGTGCGGAGCCAGTTCGAGACGCCGAAGATGTCCACGCCGACGGCGAACGCTTCGGGCTGGAACGCGAGCGCCGCGAGGACCATGTAGCCGCCGTAGCTGCCGCCGATGATTCCGATGCGGGCGGCGTCGACGTACGGCAGCTTCGCGAGGTAGTTCTTTCCCTCGACGCAGTCGCGGAGAGGCTCCTTGCCGTGCTTCCGATCGTCCGCCGTGTAGAAGGTCTTCCCGTAGCCCGAGCTGCCACGGTTGTTGATCCCGAGCACCGCGTAGCCATGGTTGACGAGGTACTGGATCGTCGCGCTGTAGCCCTTGCGCGTCTGTCCGCCCGGCCCGCCGTGGACCCACACGAGAGCCGGGACCCTGCCCTGTGGAGTCGCCTGGTGCGGCTTGTAGAAGATCGACGGGATGACCATTCCGTCGAACGACTTAAATCGTACGACCTCCGAATCGACGAGGTCCTCTGGATCGATTTCCTTCGTGAGCGAATCCGTCAGTCGGACGGGGGACGACCGGCCGAACTCGTAGACGTACAGGTTGTTCGGGGAGCGATCGCCGTTGACGTAGAACGCGATCCGGCTCTCACTGTCGGCGAAGCGGACCGAGGTGATGTCCGCGGCCGGCAGCTTCGGGAGCAGCACTTCTTCGCCGGACCGCGTGTCGCGGACGTGGACCACGGTCCGGCCGTCTTCGTTGACGCCGGTCACGCGATATCGACCGTTCTTCGAGAAACGCGTGAAAAGAGCGTCCCAGTCCGGCTTTTCGACGTCCTCGGTCTTTCCGGTCACGGCGTCGAACTTCCGGACGCTCGCGAACTCAGCGCCTTCGTTGGAGAGGTAGTAGAGCGCGCCCGTTGCCGGATCGAAGTCCTGCGGCGTGTTTTCGGCCATCCCCTGGTGCGGGGTGATGTTCTTCGCCTCTTTCGTGGCAGCGCTCCAGAGATAGATGTCGCTGTCCGAAGTCCCGTTGGTCTTCCCGAGCGCGACCCACTTGCCGTCCGGCGCGATGGCCGCGATGTCGTAACCCGCCTCGTTCTTGTAGACCATCGTGCGCTCGTAGCTCTTCGCGTCGTACCGGTACAAGTCGAAAAACTTCGGATCGCGCTCGTTCGTCTCCACCCAGAACGCCGTTCGGTCGCCGTTCCAGCCGTCGAACTCCGCTTTGAGCTTCTCGCCGGGAGTCAAATCTCGCTCCTTGCCGTCGAGCTCCCGCACGTAGAGGTGGTTCAGCTCGTTGCCGCCCTGGTCGCGCGTGGAGAGGACGCGGTCGTCCGTCGGGAAATAGGAGACCGCATAGGTCGTGTCGGTCGTCGAGGCGGTCAGCGGAGTCGCCGCCCCGCCCGCGACCGGGACGCTGTAGACGTTGAACACCCCGGTCTGGTTCGACGAGAAGAGGATGCGCTTCTCGTCGGAGGAGAAGGATGCGTCGCGCACGCCCGTCGTCGCGTAGAACTGCTCGATCGTGTACTGCTTCGGAGTGCGTGGGGCTTTCTTCGCCGCAGGTGCGGCGGAAAGAGACAGAGCGACGAGAACGGCGACAGCGGAGAGGAAGAGATCCCTCGCGCTCACGCACTCGGGATGACGACGCGCCGAGAGGCGCGCCGTCACTTCGTGCTCCCGGCGGCGGCCGGCGTCTCGGCGTCGTAGCCGCCATGATAGTGAGCCTCGTCGGGCCGCTTGATCTTCGAGTGCGACACGATCCGGTCGCGGCGGATGCCCCGGAAGTCCTCGAGGCTTTTCCAGCCCCGGTGGGCGTTCTTCTCCAGGAACTCTTCCATGCCCCGAACCAGGTTCTTGATGACCGTTGGGCCGACGGCGTGGTCGAGCATGGCCGCCGTGCAGACCTGGACCGTCCCGCAGCCGAGCAGGAAGTAGTTCAATGCGTGCGAAAACTCCGCGATACCCCCGATTCCCGAAAACTCCTTGTCCGGGAGCGCGCCGGTCATCTGAGCCATCTTCGCGAGAGAAAGGGGAAGGATCGCCGGCCCGCCGAGTCCCCCCGTCGAGACCAGTCCTTCGACGTTCATCTCGAATTCCAGAGTTTCGGGATCGATCACCGGCAGCGAAGTGAACGTATTTGAGGACGAGATCGCATCGGCGCCGCCGAGAAAGGCGCCCCGCGCCTCGACGACGATGTCGGTCGTCGAGGGCGTGAGCTTGGCCCAGACGGGCACTCGGGCGACTTCCTTGACGATCTGGGTGACGACGGAGATGAGCTCGTCGTCCTTTCCGATGTTCGAGCCCATGTCCGGCCGGTCCATGTGAGGACAGGAGAGGTTCAGCTCGAGCGCGTCGGCACCGTCCTCCTGACAGGCCTTCGCGAGCGTCTGCCAGTGGCGGAGCTCCTCGTCGGAGCCGGAGCCCGCCATGATCGAAGCGATCAGGATCTTTCCGGGGTGCGCCTTCTTGATCCGCGCGAGGCGGCCGATCCACCAGTCGAGCGGCTTGTCGGAGATGAGCTCCCAATTCCAGGAGGAGTGGAGCGCGGCGCCGGTCCGCTTCTTCATGGAGATCATCCCCGATGCCGGGTCGGTCCGCAGGAAGTTGGTCTTCGGTCCCTTGACGTTCACGACCGGATGAACGCCGATCGTCTTCGTGACGACGCCGGCCCAACCCGCTTCGAACGCGCGCAGGATGTTCGATTCGGACTCCGTCGGCGGCGCCGAGGAGAGCAGGAAGGGATTTTCGAACTTGATTCCGGTGAACGTGATGGAAAGGTCGGGCATCGGGAACCTCCTCCCTCTAGCTCGCGCCCGCGGCTTCGAATGACTCGCGGAGAATCGCCACGGCTTCGGCAACCTCCGAGGCGTTGACGGTCAAGGGCGGCGCGATCCGGAAGCAGTTTCCGTCGAGCCCCCCCTTGCCGATCAGGAGACCCCGCCTTCGCGCCTCCTCGAAGATCTGGTTGGTCAGTTCCTTCGCGGGCGTGCGGTCGCCGGCGGTTTCGTCGACCACGAGCTCCACCGCCTGCATGAGCCCCATGCCCCGCACGTCCCCGAGGTTCTTCGGAAAGCGCCGCTTCAATTCCTCGAGGCCCGCGCGCAGGAGAGCTCCCATCGCTTCGGCGTTAGCGGGGAGATTCTCTTCCTCGATGAACTGCACGGTCGCGTTTCCCGCGGCGCACGAGACCGGATTTCCGCCGAAGGTCGAGATGGTCAGCGCCTTCAGCGACGCCGCGATCTCCGGCGTGCAGACCGTGACGCCGAGCGGCAGCCCGTTCGCCACGCCCTTGGCCATCGTCATGATCTCGGGCTCCACACCCCAGTGCTCGATGCCCCACATCGTGGTTCCGGTGCGGCCGAAGCCGGTCTGGACCTCGTCGCAGATGAAGACTCCGCCGTACTTCCGCACGATCGCGACGGCCGCCTCGAAGTACTCCGGCGGCGGCGTGATGAAGCCGCCCACTCCCTGGATCGGCTCCGCGAGGAACGCAGCGACACGGCCGGTGGTCGTCGTGCGGATGATGTCCTCGATGTCTTTCGCGCAGGCGATCCCGCACGAGGGATACGTCAGGTGCATCGGACAGCGGTAGCAGTACGGCGTGGGGGCGTGTTTGATGCCGGCGATCTTCGTCGGGAGCGGGCGCCACGTGGAGTGTGCGGTGAGCGACTGGGCGAGAGTCGAGCGGCCCGAGTACCCGTGTCGCAGCGCGATGATCTCGGAGCGGCCCGTGAAGAGCTCCGCCATCATCACGGCGGTCTCGTCCGCCTCCGTCCCCGACGCGGTGAAGTACATCTGGCGGAGCTTGCCGGGAGCGATCCGCGCCAGCCGCTCGGCGAGCTCGACGACGGGAAGCGTGGGATAGAGCGTGGAGATGTGCGAGAGGCGGTCGACCTGCGCCTTGATCGCGGCATTGACCTTCTCGTTCCCGTGGCCGACCGAAACGGTCAGGATGCCGCCGAAGAAGTCGAGGTACTCGTTGCCGTCGGCGTCCCGGACCCGCAGCCCCTTCGCGTCGGTGACGACGATCGGCTCCTGGTAGTACTGGATCGTCGCGGGGAAGAGATATTCCTTGTGCTTCTGCCGCACGGCGTTCGTGAGGTCGGACGTCGGACGGGCTTGCCGAGTTTCGGTGCTCATTTCACTCCTTGTCATCCCGCGTGACCCTTATCATCCCGAGCGGAGCGAGGAATCTCATCTCGTAACGAGATTCCTCGTCGCTCCGCTCCTCGGAATGACAGGAGGGGGTATGTCATTCCGAGCGCAGCGAGGAATCCCTTCCGGACGAGCGTGGGATTCCTCGTCGCTTCGCTCTTCGGAATGACAGAAAGGGTCATCTCGGATTTCTCTTCAAGAACGAGCCGGCGCCGGCGCGGCCCACAAATTTCCCGCTCTCCACGACGACCTTGCCGCGGGAGAGAACCGTGTCGGCGGCCCCGATGATCTCTCGCCCTTCGTAAGGGTTGTAGTCGACCTTCATGTGCAGCGTCTTCGCCGACAGCGTCACTTTCTTCTTCGGATCGAACACGACGAGGTCGGCGTCAGAACCGGGCGCGACCGTCCCTTTGCGCGGAAAGAGGCCGAAGATCTTCGCCGGCGACGTCGAGGTCAGCTCGACGAAACGGTTGAGACCGATTTTCCCGGTGCGTACACCGCCGTCGAAGACGAGGCTCATGCGGGTCTCGATACCCGGCGCGCCGTTGGGGATCCTGGAGAAATCGTCGCGACCGAGCTCCTTCTGCTCCTTCATGCAAAAGGGGCAGTGATCGGTGGAGACTGCCTGCAGATCGTTCGACGCGAGACCGCGCCAGAGCCGCTCCTGCGTCTCTTTCCCCCGCAGCGGCGGGCTCATGACGTACTTCGCGCCGTCGAAACCGGGCTCCTCGTAGTTGTCGGAGGAGAGAAACAGGTACTGTGGGCAGGTCTCCGCGTAAGCGGGAAGGCCGCGGTCGCGCGCTTGCATCACCATTTCGAGCGCCTCCGCGGCGGAGAGGTGGACGATGTAGATCGGGACCCCCGCCATCTCCGCGAGCGCGATCGCGCGGTGGGTCGCCTCGCCCTCCGCCCGGGCTGGCCGGGTCAGCGCGTGGTATTTCGGCGCGATCTTTCCCTCCGCGAGCGCCTTCTTGACCAGTACGTCGATCACGCCGCCGTTCTCGGCGTGCATGCAGATCGTCCCGCCGTTTTCACGGGTGCGCAGGAGCGCCCGGAAAATCGAGCCGTCGTCGAGCATGAATACGCCGGGATACGCCATGAAGAGCTTGAACGACGTCACGCCTTCCTCGACGAGCGCGTCCATCTCGCTCTCGACCGATTCGGTAAGCTCGGTGACGATCATGTGGAAGCCGTAATCGATCGCCGCCTTTCCCTCTGCCTTCTTCCTCCAGGTATCCAACGCGTGGGCGAGCGTCTGTCCGCGGTACTGGATCGCGAAGTCGACGACCGAGGTCGTGCCGCCGTGCGCCGCCGCGACCGTGCCGGACTCGAAGTCGTCGGCGGACGTCGTACCCCCGAAGGGCATGTCGAGGTGCGTGTGGACGTCGATTCCACCGGGGATGACGTACTTCCCGGAGGCGTCGATGGTTTTGTCGAAGGGGGTCTGATCCCCGAAGGGGGTCAGATCCCCAGGTCTCGCGATCGCGGTGATCCGCTCATCTTCGATCAGGACGTCGCCGCGATAGAGGTCGGTCGCGGTGACGACCGTGCCGCCGCGGAGAAGGGTTTTCAAGTTCCGAGTTCGGCCATCGGCTGGTAGGTCTCCGGCCGCCGGTCACGGTAGAACTGCCAGACCCGCCGCACGTCCTCGATCATGTCGAGATCCATCTCGGCCGTGATGAGCTCGTCCTTGTCCTCCGAGCCGACCGCGAGGAAGTTGCCGCGTGGATCGACGAAGTACGACGAGCCGTAGAAGCGCCCGAGATTCCACGGAGCTTCGACGCCGACGCGGTTGCTGCAAGCCATGAAGTAGCCGTTCGCGACGGCGTGCGCCGGCTGCTCGAGCTTCCACAGGTACTGCGACAGCCCGGCGACGGTGGCGGAAGGGTTGAACACGATCTCGGCGCCGTTCAAACCGAGGAGGCGCGCGCCCTCCGGGAAGTGCCGGTCGTAGCAGATGTAGACGCCGACTTTCGCGTAGCGCGTATCGAAGACCGGATAGCCGAGGTTGCCCGGCTTGAAGAAGTATTTCTCCCAGAACCCCGACGTGTGCGGGATGTGGTTCTTTCGATATTTCCCGAGGTACGAGCCGTCGGCGTCGTAGACGGCGGCCGTGTTGTAGTAAACGCCGGCCTGCTCGCGCTCGTAGACGGGCACGACCATCGCCATCCGGTACTTCTTCGCGTACCCGGCCATCCGCTCGGTCGTGGGCCCGGGAACCGGCTCGGCCATGTCGTACCAGTGCGGGTCCTGCGAAGGGCAGAAATACGGGCCGTTGAAGACTTCCTGGAGCCCGAGGATCTGGACGCCGTTCTTTCCCGCCTCGTCGATCAAGCGAACGTGTCTCGAGATCGCGTCCTCCTTGACCTGCTCGATCGGGGTCGAGGGGTCGGAGACGGGCGTCGCGCACTGGATCAGACCACCGATGACTTTTCTCGGCATTGTGACTCCGGCTAGGCTGTCATCCCGAGGCCCGCAGGGCCGAAGGATCCCTGGCTTTCAAGGGAGGGATCCTTCGCTGCGCTCAGGATGACAATCGGATTCAGAACCACCGGCTGATGACCACTTTCTTATCTGTGTAAAACTCGTACGCGTCCCTCCCGTGGACCTTCAGGTCGCCGAAGAAACTGTCCTTCGCGCCACCGAAGGGGAAGTACGCCATCGGCGCCGCCACGCCGATATTCACGCCGACCATGGATGCCGACGCGTGCCGCGCGAACTCCCGCGCCGCCTTGCCGCTCGTGGTGAAGATGGAGGTCGCGTTCGCGTTGGGATGCGCGTGCATCACCTCGATCGCCTCCTCCAAGGTTTTGACCGGCGTGATCGAAGCGACCGGTCCGAAGATCTCCTCGTGCCCGATCGCCATGGCCGGCCGGACGTCGTCGAAGAGAGTGGGTCCCAGGAAGAACCCCTTTTCGTTTCCCGCGACGGAGACCTTCCGGCCGTCCACCACGAGTTTCGCCCCTTCTTCGACGCCTTTCTCGATGTAGTCGAGGACCCTCTCGCGGTGCCGGGCGCTGATGACGGGGCCCATCGAAACGCCTTGCTCCATTCCGTCGCCGACCCGGAGGGCCTTCGCGGACGCAGCCATCCTGTCGCGCGCCTCGCCGTGGGCCTCCCCGACCGGGACGAGCACGCTGCCGGCGAGGCACCGTTCTCCCGCGCACCCGTAGAAGGACTCGGTGATGACGTTGATCGATCGGTCCCAGTCGGCGTCGGGCATCACGACGACGAAATTCTTCGCGCCGCCGAGCGCCTGCACGCGCTTGCCCGCGTGGGTCGCCCGCCGCCAGACCGCTCGGGCGACCGGCGTCGATCCGACGAAGGACACCGCGCGGATCTCCGGGTGATCGCAGATCGCTTCGACCACCTCGCGGCCTCCATTGACGAGATTGACGACTCCGGGGGGCAGGTCGCACTTCTCCAGCAGGTGGAACACGAGCCGCTGCGAAAGGGGCACCTGCTCGGAGGGCTTGACGATGATCGTGTTGCCCGTTCCCACGGCAAAGGGAAGGAACCAGAGAGGCACCATCGCCGGGAAGTTGAAGGGAGCAATGGCCGCACAAACGCCGACGGGCTGACGGATCACCTGGCAGTCGATACCGGAGGAGATGTTCTCGAGACCGTAACCCATCATGAGCGACGGGGATCCGCAGGCGACCTCGACGCACTCGATCCCGCGCCGGACACTGCCTCGCGACTCGTCGATGGTCTTGCCGTGCTCAGCTGTGACCGTGCGCGCCAGCTCCTCGAAGTTCTGCTCCAGCAGGTCCCGAAACCGGAACAGCGCGCGCGCCCGCACGACCGCCGGCGTGTCGCGCCAGCCCGGAAACGCCTTCCTTGCGGCTGCCACCGCCTGGTCCAGATCCTCGCCGGTCGAGAGCGGCGTTCGCGCGATCACCTCGCCGCGTGCCGGGTTGTAGACGTCCAAAAACTCGCGCGCACGGGACTCGACCCACCGGCCGTCGACGAAGTTGCGCAGAATTTCAGCCGGCGTCGAGGCGCGCGCCGTTGCCGCCGCGTGAGAGTCGGCCACAACCGCGGAATCCGTCATGCGGACCTCCTGCTCCGATCGAGAAAAGGGCAATACTAGCCCCGGCTCCTGCGACCCGCAAGCTCCTCAGCGCTCGATTGTTGCGGCGCCCGGATGTCCTGCATGAGCGGGAGAGAGCGACCACGCGGTGTGATACGCTGTCTTTGTTCTCGTTCCGCTCGCTTTGCCAGACCAGCTCTGACGAACTCCGAACGATAAGAAAAACGGGAAAGCGCGACGCGCGCGGCGGCGGTCGCGTTCGGACAACGCCGAGCTGCTGGCTCGACCGGCGGGAGGAATTCAAATGAAACTTTACGTCGGCAATCTGTCCTATGCGACGACAGAGGACGACTTGCGCCAGCTTTTCGGAGCCTACGGCGCTCCGGACTCGGTCACGGTCATTTCCGACCGCGGGACGGGCCGCTCGAAGGGCTTCGGCTTCGTCGAGTTCTCCAAGGACGACGAGGCAAAGGCCGCGATGGCCGCCTTGAACGGACGGGAAATCGACGGGCGGGCCCTGACGGTCTCCGAAGCGCGCCCCCGCACCGAGCCGAGCGGCAACCGTGGCAGCGGCGGTGGCGGTGGATACGGACGGGGCGGCGGACGGTTCTAGACCGAAGCGCAAACGAGATCGGACCCCCGATGTGGAACTGGAAAGTTCGGATTCTGCCTTCCGACGAAGGTTCGTTCGAGTACAAGGCAATGTTCTCCCTGTCCGACGCGCGCGGGGGCGGACCGCCCTCCGAGCGTCAGGTCCTGGAGCCGAGGTATCTCTACGGCCAGGGGGACCTCGCGGTCTTTCTCGAGGAGCTCGGCGCGGGCGCTGGCGCGATCGGCGTTCTTCTCGATGAGCTGAACGACCGGCCGAACGCCGAAATCACCGTCGAGATCGGCGACGAGGCACTGGAGCTCCTCTGGGCGGGGCGGTCTCAACCATTTTGAGCGGATCCGAAAGGCGAGACATGGAACGAAAGAAAGACTGGACGAACATTCTCTTTCTGTCGTTGACCCCGGTGATCGGGATCTTCGGCACGGCGGCGTATGCGTTGAAGTTCGGCATCGAGTGGTGGCAGCCCGTGCTCTTCCTGGTCTCCTACGTCCTTGTCGGCCTCTCGGTCACCGCCGGCTATCACCGTCTCTTCGCGCACAAGGGATACGAGAGTCATCCGCTCGTCCAGGCGTTCTTCCTCTTTTTCGGCGCCATGGCTCTCCAGAACTCGGTGCTCAAGTGGGCCTCCGACCATCGCACGCACCACAAGTACGTCGACAAGGACTGGGATCCGTACTCGATCAAGCGCGGAGGCCTGTCCGCCCACATCTTCTGGCTCTTCTACAAGGATCCGGCGGGCCGGGCTTTCGACAACGTGCCGGACCTGTTGAAGAACAGGCTCGTCCTGTGGCAGTACCGCTGGTCGTCCTGGATCGGCATCGTTTTCGGCCTGGGGCTGCCGACCCTCGTGGGCGCTGCGTTCGGTCATCCGATCGGCGGCCTGCTGTGGGGCGGATTCCTGCGGATCGTCGTCATCCACCACACCACATTTTTCGTCAACTCGATCGCTCACCTCTACGGCACGCGTCCGTACACGGACGAGAACTCCGCGCGCGATAACTGGCTGCTCGCGTTCGTGACCAACGGCGAGGGCTTTCACAACTTCCACCACCGTTTCCCGTCCGACTACCGCAATGGAATCCGCTGGTTCGACTGGGATCCCACAAAATGGCTGATCCGCACTCTCGCGACCGTCCGGCTCGCGCGCGAGCTTCGCGCGACCCCGCGACCGGTCATCGAGAGAGCGCGGCTGAAAATGGCGGCTCTCGAGGTCCAGTCGCGGCTGCCCGGGGTTCCGTCGGAGATCCGGGAGGCGGTCCGGGTTCGCATGGATCGGGCGGGGCTTCTCCTCGAGCGCGCCGTCGCCCACTGGAACCGGGCGCACGAAAAGAAGCGGGAGTGGCTTGAGCAACGGGCTTCCTCCGCCCGCGCGCGATCCTGGAAGAAGAACCTGCGCGCGCACCGGGGCTGCCTGGCGCGCGCGCGCGAAGAGTGGCGCGCCGCCATGCGGATTCTCGCCCGCGCTCCCGAAACGGCCTGAGAGCCCTCGAGCCTTTCCGCGCGATGCTCGACGTCGCGCTGGCGGAGGCGAAGCTCGGGCTCTCCGAGGGCGGCGTTCCGATCGGCGCCGCGCTCTTCGACCGGAACGGGACGCTGCTCGGCCGCGGCCGCAACCGGCGCGTCCAGGAGAACGATCCCTCGGTCCACGGCGAGACCGACGCCTTCCGCAGGGCGGGGCGACAGCGCGGCTATCGCGACAAGACGATCGTCACGACGCTCGCCCCCTGCTGGTACTGCAGCGGCCTCGTTCGGCAGTTCGGCATCGGCCGGGTGATCGTCGGCGAGTCGGTCAACTTCGCGGGCGGTATCGACTGGCTGCGGGAGAACGGCGTCGAGGTGGTGGACCTTGCCTCGAAGGAATGCATCGACATGCTTGCGAGCTGGATCCGGGACAACCCGAACCTCTGGGCGGAGGACATCGGCGAATAGGCGCCATTTTTTTGCGGTTCGCCGGACTTTATTTGCCTCCGACCGGCGCAATTGCTCCGCAACTCCTTGATTTTATTGGCAAAATTGCAGTGACCGGCGGGGAACGTGTCTTGCACTCTCGATCAGCTCACTCTTCACGAGGTAAACCAAATGGCTGACCGAAGAAACACCGAGCGCCTCATCGTCCCGCCCGAGAGCCTGCAGCGCGTCTCGATGTGCGACAACGCCGATCCTGTCGAAGAACCGCCGGAGGAGCCGACGCAGCCGATGCGCCTGTCGTTCCTGGCGCTCTTGGCCGACCGCGATCCGGCGGTTCAGGCCCGGCTGAACCTGCGCCGCAAGCTGGCACTCGAGGGCGAGCTACCGCCCCAAGAAGACGAACGGCCCACCGACCCGATGCTGGAGTTAGACGAGTCCGCGTAAAGCCGCTCGAGGGTCACCGCGGCAATCCCGGGGTCGTCGCCCCCGCTGCGGCCAACCGAAGCTTCCTGGCCCGCGATCGCTGGCGCAGCGCCCCTGTGGAGAAGTACTCCGGGGTAGCGTCTGCATCGATGACCGCACCGCGCTTGACGGAGATCCGGTCGGGGATCTGCGCGTTCTTTCCGACCGCGGTGATTCCCGGGCCTTCCCCCGGTTTCGGTCTCTGACCGACCCTCGCCCTCTTTCCGATCCGGACCGATTTGTCGACGATCGAACGGTCCACGCGCGCCCCGACGTCGACGAACGAGTCGGTCAGGATCACCGAATCGCGCACGACCGCTTCCGGGCCGATCCAGACGCCGGGCGACAGCACGCTTCTTTCGATGCGCGCTCCAGGCGAGATCACGCATCCATCCGTGATCATGCTGTCCTTGACGATCGCTCCTTCCTGGATCGTGACCGGCGGCCGCTCTTCCGACTGCGTGTGCACGACCCAGGTTCGATCGTTCAGATCGAAGGGGGGAGGATGCTTCAAGAGATCCATGTGCGTTTGCCAGTAAGCCTCAACTGTTCCGACGTCCACCCAGTACCCCTGGAACGGGTAGGCAAACACCCGCATCCCGCCCCCGACCATGCGGGGCAGGATGTCTTTTCCAAAATCGTGGGAGGAGTCGCGCCTTTTCGCGTCGTCGATCAGGATCTGCGCGAGCGTCTTCAGGCCGAAGACGTAGATTCCCATCGATGCCAGCGTGCCGGGAGGGTCGGCCGGTTTCTCGACGAATTGCGTGACCTTCGACTCGCCGTCGATCGCGAGGACCCCCATTCGGGTCGCTTCCTCGCGCGTCACGTTCAACGTACCGATGGTGACGTCGGCGCTCCGCTCGATGTGGAACGCGACGAGCGGGCCGTAGTTCATCTTGTAAATGTGGTCGCCCGCCAGCACGAGAGCGAGGTCAGGTGTTCCTCGCTCGACGAACGAAAGGTTCTGGTAGATCGCGTCGGCGGTACCACGGTACCAGTCGGTGTCGAGCCGGCCGCGATAGGGCTGATAGACGTGGACGCCGCCGGTGAAGCCGCGGTCGAGGTCCCAGGGCCGGCCCGCGCCGATGTGCTCGATCAGGGAGTGCGGGCGGTATTGCGTCAAGATCATGATGTCGAAGACGCCGGAGTTCACGCAGTTGGAGAGCGTGAAATCGATGATCCGGTACTTGCCCGCGAAAGGGACGGCGGGCTTCGCGCGCCGGTCGGTCAGCACTCCCAGCCGTTGACCCTCACCGCCCGCGAGGATGACCGCCCGGGTCTTCAAGGGAGTGCCGCGCCCCCGGTCAGCCGGTCGAAATCTCGCCGGGACGAAAGTGCAACGCCTCGCGGTAGAGCGCTTCGTACTTCGCCGCCGACCGATCCCACGAGAAGTCCTGAGCCATCCCGCGCCGTTCGACCTCGGTCCATTCTTCCGGTTGAGCGTACACCCGCAGGGCGCGCGCGAGCGCGTGAGCCAGCGAGCCCGGATCGTAGCCGTCGAAGAGGATTCCCGTTCCGCCGGGCTCGTCCACGTCGGTGATCGTGTCGGCCAGGCCGCCGGTCCGTCTCGCGATCGGCACCGCGCCGTATCGCATGGCGATCATCTGTGTCAGGCCGCACGGCTCGTAGCGGGAGGGAATCAGGATTCCGTCCGCGCCGCCGTAGATCTTTCGAGCATAGGGAGGGTCGAACCGGAGCCGGACGGCCGCTCGACCGCGGAACGCGAGCTCGAGGCCCGCGAGCGCGCGCTCGATTGCGGGATCGCCGCTGCCGAGTACGACGAGCTGTCCTCCGGTCTCGAGCCAGCGCAAGAGCGCGGGAAGAGCGATGTCGAATCCCTTCTGGGAGTCGAGACGCGACACCATCGCCAGGAGAAAGGTCTTCTCTTCCGGCTCGAGTCCGGCCTCCTCCTGGAGCGCCGCCTTGTTCGCCGCGCGGCGTCCGAGCGTCGCGGCATCGAAGCGCTCGCGCAACGCGTCGTCGGTTGACGGATTCCAGACCTCCGTGTCGATTCCGTTCAGCACTCCATGAAGCCGATCGCTTCGCGCCGAGAGCGTTCCATCGAACCCGTATCCGCCTTCAGGCGTTCGGATTTCGCGCGCGTAGGTCGGGCTGACCGTCGTCAGCACATCCGCTCCCGCCAGGCCCAGACCGAGCATCGAGTCACGCGCCCAGGCCGGCAGGAGCTCGAGGTCCAAGGTCGCGGGAAGGCCGTACTCCGCCAGGAAGCGCCCGGCGTCGCGGCCGGTATAGGGCAGGTTGTGGATCGTGAACAGAGAGGCGGTGTCCCGGAAAAAGGGATCGCTCCGACCCGTCGTCGACAGCCGATAGACTGCGGGGCCGGTGTGCCAGTCGTTGGCGTGAACGACGTCGGGGCGGAAGGCGAGCTCCCGGCACGCCTCGAGCGCGGCGAGCGAGAAGAAGATGAACTTCGGGCCGTCTTCCTCGATCCCACTCCCGTAGATGCGCCGGTCGGTCGGGATCGGGGGCCCCGTCAGGAGATAGACCGGAACCGAGCCGGATCGGGTCTCCCAGACCTGCGCGGGTTCACGCCCGCCCGCGTGCGGAACCTCGAACCGGCCCCTTCGCTCGGGCTGGAAGGCGGGCCAGTCGATCGCGCCGTAGCCGGGGATCGCGAGGCGGACGTCGTGGCCGAGCGTCGCTAAGGCGCGAGGCAGAGACCCCGCGACGTCGCCCAGGCCGCCGACCTTCACGAAAGGAGCGGCCTCTGCCGCGAGGAAAAGGACGTTCAAGCGGCCCGATTCTAAGCAGGACTGGCTGGATCGTTCGGTCTGACGCGCTACAATTGTCGTCAGTTCAACACATGGGACACTTCAGATCGGGCGCCAACGGCGAAGGCCGTGCTCCGGAACTGTTCTTTTTTGGAACGCTCTACGGAGAGAACGGGTTCTCGAACAGCACCATGCCCGTTCGCACCGCTTCGGGGCGCAATCGATGAAGACCGCTGTCGCCGTCCTCGTCTTCCTCGTCGTGCTGGGAATCGCGATCCCGGGCTCGCCGGGAAAGGAGCGGTCCGCCGCGATTGCGGTCGCCACCACCCGCAGCTCCGGCGTTCTCGCCAATGCCGAGAAGGACTACTGGGGATTTCTTCAGACGCGAAGCCTCGTACTGCGCCTCCGGCTCGGCCTTCCGATCGAAGAGCTCCCCGACGTGTCGGAAGCCCGTGCCCGCGCCGACGCGGAGTACGGCGCATCGCTTCTTCAAAAGCTCCGCGGCCTTCGGGAGCTCGAGCTGTCGCACGAGGAATCTCTCTCGCTCGCGATGTTGCGCGAAGAAGCGCGGGAGCTCGGCGATTCGCAGCGAGACTACTGGCTCACGTTTCCGGTGACGCCGTATGCGTCACCGTTGCGCGTGGTCCACCAGGTTTTCACGAGCTGGCGGTTCCGGAATCCGGAGGACCTCGATCGCTACGCGACGCTGCTGACCCGATACGCCGGGTTCATCCGCCAGATGGAAGACAAGCTCCGGGCGCAGGCGAAGCGGGGAGTCCGTCTCCCGAAAGCGGAGACCGCTCTCGTCGCCGAGACCTACCGCGCCTCGATCGCCGAGCCGGTGGAGAGTCTCTTCTTCGTCCAGCCCGAGCGTCTGGAACAGGAACCGGAGCAGGACCGGGCGCCATTTACGAAGCGCGTCGAAGGACTGATCGCATCGCGGATCAACCCCGCGCTCGATTCTCTGGCTTCCTATGTCGCGGGCGAGTATGCGGCGAAGGCGCCCTCGACGGTCGGCCTCGGACAGTACCCCGGAGGAAAGGCCTACTATCAGCGGCTCGTTCGTTTCCACACGACCCTCGATGTGACGCCCGAGGAAGTCCATCGCGTCGGGCTCGCGGAAGTCCGGAGGTTGAACGGTGAGCTCGAAAAAGCGCAGGCCGCGGTCGGCTTCGAGGGAAGCCTCGCGGAGTTCCGCCGGCATCTCCGCACGGATCCGCGATTCCTTCCCGCCACGTCCGACGAGATCGGGGAGCGTCTGCTCGCGGCGCAGAAGCGCATCGCGACGAAGATCCCGTTCTATTTCGGGAGAACCCCTTCCGCTCCGGCCGGAATTCGCCGGCTCTCCGCGAACCTGGAGAGCGCGATGACTTACGGCTTCTATCAGGCGCCGACCGCGTCGGACCCGCGCGGTTACTACTACTACAACGGCTCGTCCCTCGCGGACCGTTCGATGCTCTCCGCCGCCGCGCTCGTCTACCACGAGCTCATACCGGGACATCACTTCCAGCGCTCGCTTCAGAACGAGAACTCCGACCTCCCGGGCTTCCGAAGAGAGGCGGCGTGGACGGCCTACACGGAAGGATGGGGCGAGTACGCCTCGTCGCTCGCGGGTGAAATGGGGATGTACGAAGACCCGTACGACCGGGCGGGGCGTCTCATGATGGACGCGTTCCTCTCGGCGCGGCTGGTCGTGGACACCGGCATGAACGCGCTCGGCTGGAGCCGGGCCCGCGCGATCGAGTACATGAAGGAGAACACGCTCGAATCGGACGCCCAGATCGGGACCGAGACGCTGCGCTATTCCTGCGACATCCCGGGACAGGCGCTCGCGTACAAGATGGGAGCGGCGAAGTTCCGCGAACTGCGCGCGCGCGCGGAACGGGCCCTCGGCACGTCGTTCGACATCCGTCGCTTCCACGACGTCGTGCTCGGCTCGGGTCCGATGCCGATGGCGGTCCTCGAGCGCCACATCGACTGGTTCATCGAATCCGAGAGGGTCCGAACCGCCAGCCGTTAGCGGGAAGGCTCGCTCTTCCCCCGTCGATCTATTCGACGGAGATCACGAATCCGTTCTGGAAGATGACCTTCTTGCCGACGCTCCGATAAAGCCAGGTTTCGCGCGGCACGCCGGTTTCCGAGATTCCGGTCGTGATCTCGTCCGGCGATCCCAGGAGCGCGCGAACGTCCGAAGGCGTCATGTTCTCGTGAATCTGGCTGCCGGCGCCTGTCGAGGCATCCTCGTGGCCGATCCGATCGGCTTCCAGCTGGCGCTCGTTGGCCTTCCGCGCCGCGGCATTCGCACGCTCGAGAGGCGCGGAGGCCTCCACGCCCGTGGCCGTGGACCTCGACCCGAAGAGACCGCCTGCCGAATTCTTGTAGAGCCAGAAGCCCACCGCGAGGACGATGACGAGAAGGATCAGACGACCCATGGGAGTCCTTTCTTTACGGCGAGTTGTCGATCGCCACTTTGTTTCGCGGGTCGGGGACGTGAATCGCGGTCTCGACGACGTTGGGGTACCGGTTTTCGCCTTCATCGAAGATGGGTGTGTCGTTGATCGTCACCTGGACGATGTAGTCGCCTTCCGGAATCCCGCTAATGTCGATCCACTGACCGGTGAGCTGCTTGTAGTACCAGTCGCCCCAGCCGGACGTGATCCCCTGGTACGAGCAGGAGAAGCCGTCGCTCTTCCCGCCGCCGTACCTCAACGAATCCGTGAAACAGAACCCCTGCTTGTGTCCCGCGACCGCGACCGAACGGTCGCTCGCTTTCAACAGGTAGTACGTCGAGAATCCGTGGATGTGGTAGTGCTGATGACAGGCGGAGAACTCGAAGTAGGCGGCGTAGGGGTTCGCCGGGTCCGATCGGTCGCCGATCACGAGGTCGCCGTCTCCCGCGTTGATGACGACGGTATCGAAGCGCAGGATCCTGCGGTACCCAGTTCCGCCGACGGACCCTTCGATGAAGGCACATGAGTCCGCATCGAAGTAGCGGTCCACGATCTCCATCTGGCTGACGAATCGCTTCGGGTCGAGGGTCAAGTCGGGCTTCCCGCCATTGGCGTAGACCGGAAAGTCCCCGGAGACCGAAGTCCTCTGCGCGAAGGCGGAGGCGGATAGCCCGAGACAGACGAAGAGCGCGACAGCGAAGGTTTTTCTCATCCCGGGTCCTCCACGAAATGTTGCCGATTTGCTCAAGGAGAGTCTATGCCTCAATGAGCAACCTGGGCAACCGGACCGTCAGGCGTGCTGCGAGTAGCTCGGGAGCGTGGATCCGGCGGACGAAGGAAAGGCGTCCATCTCGTTCTCGGAGACCAGCAGGTCCTTCAGCGTGATCTTGCCCAGCACCTGGTCGACCGCGTTCTGGAGCATCCGCCACACGGAACGGATCGAACAATCGGGCATGTGCGTGCAGAGCCGGCCGAGACCGCCGTGGGTGTCGCAGAACGACGGCTCGTACAACCGGCCGCCCAGCGTCGCGAGAACCTCTCCGACGTTGATCTGATCCGCCGGCCGCGAGAGCCCATAACCTCCCGACTGGCCCCGTGTCGACTTGACGAATCCGCCTTCCCGGAGAATCCGCATCATCTTGGCGACGTTCGGCTCCGAGATCCCCTCGGCGCGGGAGAGCTCGGGTATCGCGACGCTGCCGGACGTTCCCTCACGGCCGACCCGAAGGAGGCACCGCAGCCCGTACTCTTCCTGTGAGCTCAGCTTCATGATTTCCCCCGGGCTACATCATTCCGAGCTGCAACTTGGCCGCGTCCGACATCATGCTCATGCTCCAGGGCGGATCGAAAAGGACCTGGACGTCCGCCTCGCGGATTCCCGGAATCGTCGAGAGCTTCTGGCGGATGTCGTCGCGCAGGACGTCTCCCATTCCGCAGCCCGGAGCGGTCAGCGTGAACTTCACCTCGACTTTGTTGCCCCCTTCGGAAAGGGGCGTCAGCTGAACGCCGTAGACGAGCCCGAGGTCCACGATGTTGACCGGAATCTCCGGGTCGTAGCACGTGCGGAGCTGGTCCCAGCACAGCTCCTCGACCGACTTCTCCGATAGCGCCTCTTCGGAGGGCTTCTGTTCGGACTCCAACCCGATCGCGTCCGCGTCCTTTCCGTCGATCCTCGCGAGGTATCCCATCGGCACCATCACGGTGTAGGAACCGCCCAAGGACTGGGTGATCTGCAGATTCGTGCCGGCCGGAATCGTGAACTTCGTACCGGCCGGGATCTCGCTCGCCACCACGTCGCGGGTCGTCGTGGTCTCTCTTTGCGCCCACATGTCAGCCGCCTCCGCTCTCGGCCTTCGGCCCTTCGGTGAGCTCGGTCGAGACCGTCCGATCGACTCCCGCGAGCGCGGCCTTCAGCGTGTGCCAGGGGAGCGTCGCGCACTTGACGCGCACCGGGAACTCCCGCACTCCAGAAAAGACCGCGAGCTTCCCGAGCTCCGGCGCGCCCCGCTCTTTTTCGCCGTCCTGCCCGGTGATCAACCGGTGAAAGCGTCCGAAGAGCGCCTCCGCTTCGGCGCGCGTCCTTCCTTTCACCGCTTCGGTCATCATCGAAGCGGAGGCCGTCGAGATCGCGCAGCCCGCGCCACGGAAGCCGACGTCTTGGAGCACGTCGTCCTCGAGCCGCACGAACACCGTCTCCCGGTCGCCGCAGAGGGGGTTGTAGCCCTCGGCGCTCCGGTTCGCGCCCGTCAATTCGCCGAAATTCCTCGGCCGCTTGCTGTGATCGAGAATCACTTCCTGGTACAGCTCGCGCAGCTCGCCCATCAGCCGAACACCCTCTGGACTTTACGGAGGCCTTCGGTGAGCGCGTCGATCTCTTCCCGGGTGTTGTAGAGCGCGAGGGAGGCGCGCGCCGTGGCGGCAATGCCGAAAAACTCCATGACCGGCTGTGCGCAGTGATGCCCGGTGCGAATGGCGATCCCCTCCTGGTCGAGAACGGTCCCGACGTCGTGCGGATGAATTCCGGCGAGAGTGAAGGAGAGGACGCCGATCTTCTCCCGCGCCGTCCCGATCACGGTCAGGCCGGGGAGAGCCGAGAGAGAGCGCGTCGCGTATTCGAGGAGACCCTCCTCGTGCGCCGTGACGTTCTCGATGCCGATCCGGGTCAGGTAGTCGACCGCCGCTCCGAGACCGATCGCCCCGGCGATGTCGGGGGTTCCCGCCTCGAACTTGTACGGGAGAACGTTCCAGGTGGTCTTCTCGAACGTGACCGAGCTGATCATGTCGCCACCCCCCTGGTACGGCGGCATCGTCTCGAGCAGCTCCTCGCGGCCATAGAGGACCCCGACCCCCGTCGGGCCGTACATCTTGTGCGAGGAGAACGTGTAGAAGTCGCAGCCGATCTCGCGAACGTCGACGGCGATTCGCGGGACCGCCTGCGCGCCGTCGATTGCGACGGGGACGCCCCGCGCGTGCGCGATCTCGACGATCCGCCGGACCGGAACGAGCGTCCCGAGGGCATTCGAAACGTGCGCGACCGAGACGAGGCGCGTGCGCGGGGTGAGAAGCCGCTCGAGCTCCTCGACGCGGACCTCGCCCGTCCGGTCGATCGGAAGAATCTTCAGATGCGCCTTCTTTTCATCGCAGAGAAGCTGCCAGGGGACGATGTTCGAGTGATGTTCGAGCGCCGTGATGACGACTTCGTCGCCTTCGTGGACGCGCTGCCGGCCGAAAGTCTGCGCCACCAGGTTGATCCCCTCCGTCGTGCCGCGGACGAAGACGATCTCGCGGGTCTCGGCCGCGTTCACGAAAGCGCGGACTTTCTCGCGAGCCTCCTCGTACGCGTCGGTCGCTTCCACGGAGAGCTGGTGGACGCCGCGGTGAATGTTGCCGTACGAGCGCCGGTACATGCCGGCGGCCGCCTCGATGACGGACTCCGGCTTCTGGGTCGTCGCCGCGTTGTCGAGATAGACGAGGGGCCTGCCGTGAACTTTGCGCGCGAGAATCGGGAAGTCGCGGCGAAAGGCTTCGACGTCCAGCGGGAGATGCCCGCCTTCGCTCCGGCCGCGAGCGGGGAGCACGGTGCTCACGAGATCACTCCCCGGCCCGCTTCGGCGCCGCTTCCGGGCAAGCGCAAGCCGAGCTGGCGCTCCACGAACGAACGGAGCGGAGCGACGCGGATCCTGGAGGCGACGTCGCTCGCGAAGGCGTAGACCAGGAGGTCCCGCGCCTCCTGCTCGCCGATCCCACGGGAGCGCAGGTAGAACATCGCGGCTGCGTCGAGCTGGCCGATCGTCGAGCCGTGCCGGCATTTGACGTCATCCGCAAAAATTTCGAGCGCCGGTTCCGAGTTGACCAGCGCTTCCTTCGAGAGGAGGAGATTCTTGTTGGTCTGCATGGCGTCGGTCTTCTGGGCGTCGGGGCGCACGATGATCGTTCCGTGAAAGATCCCGCGCGACTTTCCGTCCATGATTCCTTTGTAGAGCTCCCGGCTCGTGCCGTGCGGCTTCACGTGATCGATCCGGGTGTGGTTGTCGAGAAGCTGCGATCCGGAGCCGAGAAAGAGCCCGTTCAGCGTGCACTCGGCGCCTTCCGCGTCGAGCTGGACGTTTAGGTCGTTTCTTGCGAGCGCGCCTCCGAGAGAGATCGAGTGCGAAGTGAAGTGGCTGTCGCGCCCCTGGGAGACCGCGATCGTCGAGATGTGGAAGGCCGCGTCGCTTTCGCGCTCGAGCCAGGAGAAGTCGAGCACCGCCCCTTCGCCGAGCACCACTTCGGTCACCGCGTTCGTGAAGTACAGCTCGCCGGCGGTTCCGACGTAAGTCTCGACGAGCGATGCCTGGCTGCCGGGCTCGGCGATCACGAGGTTGCGCGGATGCGAGAGAGTCGGCCCGAAGACCGGCTCCGACAGGAAGACGAGGTGAATCGGGCGCTCGACCGCGGTCCGGGCGGGAAGGCGGACGAACGCGCCGTCGTCGAGAAAGGCCGCGTTCAACGCGGCGAAGCTGTTTCCGTCGCGCGCGATCCGGCCGAGATGCGGCTCGGCCCACTCCGGTCGTTCTGCCAGGACCTCCTTCAGGCTCTTCACCTCGAGGCCGTCGGTACGACCTCGAGCGGAGGAGAGCGCGCGCGAGTAACGTCCGTTGACGAAGACGATCTGCCTTTCGCCACTTTCGGGGAGACCGTCCGGAATGCGCGGCGCCGCTGTCGGTCCCGCCTCGGGCGCCGGCTCGAACGGCACTTTCCGGATCGGCGCGACGTTCGTGTATTTCCATGCGTCATCGCGGACGGTCGGGAAGCCCATCTCGTGAAATCGCTCCATACCCGCGCGTCGAATCTCCGTCAGCCAGCGGGGATCGCGCGGCGAGCGCTCTTCCCGGTACGCGTCCGCGAGCGAGCGCTCGAGGCCGGTGGCGCGGGTTTCTTCGGAGACGGCTTCCATCACGACACCACGACGGGCTGCGCGTTGGCGGGCGGCTCCTTCTCGAGCCAGGAATAGCCCTTCTCTTCCAGCTCGAGCGCCAGCTCCTTGCCGCCCTCGAGCGCGATCCGGCCGTCGACGAGGACATGGAGAAAGTCCGGAACGATGTAGTTCAGCAGCCGCTGGTAGTGCGTCACGACGATCATGGCGCGCTCCGGCCTTCGCAGGGAGTTCACACCGGAGGCGACGATTCGCAGGGCGTCGATGTCGAGCCCGGAGTCGGTCTCGTCCAGGATCGCGAGCGTCGGGTCGAGGATTGCCATCTGGAAAATCTCGTTGCGTTTCTTCTCGCCGCCCGAAAAGCCCTCGTTGACGGGCCGCTTCACGAGCTCCTCGTCGATGTCCACCAGCTTCGCCTGCTCCTTGACGAGCGAAAGGAAGTCGAAGGCGTCGAGCTCCGGCAGTCCGCGGTGCTTGCGGACCGCGTTCAGCGCGTTCTTGAGGAAATAGACGTTCGAGACGCCGGGAATCTCGACCGGGTACTGGAACGCGAGGAAGACCCCCTCACGCGCGCGAATCTCGGGCGTCATCGCCAGCAGGTTCTGACCCTTGTACCGGACCTGCCCCGCCGTGACCTCGTAACCCGGGCGCCCCGCGAGGACGTGGGCGAGAGTGCTCTTACCCGAGCCGTTCGGGCCCATGATCGCGTGGACCTCGCCCGCGTTCACGGCCAGGTCGACGCCGCGGAGGATCTCGTTGCCCGCGACGCTCGCGTGAAGGTCTTTGATTTCGAGAAGAGCCATGTCTCTCCTTGTCATCCCGAGCGAAGCGAGGGATCTCGGAGATTCCTCGTCGCTTCGCTCCTCGGAATGACCAACTGGTTCATCAGCCCACCGATCCTTCGAGCGAGACCCCGAGCAGCTTCTGCGCCTCGACCGCGAATTCCATCGGAAGCTCCTTGAAGACGACCTTGCAGAAGCCGCTGACGATCATGTTGACCGCCTCCTCCGGCGAGATCCCGCGCTGCTGGAAGTAGAAGATCTGGTCCTCGCCGATCTTCGACGTCGACGCCTCGTGCTCCATCTGCGCGGTGGAGTTCAGCACCTCGATGACCGGAAACGTGTGTGCGCCGCACTTGTCGCCGATCAGGAGCGAGTCGCACTGCGAGTAGTTGCGCGCGTTGTCCGCCTTGCCGAGGATCTTGACGAGCCCGCGGTAGGTGTTCTGTCCGTGCCCGGCCGAGATCCCCTTCGAGACGATGGTGGATTTCGTATTCTTGCCGATGTGGATCATCTTGGTGCCCGTGTCCGCCTGCTGGTAGTTGTTCGTCACCGCGACCGAGTAGAACTCGCCGACGGAGTTGTCCCCCTGCAGGATGCAGCTCGGGTACTTCCAGGTGATCGCGGAGCCGGTCTCGACCTGAGTCCACGAGATCTTCGAGCTCCTGCCGAGACACTTTCCGCGCTTTGTTACGAAGTTGTAGATGCCGCCGCGCCCCTGCTCGTCGCCCGGGTACCAGTTCTGGACGGTCGAGTACTTGATCTCGGCGTCGTCCAGCGCGATGAGCTCGACGACGGCCGCGTGGAGCTGGTTCTCGTCGCGCATCGGGGCGGTACAGCCCTCCAGGTAGCTCACGTACGCGCCTTCGTCCGCGATGATCAGCGTGCGCTCGAACTGCCCGGTCTTCTCGGCGTTGATCCGGAAATAGGTCGAGAGCTCCATCGGGCAGTGAACCCCCTTCGGCACGTAGACGAAGGAGCCGTCGGAGAAGACCGCGGAATTGAGCGTCGCGAAGAAGTTGTCGGTGTAGGGGACCACGGAGCCGAGGTATTTCTTCACGAGCTCCGGATGGTTGTGGACCGCCTCGGAGAAGGAACAGAAGAGGACGCCGACTTTCGCGAGCTTCTCCCGGAACGTCGTCGCGACCGAGACGCTGTCGAACACCGCGTCGACCGCGACGCCGGCGAGCTTCTCGCGCTCACGCAGAGGGATTCCCAGCTTCTCATACGTCTCGAGGAGCTTCGGATCAACCTCGTCCAAGCTCTTCGGCCCGTCCGTGCGCGACTTGGGGGCCGAGTAGTAGACGATCCCCTGGTAGTCGATCGGCGCGTAGTGGACGTTCTGCCAGGTCGGCTCCTTCATCGTCAACCAGTGACGAAACGCCTTCAAGCGCCAGTCGGTGAGCCACTCGGGCTCCCCCTTCTTTGCGGAGATCAGACGGATGACGTCTTCGGAGAGACCCGGCGGGACGGACTCCGACTCGATGTCGGTGACGAACCCCGCCTTGTAGGGACGGCTCGACTCGAAGAGAGAACGTGGGTCGGTGCTCATCGGGAACTCTCCATGATGGATGGGAGCTTATTGAATCCGTACGGAAAAGTCAACTTTCTTAGTATGGCTAAGCTCCATTGTCAGAGCCATTTACATCTAGCCGCTGCAGCGTAGACTGCTTTCGCCATGTCGCCTCCGTCCGGAGTTCGAGTCGCCTCTCCCCCGGATCGCCCGCTTCTGGTCTTCGACGGAGATTGCAGCTTCTGCCGGTTCTGGGTCGCGCGTTGGAAAAGCATGACGGGCGATCGCCTGGGGTACGCGCCCTGCCAGGAGACCGCTGCCCGATTCCCGGAGATCCCGGAGGAGGAGTTTGCGCACGCGGTGCAACTCGTCCTGCCGACCGGGGAGGTCTTCTCGGGCGCGGAGGCCGCCGTCCGGACCCTTGCGGAGGTGCCCGGTCACCGCCACTGGCTTGCGATATATCGGGGAATCCCGGGCGCGCGTGTTCTCACCGAGGCCGCTTACCGGTTCATCGCGGGTCATCGCGACGTCTTTTTCCGGATCACCCGCCTCCTGTGGGGATCCGTCGCGGAGAAGCCGACTTACTTTGGCGCCAGCTCCATCTTCGTGCGACTCGTCGGTCTCTGCTACCTGGCCGCGTTCCTTTCTCTGTGGATGCAGGTCGATGGCCTGATCGGCCCCCGCGGCATCCTGCCGGCGGAGGGTTACCTCGACTGGATCCGGGCGCAGACGGGGCCTTCCCGGTACTGGCTCGTTCCGACGCTCGCCTGGCTGTCTGCGAAGCCCATGATGCTCCATGGCCTTTGCGCCGGCGGAGTGCTCGCGTCGCTGTCGGTGTTCTTCGGCTTCGCGCCGACCGTCGGCTTGACGCTCGCCTGGGCCTCCTACCTGTCGCTGTCATCGATCTCACAGATCTTCCTGAGCTATCAGTGGGACGCGCTTCTCCTCGAGACGGGACTGCTCGCGATCTTCCTTTCGCCTCCCGCCTGGAAGCTCCGTTTTTCCCCGTCCTCGCCCCCTTCCACGACCGCGCTCCTTCTCCTGCGGTGGCTGCTGTTCCGGCTGATGTTCTCTTCCGGCGCGGTGAAGCTCGGAAGTGGTGATCCTTCCTGGCGTTCGCTGACCGCGCTTCGCGTCCACTACGAAACGCAACCTCTCCCGACCTGGATCGGATGGGCGTTTCACCAGTTTCCGGCTTCGTTCCAGACCGTGTCCTGCGTCTTTCTCTTCTTCGTCGAGCTCGTCGTGCCTTTTCTGTTCTTCGCGCCGCGCCGCGCGAAACACCTCGCGTTCGGTCTCCTTCTCGTGCTCCAGATCCTGATCGCGCTGACCGGCAACTACGCGTTCTTCAACTGGCTCGCGATCGCGCTCTGCGCGCTCCTGATCGACGACGCGTCGCTGCCGTCGCGGCTCGCGCGGAGGGTGCCCGCGGGACCGTCGCCGGGAGGGGCGCGGCGGTGGCCGGTCGGCGTGATGGCTCCCGTTGTCGGAGTGCTCCTGATCGCCAGCATCGTCCAGCTCGTTTTCACGGTCCGCCATTCGGCCACGGGGGTGCCGAAGGTCGCCGTCCAGGTCGTCGAGTGGCTGTCGCCTCTTCGGAGTGTCAACCAGTACGGCCTCTTCGCGGTGATGACGACCCGCCGGCCCGAGATCATCGTCGAGGGAAGCGACGACGGCCGAACGTGGAAGGCCTACGAGTTTCGATGGAAGCCCGGGGCCGTCGAGCGGCGGCCCCCCTTCGTCGCCCCGCATCAGCCGCGCCTCGACTGGCAGATGTGGTTCGCGGCGCTCGAGACGTGTCAAGAAAACCCCTGGCTCGTCAACTTCCTTGGACGTCTCCTGCAGGGGGAGCCGGCAGTGCTGCGGCTGCTCGCCACGAATCCCTTTCCCGCCGGTCCGCCGCGCTATGTGCGCACTCTCCTCTATCAGTACCGCTTCACGGACCGGCAGTCGCGCCGCTCGACGGGAGCGTGGTGGAGGCGGGAGCTCGAAGGCCCGTACTGTCCGATCGTGTCGCGCGACATGCTGCGGCAGTGACGCGCAGCGGGTCGTCAGACGCCGAATCGGTCCGGCTCCCAGGCGAGGCCGAGCTCGCCCGGGGGAGCCATGTAGCCGAGCAGAGCGGACGCTGCGACGACCGCGGGGCTCGCGAGGTATCCCTCTCCGCCGACGCCCATCCGGTTCTGCCAGTTGCGGTTGAAGGAGGTAATGGCGCGCTCGCCGCGCGCGAGCGAATCGGGTCCCTGGCCGAAGCAGGGTCCGCACCAGGACTGGCGGATCGCGCCGCCCACGGATCGAAAGACCTCCGCAATCGATTCGCCCGCGAGCCGCGGATCGGGTACCTCAATCTGGCGTCCCACGCCGCCCGAGCCCGGGAACACGGCCAGGCTCTTCGTCACCCGGCGAAAGCCCTGCTCCCTGGCCGCGCGGATGACGAGCGCGGCCGAGAGGAGGTCGTCGTAGCTCCCGTTCGTGCAGGAGCCGATCAGCGCCTTGTCGAAGCCGAGTCGCTCGCTCGCGACTTCGTCGGCGGGGTATGCGTTTCCGGGCGAGTACGGCTTGGCGATCATGGGCTCGACGGAGTCGAGCGCGAGATTCTCGTCGATCTCGTAGATGGCGTCTCTCCCCGGAGTCACCCTCGGATAGGGCAGCTCCTCCGGAGCGATTCCCTTCGCGCGGTACCACGCATCGGTCACCTCGTCCTGGGCGAAGATCCCGTTCAAGGCTTCCCCTTCTGCCATCATGTTCGCGATCGTGTTGCGGTAGGCGATCGGGAGCTGCCGGTCCGCGTCCACGAACTCGACCGACATTCCACCCGATTGCTTCGCGCCCCAGCGGCGGAGGAGCTCGAGGACGATGTCTTTCCCGCTGACCCACGGCTGCAGTCTTCCCTGAAAGACGACGCGCCGCTGTTTCGCGAGGGTGAAGTAGATGTAGCCCGTCGCCCATCCGAACCCGAGTGTCGTCGAGCCGACTCCGAAGCCGACCGCACCGTAGGCGCCGTATGCGCGGCTGTGGGAGTCCGCGCCGGGGATGAACTGCCCCGGCAGCACCAGGCCCTGCTCCGGAAAGTAGAAGTGGAAGATGCCGTCGCCCGGCGTCGCGTAGTACGGCTTCTCGATCCCGTGCCGCCGCGCGAACTCACGGCCGATCGACGTCTGTCTCTCATCGGCTTCCTTGCCCGTAAACACGAAGTGGTCGTTTGCGATCGCCGCCTGGCGCGGGAAAATCGAGTTCCCGCTGGAGATCTGGTTGAACGTGTGAATCGCAAACGGCGCGGTACCGTCGGAAGCCGGGAGAAGGTCCGCGTAAACCCGCAGCGTCGCGCCGGGGGCGACGTTTCCTTCCTTGTCCACGCGGTGCGCCCAGACGATCTGCTCCGTCGCCGTCAGCCGTCGCGAGGTCTCCGGATCCGGCCACGCCAGCTCGGGAAGCGTCTCCACCGAGCGGCGAAACTCCCGCCGTCCGACGGCGAAGATCCCGCCGCTGACGCGGATCTCCTCTTCTTTCGACGTCAGCGGGACCGGCTCGTACGACTTGTTCTTCGTCTCGTTCGTCAGCCGGCGCGTCGCGACGTCAAATGCGAAGAGGTCGCCGTCCTCCGCATCCGCCACCGCCTCCGGGCTCTGCACGACGTGGAGTCCGAGGTTGAACGCGTTCCGGCGGAAGATGTCGCCCATGTTCGCGCCGCACACGACGACGAGCTCGAGCCCGGCCTCCTCCGCGACGCCCTTCAATCCGGCGGGGCTCATCTCGCGCGACGAGCCGATCGCGAATCGGTCGCCGGCGACCAGGAACGTCTCACCGCGATGAACTCGCTCGCGGAAGTCGGGCATCAGGTAGCGAAACGTGCCCGCCTTCCAGCGCTCATCCAGATGCTCCAGGCTCTCCGAAACGCAGTCGGCAGCGGGGGTGATCTGATCCGTATCGATCGCGTCGAGCTTCCTGCCCGGGACTTTCGGATCCCAGAAGACCAGCGCCTTCCCGCGGATCGTGCGCGGGGAGCCCTCGCCGGCCGCGTCGGAGGGTCGCGGGCCGGGCAGGCGATCGGCGGTGACGCCCGGCTTCAAACGCGCGGGCTCGATGCGGTGCATCCGCACAACGCTAACGCATCGCGACCCCGGGCCGTTCCCGGCGCGGCCCGAGCCCTAGAAACTCAGCAGGCGGTCGAAGAACGAGCGGTATTTCGTGAGCGCAACCCTCAGGTCTTCGGTCGAGATGCGGTCGCCGCGGTCCCATTGCCGCTCGAGCTCGGAGCGCTCCCCCGCGAAAACTTCGGCCAGGTCCACACGACGTGCAAGCGGGATACATCGAGACGGGCCTTCCCGTGACTTCTCTTCGGGTCGTCATCGTGAAGCCGAGCAAGTACGACGAGATGTCGCGGATGGCGAGCGCGCGCGGTCTCCACCCGATGGCCGGAGGAATCGGCCGCGTGCGCAGGGATCGGGCGGGCGATTACTCCGAGCTGCGGCGACGGACTTTCGGCATCGACCAGGCGCCCTTGCCGTCGAGCCTCCCGCTTTCGAGAACGGAGGAGGAAATCAACCGCCGCGCGAAACTCGTGCCCGCGTAGTTCCGGTCAGTCCGACGGGTCTTTGCCCCGGTCCTTCGCGCGGGCGAGAGCCCGGCGAAAACGCGGATCGCCGCGCAGGTTGTCCAGGTCATCGTCCCCCCGGAGAGTCCCGTTCGCGTCAAAACCCGCGTCGAGCGCCTGGAAGAGCCAGCCGAACGCCTCGTCCTTCCGGTCCAGGCGCGAGTAGGCGCATGCGAGGTTGTACATCGTCGTCGGCTTGCGATACCCCATCTCCAGAGCGCGGCGGAAAGCCGGGACGGCCTCCCGGGCGCGGTTCCCCTCGATGCGCGCGTAGCCGAGGTTGAACCAGGCGCGGGCGCTCTCGGGATGGCGCCGGGTGTAGTCGTCGAAGTGCTGCTCGACCTCGCGCCATGCCGACTGGCGGGACGAGCGCAGCCACTGCTTGTGGCCACCGAAATCCTGGAATCGGTGGAGCTCGAGATCTTCGGCCATCTTCACGAGCTCGCGGTAGCGCGGCTCGCCGCGCAGGTTGTCGAGATCGTCGTCCTTGCGGATCTGACCCGGATCGTCGAAACCGGCCTCGACGGCCTTATCGAGGAAATCGAGCCCGGCGGCCCTGTCCCCCTTCCGGGAAAAGGCGCAGGCGGTGTTATAGAGCGAGGCGCCCTCCCGGTAGCCGCGGGCTACGGAGGTCTGGAACGCGGCAGCGGCGAGGTCGTAACGGCCCGCCTCCAGGAGATCTTTTCCGGTCTCGTAGAAGACTTTTCCGCGGGTGGACGCCGCCGACTTCAAGCGCTCGTACCGCGCCGCGAGGCGTTCCGCTTCCGCCGACCTTTCCTCGATCTTCTTTTCACGCGACTCGCGGCGCAGCTCTCCGAAGCGGGGATGGGACCGCAGAGAATCGAGATCCTCGTCTTTGGCGAGGTACGAGTCGATTTCGAACCCTTCGTCGATCGCCTTCTGGAGCCACTCGAACGCCCGGGCCGCGTCTCCCTTTCTCGCATAGCCGCAGGCGACGTTGTACGTCGCCGCCTCGACTCGCTCTCCTTCTTCGATCGATCGCCGGAAGGCGTCGATCGCCTCCTCGTAGCGGCCTCCGCGGTGAAACGACATTCCGCGGTCGTACCAGGAACCTTCCTCGGGATGGGTCTTCTTCGAGGCCTTCTCGAACTCGCCGTCCGGGTTGGATTTTGAGTCCGGCTGCACGACGGCGTCCGCCTCGACGGCTTCGGCGGAGGCGTCTTCCGGAGAGGCGAGACTCTCGAGCGCGGGCGTAGCCGGCGCGGGCTCGTTCCCCTTCCGGCGCGGAACGGCGGGAGCTGCGCCGCGGGTCTTCTGGGGACACGAAGAGGCGGGACTCGCGCTGGGCTCCTCGGCGGCGGCGGCGAAAAAACGCGATCTGTCCGGGGACATCGCGTCGGCTTTCCGCGCCGTCCAGGGCTCGAGGGCCGCGAGGCCGAGGACGGCGGCGAAGAGGGCGCCCGCCGCGAGACGCGCCTCTGCCGGCGAGACTGTCCGCCGCTCGACGGCGGGGTCGAGAATCGCCCGCATCCGGCCGTCCCAGTACGAGCGCCGGGCCATCGCGACCGCGAGCATGGCGCGCTGATGCGAGAGCCGGAGCGACCGGATGATCGACAGCAGATGCGCGGCGTACACGGAGGCGCGGGTTCCGGCGGCGAGGACGAGGTCGTCGCAGGCGCGCTCGCAGTCCTTTCGCATCTGGACGCGGATCGTCCACGCGAGCGGGTGGAACCAGTAAAGGGCCGCCGCGGTAGATCCGAGGAGGAGCGCGAGCCAGTCTGCCCGCTTGACGTGTGCGAGCTCGTGGAGAAGGATGACCCGGCGTCTCTCCTCGTTCCACCGGTGCGATCCCTCGGGAAGGAGAACGACCGGCCGCAAGATTCCCGTCGTCACCGGAACGGCGAGGTCCGCGCTGAAGAGGAGATTGACCGGACGCGGGAGGCCGAGCTTCGCCGAGAGTTCGCCCGCAATGACCCTCCAGCCGGGGTCCGCGTCGGCACCGGCGCGTCGGCAGACCCGCCGAACGCGCGCCGCGCCCAGGGCGAGACGGGCGAGCGCGAGCGCCGTTCCCGCCGACCACAGACCGAGAACGGCGACCATCCACGTCATGGGAGAAAGGGGTTCCTTCGGCAGCATCGGGATCCGACGCGCCGCCGGGGCGCTTTCTTCGGCGGGTGCTTCCGGCTGGCGGACATCCCGATCCACCGTGGAGAACTCCGGCTCGACCGCTGCCCCGCTCGCGTCGTCCTCGAGTCGCGGCGCGACTTGGCTGCCGGCGCGGCTCGCTCGAGCGAACGTCTTCGCCTCGGGAACCGGGCTCGTCAGGAGGGGTAGCTCCCAATGCGGCGCGACGAGGGTTGCCGCCGGAAGGAGCAGCGATCCGGCGAGGCCGAGCGTTGCGACGAGCTGGCGGGCGGCCGCCGACGCCCGTTTGAGCAGGACCAGGGCGAGAGCGGTCATCGCGAGAAGAACGGTCGCCTTGAAAGCGACGTCCAGGGCGAAACGAACCGCGACGGCGACGTTCTCTTCCATTTCAGCGGCCCTCCTGCCTGGCCTGTTCGATCAAACGAGAAAGACGATCCAGATCGTCGTCGGTGATTTCCGTCCGGGAGATGTCGAGCAGCGCGGCCACGGCTTTCTCGGTCGAGCCGTCGAAGAAAGTCTTCAGCATGTTCTGGAGGGCCGAGCGGCTCGCGCGGATGCGCGGAACGACCGGGACGTAGACGTAGCTCTTTCCCTCGAGGGCGTGACGCAGGTGTCTCTTGTCCTCGAGCACGCGGAGTATCGCGCGGACCGCGGAGTAGCTGGGCGGGTCCGGAAGCCGGGACAGGACGTCGCCGACGGTGACCCGCCCGAGACGGTAGACCACGTCCATGATCTGCCGTTCCCGACGACTGAGGTGGATCAGGGTCTTCTTCGCCATGGGCCTCCTGTTTGATCCGGCTCGTCCGCCGCTACCCGAGCCCTGCTAAAAAACCAGCACATGCTAAGAAATTAGCGGCGAGCCGTCAAGAGATACGCGGGAGGCGGGCAAAAGGTTCTCCCGGGTGTCTTCTGGCGCGACGCTCGAATCGCCTTGCGTGCGTATGCCTCTCTCGCACCGGAACTTCCAGATTGCCTCTCACTGGCAACCGGGCACCGCGGGAAACGGGTTCGAACCGCACCCGGTCCTGTCGATCAAGCTCTCTGGCCGGCTCCGCGATCCACGCTCCCTGGGAACGAAAGAGGGCTCCTCGCGGAGCCCTCTCGAAAGTCGATCCGGAAGTCGCGGAAGTTACATCGCGGCCTTGGCCGTGCGATGTATTTCCGTGGCCCACATCTTTCCATCCTTGTCCTTCTTGAAGTCGAAGTGAATCGTGTCGCCGACCTTGAGATCCTCGACCTTCGCGTCTTTGACCTTGGTGGTCTCATTCCAGTAGAGCGTCCAGGTCTGGTCGTGCTCGCCCGCAACCGCGATCGACTTCTGATCCATGTCGATGCTGGTGATCTTGCCTTCGTGCGGTTGCTTGGCGGCGTAGACGGCCGCACCGGCGCAGAGAAAAGCGATCAGGGAAATGGTCAAAGCCTTCTTCATCGTTTACCTCCTCGAGGTGTCAACCTCGGAGCCGAGTCGAACACGGGCTTCATGAACCGCGGGTGAATGGGGCGGGGTCTCTTTCGGCACACCGCTTGCTCGATCGCGTACTCTTCGCGGATGAAGGAGGAAGCCATGCAGAGAAAACCGTTCCCGATTGCCCTTTTCGTGGTGGCCCTGGCACTCGTCGTTTTCGCCGGGTGTCGTCCGGCGCAGACCCTCGAGCGGCAGACCGACGACGCCGGGATCAAGACCAAGATCAAGGCGAAGCTCGCGAGTGACGTGGGTGCGTCGACGATCACCGCCGTGGAGGTGAACGTGACGAATGGCGTCGTGACTCTGGCCGGACCGGTCTCGAGCGCGCAGGACAAGCAGAAGATCGAAGCGGCGGCCCGCTCCGTCGAAGGTGTCGTGAGCGTCACGAACAACCTTCAGGTCACCGCGGCTCCGGCCACCGCGCCCCAGCCGGCCACGTCTTCCATGCCGGCCACCACGGCGCCCCCGCTCGACGAGAATAAGCCGAAGTTCGTCGCGTTCCCGACGCCGACCCGGGTGCCCTAGCGAGAGGGCGCCCTACCGAGCAGGCCGGCGACTTCCCTCTCGAAGCCGGGCAGGATCGCTTTGACGAATGCGTTCTCGAGCAGCTTCGAAATGATTTCCGTGGGGCTCGCGTGCGGACTCGATACGGGGCCGGAGATGTCGGCGACGGTGACGACCTCCTGGCGCTTCTTGTTCCTCAGAAGCTTCGAGAGACCTTCGATGGTCTTCTCGTAGAGCTTCTTGAAGAACGTCTTGTTCTTGTCCTGTTCCTTGTCGTAGACCTTCATGTCCTTGAAGAGCGGCTTGACGTACCCGTTGATCCGGCCGTCCTTCACCTTGAGCTGCGTGTAGACGGAGAACTCACCGCCGACGACGTCGAACTTTCCGTATGCCCGCCAGAGGTCGTTCATGGCGGTCATCTGCGTGTCCTCGATCTTCAGGTTGAGGTCGAAGTCCGCTCCGGTCCGCTGCGGGCGGAACGTTGCGTGCGCGACGGTCTTTCCGCTCCCCATGAAGTTGCCGGTCAGATCGGCCACGGCGCGGCCTTCGCTCGTCTTGTTGGAAAGGTTCATTACCCGGAGGTTCGCTCCCGAGAGGAAGAGCCGATATGAAGGCGTCTTCACGTGGTTGACGATCCCGAGCGTGCTGTTCCGGATCTGGAACTGGTCGAGGCGGATGTTCATCCCCGGTTTGTCGGTCGCCTTCTTGACCGCTTTGCCGACCTTCTCGGTGCGCTTGGCCTCGACCGGCGCGGTCGGCGCAGTGTGGATATAGTCCAGGCGGACCCGGTCGATCAGCAGGTCCTCGATCCGCGCGGTCTTGACGGTCGGGGCGAACTCGACCTGTCCGTGGGTCGTCAAGAAACCGTTGTGGATCTCGAGATTCGAGTGGCGAGACAGCATCGGCCGAAAGTAGTCGAGCGGGACGCTCTCGAACGAAAAGAGCGTGTTGAAGCCCAGGTACGGCTGGGCGAGGAAGTTCGCGTGCCCGTCGATCTCGGCGCGGCCGGTGCCAAAGACGATCCCCTCCGCGTGGACCGGCGACGGGTAGACGCGATCGGCGGAGCGGATGTTGCGAATGTTGTTGGCGCGGAAGAACAGGTGCGTGACCTTCAACGGTCTCGCCGGGTCCTTGTCGATGTACGTGAACGTGCCGTCGCTCAGCTGGAGGAGGTTGATCTTCAGCGGGTAAATCGCGTACGCCGCGTCCTGCCACCCCTTCTTGTGGAGCGGCACCGCGTCGGTCGCCTCCTTCCTGAGCTGGAGCAGGTTCACGTAGATCTGCGGCCGGTCGAACTGGAAATCCGAGACGAGCTTCAACTTGAGGAGCTCGCTCCACTGGACGCTCGCGTGCAGTCGAGGCAGAAGAGCGACCGGCGGATTGGGATAGGCGTCCTGAGAAATCGAGACGTTACGGAGCGTGACCGAGAGCCCGATCAGATGGAAGTCCACTTTTTGGATGTGTGCCGTGTATCCCGTGAGCCTCCGGTTGATGTTCTTCTCCATCGCGCGCCGCATCGGCTCGTCCACGAAAAACGACGCGATGACGATCAGGAGCAGGATCCCGAGGACGATCCCGAGCAGCTGAAGGGTGTGCTTGGAGAAGTGAAAGCCCGCGTGACCGATTTTTCCGATCAGGGTGGGGTGCTTCCGGGGTCCGGTCGCCGGTCTCGGTCTCGTGTCGGTCGGTCGCGGCGCTGAAGAAGCCATGGGGACACCCTTCTGCAGTCTGTGAGGGGCAATCCCCATGCCAGACAGATGGGCCTCCGACATAACCTCTTGCCCATGAACGACGAAGTTCTGTTCGAAGGCGCGCACCTCCTGTTTCGCCGGCGCCGCGGCTGGGAGTACGTGGAGCATCGCACCGCGAAGGAATCCGTCATGGTCGTCGCGCTGACCGACGACGGGCGGCTCGTCCTCGTCGACGAGATTCGGCCCGCGGTCGACGCGCGCGTGATCTGTCTTCCGGCCGGGCTCGTTGGCGACGAAGAACCCGAGGACCGCGAGAGCGCCGCGCGGCGGGAGCTCTCCGAAGAGACGGGCTACGAAACCTCGCGGCTCGAGCTCCTCGGGAGGGGACCCGGCTCCGCCGGCATGTCTTCGGAGATCGTGAACTTCTACCGGGCCCGCGGCGTTCGTCTCGCCGGCAGTCCGGGAGACCGGGAGAAGGAAGAGATTCGTGTGCACCTCGTTCCGCCGGAGGAGCTCGTCGCCTGGGCACGCGATCGGGAGGCGGAAGGAATCCTGATCGACCCGAAGGTGTGGGCCGGACTCTTTCTCTCGAGAGCGCGCCCGTGACCCGCGCCTATGACGTCGTGACGTTCGACTGCTACGGAACGTTGATCGACTGGGAGGACGGGATCGGGTCGGCGTTCGTCCGCGAGGCGGCGGCGGATGGAGTCGCGCTCGATGCCCCCCGCGTCCTTGCCGCGTACCACGAGGTCGAGCCCGAAGTGGAAGCGTCGCGGTACCGGCCCTATCGCGAGGTCCTTTCGGAGGCGGCGATGCGCGTCGGCGAGCGTCTCGGATGGAAGCTCTCGCCGGAGCGCGCGGCGTTTCTGGCAGACTCGCTCCCGGAGTGGCGCCCGTTCCCCGACGTCAATCCGGCGCTCGTGGAGCTCGTCGGCGCCGGCTATCGCCTCGGGATCCTGTCCAACGTGGACGACGATCTGCTGGCCGAGACGCGGCGTCATTTCCCGGTCGCGTTCGACGTCGTCGTGACCGCGCAGCAGGTCCGCTCGTACAAGCCGGCGCACCGGCATTTCCTGGAAGCGCGGCGACGGATTGGCGACAGGCGCTGGCTTCACGCCGCACAGAGTTTCTTCCACGACGTGATTCCGGCGCACGCGCTCAAGACGCCGGTCGCCTGGGTCAACCGGAAAGGAGAGATTCGGTCCGGCGTCTCGCCCGACGTCGAGCTCCGGAATCTGACGGAGCTCGCCGACTGGCTGACATCGCAAGACTGATCAGGAAGTCCGGGCGGAAGCGGAAGGCGCCGAGATCTCGCTCGCAACCCGTCGGAGATCGGTGACGAGCATCCCGTAGAGCCGGTCCTGCCCGGCGGCATCCTCGGCGCGCAGGACGGCGGACGGGTGCAGCGTCGCCATCGCCTTCGGCGCCCAGCCGGTGCCCTCGAAGATCTGGCCGTGCTGCTTCATGATCCGGAAGTCGGCGCCGAGCAGCGCCTTGGCCGCGGTGCCGCCCAGACACACGAGCATTTCCGGACGAATGAGCGCGAGCTCCGCCTCAAGCCACGGCCGGCACGCGCCGATCTCGACCGAGCCCGGAGTCTGGTGGATGCGGCGCTTCGGCGTGCGGACGAACTTGAAGTGCTTGACGGCGTTCGTGACATACACATCGCTTCTCGGAAGGTTCGCGTCCACGAGCGCCCGCGTGAGGACCTCACCGGCCGGACCAACGAACGGCGCGCCCTGGATGTCCTCCTGGTCGCCGGGCGCCTCACCGACGAGGATCGCGCGCGCGGTTTGCGGCCCCTTGCCGAAGACGGTCTGCGTCGCGTCGCGGTAGAGGTCGCAGCCCCGACAGGAGGCCGCGGCGGCGCGGAGCTCTTCCAATTCCGTCGCGGTCTTCGGAACGAACTCTCCCGCGCCGGGCGTGCGGGCGGCGAGGTCGGCCTCGGTGATCTGCTTCGCGATGCGCTTCAGGCGGAGGACGTCGGGGTCCGACTCCGAGGCGAGGACGTCGGGGTTTCCGCGCACGAGCCGCCAGAGGACAGAGTAGAGGAGGCGCCAGCGCTCCGGGTCGGAGTGTCGCGCCGCCGCGCTGCAGAGCTCGACGAACGCGCGTGGAACGCGGAAGTCGGCGGCCTCGGACGGCGTTTCCCGGATCACCTCCGGCTCGAAGAGGCCGCCCTGCGTCGCGGCTTCCCGCCAGACGACCTGCTCCGGCGCGACCCCGTCCGCGAGGAGCTTTCGCGCCGTCGCGCGCCAGCTCTCAAGCGTCGGCTGGATGACGACGTCTCGCACGAGCGGGATGTTATCGCCAACGCCGCCCAAGCATTTCCGAACGGCGCGAAAGAACGAAATTTCCTACCGCCCTCGTCTTTTGGCCGGGCGGTGCTATCACTCTGGATCTCAGCGCGACGCCCGCTCGGCTCAACCGCATGTCTCGCTTGACTCCCGAAGCGAGGCGTACTATGATGCGTACGCATATCCGTACGGAGAGCAACATGACCGAAATGCCGTTGATGACCATGAGACAGAAACTGACGGGACTCAACCGGGAGCTGCAGAAGAGCCCTGGAACCGTCGTTCGCGTGACTCACCGCGGGAAGCCTTCGCTCGCTGTGATGTCCGCGGAGCTCTACGGCACCATCGTCGAGACCCTTGACGTGATGTCGGATCCGGAAGCAGTCGAAGCTCTTCGCGGCAGCCTCGCCGACATCGAGGCGGGTCGTGTTCACTCGCTCGATGAGGTTGTACGCCGTCTCCACCTACGGCGGTGACGTCGGATCCTCGCTATGAAGGCATCTGGACGGAAACAGCCGTCCGGATGCTCTCCCGGGTTGGTGATCGCAGAATTCAGCAGGAACAGCTCGACGTCTCAAAGCGCCTGGAACTCGAGCCCGAGAAACAGGGGAAACCGCTGCGCGAGGGACTCATGGGTTTCCGTAGCCTCAGAGCCGTTGGCCAGCGCTACCGCATTCTGTACGCGCTCGACACGGCTTCTCTGATCGTACACGTCGTCGCAGCAGGACTCCGTCGAGCTGGTGCGCGTGATGACGTTTACGCTCTCGCACAGAAGTTGGTGCGTCTCGGCCTCGTCCCTTCTGCAGGGACCCGCAGACCGAAGGCACGAAAGCTACCGCGGAAGAAGAAGTAGGCGACGCCTCGCCCGGCCTGCGCCGATGCCGAGCGCGCTTCCTGTTCGAAACGGGAGAGGCGATCGAGGTCCTGCGAGAGACCCTCGGGAAGGACCTTCAACGCGACATCCCGGCCGAGCCGGGTGTCGCGCGCGCGGTAGACCTCTCCCATGCCGCCCGCGCCGAGCGGCGAAACGATCTCGTAGGGCCCGAGTCGCATGCCGGCGTTCAAGGTCATCGGGAAGATCCGAGACGATTCTAGTCGGACGTGATGGCCGATGTCGGGGAGAAGATTGGTCTTCGTTTCGCAAGCGAACGGGATGAGCACATGCCGCCAAAGCTCGAGCGTCGTCTCGGAGTCGCCGATGCGGCGGCTCTCGTCGTTTCGAACGTCATCGGCGTCGGAATCTTCACGACGCCCGGAATCGTCTGCGGGATGCTGCCGCGGCCCGCCGCGATTCTCGCCGTCTGGGCGCTCGGCGGGTTCCTCGCGCTGTCGGGGGCGATGGCCTACGCGGAGCTCGCGGCTCTCAAGCCGAAGGCGGGCGGCGAGTACGTATACCTGCGCGAAGGTTTCGGACGGCTGGCGGCATTTCTGACGGGTTGGACCTCGTTCGTCGCCGGGTTTTCGGGAGCGATCGCTGCCGGCGCGATCGGGCTGACCTCCTACCTGGGACGCTTTTTTCCGGCCGCGGCCGACCCGTCTCCGATCTGGAGTCTCTCGCTCGGAAGTGTTTCCGCGACGCTCTCGCGTCGCACGCTGATTGCTCTTTCGTGCATCGTCGCACTCGGCGCCGTGCACATTCGCGGAGTTCGACCCGGACGATTGGTCCAGGACTCACTCGCCGTGGCGCAGATCTTCGGCCTGCTTCTCTTCATCGTTCTCGGATTCGCCATGGGGAATGGATCGCTCGAAAACCTGACGAGCGGCGAGAGGCCCTCGCCTTCGAGCTGGCTCCTCGCGTTGATTCCGGTGATGTTCAGCTACAGCGGTTGGAATGCGGCCGCTTACGTCGCCGAAGAGGTTCGTGAGCCGGGCCGAAGCGTTCCGAGAGCTCTCGGCTGGGGCACGGTCGCTGTGACCGCGATCTACCTCGGGTTGAATGCTCTCTATCTCTATGCGTTGCCGGTCCGTGAGCTTTCCGGCCGGATCGACGTCGCGGACGCGGTCGCGGATCGGTTGTTCGGTCCGATCGCCGCCGCAGCGCTCGCGGTCTTGGCGATCTTGATCATCCTCGCCAGCCTGAGCGCGATGACACTGGCCGGTCCGCGCATCTATTACGCCATGGCCCGCGATGGACTCTTCTTTCCGGCCGCGGCGCGCGTCCATCCGAGGTTCGGAACTCCGGCCGTTGCGATTGCAGCTCAGACGGTGTGGAGCTGCGTCCTCGTCGTTTCGGGAACCTTTGAGCAGCTCCTGACCTACACGGGCTTTGCAATCGTCCTCTTTTCGGCCGTTGCCGTCTGCGCTCTCTTCGTGCTGCGATGGAGGGCTCCGGAGGCGCACCGGCCTTTTCGGGCCTGGGGTTATCCGGTTGCGCCGGCGATTTTCGCTCTCGCGAGCTTCGCGATCGTCGTGAACGCGATCCTGGAATCTCCCGGCCCATCAGCGATCGGACTTCTGGTCATGGCCGGAGGAGTCCCGCTCTACTGGCTGATGCAGCGACGGGCGCGCAGGAGTGGACAGAACTCCTAACCGTATTCTTCGCGATGCCTTGGTCGAGCGACCTCGCCCTGGAGGATCGCCGGCTCGTTGCATAGGTGGACGCGGGGCGGAAGTGCGCGCGGCGATGGGCTCCGCCTCGCAGCGGATCAACGCAGGCTAGCTCGCCCGGACCGTGAGCTGCGGCCAGCGCTTGTCATAGCGCCGGAGCCCGGCGTGACAGGCGGCCGCGCAGGCGGCCTCGATCTCTTCGCGGCACGGAACCGGGTTGCCGACGCCCGCGGTACTCAGTGCGGGATCTGGCCTTCTGTTTCCCCCGAGCCGTTCGTCGCGAACAGGAGCCGGCCTCCCTCGAACGCGGTGTCGCGCAGCGTAACGGCGAGCGCCTCGCCGAGTGTGTCGACCGTGTGGACGTCCAGCTTCGCGCGCACTTCCTCGTTCAGGTCTTCGAGGTCGGGCTCGTTGTCCTTCGGAAGCACGATCGTCGTGATCCCGGCGCGCACCGCGCCTAAGATCTTCTCCTTCAGGCCGCCGATCGGGAGCACCCGTCCGGAGATCGTGATCTCGCCCGTCATCGCGACGTCGTTTCGCACCGGACGCTTCGAGAGTGCCGACACGAGCGCGGAGGCCATCGCGATCCCGGCCGACGGTCCGTCCTTCGGAATGGCCCCGGCGGGAACGTGAACGTGGACGTCCCGGCGGAAATCGTTCTCGTCGATGCCGAGCCACCCGGCGTGCGAGCGCGCGAACGTCCACGCGGCGCGCGCCGACTCTTTCATCACGTCTCCGAGCTGTCCGGTCAGGATCAACTCCCCCTTTCCGCGCATGAGCGACGCCTCGACGAACATGATGTCGCCGCCTGCTGGGGTGTAGTACATCCCGGTCGCGATTCCGATCTGATCCTCGCGCGCCATCTTTTCGGGATGGACCCGCGGCCGGCCGAGCAGTCCTCGAACGTCTTCCTGGCGAACGGTCTGCCGCTCGACCTCGCAGGCGGCGATGCGCCGCGCGACCTTGCGCGCGAGCTTTCCGAGCTCGCGCTCGAGCTGCCGCACTCCGGACTCGCGCGTGTAGCTCGCGATCACTTCGAGAACCGCGCCGTCTTCGAACGCGAGCTGTCCCGCAGCCAGGCCGTTCTCTTCCAGCTGGCGCGGGACGAGATAGCTCTTCGCGATCTGAAGCTTCTCTTCCTCCGTGTAGCCGGCGAAGGTGACCATCTCCATCCGGTCGAGCAGCGGCGCCGGGATGTTCTGGATGAAGTTCGCGGTCGCGATGAACAGGACCTCGGAGAGATCGAACGGCACTCCGAGGTAGTGGTCCGTGAAGCTGTCGTTCTGCGCCGGGTCGAGCACTTCGAGGAGCGCCGAAGCCGGATCGCCCTGGAACGAGACGCCGAGCTTGTCGACCTCGTCCAAGAGGAAGACCGGGTTCTTCGTTGCCGCCTGCTTCATTCCCTGGAGAATCCGGCCCGGCATCGCGCCGATGTACGTGCGCCGGTGACCCCGGATGTCGGCTTCGTCGCGCGCGCCTCCGAGCGAGATGCGGACGTATTTGCGCCCCATCGCGCGGGCGATGGACTTCGCGATCGAGGTCTTGCCGACTCCGGGAGGTCCGACAAAGAGCAGGATCCGGCCCCGCGCGCGCGCGGACTTCCGCAGAGCGTCTTTCGGCGCTCCCGGCCCCGGCGTCGGCTCCGCCTCGGCGGCCGCGTCCGTCTCCTTCGCCTTCTCGGTCGCCTGCGTCAGCTGGCGCACGGCGAGGAACTCGAGGATCCGGTCTTTGACGTCCTTCAACCCGTAGTGGTCCTCGTCCAAGATCCGCGCTGCAGCCTGGACGTCCAGGTGCTCGTCGCTCCGCGCGTTCCAAGGGAGCTCCGCGATCGTCTCGAGATACGTTCGAATGACCTGCGACTCCATGGATTCCCGCCCGATGCGGGTCAGGCGCGCCCACTCGCGGTCGACCTCCTTTCGCGCTTCCTCGGAGAGATCCAGCGCGTCGAGCTTCGCGCGCAGCTCTTTCAGCGACTCGTCGTCCGCGCCTTCGCCCTCGCCGAGCTCCCTCTGGATCGCCTTCATCTGCTCGCGCAGGTACATCTCCCGTTGGCGCCCACCGAGCTCCTCCTTGACCTTCTCCTGGATGTCTTCCTGAGCGGAGAGCACGTCGATCTGCCGCTGGACGTGGATCAGAACGCGGCGCAGGCGATCTTCGACCGACAGTGTTTCGAGGAGAGCCTGCCGCTCGGCCGGCTGGATGTCGATGTAGCCGGCGACCAGATCGGCGAGCCTTCCAGGCTCGTCGACCTCCGCGAGGATCTGATTGACCGCCTCTTCCGGCAGCCCCATCTTCCTTCCCAGCTCCGCGGCGCGCTCGCGGGCTTCGCGGTGAAGGGCCAGGAAAGCCGGGTCGTGCGAGTCGAGCGGCGTCATCTCCTGCGCCGGCTGGACGGTTGCCTCGAGGTAACCCTTCTTGTTCGCGGCGTAACGTAGAGCGATTCCGCGGGCCTGCCCCTCGAGGAGCAGTCGAATTCCTCCGATCCCTCGCTGGACGGAGGAGAGCGTCGCGATCGTCCCGATCGTATAGAGCTTTTCCGGGGCGACTTCGTCGCCGTCCTGGCGCTGCGCAACCGCGAACACGCGCTTGTCGGTTGCGTTCGCGGCCGCGTCGATCGCGCGCAGCGTGCCGGCGCGGCCGGCGTTGATCGGTAGCCCGACGCCCGGGAAGAGGACCGAGTTGCGCATCGGGACGACCGGAAGATTCAGTGCTTCCACCATTCAAACCCCCATCGAGAATTACGAGCCGGAACGCCGTCGGGGTTCCGCCGGCGGCACGAGGCTGGCGTCGCTGGCGTCGCGGAAAGATCCACCCAGTGGAAACGTGGCCGTATTCCCGCGAATTCCGGGCTAGCGGCGAGCGAAGGCGAGCTGTCGAGCGTGGCGCCTGCAGAAGCGGGTTCCTTTTCGATCGGTCTCCGGCAGGCTGTTGGAAAACCACATCACGCAATGCGGGTCGTTGCAATGCGTCAGGCCGTACGTGTGTCCGAGTTCGTGGATGGCTTCCGTCGCCGCCCTTTTCCGGAACGGCGCACCCGGCCCGCGCAGCCGGGCGAGAGAGAAGACACCGACGCCGCGAGCCGAGTCGCCCTCTCCGAAGACGAAATTCAGGCTCGGGACGTACAGGTCCACGTCGGCGACGCCGAGAAGTCGCTCCCAGTCCGGGCGCTTCGCCCGCTCGAGCGCGTCCAACAGCGCGGTCGAGAGATATTGCCTGCGGGTTGCGTTCCACGCCCGGGCGGGCAGCGGAACGGCCGGGGCAATCACCACGTCACAGCCGAAGCTCTCGCGCAGGACCGGCACGAGCGCCGCAACTTCTTCGGCCGGAGCGTCTCCGATCGGAGCGACGGCGATGACGGCGGTTGCGAACATTGCGAACGGGGTCATCGCGGTTCCAGGTCGGCGAGGACCGGAACGTCGCGGCGGATCTTCGCGGTCAGGTGCTCCGGAATCACGCCGCGAGGTTGGTGCCGTCTCGCCGGCTGCGGTCGAAGGAGCTCCTCGGGCATGGCGATGAGATCGAGAAAGAAATCATGGTTCGTCATCGGCAGGGCCTCCTCCCAGAGCTGCAGCGGGTGCACCGTCGTCGCGATCCGAGTCGTTCCGTCGATCGTGCCGAACGTGCGGCCGATCGCGTACTCGAGGTCCGAGTATCCGCCCCCCTTTCCGAGTCGCGCGCCGCTCCGATTGACGGCGACCGAGCCCGCGACCACCAGGTCGATGTGCGGAAGCTCGCGGGGATGGAACGACCGGCCGAACCGCGAGGCTCTCGAGATCGTCGCGGCGGCGGCGAAGTCCCTGCGCGCGATCCGGTCCGGGTCGAGCTTCCAGAAGCACTTCTTCTCGCGCAGCCGGGGCACCGCCATGTAGACCGTCTTTCCGTCGCGGAGTGCCCTGAGCCGGACCGGCCGCTGCGGCGTATCCGGGTTGCACTTGATCGTAAGGGCCTTCCGCCACTCCGGGGTCTCCGCGAGCCGGTCGGCGGCGGCCGCCGCGCCGCGGAAGTTCGGGATCCGCCCACGCGCCCCCGGGAAGAGCGCCTCGCCCGATTCCTCGAAGCGCGACCAGATCTCTTCGCGGATGCGGTCCTTCTCTGTTTCAATTCGGCGGTCCGCCATGGACCGACATTCTCCGCGAGAACCGCGCGCGTTGCTCCTGACCGGAGCGCCCGCCGCCGGAAAGACCACGGTCGTGCGCCGCGTCGCGACGAGTCTTTCGAAGGCCAGCATTCGGGGCTTCACGACCGCGGAGATCCGAAAGGACGGCGACCGCGTGGGATTTCGAATCGAGACCTTCGATGGAGAGAGCGCGGTCCTCGCGCACGTGTCCATCCGGTCGGATCATCGAGTCAGCCGCTACGGCGTCGATGTCGCCTCCCTCGATCGCCTCGTCGGACCGGCGCTGTCGGCCTCCGCGAAGGCGGCCGTCTACCTCGTCGACGAGATCGGCAAGATGGAGTGCTTCTCGGATCGCTTCATCGAGGCGATGGAAAAGCTGCTCGAGGCGCGCCGGCTCGTGGTCGCGACGGTCGCGCTTCGGGGCGGAGGATTCATCGAGCGCGTCAAGCGGCGGCCGGACGTCGAGCTCTGGAGAGTCCTGCGCGGAAACCGCGACCAGATGCCGGAGCGCGTTCGGGAGTGGTTGAGAGGGAGAGGCTTCGGGTGAGATCGACCGTCACTCATTCCCGCGCCGGGACGGAACCGGTTCCGCTAAGTACGGCCCGATCCTCTTTCGGATCTGTTCTGGTACAGGGACCGGCTGGAAATTCCCCTGGCGAACGCACACGAGAACATAACGGCCGGTCGCGACGAGATCGGAAGAATTCGCCTTGCGCCGCACCTCGAAGTCCAGGTGGATCGACGTGCGTCCGATCCGGCTGAAGTAGGCCTCGACGACCAGGAGCTCGTCGAGCTTGGCCGGCTGGAAGAAGTTGCACTCGACTCGCACGCGCGGCAGCCAGATGCCGAGAGACTCGAAGAGGAAGCGGTAGTTCAGCCCCGCCGACCGCAGAAGCTCCGCTTCCGCGAGCCCGAAGAACCTCAGATAGGCCTGGTAGTTGATGATCCCCGCCGCGTCGATGTCCTCCCATCGGACGTATTCCTCGATCGAGTAGCGGGCCAACTCAGTTCTCTCGCGAAGGGCGCTGGCGGAACCAGAGCGCCCCAAACGCGAATGAAAGTATCCGGGTCGGCGGCAAGCGGAGACCTGACCCCCGATGTGGCAAGTGGAGACCTGACCCCCGATGTGGCAAGTGGAGACCTGACCCTATCTACGCTACCGCGGCCGGCCGGCAGTCCCCGCAGGGCTTGTAGCCCGCCGCCAGCGCCTCTCTCTGGGAAGAGAAGTGCACGCGGTTTTCCTGCAGCAGAGACTCGATTCCTCCGCAGGTGGGGAAACAGAAATACCGCCCCGCCTCGTTGCCGAAGTAACGCACGCCGGACGCCGCAAGCCTCTCGAGCGTCTCCGGCTGAGCACCTTCGGCCGCCAGCAGCACCCGCTTGTTCCGGGGGCCGCCGAGCGAGTAATTGCCGAGGTGCCCGTCGGTCCGCACGACGCGGTGACACGGAATGAGCAGGGGTACCGGATTCTTCGCGAGCGCCGACCCGGTCGCGCGCACGGCATCGGGACGACCGATCTCCCGGGCGATCCAGCTGTACGGTCGGACTTCGCCCGGCGGAATCTCGAGCGCCTTCGAGAGAACGGCGCGCTCGAACTCCGAGAGGCCGCGCAGGTCGAAGCGCAGGTTGGCGTCCCGGCCGCGCAGGCGCCCGGCCACGAGCGCCTTCACGTTCGCCGGAGGGCGCGTCCGGTCCGATGCGATCGGTCGGCCGAAACGGTTCTCGAAGATCTTCTCGAATTCCCGAGGAGTGCGGGCCCGCGAGACCATCGAAATTCCGGCCCGGCTGTGCGCGACGTAAATCTCGCCGACCGCCGAGTCGATCCGCCAGTAGCTGTCGCCGAGCCCGACCCTCTGGAGCACGGCGGGAAGGAGCGATCGCGGCGCGCGTTCCGGCGTGAGGCCTTTCAGCGCCCGGGCGATTTCGAGCGTCTCGTGGACGGAGGCATTCATCGTTCTCTTCATGATCTGGACCCTTTCGCGCGCCGGGAGCTGGAGATGGCGCGGCGCAGCAGGTTGACGGCGCGGTGGACGTTCGATTTCGCGGTTCCGAGCGGCTGCTTCAAGATTGCCGCGACTTCGTCGAGCGGAAGCCCCTCGACGTAGCGCAGGACGAGCGCCGCGCGGTAGCGCTCGGGAAGCGTGGCGACGAGAGAGGCGATGTCCGCGCGCTTCTGCGACCGTTCGAGCCGGGAATCCGGTCGCTCTCCGGGATCGTCGGGAGACTCCCAAGCGCGCCGGGCCGCCTCGCCTTCCGCGCCGCCGTTGTCGATCGAGACCAGGCGCGCTCGCTTGCCTCTCAATCGGTTGCGCGCGACGTTCAACGTGATCCGGTAGAGCCAGGCCTGGAGCGCGAGCGCGCGGATCCGGTCTCCCGGATACGTCTTCAAGGCTCGATATGCGCGGACGAAGGAATCCTGGGTCACCTCCTCGGCGTCCTCGCGGCTTCGAGAGAGGCGGCGGGCGAAGGAGAAAAGCCGGTCCTGGAACGTGCGGACGAGGCTCTCGAACGCCGCGTCGAGGTCGTCGGCGAGGTCGTTCGTCAGGGAGTCCGTGCGTGCCATTGCCGCGTCTTTTCCTTCCTCGGGCCGGGGCGCCAGCTTCACGAGCTGGAAGCCGCGAGAGCCGTCAATTCGCGTCGGTGAGCCTTCGGTAACGCAAGTCGTGGTCATGGAGCCCTCTCACCCGGTAGAACACGGGCTCGGGGCCAGGGGTTGCAACCTCTTATGCCGGAACGTAGCCAAGCCGGCCCTCGATCGCGCCTGCGATCAACAGGGCGTGGTGACGGCTGTTCTCGATGAAGATATGGCCGACTTCAGTCCCGCCGAGGATGGCCCCGGCCAGGTAGAGGTCCGGGACGTTCGATTCGAGCGTGTTGGGGTCGTGAGCCGGGACCCGTTGCAGCCCCTCCAGGCGGACGCCGCAGCGCTCGAAAAGGGTGAAGTCGGGCTGATACCCGATCAGGGGAAAAACCGCGTCCGCGCGCGGCGACTCGATGCCGGCGGGCGACTCGACCCGGACCGAGTCGGGTGTGATCTCCAGGATCTTCGCCTGGAAGATCGCCCGGATCGCTCCGGCGAGGATCCGGTTCTCGAGGTCCGGCTTGATCCAGTATTTCACTCTCTCGGAGATCGTGGGCCCGCGGACGAGGAGCGTCACGCGCGCGCCGTGCCGGTAGAGGTCGAGGGCGGCTTCGGCGGCCGAGTTCTTCCCGCCGATGACGACGACGTCTCGGTCGTGGAACGGGTAGCCCGAGACGAAACGGCGGTGGACGTTTGGAAGATCCTCTCCCGGGACGCCGAGCCGCCGCGGGTTTCCGAAGAAACCGGTCGCAAGAATCGCCGCGGCGGCGCCGAACCGCCGCGCGACGTGTCTGCCGGCGGCCGACACGTCGAGACCTCCGCCAGGTCGCGGCTCGACCGCGACGATCTCGGTCTCCGGGACGACCTTCACCCGGAACTTCTCCGCGACGCTCCGGTAGTAGGCGAGCGTCTCGAGTCGGGTCGGATGGGCATCGGGCACGCCGAACGGTACGCCGGCGATGTCCAGGAGGTCGCGCGTCGAGAACCAGCGCATCTCCTCGGGGAAGTGGTAGATCGTGTCGAGGATGTGCCCGCGATCGTAGCAGACGGCGGCGATGCCCCGCCTTCCGAGCTCGACCGCGCAGGCGATACCCGTCGGCCCTGCGCCGACGATCGCGACCGGGTCCACGCGCGGATTCTAAGCGGGGTCAGGTCCTCACAATTCGATGACGTCTCGATCGAGCCGGACTGGTCTTGGCACTTCGCGACGCAAAGTGGCAAGTGGAGACCTGACCCCGCAAGTGGAGACCTGACCCCCTCGGCTAGGCTCTTTCCCGGTTGTCCTCTTCGATTCCGAAGAGCCGCGAGAAGAAGCCCTTCCGGACATGCAGGTTGTTGTGAACCTCGCGGACGCCCGGACACGCTTCGGCGATGTCTTCGGCGAGGCGTTTCTGTTCGCGGGTTTCGACTTCGCCGTCGAGCGTGACCTCCCGCTTGCTGACTCTCACCTGGACGTCGGTTGCGTCGATCTCGCCGTGCTGCGCGAGCTCCTCGCTCACGTCCTCGTGGATGCGTTCATCGGACCGCTGGTATCCCTTCGGACCCTTTCCCGTGAAACGCCCTCGCGGAACGTCCATGAGATGACTCGAAGTCCCGTAGTAGCTGGCGCCGTACCCGAGCGGTGCGGACCGCCACCGCTCCGGCGTGCGGAAGGTCGGGTTCTCATAACCCTGCTCACCCGGGCTCCATCCGTAGAGGTAACCGGAGCCCTGGCCGAAGCCGCCCTCTGCCTGCCAGCCGAGAGAGCCGGGGCCGTACGGGCTGTGGCTGTGCCGGTGGATGATTTGCGGATGGAACTCGGTTGCGCCCCCGGTCCGGTCCGGGCGGCCCGAGTCCTCGAAACGCTCGGACGGAGAGAACGTCTCCGAAACCTCCTCGTACGGGCGCTCGTATCTCGGCGGAAACCGTTCGTCGTACTCGCGGCCGTACCCCCAGGAGCTTTCCCCGGGCCAGCCGGTCGTTCGATAGCCTCTGGAGAAGCGGTCGAAATCGCCGCGCCGATATTCGTCCTCGCGGTTCATGCGGCGGCGCTCGCGATCATCGTTGTAACCCATAACGTCGTGCCTCCTTTCGTGTCACACGAAGATGCGGTTGCCGAGCTTCCCCTCGGGATGAAGGACACGGTGTGGAAAGTCGACAGAAGAAAGAGGGTGCAACATGTATGCCGGTAAAGCGGGAAGCACAGCTCAGCCTTGGAGCGATTTACGGTGCGGGATCTCCGGTCAGATTCCCTGGATGCGCACTCCGCCCCCGCTCGTGTGGAGGCGCAGCAGCTCGCCGCCTCCGCCGAGATTCCCGTGCAATTTTCCGCGCGACATCTCACCAGAGACGGTGATCGGCAGATCGGCCTTGACGGAGTTGCCCGAGGCATCGATCCGCAGCCCGACGGAGGGATCGAGGGAAACCTGAATCCCGCCGCCGGAAGTCTCGAGGGTTCCGCCGTGGCCGTTGCCGCGCGCGAACGTGGCTTCGATTCCGCCGCCGGACGTGTCCGCGTCAACGCGGCCGCCCGCCTCGTGAATGTGGATGCCGCCGCCGGAACTGTGTGCCTGGATGTCTCCCGTCACGCGATCGAGTCGGACCGATCCCCCGCTCGTTTCCGCGTGGATCGGGCCGTCGATCTCGGTCCCCTCGATCCCTCCGCCGGAGGTCTCGACGTGCACCCGGCCACGGATCCGCGCGAGCTCGATTCCGCCTCCGGACGTGTCGCCTTCGAGCTCACCGGTCAGGTCTCTCGCTTCGATTCCGCCGCCGGATGTGTCGAGCTTCGCGCGCGACCGCAGGCCGGCGATGCGGATTCCGCCGCCGGAGCTGTGAATGGCGAGGGCCGTCTCTGCCGGGACTTGCACTTCGAAGTGGACCTCGGCGCCTTTCCACTCGATCGTCGGAAAGAAATGACCACCACGGCGCCGGGCCGTCACGGACACCGAGCCGGGATCCTCGCGGTACGTGAACCGCAGGAGGTCGTCGAGCTCCCTCCGCTTCGACGTGATGACGAGCCTCGCGTCCGTCGCGGCGGTACCGGTCACGGTGACGCTTCCCATCTCGGTATCCAGCGCAAAACGGCCTCCCGGGACGAGCTTCAGGGTCTTCTCGATGCGGGACTCGGCTCGCAGGGAATACGGCCCGAGCGCGAGGAGGGCAAAGAGCGGGAGAGCTCTGGCGATTCGGCAGTTCATGAGACTTCCTCCGAGCGCCGCGGCGGCGCCTTTTCATACCTTCTAACGCATCGGAGAAGGGAAGGTTCCGGTGACCGCTACGGCCCCTCGCGCCGCGGCGGCTGCTTCTTCGCTCCCGCCTCCGGGGGGCCTCAATTCCCTCCAGCCGCTTCGCGGAGGCCCGCGTGAACTCCGCCCCCAGGAGCACGATCAGGGACGCGAAGACGAGTCTCGTCTCAGGTCTTCGCGGCCCGGCGATGCTACGATCCCTGCGGCCGTGTCGCGAGCGCCGAGGAATCCGTCCCGAATCGCTCTCGCGATCTCCTTTTTTTCTCTCTTTCCGCTTCTCCACTGTGCCCCGGCTCCCGGGCCGCGCCGGGCCGTTCGCGAGCCGCGGCCGTCGCCCCGCGCCGTCCTCGTTTCGTTCGACGGAGTCGCGGGCGAGCGGCTCGAGACGCTGCTCGCAGATCCCGCGAAGCTCCCGACCGGCGCGTTCCGTCGGCTCGCCGCGCGCGGTTTCCATGCGGTGCGTTCGCAGCCTCCGACCCCTTCGCTGACCGCGGTCTCGCACATCACGCACGTCACCGGCGCTCTGCCCGAGTCGACCGGGATCGTGTCCAACACGATGCTCGACTTCGCGAAGCTGTTTCCGGCGACGATCTCCGGCTTCGACGCGCCCATTCGCGCCGAGACGCTCTGGCAGGCCGCGCGCCGGCAGGGCAAGCGCGTCGGCGTGATGCTGTACCCCGGCGCGGACGGCAAGGGGCCGCAGCGCACGGCCAACTGGATGATGACCTGGCCGGGGGATCCGGTCGCGCCCGGGAAGTTGCGCTCGCTCGACGCCGCGGCGTGGCTGCCGGTCGAGGCGTCCGAGGGTCCGCCGAGCTTTTCGCCGGTCCGCCGGGCGGTTCTCTCATTTGCAAAGACGTCCCACTCGGTCCGGCTCCTCGCGCTCGACCGGACCGACGACGGGCGCGTCGACTACGACCGGGTACTCGTCGTGTCGGAGACCGGGCCGCGACGCGAGGTTCGCGTCGGGGAATGGTTCCCGGTCGAGGTCGCGAGCGGGGAAGGACGCACGGGAGCGTGGTGCAAGGTGCTCGCGCTCGCGCCCGACCTCTCGCGAGCCGAGATCTACGTCGGCCCGCTCTCGCGCTCGACCGGCGTCCCGAGAGAGTGGGTGCGCGCGCTCGACGACCAGATCGGCTTCTGGCCGGGGACTCCGGACCACGAGGCGTTCGGAGCGGAGAGCGGCCGGTCCGAGATCTTCCTCGAGCAGACGGACCGGCTGGTCGATTTCCTGACGCGCGCAGATCTTCTCGCGCTCTCCCGCCGGGACTGGGACCTTCTCCTGGTGTACCAACCGGAAGTCGACGAGGTGTCGCACGAGTTTCTCCTGATCGATCCGAGGCAGCCGCGCTTCACGCCGGAGCGCTCCGCGCGCTTTCTGCGCCTCGTGGAAGAGAGCTACGCCCTCGCCGATCGGTCCCTCGACGCGGTCGAGAAGTCTCTTTCGCCGGCGGACTCGCTCTTCGTGACCTCGGACCACGGAATGACGGCGATCTGGGGAGAGATCTCGATCAACGAAATCCTTCGCCAGGCCGACCTCGTGAAGCTCGACGCGGAGAAGAACGTCGCGGCGACCTCGCCGCTCGCCGGCGTCCCCGCGAGCGGGATTGCGCACGTCTACGTGAACCCGGCGGGAGCGCCGGGGGCGCTCGACCGGGCGAAACGGGTGCTCGAGGACTTCCGGGTTCACGGGGAGTCACCGTTCGACCGGATCGTGCGGCGCGACGACGCGGAGGAGCTCGGTCTGCGCGCCCCGGAGTCGGGAGACCTGATCGTGCTCGCGAAGCCCGGCTTCTTGTTCACGAAGAAGATCGAGGAAGGCGCTCCGGTCGGAGAGCGGCGCGACTACGGAGGGCACGGGTACCGCAACGTGTACCCGGAGCTCGACGCGACGTTTTTCGCCGCCGGCCCGGGGATCCCGCCGTCCCGAGCCGAAACGATCGGCTCGTGGGAAATCGCCGCCCGCGTCGCGCGGGCGCTCGGGATCGAGCCGCCCAGGAACGCCGCGCGGTAGAACCGGTCTCGGGCGGCTCGAGCATCTTCAGGACGCCTTCACGGAGCGATCGAGTTCTCGTTTAGGGTCCTCGTCCCGCGGCGCATCGCCTTCGTCCGGCGGGAAAAACCGTTCCCGCGCCTCTGCGTCTTCTTTCTCCAGAGGTGCGAGATGCGCCGCTCCGTTTTTCTGGGCCTCGGGCTCGCCGCCGCCATCTGCTCCGCGCAGGAACCGCCGGCCTCCTCCGCCGAACCCGGACGCGTCCGATCGACTCCCTACATGATCCAGCCGCGCGACGGCTCGCCGCGCGTCTCCGCGGAGCTCGGCTGGCTCACCGTTCCCGAGAATCACGCACGCCCGTCGGGACCCTCGATCGAGCTCGCCTTCCTGCGGATTCGGACGGCGGCGCCCCGGCCGGGAGCGCCGGTCGTCTGGCTCGCGGGCGGACCGGGGGGATCGGGGACGCTGGACGCGGAAGGCGCGATCCTTCCGCTCTTTCTCGAGATCGCGCAGTTCGCCGACGTCATCGCTCTCGATCAGCGCGGCATGGGACGCTCGCAGCCGCGCCTGGATTGTCCGGGCCGGTTCGATCTGCCGCTCGACCGGCCCATGGAGCGCGATCTCATCCTCGCCGCGTTCCGGGATCACGCGACAGAATGCCGGGAGTTCTGGTCCAGTCGCGGCGTCGACCTCGCCTCCTACAACACGAACGAGAGCGCGCGCGATCTCGAGGACCTGAGGAAGGCGCTCGGCGTCCCGAAGCTCGCTCTTCTCGCCGGCAGCTACGGCACGCATCTCGCGCTCGCGACGATCCGCCTCTTCGAGAGCTCCATCGACCGCGCGGTGCTGTTCGGCGTCCAGGGCCCCGACCACATGGAGCGGCTCCCCGGGGATTTCCAGGGTGTGCTGGAGCAGATCGACCGGCTCGTGAAGCGCACTCCACTCCTCGCGGCGCGGATGCCGAGTTTCCTCGGGGCGGTCCAGATCGTTCTTCAGAAGCTCGAGCGCGAGCCGGAGAAGGTGGAAGGGGTCGACCCGGCGACGGGAGAGAAGCGGCTGGTCACCGTCGGGAAGTTCGACCTGCAATGCTTCACCCGCAATCTGCTCTCGTCCCGGGAACAGATCTCGCGGCTGCCCGGCCTCTATCTCGCGATGCTCAAGGGGAATTTCCAGGAGCTTGCGACGAGCGCTCTGACGAGCCGCCGCAGCGTGTCGCCTCCGGCCGTCGACTTCACGATGCGCTGCGCCTCGGGCGCGTCACCGTCCCGCCGCGAGAAGGTGCGGTCCCAGTCGTCCGAGACTCTTCTTGGGACCGCCGCGGACTTCCCGATGCCCGACGTCTGCGACGTTTGGGGCATTCCCGAGCTCGGTCCCGATTTCCGCGCGCCCGTCGCTTCGACCGTTCCGGTGCTCTTCGTTAGCGGAACGCTCGATGCGCACACCCCGCCGTCCAATGCGAAAGAGGTGCTCGCGGGGTTTCCCAACGGCCGGCATCTGCTGGTCGACGGCGGCGCTCACTACCTGCTCGCATTCGGCCTGCCGAAAGGGCGCAAACTCACGGCAAAGTTCCTGAGAGGGGATTCAATCTCCGCGGCCCGGCTTTCGACGCCTGCATTCGGATTTCTCATCCCGGGTCTCTCGCGTGAAGACGAGATCGCGGCGGAGTTCGGCCGCGCGCTGGCGTCGCGGCCACGGGTCGAGACTCGACCCGAAGTCCTCACTCGGCCGCCCTAGAGTCCTCGCGCGACCGCCCTAGGGACGCGCGGAAGCGGTCTCCGTGAGAACGGCGTCCGGCGCGTACACGGGTGCGCACCAGTTCCGGTACTCCGGGCGACGCCCCCGGACCACGTCGAAATAGAGCGCCCTCAGGGTTTCGGCGATCGGGCCGATCCGACCGGTTCCGATCGGACGGTGGTCCACTCGGGTGACCGCCACGATCTGGACCCCGGTTCCCACGAAGAGAGCTTCCTCCGCCACGTAGATCTCGCTGCGGTCGATCGAGCGCTCGACGACCGTCAGGCCGCATTCCCTGGCCAGCAGCTCGATGACGGTGCGGCGCGTGATTCCTTCGAGGATGTTGTCCGTGATCGGCGGCGTCAGGACGACCCCGTTCCGGACGAGAAAGAAGTTCGCGGCGGAGCCTTCCGAGATGTGACCGTCGCGGTTGAGAACGATCGCTTCGTCGAAGCCGGCCCGCATCGCCTCCGACTTGGCGAGCGCGGAGTTGACGTAAGCGCCCACGATCTTGCCGCGCGCCGGAATCGCGTTGTCGTCCACGCGCCTCCACGACGAGATGGTCGCGTGCGCCCCCTCTTCTTTGTCGATGTAGCGGCCGTACGGCATCGCCACGATCGAAATCTCGGGCGTGAGATCGTGCAGTCGGACGCCGACCGTCTCGTCCGCATAGAACGCGAGAGAACGGGCGTAGCAGTCTTCCCGATAGCCCTCCCGGCGCAGGAGGTCGGCGAGGGCGGCGGTGAGCTGGGCTTGATCGAGCGGCAGCTGCATCCCGATCATCCGGGCGGACTCGAGGAAGCGGCGGTAGTGGTCCTCCGGCCGGAAGACGAAGAGCTCCTGCTCGTCGTCGTTCCAGTAGCCGCGGATCCCGCTGAAAACGCCGGTGCCGTAATTCAGACCGTGGGTCAGCACGCCGACGCGAGCTTCCGCATAGGGAATGATTCGACCCTTGAAGAAGGCGAAGTGCGGCAGAACCATCAAATCCTCCAATGCCAATCGAGAGGTCCAATCTTCATCGGTTCCCATCGAGAGCGACAGCATCCGCCCCTGCTTTGATAGAATCAATAGCCACTTTGGAGAAAGTGGACTGAGCCATGACTTCGCGGATCCTTTCCGACCCCTCGGGCGCAATGACCGGACAGCCGGCGGCAGAGCTCGACTTCGTCAATTCGCTCGGCTCCTGGTCGCAGGCTTCCGGGCCGGTGTACCGACGTCTCGCGAACGGGCTGCGCTCCGCGGTCCTGCGCGGCGACCTCGAGCCGGGGTGTCGCGTCCCGGCCGAGAGAAACCTCGCGCGCCTGCTCGCTGTCAGCCGGACGACGGTCGTGGCCGCGTACGAAGCCCTTCGCCAGGAAGGCTGGCTCGAGACCCGGCAGGGAAGCGGCACGCGCGTGCGCTCGGCGCCGCGCCGGGCGGCGCCGACCGGCGACGAGCCTCCTTCTTTTCGACGGCACCCGGTATACCGGAGCCTGATCGAGGGCTCCGGTGGAACGATCGAGTTCCTGGGCGCGCATCTTCCAGGGGCCGGCGCGATCCCCGGAGAGCTCGTCTCTTTGAAAGAGGGAATCGCGCGGCTCGCGCGAGACCACGGTTACCTGCCGGCCGGACTTCCCGAGTTGCGCCGCGCAATTGCGGCTCGGCTGGACGCGAGAGGCCTGCCGACGCGCGAGGACCAGATCCTCGTCACGAGCGGCGCCCAGCAGGCGATCGGTCTCGTCGCGCAGCTCTTCCTCCAGAAAGGCGATGCGGTGGCGCTCGAATCCCCGACCTACCTCGGGGCGATGGACATCTTCACCAACGCGGGCGCGCACCTCGTTCCGCTTCCGGTCGGCGAGCGCGGAGTCCGCCCGGAGGCGCTCCGAGAAACCGTTCATCGCGCGTCGCCGCGGCTGGTCTATCTCGTGCCGACGTTTCACAACCCGACCGGAGCGCTCGTGCCCGAGCCGGTGCGGCGCGAGATGGCGCGCATCGCGGACGAGACCGACGTTCCATTCGTCGAGGACGACACGCTCGCGGATCTGACGCTCGGCGCCGAGCCTCCCCCGCCCATCGCGGCGTTCGCGCGGACCGCCCCGGTGCTGACGATCGGCTCGCTCTCGAAGGTTCTCTGGGGCGGCCTGCGGATCGGCTGGATCCGAGCGCCCGAGCCGATTCTCGCGAGGTTGACGCGGCTGAAGATCCTGACCGATCTCGGCTGCTCGGTCCTCTCGCAGCTCGCCGCGGTCGAGCTCCTCGGCCGGATCGAGGCCATCCGCCGGGCGCGCCGCCGCGAGGTCCGGACGAAGTACAGCCGGATGGCCGCGCTCCTGAAACGCCTGCTCCCCTCCTGGTCCTGGACGCCGCCCGCGGGAGGGCTCTCGCTCTGGGTCAAGCTTCCGCACGGCGACGCGACCGGCTTCGCGCAGATCGCCCTGCGGCACGGAGTCGCGATCGTCCCCGGCCCGCTCGCGTCGCCCGACGGCGGCGGCGGCGATCGTCTGCGCCTTCCGTTCGTGCACGACGCCGGCACGATGACCGAGGGAGTGCAGCGCCTGGCGCGCGCCTGGCGGGCCTATTCGCCGGAGCTGCGGGCCGAGAAGACCAGTCTGATCGTCTGAGAGCCGTCTATCCGTTCTTGCCGGCGAACTCTTTGACGAAGGACACGAGCGCTTCGACTCCCTTCTTCGGAAAAGCGTTGTAGATCGACGCGCGGATGCCGCCGACGGAGCGGTGTCCCTTGAGACCCGAAAACCCCTGACGGGCGGCCTCCGCGACGAACTGCTTCTCGAGATCCTCCGACGGAAGCCGGAAGGTCACGTTCATGTTCGACCGGCTCCCCGGCTTCGCGTGCGGGCGATAGAACCCGCCGGAGGAGTCAAGCGCGTCGTAAAGGATCTTCGCCTTCTCGGCGTTCTCCCGGCCGATCGCTTCGAGCCCGCCCTCGGAGAGCATCCACTTGGCGACCAGGCCGACGACGTAGATCGCGAAGACGGGCGGCGTGTTGTAGAGCGACTTGTTCTGCGCGTGGGTGTTGTAGTCGAGCATCGTGGGAAGGCCTTTGGGGCTTCGCGCCAGGAGGTCTTCGCGGATCAGCACCATCGTCACGCCGGCCGGTCCGAGGTTCTTCTGGGCTCCGGCATAGAGGAGCGCGTACCTGCCCACGTCGATCGGCCGGCTGAAGACATCGGACGAGACGTCCGCGACGAGCGGGACCCTCCCGACCTCCGGCTCGCGGTGCCACTCCGTGCCGTAGATCGTGTTGTTGGTCGTGATGTGGACGTACGCCGCCTCCTGGTCGAGCTTCAGCTCGGACTGCTCCGGGATTCTCGCGAAGCTCTCGGACTCGGTCGTCGCGGCGATCGAGACCATGCCGACTTTTTGTGCTTCCTTCACCGCCTTCTTCGACCAGGAGCCGGTCACCACGTAGTCGGCGCTCCGGTCCGCCGAGAGCAGGTTCATCGGGACCATCGAGAACTGGAGCGACGCGCCGCCGCCGACGAAGAGGATCCGGTAGTTGGAAGGCACCGAGGCGAGCCGCCGGATGTCGGCATCGGCGGCGCCCAGAATCTCCTCGAACGTCTTCGAGCGGTGGCTGATCTCTAGGATCGACATCCCCACCCCGGGAAGGGACATCAGGTCGCGCTGGACCTCTTCGAGAACGGGCTCGGGCAGGACCGCCGGGCCCGCGCCGAAGTTGAAGATGCGTCCGGTCCCGAGCCCCGTTTCCTGAGTCGCGGTGGCCATTGGTCGTTCTCCTCAGATTGGAAGCAGCGTCACCTCGAGGATGTCCTTCGTGCTCGATTCGATGTCACGGAGGATCTCGTCGGAGGGCGCCTGGTTCAGATGAATCCGCGCGACGGCCGCCTTCGCGCCGTCGAACACGACGTTCTCGGTCTCCTGCACGTTGATGCCAGCCTGCTTGATGCAGTCGAAGACTGCGGCGAGCACGCCGACCCGATCGCAGTGTCGCACGACCAGGAGATGGGTCGCGGGCGACTTCTTCGCGAGGTTGACGACGTTCGGCGCCCGGCCGGTCTCCTTGTATTCCCGGGCGATCCGCACCGTTTCAGCGGCGATCGCCTCCTGGGCCTGGTCCGTCGACGCGCCGATGTGGTGCGTCCCGACGACGCCGGGCAGCTGGAAGATCGCGTCCTCGACCGTGCCGGCGCCGCCCGACGGCTCCCCGGCGAAGACATCCAAGCCGGCGCGGATTCCGCGTTCGCGCACAGCGCGCTCGAGCGCCGCCTGGTCGACGACCTCCGCGCGCGACGTGTTGACGAAGAACGCGCCGGGCCGCATGGCCGAGAAAAAGTCTGCGCCGATCAACTTCGTGGTCTCCGATTTCAACGCCACGTGGACGCTGACGACGTCCGCGGCGGCCGCGACCTGGAAGATCGAGTCCCTGCGTTCGATGGCGAGGTGTCGCGCCTTCTCGACGGTCAGGCTCCGGCTCCAGGCGACGATCGGCATCCCGAAAGCCCGCGCGCGCGGGATCATCTCGCAGCCGATTCCCCCGACGCCGATCAAACCGAGCGTTCGCCCGAAGAGCCCCCGAGCCTTTGCGTACTCCTTCTTGTTCCAGACGCCGCGCTTCAAGTCCGCGGTGTTGTCGGGGATGCGCCGGTCGAGAGCGAGGATCAGTCCGAACGCGAGCTCCGCGACCGCAATGGAGTTCTTCCCCGGACAGTTCGCGACGGAGATGCCCCGCTCGGACGCGGCCTCGACGTCGATCGTGTTGTAGCCCGCGCCCGCGCGGACCACGAGGGAAAGGTGACCCGTCTCGAGCATGGGCCGGGTCACTCTGGTCGAGCGGACGACGAGCACTTCCGCCGCACTCTTCCGGAGGGATTCGGTCAGCGCGTCGTCCTTCGCTTCCGGCTCGTAGAGGACTTCAAAGCCCGCTTCCGCCAGGCCGCGGCGGCCGGATTCTTCGAACTTGTCGGCGACCAGAACTTTCACGGGCAGGGGGAATTCTAAATCTCGTGAATCAGCAGCCCATCCCGGAGCTTCGGCTCGAACCAGGTGGATTTCGGCGGCATGGTTTCGCCGGCGTCCGCGATCAGGATCAGGTCCTCGACCTGTACGGGAAAAAGCGAGAAGGCAACCGCGGCCCTTCCTCCGTCGACGGCCTTCTGGAGCTCCTCGGTGCCTCGCCCGCCTCCGACGAAGTCGATCCGCGGGTCCGTGCGAACGTCGCCGATCGAGAGCAGCGGCTCGAGGATCTGCTGCTGCAAGAGCGTGACGTCGAGCGCCGCCGACGGCGCGGCGGAATCGGAAGGTAGGCGGATGCCGTACCACCGCCCCGCCAGATACATGCTCACTTCGGCGCGCTCGACCGGCGCGGCGGGTGCGTCCGCGGAAACCGGAATCCTCTTCTTCAAGGCCGCGAGGAAAGCCGCCGCCGACCGGCCGCCCAGATCCTTGACGGTCCGGTTGTACGGCAGGATGCGCACCTGGCCCGCGGGGAACGCGACACCCAGGAAGAAATTGGAAGCGTCGTCCGGGGCGTGATGATCCGTTCGGGACCGGAGCTCCTCTCTCGCCCGGCTCGCGCTCGCAGCCCGATGGTGGCCGTCGGCGATGTAGAGAAGAGGGACGCGCCCGAACTCGCCGGCGATCTGGCGGGATTCCCCGGCGTCCAGCAGCCAGATCGAGTGCGCGACGCCATCGTCGGCGATGAAGTCGTTCACCGGCGGTGACGCCATCGCGCGCGTCACGACTTCGTCGATCGCGGGGCGGTCCCGGTAGGTGAGGAAGACCGGTCCCGTCTGAGCGCGCAGCGAGATCATGTGGCGCGTCCGGTCGTCTTCCTTGTCCCGCCGCGTGCGCTCGTGCTTGCGCACGCGATCGGCGTCGTAGTCGTCCAAGGAGAACGCCCCGGCGACACCGATCTGGTGGTGGTTTCCCATCCGCAGCCGGTAGAGGTAGAGGGAGGGCTCGGATTCGCGGATCAGAGGACATTCGCGAGTGAGCCGCTCGAAGTTCTCCGCGGCCTTGCGGTAGACGTCAGCGGTGTACGGATCGGTTCCCTCCGGAAGGTCGATCTCGGCGCGGGAGACGTGAAGAAAGCTCCATGGATTCCCGGAAGCGAGCGACCGCGCCTCTTCGGTCGAGACCACGTCGTAGGGGACGGCCGCGACGTCCCGCGCGCGTTGCGGGACCGGACGGAGCGCTCGGAAGGGTCGAAGGATCGCCACGTCACCTCCGGGCGATGGAGACGACGGCGATTCTAGTGCGCTCTCCGTTCGGATCGCGCTTATGATTCCACGCCGACCGCAAAATTTGAACGACCGGACAAGGAGAGTGATCGATGGGTCGAATGAAGTCACGTTTCGCGCTCGCGTCGGCGGCTCTCGTCGCGGCCGGATGTTTCTCCTTCGCCTGCCGGAAGGAAGAGGCTCCCGCTCCGGAGCAGGCGGCTGCTTCCGCCCCTTCGTCCGCGGCGGCGGCCCCGCCGGCCGCTTCGGCCGAGCTCGTGAACGGGGGCCGGTATCTCGTCATCGTCATGGCCTGTAACGACTGCCACACTCCTTTCAAGATGGGGAAGAACGGGCCGGAGCCCGACATGAGCCGGATGCTCTCCGGACACCCCGAGAACATGAAGATGCCGCCTCCGCCGAAGCTGGAAGGCGGCTGGATGATGGCGGGGTCCGCCACCAACACGGCATGGGCCGGACCCTGGGGGGTGAGTTATACGTCGAACTTGACGCCGGACCAGAACACCGGGATCGGCATTTGGACCGAAGACATGTTCATCAAGGCCATGCGCACCGGAAAGCACATGGGGACCTCCCGCACGATCCTGCCTCCGATGCCGTGGGAGTGGTTCGGAAAGATGCGGGACCAGGAGCTGAAGGCGATCTTCGCGTACTTGAAGTCCATTCCCCCGATCCACAACCGGGTGCCGGATCCCGAGCCCCCGGCTGCAGCGAAATAGCAGCGATTCGCAAGGAGGCCCCATGGGCAAGATCATCGAGTGCCACAAGGTGAACCCGTCGAGCGACTGCGCGCACGTCGTGCGCGGTCGCGACGAGGACGAAGTCCTGCAGAACGCAGAGGTGCACGCCCGGGAGCATGGCCTCGAGCCGACTCCGGAGCTCATGGCGCAGGTCCGCTCTTACATTGAGGACGAGCCCGAACGCGCCTGATCCGCCGGTCCAAGCGCAGACTTTGGACTGAATGACTCTCACCGCGGGAACGCGACTCGGCTCCTACGAGATCGTGGCCCCGCTCGGGGCGGGCGGGATGGGAGAGGTTTACCGCGCCCACGACCCCGCTCTCGGCCGGGACGTGGCGATCAAGGTCCTTCCTGCGGCCGTATCCGCCGACCCCGATCGGGTTACGCCTACACGACGGCGCGCGTCCTCTCGTCGGATCTCTATCTCGCGAGCGGCCTGAAATAGCGCCGCCGGACACGGGGATTGCAAGGAAAGACGCGGGGGAGCCTCGTGACCGAGAAGGAGAGAGAAGAGGCCGAGCACCTCAAGAAGCAGGGGGACGTCAAGGAAGCTCTTGCCCAGACGACGCCTCCTCCCGAGGCGAAAAAGGAGCTCCCGACGAAAAAGAGCCACCGGATCTGGCTCGGCACCTACGCGATTCTCCTCATCGTCTTTCTCGCCACCTGGATCCTGATCTCGACCGGAGTCGTCACGCTGCCCTCGCGGACCGAAGACGTCGTTCGGCGGGGGAGTCTCGGCGCCGCGTTCGTCGTGCTCGCGCTGATCGCCGGAAGGGTCGCGGAGATCTACTTCGTGCCGCGGCTGGACAACACGGTCTCTCGCTACAACCTCCGGCGGATCCTCCGGCTCCTCGTCGCGATCGCGATCGTCCTGATCCTCGTCTCCGCCATCTTCGTGAACTGGTACACGGCGATGGTCTCGTTCGGTTTGATCTCGCTGATCCTCGGTTTCGCTCTGCAGACGCCGATCACGAGCTTCATCGGCTGGATCTACATCCTGGTGCGGAAGCCGTACCGGGTCGGGGACCGCATCCTGATCGGCAACGCGAAAGGGGACGTCATCGACGTCTCCTACCTCGACACGACGCTGTGGGAGTTCGGAGGGCAGTACCTCTCCACGGATCATCCGAGCGGACGGATCATCAAGTTCCCGAACTCGAACGTCCTGACGCAGCCGGTATACAACTACTCCTGGCCGCTCTTTCCGTACATCTGGAACGAGATCAAGTTCCAGGTCGCATACGACAGCGACCTCGAATTCGTGGCGAAGACGATGCGCGAGGTCGCGGAACATGAGTTGGGCGAGACGATGATGGAGCGGGTCAAGGTCTACCGAGAGCTGCTCGCGCAGACGCCGGTCGACGAGCTGGAGGTCCAGGAGCGGCCGGTCATCGTCTTTCGCGTCAGCGACAACACCTGGCTCGAAGCGATCGTCCGTTACATCGTCGATCCCAAAAAGGCCGGGAGGACCAAGACCGACCTGATACAGAAGCTGCTGAAGAAGCTGAACGAGGAGCCGGATCGGGTCGGATTTCCCAAGGGCAACGCGCGGTGAGCGCTGCCGTCCCGGCGGCGGCGGAACGTGCCGAGCTGCGCTTCCGCACGCGCTTTCCGCTCTGGGGAGTGGCTGGCCTCGCGCTCTTCGGGCTCGGGCTCTGGGCACTCGCGGCGGACCTCGAAGCGTGGAACGCGGTCTGGTATCTGCCAGCCTGGTACGGCTACCTGCTTGTCTTGGACGCGCTGATCTACGCGCGCCGCGGCGAGTCTTTCGTCGGCGGCCGAGGACGCGAGCTCGCCTGGATGATGTTCTGGTCCGTCCCGTTCTGGCTTCTCTTCGAGGCGTACAACGTGCGGCTGCACAACTGGTACTACGTCTTCGGCCTGCGGACCCTGTGGGGCTCCGCGCTCTTGAGCACCCTCGCGTTCGCGACCGTCCTTCCCGCGTGTTTCTTCCACGCCGAGCTCCTCGAAGCGTTCGGGATCCCGCGCGAAAATCGGGGACGGCCTCTTCTCGTGACCCGGAAGGTGCTCGTCGCCTGCGCGGTCGGCGGGATCGTCTGCGCCGTCGCTCCGCTCCTCTGGCCGCGATGGGCCTTCTGGATGGTCTGGGGCGCTGCGCTCGGCCTCCCCGAAGTCGTGAACTATCGATCCGGCGCGCCGTCTCTGCTCTCCGACCTCGAAGAGGGCCGCCGGACGCGCCTCCTGCGCCTGCTCCTGGGGGGCCTGCTCGCCGGAGCGGTCTGGGAGATCTTGAACTTCTGGGCCCGCACCAAGTGGATCTACACGGTCCCGGGCTTCGAGAGCTGGAAGCTCCTCGAGATGCCGTTCGCGGGCTTCGGCGGTTTTCCGGCGCTCGCGCTGTCGGGATTCGCGTACTTCTCCTTTCTCTCGCACCTCCGGGGAAACGGACGGCGCCTGGCAGTCGGCGCCGCGGTCCTCTTCAGCCTCTGGGCTTCGGTCGCCGCTCTCGATCGAAACGTCCAGTCGGTCCGGCCCGTCCTCTCGGACCTTCCCGCGCTCGACGCCTCCGCGGTCCGGGAGCTCCGCGCCGCCGGAATTCCGACCCCTGAGCGCCTGGATCGCGCCGTCCGCCGCTACGGTCTCGCCGAGATTGCCGCGCGCACGGGCCTCACCGCGGACGTCCTCGAGCGCGCCGGGCGGGAGGCGTCGCTCGCCCTTCACAAAGGAATGGGTGTTCCCGCCGCGAAGCTGCTCGAGGCGGCGGGAGTCCGCTCGGTCGCCGATCTCGCCGCTTCGGATCCCGACGCGCTGACCGTACGCCTCTCCCGGATCGCGGCGGAGCGCGGAGAGGCGCCGCCCCGACCCGAATACGTCCGCGTCTGGGTTCGCGCGGCGAGCCCCGATGGGGGGCCACGGCGATGACGCGCGTTCGCGTTTCGACGATTCGCGGGGCGCTCTTCGCCGTCTGCCTGCTGGAGCTCGTCTCCTGCGCGGGCACCACCGCTCGCGCACCGGGCGGCGCGGCGGCCGCGCCGCCGTCCGAGTCGCGCTTCACGATCCTGCAGATCAACGACGTCTATAAGATCGAAGGGCTCGAGGGCGGACGCCTGGGAGGGCTCGCCCGGGTGCGGACTCTGCGCAGGCGGCTGGAGGCGGAAGGGCGGCCCGTTCTCCTCCTGCACGCCGGCGACCTGCTCTTTCCCTCTGTCATGAGCAAGTACCTCCGCGCGCAGCCGATGATCCGGGTTCTGAACCTTCTCGACGGAGATCCCGCCGCTTTCGACCCGAGCCTCTTCGTGGTCTTCGGCAACCACGAGTTCGACGACCGTGACCCGGGCGTCCTGCTCGGCCGTATCGCGCAGTCCGATTTCTCCTGGGTGTCGTCGAACGTCCGGTATCGGAGCATCCCGTCCGCGCGCGGCGCGCCCCTCTCGGCGCGTCTCGCAAACGTGCACGACACGGTCGTGAAGGAGATCTCCGGCGTCCCCGTCGGAATCTTCGGGCTGACGACCGACACCCAGCCGCGCGATTACGTCGCCTACGACTACGACCTTCCCGAACGCCGCGCCGCCGTCGAGCGGGCGTTGGAGAGGCTCCGCGCGGGCGGTGCGCGAGCGGTCGTGGCGCTCACGCACCAGGACCTCGACGACGACGAGCACCTGGCGCGCGACTTTCCCGCGATCGGGCTCGTCGTCGGAGGACACGAGCACATCTTCCTGCAGCGGAAAGTGGGAAGAACCTGGATCACCAAGGCGGATGCGGACGCGAAGACGGCAATCGTGCACGACGTCCGTATCTCCTCCGACGGATCGCTCGACGATCGGTTCCGAAAAGTCGCGCTGGGGGCCGACGTCGAGAAAGATGCCGCCGTGGACGCCGAGGTTCGGGCGTCGCTCGCGGAGCTCGCCGCCGCCGCCAAGGCGCAGACGGGACGCGACATCCAGGAGGTCGTGGGAGAAACGCGGAACCTCCTGGAAGGAGTCGAGCCGGCGGTGCGCGGGCGCGAGACGGCGCTCGGCAACTTTTTGACCGACGTGCTGCGCGAAAGGATGAAGACGGACGTCGGGTTTCTGAACGGCGGCGCGATCCGCATCAACGACGACATTCCGCCGGGGCCGATCCGCAACTACGATCTCGAAGGCATCTTCTATTTCGACAACGCGGTCGTTTCTTTCGAGATCACGGGCGCCGAGCTGCTCGAGCTGCTTCGGACGTCGGTCTCGAAGGTGCACACGGGGCACGGACGTTTCCTGCAGGTCTCTGGGATCCGCTTCCGTTACCACGTCGCCGGGACTCCCGAACAGCCGGTGTACACGATTGCCCCCTCCGACGTGGAAGTTTCTCCGCGCGGCGGCGGCTTCCAGCCGCTCGAGCTCGCGCGGACCTACTCCGCGGCGTCGCTCGACTACGTCTGGGAGAACGGCTACCGCGACGGCTACGCGCTCTTCTCGAAGGGGCGGCGCGGTGGAACGAGCCCGAAACGGCTCGACTCGGGCGCGCAGCCGTGGCGGGCGATGACCGAAGAGGCGATCCGCTCGCTTCCGGGTCGGCGCGTCATGACCGCGATCGAGGGACGGATCGTGAGGGTGGAGATTCCGTAGTCCGAGGTCCTCTGTCCGGAGTCCGGAACAGTATTTTGACTTCGGCGGAGCCCGGGCCGGCTATCGCTTCGGCGGACGCGACGGGCGCAGGTCGATGCGCGAGGCGATCGCGCGATCGGGAAAGCGGATCAGATCCGCGACGGCCTCGGCCACGTCGTCGGAAGAGAGCATCCACGAGTGCTCCCGGTCTCCGTGGGAGTGTCCGAACTCGGTCGCGACCGAGCCGGGCAGGATCGCCGCGACGCGGATTCCCTGGTGCCGTAAATCGAGCATCGAGGACTCCGAGAATCCGAGCAGCCCGAACTTCGAAGCGTTGTACGCGCTGCCGCCGGCGAACGCGTTGACCGCGGCCAGCGACCCGATGTTGACGATGAAGCCACCGTTCCCCTTCTTCATGAGAGGGACGGCGAAGTAGGTCGCATAGTACGGACCGAAGAGGTTCGTTTCGACGACGGCCCGAAAGCGCTCCGGTTCGAGCTTCTCGATCGAGTCGAAGTCGCCGATGCCGGCGTTGTTGACGAGCACGTCGAGGCGCCCGAAGGTATCGCCGACGAAGCCCACGAGAGCCTTCTGATCCGTCTCGCTTCGCGCGTCGGCGGCCTTCCCTGCGAATCTCGCGGACGGAACGAGCTTCTCGAGGCGACCAACCGCGGAAGCGACGCCCTCCGGGTCCCGCGCCGAGATCGCGACGGCGAAACCTTCGGAGCCGAGCCGGCGGGCGACGGCGAACCCGATCCCGCGGCTTCCTCCGGTGACGAGAGCGACCCGATCGGCTGCCGGCATGCGGGGATGCTATCCGAGGAGCCTCTACGACTGTCAGTGGCAGGTGGGCGGGATCAGAGGTCTAAAGTCTTGCGGAACTTGACCGTGACTCGGGTACCGGGCCGCTCGAATCCGCGCCCGACCTGCCGGTCGTAGACGAAGAAAGCGTCGGTGGCGGGATTGATGAGCCACCGCACGATGGCCTGGACACCCGTTAGGCGGTCGACGTTGTCGCTCTGGACGATGACGGACGAGAGCACTCGCACGGTCGGATTCCAGTCAACCCGGGCCGAGACGAGGGAGAGATTGAAGTTCCCCTGCGGCAATCGAACCACGTTGTAGTCATCGATGACCGACAGGGCGATGTGCTCGTTGGGCTTGAAGAACAGTCGGCCCACGTAGCGATTCCGGTGCCCACCGTAGTAGCCGCCGAAATTGAAATTGGCCTGAAAGGCGAGCGATCGCGTCGGGTCCGTACCGAAGGCGATCTGGTGCCGAACGAAGTGATAAAGCCCAACGGGAATGGTTACGGTGTCCGTCAACTCTAGCGGTTCGGTCAGGTTCTCATCGAAGGTATCGACGATGTCGTCGTCGCTGTAAGCACCACTCTGCCACTCCGCCCGAAACGTGTACTGATACTCTCGCTCGTTCAACGAGCTGTCCTCGTTGTACTTGAACGAGTAGAACGTCTCGAAGCTCAGATTCTTCAGATCCAGCGCGTGCGGGCGGGGTGTCAACTCGAGGTCCACGAACGTTGAATGGATCCCGTTCTGACTCACGAACCCCATCTCAGGATCGAAGTTGCTGCCGATGTTTCCCCGCTCGATCCTCCCGTTCGCGTACTCGCCGTTGTACGAGAGGCTGAGGTCCCAGGCTGCGGTCTCGCCGGTGACCCGCGGATTTTGTGACCGGGCGTAGAAACCGGTCGCCCTCCACTCCGGCGACAGGCTCACGCCCGCGTCCGCCCCAAAGGTCCGCGAGTATTTGATCAAAGAGTCGTCGGTGGCGCGTTCGATGTCCGTGAAGAGGGCGCCTACGTAGGACGCGTGCCCAAGATCCTGCTTGACCCGGCCTACGAAGAAGTCTGTGCGTGGCTCGCCTAACGCATCGCGCGTCTGCACGGCGAGAGCCCCGAAGTCGGTGCGGCCGAGCCGGCCCGTCATCTTTAGCCCGGCATCGATCGGGACGATCACACTTTCGGGGATCGGGAGGGTTTCGTCGACGCTCTTGAGGCCGATCCGACGGGAGAAGAAAGGCAGAGTCGTGCTCGAGCTGCCGAACGCGAAGATCTGCGATCGCTGCAGGAAGAACAGCCTCTTCTCTGGGAAGAGGAGCGATGTCCGGCCGAAGTTGAATTGCTGCGTATCCGCCTCCGTTTCGGCGAAGTCCGTGTTCGCGGTCAGGTCGCCTTCTGTGGAAGAGCTGAGCCCGTACCGGAAGTCGAACCCCGCCTTGCCGCGCAGATCCGTGTCAGTGGGGTCCTGACGACGGTCGACGGCGCCGGCGGCGAACGGCACGAAACTCCGGAGACGACGGGTCGGCATGGCCGGAATGCCGATGAGCTCGCCCGCAAGCGAGATCTTCGAGAGCGCAAACGGGCGCTTCCATCCCGTCCAGCGAACCGTTTCGTTTCGGCGTCGCAGAATGCGCGAGAAGTTGAAGCCCCAGACTTCCCCCCCGCCCGGGAAATTCAAGGCCGTGTACGGGATCCGGAAGAGGACGTCCCAGCCTTGAGGGGTGCGGCGCACGCGGACATCCCAGACGGTGTCCCAATCGAGGGAGGGATCTCCCTCTTCGGTGACGAGGCCATCCTCGCGGGCGCCGTTCGGATTCGTCGCGAAGAAGTATGCATTGCGCCGGTCGTGATAGGTGTCGAGCACGATGGCGATGCGGTCGTCGTTGCTCAAGTCGGCGTCCCGCCTCAGCTCATGGGCGACCAGCTCGGCGGCAGGCTCCTCCATGACGAATCGGAAGAGGAGCGCTCGCGGCGTCGCGATGGCGCGGCACTCCGTCGAGAGCGTGGCGGGCCGTCCTTCCTGGGGCTCCTGCTGAAAGAGGTCACGGGCGACAGGCGCGGTCTGCCAGACCGGATCGTCGAAGTCGTCCGCCGAGAGGTCTCGGGATGCGACGGCGACCGCGAGACTGGGCCGCTCCGAGGGCGATGACTGAGCCTCGAGCAGGGCCGCGGAGAGCAGGAGCAGCGCGACCGCCATCGATTTTCGGGCGATTCCCAAAGTCGTTACCTCAGGGCTCTAAGTCAGCAACGCGTGAAGGAGACCGACGGCGCCGCCGGCCAGGACCACCCAGACCGCATCGAGCTTGAATGAGAACAGAGCGACGAAGGCGGCGATCGTCAGCGTCAGCGCAAACCAGTCCGGCGCTTGCTGCCATCCGCCGGGAAGAAGAACAGCGATGCCGAAAACCACGGCGAGGTTCAGGATGACCCCTACGACGGCTGCCGTTATTCCGGAGAGCGCCGAGGTCAGGTTCCGGTTTCCTCGCAGGCTCTCGATGTAGGGCGCGCCCAGGAAGACGTAGAGAAAGCACGGAAGAAAGGTCACGTAGGTCGTCACGAGTGCACCCAGGGTTGCGCTCGCGAGCCGGCTCATGCCTTCGGGCCGATTCCATCCCGACACGAAGCCCACGAACTGCAGAACCATGATCAGAGGGCCCGGCGTCGTCTCGGCCAGTCCCAGTCCGTCGATGGCTTGAGTCTGGGTGATCCAGTGATACGACTGGACGGCCGCCTGCGTGACGTAGGCGAGAACGGCATACGCACCCCCGAAGGTGACGAACGCCGCCTGGGTGAAAAAGCGGTACTGGAGCACGTGAAGGCTGGACCATCCTCGCCAGAGTCCCAGCGCGAGGAACGGCCCGCCCCACAGCAACAACCCGACGGACGCGATTCTGAGAACGCGCGGCCAGGAGCCTCGCGCCTTCTCGATTCGCGATCGGCTCTGTTTTGAAGCCGGCTCGAACCCCTCGAGTTCGATCGCGCCTTTCCGAGTGCCGGCAAATGGAAGAGGCCAGATCCGGCCCGCCAGGAATCCCAGAACGCCGGCGGCCAACACGATCCAGGGGAATGGGACGTGCAGGAGGAAGATCCCGACAAACGCGGCTGCCGCGATCGCTACTAGGCCGCGAGGCCGAAGGGCCCGAGTCCCGATTTTCAGCAGCGCCACGATCACGAGTCCGACGACCGCGGGCTTCAAACCGGCGAAAATGCCGGCGATTACCGGAAGGCTTCCATACGCCGTGTAAATCCAGGAGAGCCCCCACAGAATGAAGATGGAGGGGATCACGAAGAACGCTCCGGCCACGATGCCGCCCAAGGTCCCGTGCAGAAGCCAGCCGATGTAGATTGCGAGCTGCTGGGCTTCCGGTCCGGGCAGGAGCATGCAGTAGCTCAAGGCGTGAAGAAAGCGCTCTTGCGAAATCCATTTTCGGCGGTCCACGAGATCCCGTTGCATGATCGCGATCTGGCCGGCCGGCCCGCCGAAGCTGATAAAGCCGAGCCGCACCCAGTAGGCAAACGCCTCCGGGAAGCCCACCGCTCGGGAACTCTTTCGCACGGGAGGTCTCTGTGTGACCCTGCGCGTCGCCATCGAAAGGAGAGTCCCCCGCGGTTTCCGGAGATCAGTGCCCTTCGATCGTAAAGTCGTCGAACTGGATGACCGAGTCCGCCTTGGTCCAGAGTCCTACCTTGCCTGCATCTTTGAAGGTCTCATCCTGGGCATCGAGAACCTTCGTCCCGTCGAACCAGACGACGAAGTGGTTCCCGGCAGCCTCGAGCTTCAGCGTGTGCCATGTGTTCTTGGCCACCTTGATCGGCTTGTTCTGGAAGGGCCGTCGGTGGCCGGCGACGGTGTGGTAGATCGTGCAGTTGTCCTCGTCGGCGTTGCAGCGCGTGATGTAGTAGTTGTTGGCGTCCTTGTAGCGCCAGACCATCCCAAATCCCTGATCCACCCGACCCGAGATCGGTTTCGCCCGCACCGATAGGGTTACGTCCTTGTACGTTCCCTCTTTGACGACGGCGAGCGGGAAGCGGTAGTCGGTCGGGTCGGAGCTCTCTTGTACGAGCACGTGACTGCTCGGATTGTCCGTGTCCGCGCGAACG
>DASWCZ010000062.1:0-48894 GCA_036395755.1 Thermoanaerobaculia bacterium
CCGGCGGAAGCGCTTCGAGCAGGAGGCCCGCTCCGCTTCCGCTCTGAACCACCCGAACATCGTCACGATTCACGAGATCGGATCTTCCGACTCGACGACCTACATCGCGATGGAGCTCGTGGATGGCCGAACGCTTCGCGAAGTCCTGCATTCCGGACCGCTGCCCACGAAGAGGCTCCTGGACCTGGCCTTCCAGATCGCCGACGGGCTGGCGAAGGCCCACTCCGCGGGCATCGTGCACCGGGATCTGAAGCCCGAGAACCTGATGGTCTCGCGAGACGGCGTCGTGAAAATCCTCGACTTCGGCCTCGCGAAGCTGGTGGCGTCCGCCCCCGCTGAGTCCTCGCACCTGCCCACGACGACGAATCAGACGAGAGCCGGAACCGTGCTCGGAACGGTCGGCTACATGTCGCCCGAGCAGGCGAGCGGTAAGCCCGTGGACTTTCGCTCGGATCAGTTTTCTCTGGGCGCGATCCTCTACGAGCTCGCGACGGGAAAGCGCGCCTTCCAGAGGGGGACGGCCGCCGAGACGCTGACCGCGATCATTCGCGAGGAGCCGGAGCCTTCGGCCGCGCTCAATCCCGCGATCCCCACGCCTTTCCGCTGGATTCTCGAGAGATGTCTGCAGAAGGACCCCGAGGAGCGATACGCGTCGACGCGCGACCTCGCCCGCGACATCAAGAGCATCCGGGAGCATCTTTCGAATATTTCGGAACCTTCCTCGACGGGAGAAGCTCTCCGGCCGACCGCCTCGAAAACGGCATTCGCAGGGGGCGGATTTCTCCGTCTGGCGCTCGCGGCCGCCGCTCTCTCCGCGGCAGTCGGGGCCGGCGCCTTTCTTCACAAGAGTCTCGCGAAATCCGTGACGCCGTCCTACCAGCAGATCACGTTCGGCAGCGGCACGATTCGCGCGGCGCGGTTTGCTCCCGACGGCCAGACGATCGTCTACAGCGCCGCCTGGGATGGAAAACCTCTGAAGCTGTTCCTCAAGCATCAGAGCAGCCCGGATTCGCTGCCCCTCGATCTTCCGAGCGCGAACCTGCTGGGGATCTCTCCGTCCGGCGAAATGGCGATAGCCATCGACTGCCTTTCGAACCATCCCGGCATCTGCCGGGGAACTCTCGCCCGGGCCGCTTTGACCGGCGGCTCACCGCGCCGCGTCGAAGAGGGAATCCAGGACGCCGATTGGTCCGCGGACGGCTCGGAGATGCTCATCGCCCGGGACGTCGGCGGGAAGGCGCGCATCGAGTACCCGAGGGGCAAGGTGCTCTATGAGACATCCGGGCACGTGAGCTACGCGCGCCTCTCGCCGAAGGGCGACTACATCGCCTTTCTGGATCATCAGTTTCCCCTGGACGACGCCGGGACGGTCGCTGTCATCGACCTCGCCGGGAAGAAAAAGACGTTGACCGGGAACTGGGCGAGCGAACACGGTCTCACCTGGGCGCCTTCCGGTGATGAGATCTGGTTCACGGCGACCGAGGCCGGCGCGAATCGGTCGCTCTACGCCGTCAGCCTCTCCGGCGGGCTCCGGGTCGTGGCCCGGGTTCCCGGGGGGTTGAAGCTCCACGACATCTCGAAAAACGGCCGGGTCCTGCTGGCTCGCGAGAGCCCGCGGGTCGGAATTCTGGGGTTGCTGCGCGGGGACACGCGTGAGCGGGACATGTCGTTCCTCGACTATTCGTTTGCCGCGGACCTCTCGTCCAATGCGCAGACCCTGCTCTTCGACGAGGAGGGAGAAGCCGGCGGCGCGAACTATTCCGTCCACGTCCGCCAGGCCGATCAGTCGCCGGTCGTCCGGCTGGGGGAAGGGAACGCTCTGGCCCTTTCGCCGGACGGGAATTGGGCGCTCTCGATGCTGCCGGCCGCGAACTCTCCGTTTCTGCTCCTGCCGACCGGGACCGGGGAGCGCAGGCAGATTCCGACCGTGGGGGTGAGCGCCGAGCAGGCGGCGACCTGGTTTCCCGACAGCAAGAGCTTCCTCTTTGCCGGCCGGGAAGGGGGGCACGGCGTGCGCGTTTATTCGCAGAGCATCGAGGGGGGCAAGCCCCGTCCGATCACGCCGGAGGGGATCATCCCGGCGCTTCCCGGGTTCGCGATCTCTTCGGATGGGTTGCGTCTTGCGGCAGTGGGTGCGAATCACAAGATGGCGATCTTTCCGATGGACGGCGGGTCGGCCCGTCCGGTCCCCGGGGCCCTCGAGGGCGAGTACCCGCTGCGTTTCGCGGGCGATGGCCGTTCGCTGTACGTCTGGAAACGCGGCGACATCCCGGCCCGCATCTCCCGCATCGAAATCGACACGGGACGGCGGGAAGTCTGGAAGGACCTCCTTCCGGCCGACCCCGCGGGTGTGGAGCGCATCTCGAACGTCCTGATCACCCCCGACGGCAAAGGCTACGTGTATTGCTACGCGCGCCTTCTCTCGGATCTCTTCATCGTGGAAGGGCTGAAGTAGAGGCTCCGCGCTGGGTCGGGCCCGTCCGTCGGCGGACTCCTCCAGATTGCATTATGATTCCATTATGGAACCATAGGAGATCGCCATGGCCACGGTCACTGTCAAGGACTTGCCGGAGAAACTGCATCGCCAGCTCAAGGCGCGGGCCGTCCAGCACCGTCGCAGTCTGAACAGCGAGATCATCGCCGTTCTGGAGGCTGCGGCCTCTGCCCGTAAACTCGACCCGGACGACCTTCTCACTCGAGCCGCGGCGCTTCGAAGCCGCGTCGGCGGGCGGCTCACGGACTCCGACCTCGCCGCGCTCCGCGGGGCCGGGCGCCGATGATCGTGGTGGACACGAACGTGCTCGCCTATCTGTGGCTGCCCGGTGAGCGCACGAAGGCTGCCGAGCGTCTGCTGAAGAAAGATTCGGACTGGAATGCTCCGCTGCTTTGGCGATCGGAGTTCCGCAACGTGCTCGCCGGGTGCCTGCGCCGTGGGGACGTCAGCCTGGAGACGGCGTTGCAGATCGTCGAAGGAGCCGAAGGGCAGATGCACGGACGGGAGTTCTCGGTTCCGTCGCCACAGGTGCTCGCACGAGTCGAGGAGTCTGAGTGTTCGGCTTACGACTGTGAGTTCGTCGTTCTCGCGGACGAGCTGGGAGTTTCTCTCGTCACGTCGGACGAGAAGCTGCTGAAGTCGTTCCCCGCACTTGCTCGGCCATTGGGATCGTGAGCATCGACGAATGACTCTCGCCGCCGGCTCGCGTCTCGGACCCTACGAGATCGTGTCGCCACTCGGCGCGGGCGGGATGGGAGAGGTTTACCGCGCGAAGGACACGCGGCTCGATCGCACGGTGGCGATCAAGGTGCTGCCGCCACATCTCGCCGCGTCGCCCGAGTCCCGACAGCGTTTCGAGCGGGAAGCGAAGACGATCTCCCAGCTTTCACACCCGCACATCTGCGCGCTGCACGACGTGGGTCGCGAAGGGGAGACGGAATACCTTGTCATGGAGTACCTCGAGGGGGAGACGCTGGCGGACCGCCTTCTCAAAGGTCCCGTTTCTCTCGAGCAGACACTTCGCTACGGGATCCAAATCGCCGACGCTCTGGACAAGGCGCACCGGCAGGGGATCGTGCATCGGGACTTGAAGCCGGGCAACGTGATGCTGACGAAGTCGGGAGTGAAGCTGCTCGATTTCGGTCTGGCTAAGGTGGTCGCTCCGGCGATACAGCCATCGAGCCTCACTTCTCTTCCGACCCAACTGAACCTCACGCAGGAAGGCACCATTCTCGGGACGTTCCAGTACATGGCGCCCGAGCAGCTCGAGGGGAAGGAAGCCGACGCGCGGACGGACATCTTCGCGTTTGGGTGCGTGCTCTACGAGATGGCGACGGGCAGTAAGGCCTTCGCGGGCACGTCGCAGGCGTCGTTGATCGGGGCGATCCTCCACACGGACCCGCCGCCCATCTCGACGGTGCAGCCGATGTCTCCTCCCGCGCTCGATCACATCGTGAAGAAGTGCCTGTCCAAGGACCCGGAGGATCGCTGGCAGAACGCCGCGGACCTGGCCGGCGAGCTCGCATGGATCCGCGAGGCAGGATCACAAACCGACGTTCCCGCACCGGTCGTCTCGCGGCGGCGGAGCCGCGAACGTCTCGGCTGGATCGTCGCGGCCGTCCTCCTGCTCGCGGCGATCGGTCTCGCCGGACGTCTCTTCACCCGGCCTGCGCCCTCGGCGAGAGTTCTTCGCGCCTCGGTTCTTCCGCCGGAAGACTCGGAGTTCATCTCCACGTGGATCGACGCGGGACCGGTCGAGATCTCTCCGGACGGGGAGCGAATCGTCTTCACGGCGAGAAAGGGTGAGAGCCCGAATCTCCTCTGGGTGCGAAAGCTTTCGGAGTCGAACGCACATCCGCTCGCCGGCACGGAGGGCGCGCAGAGACCGTTCTGGTCTCCCGATGGGCAGCACATCGGGTTCTTCGCGGACCGCTTCTTCAAGAAGATCGACGTCGACGGCGGTCCGGTCTTCACGCTGGCGCCGGGGACCGAGAGTCGCGGCGGAACCTGGAACCGCGACGGCGTGATCCTGTTCACTCCCGGCGCGCGCGGCCCGGTCCACCGGGTATCGGCCAATGGCGGGAAAGAGACCGAGGCGACGGTGTATGGAGCGACGGATTCGACGCACCGATATCCGCACTTCCTTCCCGACGGCAGACACTTTCTCTACCTCGTCCGCCACGGCAGCGGCGCCGGACGCGGCCGCGACCCGGAGATTCGTGTCGGATCGCTCGATTCGAGAGACTCGAAGCTCGTCGTGAACGTCGCCTCGAACGTCGTTTACGCGTCAGGGAACCTCCTCTACGTCCGCGAAGGCGCTCTCGTCGCGCAGGAGTTCGACCCGGGTCGGCTCGCGGTGAAGGGCGAGCCTGTGACGCTCGTCCCGGACGTTCTCATGGACGAGCGGTTCAGCCGCGGCGTCTTTTCGGCTTCAACGAACGGCGTGCTCGTCTACCAGACCGGAAAAGGACAGACGCTCTCGGCGCTCCGGTGGCTCGATCGCAACGGCGCGGTTCTCGGAGCCGTGGGAGAGCCGGCGCTGTTTTTCAACGGCGGCGATCCGGAAATTTCGCCTGACGGGAAGCGCGCGACCGCTTCGATCGTCGATCTCCGAACGGGACAGACGGATATCTGGATGATCGACCTGGCAACCGGCACACGGAGGCGATTCACGACCGGGACGGGCAGCAAGGAGTGGTGCGCGTGGTCGCCCGACGGCGGCCGGGTCGCGCACAGCATCTCGAACCCCCGCGGTACCGGTTACGACATCGTGTCGAAGCCGATCGGTGGTTCCGAGCCCGAGGTCCCGCTCGCATCCGATCCGGTGGAATTCCAGGCGCCGCTGGGTTTCTCACCGGATGGGAACTTCCTACTCTATTCGAAGCGCAAGAACGAGCGGGACGATCTCTGGATTCTTCCGCTGACTGGGGATCGCACGCCCCGGCCGTTCATGGCGACGCCCGCACTGGAGCCGTTGGGCCGGTTTTCCCCGAATGGTCGGTACGTCGCGTATCAGTCGGACGAGACGGGCCGATTCGAAATTTACGCCGCGACGTTTCCCGGCCCGGGCAGCCGCTGGCAGATCTCGCAGAACGGCGGCGTCGAGCCGCGCTGGAGTCGCGACGGCAACGAGCTCTTCTATTTCGCGCCGGACAACCGGCTCATGGCAGCGCAGGTGAAAACCGACGGCGCGACCTTCGACGTGGGGGCAATCCAGCCTCTCTTTCAGGCGAGGAGTATGGGTTTCACCTACCGTTACGACGTGGCGAACGACGGGAAGCGGTTTCTCGTCGTCGCCGGACTTCCGCAAGGCCTCTCGCCGATCACGATCCTGACGAACTGGACCGCGGAGCTGAAAAAGAAATGACGCTCTCCGCCGGCTCCCGCCTCGGGCCGTACGAGATCGTTTCGCCTCTGGGGGCGGGCGGGATGGGTGAGGTCTACCGGGCGCGCGACACGAAGCTCGACCGGGAGGCCGCGATCAAGGTGCTGCCGGAGAAGCTCGCTGCCGATTCGGCGGCGCTCGCGCGATTCGAAAGGGAAGCCCGCGCGGTCGCCGCGCTCTCGCATCCCAACATCCTGGGGATCTACGACCTCGGCAGCGACGGCGGGATCGCGTACGCCGCGATGGAGCTCCTCCGGGGAGAGACGCTCCGGGAACGGCTCGAAGAGGGCGCTCTCCCGCAAAGGAAAGCCCTCGAGTACGGGTTGCAGATCGCGCACGGCCTCGCGGCTGCCCACGAGAAAGGCATCGTCCACCGGGATCTCAAGCCGGAGAACGTCTTCGTGACGTCGGAGGGCCGGGTCAAGATCCTCGATTTCGGCCTCGCGAAGGTTGGCTCCGCGCAGCCGGACGAAACGCGATCGCCGACGGTTGGGGCAACCGAGCCGGGCACGGTGATGGGCACGGTCGGCTACATGTCGCCGGAGCAGGTCCGGGGCAGGCCGGCGGACCACCGCTCGGACATCTTTTCGCTCGGCGCAATCCTGTACGAGATGCTCTCCGGCGACCGTGCGTTCCGCGGTGAGTCCGCCGCGGAGACGATGGCGGCGATCGCACAGAGGGACCCGCCAGGACTCACCGAGTCGGTCGGACCTTTTCCGCCCTCGATCGAGCGCATCCTGCGCCACTGTCTCGAGAAACGTCCCGAGGAGCGCTTCGACACGGCGCACGACCTTGCGTTCGCGCTCGAGACGGCAACGGGCGCTTCGAGCGCGGCGACGCAGGTTGCGCCGGTGATCTCTGCAAAAAGACCGTGGCTGATACCGGCTCTCGGTGTTCTGGCTCTCCTCGCCGCGCTCGGCGCCGGCTTCCTGGTAGCGGGCCGGCTGCGCGCGCCGAAGCCGTCCTTCCGTCAGATCACGTACCACCGCGGGTTCATTCAATCGGCGCGGTTCGCGCCGGACGGGCAGACCGTCGTCTACGGGTCGACGCGGAGAGACGAGCCTCTTCGGATCTATTCGACGCGGCTCGACAGCATCGAGTCACGCTCGCTCGATCTGCCGCCCGCGGACGTCGTCGGCATGTCGAAGAACGGGCAGATGGCGGTCCTGCTCAACCGCCGGCACGCGGGCAGCTGGATCACGGTCGGGACCCTCGCGCGCTCAGACCTCGGTGGCGGAGCCCCTCACGAGATCCTCGAGAATGTCAACGACACCGACATCAGTCCGGACGGCATGCAATTCGCCGTCGTTCGCGAGCTGGGAACGCGCCAGCGGCTCGAATTCCCCATCGGCCGGACGATCTTCGAGACGACGGGCTGGGTGAGCTATCCGAGAATTTCTCCGGACGGGAAGCGCGTCGCCTTCCTCGAACATCCCGCCTACGGCAACGACATGGGCCACGTCTCGCTTGCGGATGAACACGGGAAGGTCACCCGGCTGAGCGACGCGTGGAACGGCGCGCAGGGCCTCGCCTGGGGTCCCGGCGCGAAAGAGATCTGGTTCACGGCGACCTCGACCGGGACGGCAAGTGGAGGCAAGGGACTCCAATACACGCTCTGGGCAGTGCGCCCCGGAGGGAAGCCCCGCTCCCTCTATGCGCCGCCGATCGATCTCGTCGTCGAAGACGTTTCGGAGAACGGAGCGGTCCTTTTGAACGCCATCGTGAGCCGGAGCGAGATCGGCGGTCTTCTCGCGGGAGACACGCGGGACCGTGACCTTTCGACCTGGAGCGACGAGGCCGCCGCCGGGATCTCGGACGACGGGAGCGTCTTCGCCGGAGTCGAGCAGAGCGCGGCGGGTGTCGGGATCGATCCTTTCGTCTACTACCGTCGGGCCCGGGAATCTGCTTCGGTGCGCATTGGCAGCGGCGCGGCGACGGGATTGTCGCCCGACGGAAAATGGGTCGTCACGGCCTCGGCTCTCCCGGGGAAAGGGAGCGAGCTCACTCTTCTGCCGACCGGAGCGGGCCAGCCGCGCGTCGTCTCACTCGGAACGGTGAAACACACGTTCAGTATCCAACGGCCCGCATCCGTGTCGGCGGATGGACGGCGACTTCTCTTTCCGGGCAAGGAGTCCGGGCATCTTCCGCGCCTGTGGCTCGTCGATCTCGATCGCACGGGTCCTCCAAAGGCGATTTCTCCCGAGGGAGTAGCCAACGGGATTCTCTCGGCGGACGGACAGACCGTCGCCGTTTCCGATGACGCTGGCCGATTCCTTCTTTGTCCAGCCTCCGGAAGCGCCTGCTCGCCGGCGAAGGGCACGCAGACCGAAGATACGCCGGAGCAGTGGGAGGGGTCGGGGAAGGCAATCTTCGTGTGGAATCGGAAGCGGACCTGGCCAGCCGAGATCTACCGGGTCGATCTTACGACGGGCGCGCGGCGTCTCTGGAAGACGATTTCTCCATCGGATCCGGCGGGCGTGCTCTACGGAAACATCCTCCTGGCGCGCGACGGAGAGCACTACATCTACCGCGTGCGGCGGGTCACCGGCCAGCTCTTCCTCGGGGAAGGCTTGAAGTGACTCTCGCGGCCGGCTCGCGCCTCGGCCCCTACGAGATCCTTTCCCCGCTCGGCGCGGGCGGGATGGGCGAGGTCTATCGCGCGCGCGACACGCGGCTGGACCGGACGGTAGCGATCAAGGTGCTGCCGACGCATCTCTCCGCGTCCCTGGAGTCGCGCCAGCGTTTCGAGCGCGAGGCGAAGACGATCTCGCAGCTCTCGCATCCCCACATCTGTGCGCTGCACGACGTGGGTCGCGAAGGCGAGACCGAGTACCTCGTCATGGAGTACCTGGAAGGCGAGACGCTCGCCGACCGGCTGCTGAAGGGTCCGCTTCCGCTGGAGCAGACTCTCCGATTCGGGATCCAGATCGCCGACGCCCTGGACAAGGCGCACCGGCAGGGGATCGTGCACCGGGACCTGAAGCCCGGCAACGTGATGCTGACGAAGTCGGGCGTGAAGCTTCTCGACTTTGGTCTCGCCAAGGCGTTCGACCAGGAGGGGCCGGTCGAGAGCCTCACGTCTGCTGCGACCTCTGCGAGAGACCTCACGGCCGAGGGGGCGCTTCTCGGCACGCTCTCTTACATGGCGCCCGAGCAGCTCGAGGGGAAGAAAGTTGATTCGCGGACGGACATTTTCGCCCTGGGCGCGACTCTTTACGAGATGGCGACGGGCAAGAAGGCGTTTGCGACGCCGAGCCAGGCCTCGCTCATCACGCTGATCATGTCGGCGGATCCGCCCCCCATCTCGATGGCGCAACCGACGTCCCCGCCGGCTCTGGACCGCGTCGTGAAGACCTGCCTCGAGAAGGATCCCGAGGACCGTTGGCAGAGCGCCGGCGACGTCGCCAAGGAGCTGAAGTGGATCGCGGAGGGCTCGGTCGGTGCGATTCTCCCGATCGTCGCCGGCGGACGCAAGCGCCGCGAGATGCTCGCCTGGGCCATCACGGTGCTCGTGGCCGTCCTCGGCGCCGTTGCGGTGCTTCTTTCCCGCCGGCCGCGCGCGCCCGAGGAGCTGACGCGCTTCACGATCCAGCCTCCCTCCGGCCAGACCATCTTCTCAGTCGCGCTCTCTCCGGACGCGCGGCGCATTCTGTTTCTCCTCAAGGACGAGGGAGGAAGAGACTCGATCGCGGTGCGCTCGCTCGACAGCCTCGAGATCCGACGGCTGCCGGGCACCGAGGACGCGCGCGGCGGGTTCTGGTCGCCCGACGGCCGTGAGATCGCTTTATTCTCGGAAGGGAGGCTGAAGCGCATGAGCGCGGAGGGCGGTCCCGTCCAGACGATCTGCGAGAGCGGAGGCGCGTTTTACGGCGCATGGAGTCGCCAGGGCACGATCCTCTTCGAGAAGGAGTTCGCCAGTCCAATCGTCGCTGTTCCCGCGACGGGCGGTACGCCCCAGCCGGTCACGGCGCTGGACCCGGCGCGGGGCGAAGTCGCCCACTTCCATCCCGCCTTCCTTCCCGACGGCCGGCACTTCGTGTTCGTGGCGCCCAACCTCGACCCGGAGAAGACCTCCATCATGCTCGCCTCGCTCGATTCGAAGGACGTCCGTCGGCTCTTTCATGCGGACTCCAACGCCGTCTTCGCCGATCCCGGCTACCTTTTGTTCGGGCGCAACAGCGCCATCTTTGCGTGGAGATTCGATCCCCGAAGCCTGGAGCTCGTCGGGGATCCCGCTCCCGCATTCGAGCCGGTCCGTTGCCTGCGCGAGGACAACTTTCTAGCGGCCTCGGCGGCCGGCAATCGCCTGGTGTACCTATCGTGGTTCGGCCGGCGGAGGCTCGTCTGGGTGGATCGCAAGGGGCGCGAGCTCGGCACTCTCGGCGAAATCGGGGGATACACAGACGTTCGGATCTCGCCGGACGGCCGAAAAGTGGCGGCGGCGTTGCGCGATCCGGCGCATGGCCAGAGCCAGGATATCTGGGTTCTGGATGCCTTCCGCGGGACGGGCTCCCGGATCACCGCCGAGCTCACCGACGAATTCAACCCCGCGTGGTTCCCGGACGGCGAACGCCTCGTCTACGTGTCCGATCGTGCCGGCTTCTTCGACCTCTACGAGCGGCCGGCGAACGGGGGCGCCGAGAAGATCCTGCTTCGAACCAAGCAGGACAAGCTTCTGCCGACGGTGTCGCCCGACGGCCGGCATCTGCTCATGAGCGTGCCCGAAGGTGGCAATTTCACGCGCGTTCTCATCCCTCTTTCCGAAAGGGGCGATTCCCTTCGGCCTAGCGCCGGCTTCCGGTTCTCCGAGGAGCATCCCGAGATCTCGCCGGACGGCCGCTGGACGGTCTTCAACTCGAACGAGTCGGGACAGAGAGAAGTCTACCTGCAGCCGTTGCCGGAGGGTCCGAAGCGCCAGGTCTCGATCGGAGGCGGCCAGATGCCCGTCTGGAATCGAAACGGATCGGAGCTCTTCTACGCTGCCAGAGACGGAACGCTGATGTCCGTCGCCCTGCGTCTTGCCGCGGGCCGTTTAGAGACTGCAGAGCCGCAGCCTCTGTTCCCCCTGCAGCTCGGAGTGAAGGGAGAGCTCCCGTGGCTTCGCCACACCTATGACGTGTCTCCGGACGGCCAGCGGTTTCTCGTGATCCGCCGCGCGCCGGATGCCGAAGCCGACAGCGCGGTCGTCGTCACGAACTGGACCGCGGTGCTCCCGAGAGCCCGGTGACGATCGCGGCGGGCAGTCGTCTCGGCCCCTACGAGATTCTCTCGCCGCTCGGCGCAGGCGGGATGGGAGAAGTTTACAAGGCCCGGGACACGCGTCTCGATCGGACGGTCGCGATCAAGGTGCTTTCATCGCACCTGTCTGCATCTCCCGACGTCCGCCAGCGGTTCGAGCGCGAGGCGAAGACGATCTCGCAGCTCTCGCACCCGCACATCTGCGCTCTGCACGACGTGGGTCGGGAAGGCGACACCGAGTACCTCGTCATGGAGTACCTGGAGGGGGAGACGCTCGCGGACCGGCTCGCGAAAGGTCCTCTCCCGCTCGAGCAGACTCTTCGGTTCGGGATCCAGATCGCCGACGCGCTGGACAAGGCGCACCGGCAGGGGATCGTGCATCGGGACCTGAAGCCAGGCAACGTGATGCTGACGAAGTCAGGCGTGAAGCTGCTCGACTTCGGGCTCGCAAAGGCGATCGCGCCGACGTCGCAGAAGTCGAGCCAGACGAATCTTCCAACCCAGCACGCGCTGACGAAGGAGGGCGCGATCCTCGGGACCTTCCAGTACATGGCGCCCGAGCAGCTGGAGGGCAAGGACGCCGACGCACGCACGGACATCTTCGCGCTGGGCGTGGTGCTCTACGAGATGGCCACGGGCAAGAAGGCGTTCTCCGGCGCGACGCAGGCCTCGCTCATCTCGTCGATCCTGCGCGATGAGCCGCAGCCGGTCTCGCAGGTGCAGCCGATGTCGCCGCCGGCGCTCGACCGAATCGTCAAGACCTGTCTCGCGAAAGACCCGGAAGAGCGCTGGCAGTCGGCCGGAGACGTCGGCAAGGAGCTTCGCTGGATCGCCGAGGGATCGCAGGTCGGGACCGCGGTTGCCGCGGCTCCCCGCCGCCGACGCGACTGGTTCGTTTGGGCCGCGGCCGCGGTGCTTCTCTTCGCCACCGTCTTTCTCGGGAACGAGGTTCGCCGGCTTCGAACCGGCGACCACCTTCGAGCGATCCATTCCTTTCTCGATCCTCCCGAGAAGACCACGTTCCGGCTCACGGGCGACGATTCCGCGCCGATCGCGATTTCGCCCGACGGGGAGCGCGCCGTGTTCGGCGCCGGCGGAAAGCTCTGGCTCCAGTCGCTCGCCGCGGGTGCGGTCGCGCCTCTCGCCGCGACGGACGGCGGCCGATTTCCCTTCTGGTCGCCGGACAGCCGTTCGATCGGTTTCTTTTCGGGCGGGAAACTCAAGATCATGGATGCCTCCGGCGGACCCATCCAGACGATCTGCGATGCTCCGAATCCGCGCGGCGGGACCTGGGGGCGGACGGGCGTCATCGTCTTCGCGCCGGACGTCGGGACGGGCCTCTCGCGGGTGGCAGCGTCCGGGGGCGTGCCATCGCCGCTCACCGTTCTCGCGGACAAGAAACAGCACACCACGCACCGCTGGCCGTACTTCCTGCCCGATGGAAAACACGTTCTCTACCTCGCGGCGAACCACGCGAGCCCACGATCCGAGGACAGCGGGATCTACGTCGCGTCGCTCGACGGGGGCGCACCCCGGCGTCTGATGTCGTCTTACGGCAGCGCGCAGTACGCCTCGGGCTGGCTCCTCTCGGTTCGAGAGAGAAGCCTGATGGCGATCCCGTTCGATGCCAGGCGAATTGAGATTTCCGGCCAACCGGTGCGTGTCGCCGACGACGCGAACTTCGACTCGGGAGTCTGGCGGGGGACGTTCGCGGCCTCCGACAATGGCGTCCTCGCCTATCAGATCGCGCGGGAGGGAGGCGGCGGCCGGTTGACGTGGTTCGATTTTTCGGGTCGGCGCCTTGCGGCTGTCGCCGAAAAGAGTCCGGCGTATTCGGCGGAACTGTCGCCAGACGGCCGTCGGGCGAGCGTCTTGATGGGCGATCCCAACAACGACGTCTGGGTCGACGAGCTCGACCGTGGAGTCCAGACCCGACTGACCACGGACGCTCAGGCGCAGATCGCGCCAGTCTGGTCGCCCGATGGGTCGCAGATCGTCCTCGTTCAGGGGCTGGGAGGGGGGAGCGACTTCGTCCTCGTCACGATCGCGGCCGACGGAGCCGGCAGGCAGAAGGAGATCTTCCGATCGAAAGAACGCCTCGAGGTGTCGGACTGGTCCCGCGACGGGCGCTACCTTCTCGTCGATCGGGGCAACATCGGCGCGACGGACATCTGGGCTTTTCCAATTACCGATCCGGCGAAGGCTTTTCCTCTCGTTCAATCTCCGTTCCTCGAGCACAGCGGTCAGTTCTCACCCGACGGGAGGTGGGTCGCGTACGTGTCGCAGCACACCGGCCGCGACGAGGTCTACGTGACGTCCTTTCCGAGCGGCGGAACCCGCTGGCAGGTGTCCGGCAGCGGCGGAACGCAGCCCCGCTGGAGTCCCGACGGACGGGAGCTCTATTTCGTTTCGGCCGGCGATGAGTTGACCGGGGCCGCCGTCGACGGCAGCGGACCTCGATTCGAAGTCAAAGACGTCCGGGCACTCTTCCGCGTGAACATGTACACGGGCCCGAGGTCCGGTATGTACGGGTACGACGTTGGCCCCGACGGGAAGCGATTCCTGGTCAACGATGCCGGCGAGGCGGGGCAGGCTCGCTTGGCGCTCGTGGTCAACTGGACCGCGGAGCTGAAGAGATGAAGACCGTTTCCGCCGGGCGGTTCAAGGCCCGGTGTCTGACGATCCTCGACGAGGTGAAACGTCGGCGAGAGCCGGTGGTGATCACCAGGAAGGGAAGACCCGTGGCGAAGCTCCTTCCCGTCGATGACCGAGTGCACCAGGTCTTTGGCTGCCTCGCTGGAGACCTCGAAATCGTGGGAGACTGCGCCGCCTCCGTGGTCTCACCCTCCGCGTGGCAAGGCTCCCGGTGATTCCCATTGAGGCACTGTCGAGTCCTCTGTCACCCCAGACGAGCAGATCGGTTCTGCCGCTCGTGCTGACCATCTGGTGAATACCGGATGAGCCTTTCCGCCGGCTCCCGCCTCGGTCCCTACGAGATCGTCTCGGCTCTAGGCGCCGGTGGAATGGGCGAGGTCTACCGCGCGAAGGATCCGCGCCTCGGGCGCGACGTCGCGGTGAAGGTCCTGCCGGCGTCATTCTCGACCGAACCGGATCGGCTGCGCCGGTTCGAGCAGGAGGCGCGCGCCGCAGGACTCCTGAACCACCCGAACATCACGGCGGTCTACGACATCGGTTCGCACGACGGGGCGCCGTACGTCGTGTCGGAGCTGCTGGAGGGCGAGACGCTTCGGGCAGAGCTCGCGGGTGACCGCCTGTCCCCGCGCAAGGCGATCGACTACGCGATCCAGCTCGCGCACGGGTTGGCGGCCGCGCACGAGAAGGGGATCGTCCACCGGGACTTGAAGCCCGAGAACCTTTTCGTCACGAAGGACGGCCGCGTCAAGATCCTGGACTTCGGGCTCGCGAAGTTGACGCACGCGGAGGAGGGAAGCTCGGCCGGTCAGACGAACCTTCCGACCGGAATCGCGGGCACCGAGCCGGGCGTCGTCCTCGGAACGATGGGATACATGGCGCCGGAGCAGGTGCGAGGAAGACCGGCCGATGCGAGGAGCGACATCTTCGCGTTCGGCGCGATCCTCTACGAGATGCTGTCGGGCAAGAGGGCGTTCCACGGCGACTCGGCCGCGGACACGATGTCGGCCATCCTGCGGGAAGACCCGCCGGACCTCTTGGTCACGAACCAGAACGTCTCGCCAGGACTCGAAAGAATCCTTCGACACTGCCTGGAGAAGAACCCGGAGCAGCGGTTCCAGTCCGCGCGTGACCTCGCCTTCGACCTCGAGGCGCTGTCGGGACTCTCCGCTTCCGCGACGCAGGTTGCGGCAATTCCACGGGTTCGGCCGAATCGCGTTCTCCTCCCGGCGGCGGCGATCGTTCTGGTCGCGGCGGCGGTTTACGTTTCGTATCTCGTCGGGCGGCGCGCCGGGAGAGAGGTTGCAAAGCCGACTCGGTCGTTCCAGACACTTTCGTTCGCGCAGCAGGCGATCTTCAACGCCCGATTCGCTCCCGACGGCAAGACGATCGTCTACAGCGCCGCGCGCAAGGGAAACACGCCGGAGATCATCTCGGTCCGCTCCGACTTTCCGGGCGGAAAATCGCTGGGGCTCCCCGGCGTTCACCTCCTTTCCGTGTCGTCACGCGGCGAGCTCGCGGTCCTGACGCGGGTCCGCTACATTGGGCACTCGTTTTTTTCCGGCACCCTCGGCCGGATGCCGCTCGAGGGCGGAGCGCCCCGCGAAGTCCTCGCCGGGGTTCGCGAGGCGGACTGGTCCCCGGATGGAAACGAGCTGGCCATCATCCGGGACGTCAACGGAAAGGATCGCCTGGAGTATCCCGTCGGCAAGGTCCTCGCGGAGGCGGGAGGGTACCTGTCGAACCCGCGAATTTCTCCCGACGGCAAGCGGATCGCGTTCTTCGAGCATCCCACGAAGTACGACGATCGCGGGGGGGTGGCCGTCGTGGACCTCTCCGGCAGGAAGAAGGTTCTCTCCGACGGTTACTGGGGAGAAGAAGGCCTCGCCTGGTCCCCGGACAGCCGCGAGGTTCTCTTCTCGGCGGGTGACTCCTGGAGCAACTTCAAGGTCCATTCCGTGACGCTCGACGGCCGGCTGCGCATCGCCGCGGAGAGCGCGGGCGGTCTGACCATCCTGGACGTCGCTCCGGACGGCCGGTGGATCGCGTCCCGGGACGACTTTTTCCGCGACATGCCCGTGCAGGCGCCTGGCGAGAGCACTGAGCGCGACCTTTCCTGGCTGGATCTTTCCGCGGCGAGTTCGCTGTCACCGGACGGAAAGATGCTGCTGTTTTCGGAGGAGAGCGGCAGCATGGGCGTCAACTACGCGGTGTGCCTGCGCCCGACCGACGGGTCCGCAGTGGTGCGGCTCGGCGAAGGGGCGGCACAGGATCTCTCGCGAGACGGAAAATGGGCGCTCGCGGTCGTCCCCACTTCTCCACAGCAGATTGTTCTCTACCCGACCGGCGCCGGCGAGCCGCGACGGCTCGAGCGGGCCGGCCTTCTGGGCTACGACTCCGCGAGATTTTTCCCGGACGGAAAGCGGGTGCTCGCGTGCGGACACGAAGCGGGACGTTCGGTCCGGTGCTATCAGCAGTCGGTCGAGGGCGGCCCTCCGAGGCCGGTGACCCCGGAAGGTGCGACTCGCGGTGAAGTCTCCCGCGACGGGCGGATGGTTGCGGCAATAACGACCGAAGGGTTGCGCGTCTATCCCGTCGAGGGTGGCAGCTCGAGCACGGTCCCCGCGACGACCGCCGACGATCAACTGATCGGATGGGATCGGGACGGGTCGGTTCTCGTCTTCCGGAACTCCGAGATTCCGGCGACGGTCGAGCGGGTGGACGTGAGAACCGGGAAACGGGACCTCGTGCGCAAGGTCGTACCCGTGGATCCGACCGGCGTTTTGAACGTACGCTCCGTCGTCTTGAGCGAAGACGGGGGCGCGCACGCTTACACGTTCCGGCGAATGCTGTCGCACCTCTTCCTGGTGGGCGAGGCGAAGTGAGCATCTCGACAGGAAGTCGCCTGGGTCCTTACGAGATCGTCTCGCCGCTTGGCGCGGGGGGGATGGGCGAGGTGTATCGGGCGAAGGATCCGCGCCTGGGACGCGACGTCGCGATCAAGGTCCTGCCGGCATCGTTCTCGAAGGATCCCGATCGGTTGCGCCGTTTCGAGCACGAAGCGCGGGCGGCGGGAGTCCTGAATCATCCCAACATCACCGCGGTCTACGACATCGGCTCGCACGACGGCGCGCCGTATGTCGTCAGCGAGCTCCTCGAGGGCGACACGTTGCGCAGCCGTCTCGCGGCGGGGCCGCTCTCGCCGCGCAAGGCTCTGGACTACGCGATCCAGATCGCTCGGGGCCTCGCGGCCGCGCACGAGAAGGGGATCGTCCATCGGGACCTGAAGCCCGAGAACCTCTTCGTTACGAAGGATGGTCGGGTCAAGATCCTCGACTTCGGTTTGGCGAAGCTGAAGCAGCCGGAGCCCGGTACGGAGAAAGAGACCGAGCTTCCGACGGGGACGATCGGCACTGAGCCCGGCGTCGTTCTCGGGACGATGGGCTACATGTCGCCCGAGCAGGTGAGGGGTCAGCCTGCGGACCGTCGGTCGGATCTCTTCGCCTTCGGGGCGATCCTCTACGAGATGTTATCGGGGCAGAGGGCGTTTCGGGGGGACACGGCGGCCGACACGATCACGGCGATTCTGACGAAGGAACCGCCGGACCTCTCGCAGACGAATCGCGAGATCCACCCCGGCCTCGATCGGATCGTTCGGCACTGTCTGGAGAAGAACCCGGAGGAGCGGTTCGAGTCGGCGCGCGACCTTGCCTTCGACCTCGAGGCGCTGTCGGGGATCTCGGCGCCGGCACCACTCCCGACGACGGTCGCTCCGGCCACTCGGAGGCTGAGACTGCTTCCGATTCTCGTCCCCGCGGCAGTTCTCATCGCCGCCGCAGGAGGTCTCATCACCGGTCGGCGAATGGGCCGGGATCTACCCGCGTTTCACCAACTCACGTTCCGCCGGGGAGAAATCCTGTCGGCTCGATTCGCGCCCGATGGCCGGACGATCCTCTATTCCGCGGCCTGGGAGGGAAATCCGATGGAGATTTTCACCGGGACCGTGGAAGCTCCGGAGTTCCGACCGTTCGGACTTGCCGGTTCCGAAATGCTGTCCGTCTCACGCTCGGGCGAGCTCGCGATCTCGCTCCGCCGGCGAATTACTGCGGGTTTCGTCCGCACGGGCACGCTCGCTCGCGTCAGTGCCGCGGGGGGACCGTCGCCCCGAGAGGTCCTCGAGGACGTCCACTGGGCGGATTGGTCGCCGGACGGTCAGAATCTGGCGATCGTCCGCGACGTCGGGCCGTTGAATCGGCTGGAATATCCGATCGGTACGGTGCTGTACGAGACGAGCGGCTGGATCAGTCACCCGCGCATTTCCCCACGCAGCGACCGGGTCGCTTTCGTGGACCATCCGGTCAAGAACGACGACGGCGGGACTGTCACCGTCGTCGATCGCCGCGGAAACCGGAAAGCCCTCTCGCAGACTTTCGGGAGCGCCCAGGGGTTGGCCTGGTCTCCCTCGGGCGGTGAAATCTGGTTCACCGCCGCGGCGCTCGGCAACCGGGATCTCTACTCGGCGACGCTCTCGGGTCGCGAGACAATTCGCGCACGCGTCGCCGGGTCTCTCACGTTGCACGACATCTCGGCCGACGGTCGGGCTCTGATCACGCGTGAGACGATCCGAATCGGGACACTCGGCCTTTTTCCGGGCACCGAGAAAGAGCGCGAGCTGACCTGGCTCGACTGGTCGTTGGCGAGAGATCTCTCTTCCGACGGGCGCATGTTCCTCTTCGTCGAGGGCGGAGAAGGGGGAGGCGTCGGATACTCCATCTACCTTCGGAAGACGGACGGATCGCCGCCGATTCGACTCGGGGAAGGATCGGGCGAGACTCTCTCCCCCGATGGGAAGTGGGTGTTGTCGATAATCCATCCCACTTCCGATGCCCAGCTGGTGGCCTACCCGACCGGCGCGGGAGAGATTCGGAAAATTCCGCGCGACGGATTGACCGCACAGGTCGCGGGCTGGAGCCCGGATGGGAAACAGATCGTCTTCTCGGCGAACGAGCCCGAGCACGGCATCCGGATCTACGTCCGTGATTTCGCCGGCGGGAAACCCCGTCCGGTGAGCCCCGAGGGTTACACGATGTTCCGTCGCACCATCTCTCCCGATGGCCGATTCGTCGTCGCCACCGGTCCAGACCAAAAGATCTATCTCTATCCGCTGGCGGGCGGCGAGCCGACGCCGCTCCCGGGCTCGGCGCCCGGAGACTTCCCCACGCGATGGACCGCCGACGGTCGCGCCCTCTTCGTGTATCGCCGCGACCGGTTGCCGGTGCAGGTCGTACGGCTCGACGTCGCAACCGGCCGCAAAGAGCTCTGGAAAGAGCTGGTTCCGGCAGATTCGGCTGGTGTCACCGAGGTCGCGGCGGTGATTCCGACCTCCGATGGGCGCTCCTATGTGTATTCCTATATCCGACAGCTCTCAGACCTCTACGTCGTCAATGGAGTGAAGTGACGATCTCCACGGGCGCGCGGCTCGGTCCCTACGAGATCGTCGGCGCCCTCGGCGCCGGCGGGATGGGAGAGGTCTACCGCGCGAAGGATCCGCGGCTCGGCCGCGAGGTCGCGATCAAAGTGCTGCCGGCCTCGTTCTCGAAGGATCCCGATCGGCTCCGCCGTTTCGAGCACGAGGCGCGCGCGGCGGGGGTGCTCAATCACCCGAACATCACCGCCGTTTACGACATCGGTTCTCACGATGGCGCGCCGTACGTGGTCACGGAGCTCCTCGAAGGCGAGACGCTGCGCAGCCGCCTCGCAGGGGGCGCCCTTTCCGCGCGCAAGGTGCTCGACTACGCGATCCAGATCGCTCGCGGCCTCTCCGCGGCGCACGAGAAGGGCATCGTTCATCGGGACCTGAAGCCCGAGAACCTGTTCGTCACCAAAGACGGTCGGGTCAAGATCCTCGACTTCGGTCTGGCCAAGCTGAAGCAGCCGGAGGAGGGGACCGATAAGACCGATCTCGCCACGGCCACCGTCGGCACGGAGCCCGGCGTCGTGCTCGGTACGATGGGCTACATGTCTCCCGAGCAGGTGCGCGGCAAGCCCGCGGACTACCGCTCCGACATCTTCGCGTTCGGAGCGATCCTCTACGAGATGCTGTCGGGGAAGCGCGCCTTCCGCGGCGACACGGCGGCGGACACGATGTCGGCGATCCTGACGAAAGAGCCGCCCGATCTGTCGGCAACCAACCGGGACGTCCACCCCGGGATCGACCGGATCGTGCGGCATTGCCTCGAGAAGAATCCGGAGGAGCGTTTTCACTCCGCTCACGATCTCGCGTTCGACCTCGAGGCGCTGTCCGGAATCTCCGGACCGCGAACCGTGGCGGCCGGGCTCCCCGTGGCGAAGAGGCCCCCCCCATGGCTCGTTCCCGCCGTCGCAGCAGCAGTCATCGCCGCAGGGATCTCCGGATTCCTCGCTTACCGCTCCGGAAAGAAAGCCGGATACGTCCCTCCGCCTTCGTTCGTTCAACTAACGTTTCGACGCGGCGAGCTCGGCGGGTCCTATTTCGCTCCCGACGGTCAAACGATCGTCTACTCGGCCGCCTGGGAAGGAAAGCCGATGGAGATCTTCGTCCGCCGGCCGGAGAGCCCCGAATCGCGTCCCTTCGGGCTTCAGGGTGAGGTTCTCGGGATGTCCCGGTCGGGCGAGCTCGCAGTCTCTCTGCAGCGGCGGTTGTACCAGGCGTGGGTCGGAATCGGCCGCCTCGGCCGCATTTCGATCGCCGGCGGCGCGCCGAGGGAGATCGTCGATGGCGTGCAGTGGGCGGACTGGTCGGCCGATGGAAAGGACTTCGCGGTCGTTCGCGACGTTGGAGCGCGAAACCGACTCGAGTTCCCGATCGGTAAAGTCCTGTACGAGTCGACCGGATGGATCAGCCATCTGCGCGTTTCGCCCGGGGGGGATCGGATCGCGTTCGTCGACCATCCGGTGCCGCGCGACGACGGCGGCTCGATCGCCGTCGTCGACGCGAGCGGCAGGAAGACGACGCTCACGCCGGTTTACGCGAGCGCCCAGGGGCTCGCCTGGAGGCCCGATGGTCGCGAGCTCTGGTACACGGCGGCCGAGGGGGGATTCAATCGGGCGATTCGGGCGGTCAATCTTTCCGGATCGAGTCGCCTCGTTGGGCGGCTCCCTGGCGTCACCACGATCAAAGACATTTCGAGAGACGGTCGCGTCCTTATGGCAAACGAGACATATCGGCTGGAGATCCAGGGTCGCCGGCCGGGCGACGAGAAAGAGAGGGAGCTCTCGTGGCTCGATTTCTCGCTCGTGACCGATATCTCGCGCGACGGCAGCGCGATTCTGATAACCGAGTCCGGCGAGGGCGGAGGTCCCGGCTATTCGTCGTATCTGCGGAAGACCGACGGCTCGCCCGCCGTGCGGCTCGGCGAAGGAAGCTCACAAGGCTTTTCTCCAGACGGGCAGTGGGCGCTCTCGATCGTCCATCCGGTCACGGACGCGACGCTCGTCGCCTATCCCACGAGCGTGGGCGAGACGAAGACATTTCCGAAAGACGATCTGCAGGTGTTGCGTGCCGACTGGTTTCCGGACGGAAGGAGGATCCTTCTGACCGCGACGGAGCCGGGCAAAGGGAGTCGCCTCTTCATTCGCGACTTCTCAGGAGGAAAAGCGACACCGCTTTCGCCGGAGGGCTACCGTCATTTCGAGCGAGCGATCTCACCCGACGGCAAATCCGCCGCCGTGATGGGTCCGGACCGCAGAATCTATCTGTACCCGTTGGAGGGAGGAGAGCCGACGGCTCTTCCGGGACTCGCAGCCCAAGATCGTCCGGCGAGATTTGACAAGGACGGACGCTGGCTCTACGTCTACAACCTCGGCGAGATCACTCTTCGTGTGTTCCGCTACGAGATCGCGACCGGCCGAAAGGAGCCGTGGAAGGAATTGAAGCCGGCAGACTCCGCAGGGCTCTCCGCCATAAGCCGATTCGTCCCGACGCCGGACGGTCAGGCGTACGCCTACGGCTATCTCCGCAACCTTTCTCACCTCCAGATCGTGGACGGTTTGAAGTGACGCTCGCTTCCGGCTCCCGCCTCGGTCCTTACGAGATCGTCTCGCCGCTCGGCGCGGGCGGGATGGGGGAGGTTTATCGCGCGAAAGATCCGAGGCTCGGGCGCGACGTCGCAATCAAGGTCCTGCCGGCGTCTTTTTCGAAGGATCCGGATCGGTTGCGACGCTTCGAGCACGAAGCGCGCGCCGCGGGGGTTCTCAACCACCCCAACATCACGGCGGTCTACGACATTGGATCTCACGACGGAGCGCCGTACGTGGTCAGCGAGCTCCTCGAGGGCGAAACGCTTCGCGCTCGCCTGGCTGCCGGCCCGCTCTCTGCGCGGAAGGCACTGGACTATGCGATCCAGATCGCGCGCGGGCTCGCCGCCGCGCACGAGAAGGGGATCGTCCATCGAGACCTGAAGCCCGAGAACCTCTTCGCCACGAAAGACGGCCGCGTCAAGATCCTTGACTTCGGGCTGGCCAAGCTCAAGCAGCCGGAAGAAGCGTCGGAGAAGACCGACCTTCAGACGGCGACGGTCGGGACGGAGCCCGGCGTGGTGCTCGGAACGATGGGGTACATGTCGCCCGAGCAGGTTCGCGGAAAGCCGGCGGACTACCGCTCGGACCTCTTCGCCTTCGGAGCAATCCTCTTCGAGATGCTCTCCGGTCAGCGAGCGTTCCGGGGCGACACGGCGGCCGACACGATGTCGGCGATCTTGACGAAGGAGCCGCCGGACCTCTCAGCAACCAATCGGGACGTCCATCCGGGCCTGGATCGGATCGTCCGACACTGCCTCGAGAAGAACCCCGAGGAGCGCTTTCACTCCGCGCACGACCTGGCTTTCGACCTGGAGGCGCTCTCGGGAGTTTCCGCCGCCGCCGCGCCAGTTCCCTCGATGGCGCCTCGGAAACGACGCCGCGCTCTCGTCGCACTCGCGGCTGCAGCAGCAGTTGCCGCCGTGCTCGTCGCTGGAATCTTCATCGGTAAGAAGCTCGGCTTTCGACCTCCACCGTCCTTTCACCAGCTCACGTTCCGGCGAGGTGAAATCACTTCGGCGCGCTTTGCGCCGGACGGCCAGACGATCCTCTATGCCGCTGCGTGGGACGGGAAGCCGATCGAGATCTTCCTGAACCGCCGAGAGCGCCCCGAATCCCGCTCGTTCGGCCTGGCGGGCGCCGACGTCCTTTCCATTTCACGATCGGGAGAGATGGCCGTCTCGCTCGATCGGCACGTTTCCGGTCCCTTCATGCGAAGCGGGACCCTGGCGCAGCTTGGGGTCGCCGGTGGCGGCGCGCCGAGGCAGATCCTGGAAGACGTCCAGTGGGCCGACTGGTCTTCCGACAGCGGGAGCCTGGCGGTCGTGCGCGAAGTCGGCGCTCACCGACAGCTCGAATTTCCGATCGGGAAGATCCTGTATCGAACGGACGGCTGGATCAGCCACCCCCGGATATCGCCGAACGGGGAGCTCGTTGCATTCATCGACCACCCCGTGACCGGCGACGACGGGGGAACGGCCGCCGTCATCGATCGCTCGGGAAAGAAGAAAACGCTGTCGGACCTTTTCGCGACCTCGTTCGGCCTGGCCTGGTCGCCCAAAGGCGATGAGGTCTGGTTCACCGCCGCGCCCTACGGCTTCAACCGCGGGGTGTATGCCGTGACCCTCTCGGCGCATCAGCGGCTGCTCTCGCGAGTCACCGGGAACCTCACGCTCCAGGACATTTCGCACGACGGCGTCGCTCTGGTCTCCCATGACGTTTTGCGGGCGGGAATCGTCGGCCTCGCTCCGGGCGAGGAGAAGGAGCGCGACCTGTCGTGGCTCGACTGGTCTCTGCTCCGATCTCTCTCTTCGGACGGAAAGTTCGTGTTCTTTGCCGAGTCCGGCGAGGGAGGGGGAAGCGGGTACTCGCTGTACCTGCGTGGAACTGACGGAGCTCCCGCTGTTCGGCTCGGAGAGGGAGGGCCCGCCGCGCTGTCACCGGACGGGAAGTGGGCCTTGGGGATTCTCCGTCCCACGACGGACGCCGAGCTCGTGGCGTATCCAACCGGAACCGGAGAGGCGAGGCGGCTTCCGATGGAGGGTCTCAAGGTCCAGGACGCGGATTGGACACCGGACGGAAAGCGCATCTTGGTCCAAGCGACGGAGCCGGGACACGGCGTCCGTCTTTACATCCGGGATTTCGCAGGCGGCAAGGCGCGGGCGATCTCTCCAGAAGGCTACCGGCTCTTCGTCAACTGCGTCTCTCCCGACGCCAAGTCGATCGCCGTCCGCGGACCCGACGACCGGCTGTACCTCTATCCCATCGAGGGCGGCGAGCCGACGCCGCTTCCGGGACTGACGACGCTCGACCGGCCGGTGGCGTGGACGAGCGACCGCCGGCTCTACGTATTTCGACGCGAGGCCCCTGCCCGGGTCTATCGGTACGATCCCAGGACCGGACAGAAGGAGCTCTGGAAGGAGTTGATGCCCCGCGATTCCGCCGGCGTCTCCGAGATCGCGCGGGCCGTTCCCACGCCTGACGGGAAGGCGTACGCCTACATCTACATCCGGACTCTGTCGGACCTCTACCTCGTCGAGGGATTGAAGTGACGCTTGCTTCCGGAAGTCGGCTCAGGTCCTGCGAGGTTCTCTCGCCGCTCAGTGCGGGGGGAATGGGCGAGGTGTACTAGGAGTGCCGGTTCCACCCCCGAAGAATGTCGTCGACGTCGGCAAAGAGCTCGTGATCGTCTGGGACGACGGCCGCGAGGATTACCTGCCGCTCGAGATGCTGCGGCGCAACTGTCCGTGTGCGATGTGCCGCGGCGAGCGAGATCTTCTCGGCAACGTGTACCGCGGCCCCAAGCGCCCGCTGACCGAGAGGTCGTTTCAACTGGTGTCTCACCGCCCGGTCGGTGGTTATGCCCTCCAGATCAAGTGGGCGGATGGCCACGATGACGGGATCTTCAGCTACGAGACTCTGCGGGGGTTTGGAGAGGAGACAGCGAAATAGCGGCGTCATGCCCCTGCCATCCCGAGCGGTCGCTTTCCTCTGTCATCCCGAGCGAAGCGAGGGATCTCTCCCTCAAGAAGCGAGGGATTCCTCGTCGCTTCGCCTCTCGGAATGACAGGCGAGAAGGGTTTGGAATGGCGGAGGATGGTGGCGGAGAGGGAGGGATTCGAACCCTCGGTACCTTTTGGGCACACACGCTTTCCAAGCGTGCTCCTTAAGCCACTCGGACACCTCTCCGGGGGGCGGAAATGGTACCTCAGCGCTCCTTTTCCGCCGCCGACTAGAATGCTCTCCTTGAATCCTTTTCGTCGAATCGCGCGTCTTTCCCAATGAAGCCCGACGGCCGCGCCGCGCAAGCGGAGCCGAGTGACCTCGATCTGGTTCGGGGAATCAAATCGGGCAATGAGGACGCATTCGAGCAAATGGTCGAGCGCTATCACGCCAGGGTCTACTCACTCTCCTACGGCGTCCTTCGCAACGCGGAAGACGCGGAGGAGGCGACCCAGGACACCTTCCTGACCCTCTACCGCAAGATCGGGACGTTCGACGAATCGAAGAAGTTCTTTTCCTGGTTCTACCGCGTCGCCTTGAACCAGGCCTACAGTCGCGCGCGCCGGCGGCGCCCCACGACCGCGGTGCCGATCGAGGATTACCTGCCCCGGTTCTCCTCGGACGGGCACATCGCGTCGCCGGAGCTTCCCGACTGGAGCGCCTCGATCGAGGACGGCGCGATCGCCCGGGAGCTGGCGGGGCGGGCGGGCGAGTTCATGGCCGATCTGCCTCCGGCATACCGGGACGTGATCTGGATGTACGACGTCGAGGAGATGAGCAGCTCGGACATCGCGGAAACGCTCGAAATCTCGATTCCCGCACTCAAATCGAGGCTCCACCGCGCCCGCCTCTACGTCCGCCAGCGGTTAGCGGAAATCTCGCAGGCGCCCGCGCCGGAAGAGGTGTCCCGATGAGCGACCTGACCTGCAAGAAATTCATTCTCGACTGTCTGATCGAGTTCGAGGACGGCACCATGGCGGCCGAAGAGCGCGCTCTCTTCCAACAGCACATGGAGCTGTGCCCGCCCTGCCTCCGCTTTCTGACGAGCTATCGGGCGACGGGCAAGACGCTGAAGCTCCTGAAGCCCGAAGAAATCCCGCCGGACCTCGCCCGGTCGGTGCTTGCTTTCGTTCGAGCGCGCGCGGGCCGGAAGGCGTGATCGGCGGCCGGCGGTCGACGTCGGCGATCGCGGCCGGCCTCGTCTGGCTCGCTCTCTTCTCCCTGCTCTACACGCTCGGCGACGAGATCGGGACCTGGCCGCATCTTCCGCCTGACAGCTTTCAAGGCGTCGATCTCGTGGTCGGCTTCGCCGGCGCGATTGCGCTGCTTTCGGCGCTCGCGCTCCCGGGTCTCGACGGCTCGCGATTCGGATAGAATCGCTCCCCGGCCGCCGGAGATGGGTTCGGGTCCTGTGCGACGGAAGCCTCTGAACCTCGTCAGGTCCGGAAGGAAGCAGCGATCAGGAGGCGCCCCCGTGCGCCGCAGGTCAACCTGAGCCCATCTTCGACGGCCGGACCATTGATGATCGATCGCCCGAGCACTCACCTTTCTCTCCCGCGCAAGTGGCGCCCGCGGACCTTTCCGGACCTGATCGGCCAGGACTCCGTCGCGCGCACGCTCTCGAATGCCATCTCCGAGGGGCGCGTGGCGCCCGCTTACCTGCTGACCGGGCCCCGCGGGGTCGGAAAGACGTCGACCGCGCGGCTCCTCGCCCGCTGTTTGAACTGCGATCGCGGGCCCACGATCGAGCCGTGCGGGGAATGCGCCTCCTGCCGGGAGATCCTCGCGCGCGGGGATTCGCTCGACGTCCACGAGATGGACGGCGCCTCGAACCGCAAGATCGAGAACGCCCGCGAGCTGATCGAGACGGTCCGCTACGCTCCGCAACGCGACCGGTTCCGCATCGCGATCATCGACGAAGTCCACATGCTGACGACCGAGGCATTCAATGCGCTCCTGAAGACGCTCGAGGAGCCTCCGCCCCATTCCCGTTTCATCCTGGCTTCGACCGAGCTCCACAAGATTCCGGCGACGATCGTCTCGCGCTGTCAGCGGTTCACGTTCCGGGCGCTGTCCGTCGCGGAGATCTCGCGGCACCTCGAGAAGGTCGCGCGCGAGGAAAACATCCGGGCGACCCCGGACGCTCTCGCGACGCTGGCGTCGGCCGCGGAAGGGAGCCTCCGCGACGCTCTTTCGCTTCTCGACCAGGCGGCGACGCTCTCCGGTGGCAACGTGGACGCGGCGACGTGCGCCGACATTCTCGCACTGGTCGACCGGGAGCTCCTCGAGGCGGTCTACTCCGGGATCGCCTCCGGCGACCGCGCCGCCGCCATCGCTGCGCTGTCGAAGCTCACGGAGGGAGGGGAGGACCCCCGGCACGTCCTGAAGGAATTCATCGAGCTCCTGCGCCGCCTCCTGCTCTCCTCCGCGGGCGCCGTTCCGGATGTCCCGGAGGGTGACCGGGAACGTCTTCTCGCGCTCGCCCGCGCGATGCCCTACGAGAACCTCCTCCGCGCGCTGTCGCTCGCCGTCGACGCGGATCAGCTCACCCGCCGGTCGGAGGAGGGCGGCCTCGTTCTCCAGATGCTCGTCCTCCGTCTCGCGGAGCTGCCCCGCTTGAAGTCGATCGAGCAGACGCTCTCCGGCCTTCCCCCCGAACGGTCCCCGGCGCCACCGTCCACCGTTGCCGAAGAAGGGTCCCGCTCGCGCGAAGGAGGACCGCGAATCCTCTCGCTCGTGCCCGTGGGAAAAGAACCCGGTCCGGCGACTCCTCCGGCTTCGGGTACGAGCGAGGAGAACCGCATCCGTCGGTTCGCGGAGCTGCTCGGCGCCCGCCGGCGCGTGACCGCGGCGAAGGTCAGTCTCGCCGAATCCACCAGCGCGGAGAGGGACGAGCTCGTCCTGCGGTTCGGCATCGACCGCGCCGCAGCGAAGGAAGCGCTCGACGACCCTTCGACGCGCAAGCTCCTCTCCGACGTCGCCACCGAAGCATTCGGGCGGCCGATGCGGGTGACCCTGAAGACCGGTCCTCCGGCCGACGGCGATCTCGGCAAGGTGGCCCAGGACGTCCCGCGAGCCACCATCGCCCGGGAGCACGCGACGAGCCGGGCGGAGACCGACCCGGTGGTCCGGTCCGCGATGGATCTCTTCCGCGCCGAGCTGACGGAAGTGAAGGAGGAGGAGTGATCGGGGCCCTTCCTTCGACCTCGCCATGAACATCGAGAAGATGATGCAGCAGGCCCAGGCGATGCAGGGCAAGGTGCAGGCGGAGCTGAAAGCGATGCGCCGGGAGGGCTCGGCCGGGGGCGGGCTCGTCCGGATCGAGATGTCGGGCGAGAAGGAAGTACTCTCGGTCACGATCGACCGCTCGGCGGTCGATCCGGGCGACGTCGAGACGCTCCAGGATCTCGTGCTGGCCGCCCTGCGCGACGCGTCCCGGCAGGTGGACGAAGCCGTCCGCCAGAAGACTTCGGTCATGCTCTCCGGAATGCTGCCGGGAATGCGGTAGGTGCGCCTCAGAGGCTTCGACCGGCTCGTTTCCGAATTTCAGCGCCTGCCCGGAATCGGGGCGAAAAGCGCGGCCCGGCTCGCCTACTTCCTCCTGCGCGCCCCGCGGGAGGAGGCGGACCGCCTCGCTCACGCCATCTTGGAATCGAGGGAAGCCGTGCGGCGGTGTTCCGTCTGCAACACGCTGACGGAAACCGACCCGTGCGAGATCTGCTCCGACCCCGAGCGCGATTCGACGCTGCTGTGCGTGGTCGAGGAGCCGGGCAACGTCGCGGCGATCGAGAAGACTCGGGAGTTCCGCGGCCGGTACCACGTGCTGTGGGGCGCGCTCTCGCCGCTGAAGGGGATCGGACCGGAGGAGATCGACGTCGCGGGGCTCGTCGCCCGCGTTACGCCGGAGGTCCGGGAGGTCATCCTCGCGACGAACCCGAACGTCGAAGGGGAGACGACCGCTCTCTACATCGCACGCCGCTTGAAGCCTGCCGGAGTGCGGGTCACGCGCATCGCCTTCGGGCTGCCGGTCGGAGGCGACATCGAATATGCCGACGAGGTGACGATGGCGCGGTCGCTGGAGAACCGAAGAGAGCTCTGAAAGCGGCTACGGAAAGCGGGACAGATTTATTTGGTCTCTTCGGCTGAGCAAGCTTTCGCCAAAGAGCAGTTAAATAAATCTGTCCCCACGGCTACAATGAATTGATGTCGCCGGCCGATCTCGTCCTCTATGAAGAGGACTTCCGCAGCCTTCAGCAGATTCTGCGGCGGCTGCGGCAGGAATCGGGAGCGAGCGTCGTCCTCCTCGTGGACAAGGGCGGCCAGCGGATCGCCTCGGTTGGAGACGTCGAAGCCCTCGACATGACGGCTCTCGCCTCGTTGACGGCGGGCAACGTCGCGGCGACCGACGGGCTCGCGCGCATCCTCGGAGAGCGGGAATTCTCGGTCCTGCTGCACGAAGGGGAAAAAGAGAACATTCACGTCTCGATCGTCGCCAGAAGGGTGATTCTCGTCGTCATCTTCGGTGACCGCTCCTCTCTCGGCCTCGTCCGGCTCCGCGTCCGCCAGGCGGGGGCGGAGCTCGAGCGAGCTTTTGCGGAGATCACCGAGCGGATGGAGAGAGAGCCGGTCCTCCATTCCGGCTTCGAGCCGCTGCTCGCCGAGATCACCGACGAGGACATCGACCGGCTGTTTTCCGAGTGACGAGGGATCTGACCCCCTTCGGGGATCAGACCCCTAAGGTTCGCCATGGCCTTCGTTGATTTCTCGGCCCGCGAGATCCACTGCAAGATCGTCTATTACGGCCCCGGGCTCTGCGGGAAGACGAAAAACCTCCAGTTTCTCCACGAGAGAACTTCCCCGTCCCGCCGCGGCCAGCTCATTTCTCTCGCGACGCCGAACGAGCGGACCCTCTTCTTCGACTTCCTCCCGCTCGACGTCGGCAGCCTGCGCGGCTTCCAGACGCGCCTCCACCTCTACACGGTTCCGGGACAGGTCTTCTACGACGCCGCGCGGCGCGCCATCCTCCGGGGCGTGGACGGGGTCGTTTTCGTCGCCGACTCGCAGGAAGCGCGCCTTGCCGCCAACGTCGAATCGATTCGCAACCTCGAAAAGAACCTCCGCGAGCAGGGTTACGAGATCGCGGAAATCCCCTACGTCCTCCAGCTGAACAAGCGTGATCTGCCCTCGGCGATTCCGGCCGCGGAGCTCTCCCGCCTTCTCACGATCAAGGGAGAACCGACGCTCGAAGCGACGGCGGCGACCGGCGCCGGAGTGTTCGAGACCTTGAAGGCGATCGCTCGTCTCGTCCTGCTCGACCTTCGGAAGAGAAGGACCCCGTCGGGCTTCACCCGCGCGACAGCCGCGAGCTAGAGCCCAGGCGCGGCGACGTCGCCGCGAGGACCTGCGCCGCGAGAACGAGGAGCCCGACGTCCCTCAGCAGGACCCATCGCATGTCGGCGAGCTGCTCCTCTCGGCTCTTGCCCGCGGACCGGACGTCGAAGCAGCCGCAGTCGATGGCATGGCCGCGGGCGACGTTCCAGCCGATCGCGACTAAGAAAACGAGGAGGAGAGCTCCGGCGACGAGCGCGGCCTCTCTCTTCCAGACGCCGAGCACGAGCGCGAGCCCGACGAAGAGCTCGATCCACGGCATCACGAGAGCCAGCGCGTTCACGAGGCTGCCCGGCGCCAGGCGATAGTTGTAGATCATGTGAGCGAAAGCGGGGGGGTCGAGGATCTTCGGGATCGCCGCCACCACGAACACGGCGCCGAGCGCGATCTGAATTCGGACCGACAGCCAGGGATGAGTCCACCAGTCGGAGAACCGCCGCCTCAGGGATTCGCTCCCTTCGACGTGGGAAGCGCGCGCTTCTGCCAGTCGGGGAAGCCGTCCTTGTAGATGAGGACGTTGTCGAACCCGACCATGTAGAGCTTTTCGGCGAGCATGTGAGAGTCTTCGCAGGCTCCGCCGCTGCAGTAGACGACGACCGGCGCCTTCTGGTCGAGCCCCTCCTCGTAAAGTCCTTTCACGCGTTCCCCGATGTCGGACTCCCAGACCGGGAAGCTGCGCGCTCCGGCGATGTGTCCCTCGGCATAGACCGAAGAGCGGCGGGCGTCCAAGAAAAGGGCCTTTCCCTGGTAGAGGCGCTGAACGTCCGCCGGTGCGATCTCGAGCGCGGGCTTGTCGGGGTGCGGAGGGAAGGAGCGGGCGAGGTCGCCAACGTCGGTCGCGCTGGAGGGCGCGGCCGAATTCGCGGCGGAGCTCGCAGCCGGCGCCGCAGGCGGCGGAGAGAGAGCCTTCTCGGCCGGTGCCTCTTTCTTTTCCGCCCGGGTCGGGGCAGAAGTCGGGAGAGCCGCAGTCGGCTCGACCTGGAGGGCGCGGGGGTAACTCCCGACCCAGGCGAGCTTCCTGTGGGTCGAGGCGGCGAGGTTCGAGATCGCCGCGCCGGCGGCAGCCAGAAAGAGAAGAGCCAGGACGCGGCCGACGTTCGAAGCCCGGACCATGGGGTCCGATTATCGCCCGGACGAGCCTGCTAGCTCTCGGGCTCCCGGAAGCGATCCGCCGGCTCGAAGCATCCCCGCTCGTCGGTGCAATCGTCCGGGTGGGCGGCGAGACCATCCGGTCCATGCCGGCGCAGTGTCTTCAGGCAGCAGAATTCCGGCGCCGGATCGGGCCGTTCGACGACGGGATGCGTCACCGACCAGGCCTGGGCGCGAAGGTGGCGGCAGAGGAGCGGATCGGGCTCGCGCGAGACGTCGCGGAATCCGGCCGCGAAGCGGCGGAAGGACTGGAACGGGTCCTCCCCGAAGTACTTGTCCTCGACCTTGCGGCCGGGACGGGCCGCTCTGCCCCCTCGCTTCATTCGCCTCCGGGTTTTGGACGATTTTACTCCGTTTCTCGGCCGCGATCGCGTCGATCACTCGCTCCGAGAATCGGAGTCGCGCCGCCGGGCCTTCTCGTAGGCCTCCGGGTCGTCGAGGTTTTCGACGACGCCCGGATCGTCCACGGCGAGCTCCCGCACGGCGTCCGCGCGGTCCCGCCACAACCAGCGCAGGCCTTCGTTCGGCGGGATCCCGGCGATGTCCTCGAGAAGCTCCGCTCCGACGAGAGCGGGGTGTCCACGCCTTCCCTCGTAGACGGGGAGAACCGCAATTTCGCGCGACGCGGCCACGACGAGTCGTTGCAGCGTGTCGCACTCGACCGCGGGATGGTCGGCGGGCCAGACGAAAACGGCGTCGACCGTTCCGGCGATCCGCTCGACGCCCAGGCGGATGGAGACCAGCATCTCGTTCTCGGGATGCGGATTCACGACGACCTCCGCGCCCGCAGCCCGGGCGGCCTCCTGTGCCGCCGGCAGGTCGGTGCGGAGAATTACGACGGTTCGTGAAACGTTCGCCTCACCGAGCCGCGCGAGAATGGTTCCGAGCATCGTCGAGCTTCCGAACGGGAGGAGCACCTTCTCGCGGCCCATGCGGCGGGAGAGACCCGCGGCGGGGACGACGGCACCGAGCTTCACTTCTTCTTGCCTTGCAGCGCGCGGTCGAGCCTCGCGCCGGGCGAAGCAAGGGACGGGCGGCTCGCGAGAGCGCGCGCCCAGCGGCGCGCTCCCTCCAGTTTCTCAACCGCGCCCTCCCGGGCTTCGTGCCGAAATCCTTCCGGCTGCCGGCCGGCGCGAAGCCACGCGATCTCGTCGGCGAGCGCCTTCTCGTACGCTCGAAGCACGTGGCGGCGCTCCGGGACGGCAAGGGACTCGAGGAAAGCGATCCGGGCGAGCCCGTCGTCCCGACCGCGGGGCGGCGGGGGGGACTCCAAGAGCCAGCGCCGGAGCTCTCGGCGGCCAGCGGCGGTCACGCGGTAGAGGTTCCTGTGCGGGCCGCGGCGAGGCCCGAGGACCCGCAAGACCACGTAACCCTCCCGTCGAAGCCGGGCGAGGGCGGGGTAGATCTGGGAGATCTCCGCCTTCCAGACCGGCTCGACCTCTTGCTGGATGACCCGCGCGAGGTCGTAACCCGTCCGCGGCTGGCCGTCGAGGAGACCGAGAAGGACGTGGGGAAGGGACACACGAGAACTATATCAATACTGATATAGTCGGCCTCCCCGAACGATCCGGATTGGTCCAGAAAAGAGGAAAGTCAAGGCAAAAAAAGGGGGGCCCGCAGGCCCCCACAGAAGTCTCGTGGGTTTTGCTAAACCGTTGATTTACTTCTTCTTCTTGCCGCCCTTCTTCGTTGCCTTCTTGGCGGCCTTTTTCTTCGTGGCCATGATTTCACCTCCCTCCCGACAGCTGATTGACAGCCTTGGGGCGAGGTGCTAATTTTGCCGCCCCCTCGGAGGGGCGTGTCGCCTTCAGTCTGTCGCTGCCGAACGATTGATAGGTCATGCGTCCTGATCGCCGGATGGGCCGCAACCCGTCCGGCGATTTGATTTTAGAAGTTTCTCTTCCGGATACACAAGTATTTCTTTTTCGTGCGGCTCGCGTTAGCGGCATTCTCCCGCTCTGCCGACTCCGGTGTCAAGCGCCGCCGCAGTCCGCGCGACTAGAATCGCGCGCGTGACACCGATCACCCTCGCGCACAGCCCGGACTCCGACGACGCTTTCATGTTTTACGGCCTGTCTCGCGGGGAAGTCGACACGGAAGGTCTCGTCTTCTCTCACGAGCTCTCCGACATCGAGTCGTTGAACCGCCGCGCGATGGCCGGTGAGCTCGACGTCACCGCCGTCTCCTTCCACGCCTACGCCTACCTCGCGGACCGCTACCTGCTGCTCCCGCACGGCGCCTCGTTCGGCGATGGGTACGGCCCGGTCGTCGTCGCCCGGAAGCCTCTCGCCCGAGAGGAGCTCGCGTCGGGAGGAGTCGTCGTCGCGTCGCCCGGCCGCTGGACAACCGCGGCGCTCGCCCTCTCGCTCTGGGCGCCGGGGATCGAGATGGCGGAGACGGCCTTCGATCGAATCCAGGAGAAGGTCGCCTCCGGCGACGCCGCGGCGGGACTCCTGATCCACGAGGGCCAGCTGACGTATTCCGACGACGGGCTCGTCCTCGTCGTGGACCTCGGGCGGTGGTGGAAGGAGGAGACGGGGCTTCCCCTGCCGCTCGGAGGCAACGTGGTCCGCCGGGATCTCGGCGCGGAACGGATCTCGCGTATTTCCCGCGCGCTCCGCCGCTCGATCGAGTACGGTCTCTCCCACCGCGACGCCGCGCTCTCGCACGCCCTCGGGTACGCCCGCGGCCTCGACCGGTCGCGCGCGGACCGCTTCGTCGGCATGTACGTCAACGAGTGGACCCGGGGCTACGGGCCGGAGGGACGCCGGGCGGTCCAGACCCTGCTCGATCGCGGTGCGAAGGCGGGCCGGATTCCTCCGACCCTCGCCGAATATGCGCCCGAGTAGCCGCGCCGACTCCGCGGTCCTCTTCCTTCACCTCGCCGCGCTCGCTCTGGCGATCGGTCCCGCCGTCTTCTTCGGGGCGGTCGTCGCGCCCGCCCTCTTCCGCGTGCTGCCGACGCGCGACCTGGCCGCCGCCGTCGTCAGCCCCGTCCTCTCGGCAACGTGCCTTCTCGCCGAAGCGGCCTTCGGCGTCCTCTTTGCGACTTCGTGGTGGTTGGCGCGCGAAGGCGTCCCGCGCCTGACGCGGAGCCTTCTCACGCGACTGCCGGTCGCCGGCTTCTTCGCGGCTCTCGTGATTCACGAGCTCCTGATCCCTCCGATCGATCGGATCCGCCAGCAGGCGCCGGGCTTGATCGACAACCTCCCGGCGGCGGACCCGTCGCGCCTGCTCCTCGACCGCTATCACCGGCTGGCGACCGGTTTCTTCGGAGCGCTTCTGGTGACGGCGCTCGCAATGCTCGTCTTGACCGCGCGGCTCCTCTCCGTCGCTCGCGAGGCGCCGGTCCCCGCCGCGTCCCGGCCGCCGGTGCCGAAGCTCCTGGATCTGTCGTAGGAGCGGACCGGGCTACGCACGGCGGCGCAGAAGCGCCTGCGCGACGAGTGCCAGCCCCGCGAGCACCAGGGCCCACGGCCACAAATCGCGGGCCCGAACGAGCAGGTCCATCACGGCAGGGAGCCGGGAGATCGCCCCGAAGAACGACACGGCGAGCAGGATCAAACCGGGAACGAGCGGTGAAGGACGGCGTTCGTGGCGCGCGGCGCGGTCGACGACGGCGACCAGCAGGAACCCGAGGCCGAGACCGAGCGTGATCGTCGCCCAGCGCGGGAAGAGTAGCTCGAGCCGCGTCTGGAAAAGAAAAGCCCCTCCGAGGCCGAGCAGGATCCCGCCCGGCAGAAGCGGCCCGCGGAAGCCGCGCGTCGCCGAGAGCGCGAGGAGAAGCGCCCCGATCAGGACGAGGATCGCGCCCGGTCCGGAGAAGCGGATCGTTCTCGACAGGAGGAGGAACGCCCCGAGACCGAGCAGCACGATCCCCAGGGTGAGATTGCGCCGATCGTTCAAGCGCGCTTTCTCTTCGGGTCGGCCGGGTGGGCCTTGTCCCCTTCCCAGCGGTAGAAACCTTCACCCGCCTTCTTTCCGGTTTTTCCCTCGGCGACCATCTTCTTCAGGATCTCCGGCGGAGTGAATCGCTCGCCGGAGAGTTCGGCCGCGAGCGTATCGGCAATCGCGAGACGGACGTCGAGCCCGACGAGGTCGCTCGTCTTCAGCGGCCCCATTCGGTGGCCGTAGCCGAGCTCCATCGCCCGGTCGATGTCTTCCGGGCGGGCGACTCCATCTTCGACCATCCGCATCGCTTCGAGTCCGAGCGCAAGACCCAGCCGCGAGGTCGCGAAGCCGGGGGAATCGTTCACCCGCACCGCTTCCTTGCCGAGCGATGCGACGAGCTCGAGCGACCGCCGCTCGGTCTCCGGCGATGTGTCCGCGCTCCGCACGACCTCGACGAGCGGCATCGCCGCGACCGGATTGAAGAAGTGGATTCCGACGACGCGGTCGCGGCGCCCGGTCGCCCGCCCGATACGCGTGATCGAGAGCGAGGAGGTATTGGAGGCGAGGATGGTCCGGTCGGGGCAGTGATCGTCGAGCTCGCTGAAGACGAGGCGCTTCAGTTCGAGTGCTTCCGGAACAGCTTCGACGACGAAGTCCACGTCCGCGCCGTCGCGCAGCCGCTCGACGACGCGGAGGAGGCGTCGTCCCGCCTCGATTGTCTCCGCCCGAATTCTGCCCCGCTCGAGCGCTCGTGCCCAGGATCCCTCGATGGACCCGCGGACCTGCCGCTGCGCGTCGGGATCCGCGTCGAAGACGAGCGTCTCGTGGCCGCGGAGCGCGCAGAGCCCGGCGATTCCGCGGCCCATGACGCCGGCGCCGACGACGAGCACGCGCATGATCGGATGCTATTACCGAATCAGCGCCGCCCCGTTGTCGAAGAGGATGCGCCTCTTCGCGTCGTCTGAGAGGGGCAGCTCGAGGAAGTCCTCGACGTTCTTCCGCATCGACGCGATTCCGGGGCTGGGGAAGTCGGTCCCCCAGAGGCACCGCCCCGCGATTTCTTCGAGGCGCGGCAGATACTCGAGCAGTTTGCGCGGCGGGATCCCGGAGAGATCGAGGTGGACGTTCGGGTGGCGCCGCACGAGGAACACGGCGGTGTCCATGTAAAGCGGTCGGCCCGCGTGGGCGAGGACGATCGCGAGATTCGGGAAATCGACGGCCACGTCGTCGACGGAGATCGGGTCGGCGTAGCGGTTTCGCGCGCCTGGGAAGATCGAGGTTCCCGTGTGGATCATGACCGGGCGCCCGCGCTCCTGCGCGACCGCGTAGATCCGGGCGAGCGCCTCGTTTCCCGACAGGTATTCGTTGGCGGCGAAGAGCTGGTGGGGAGGGTGGATCTTGAGAAGCCGGATCCCGAGCTCGTCGAACAGTCGCGCCGTATCGGCTCGCGCGTCTCTCGTCCGGCGCGGATGGACCGAGCCGACCGCCACGAGGCGATCGGTGTGGCCTTTCACGTAGCGGGCGATCCACTCGTTGACCGACTCGTCGAAGCCCATCACGTCCGGCGCCACGTAGTTGATCAGGGCCGCCCGCTCGACCTGCTCTTCGTCCATCAGCCGGAGAAGCTCTGCGGGGTCGGCGAGGACGCGTTCGAGCCGCTCGCCGTCGGAGCGGCCGCGGATCATCGTTGCGTGAACCGAGGGATGGAGCTGCTCCCACGGCTGAACGTGGATGTGGCAGTCGAAGACGCGGAAGGTCAACGGGATCCCGGGCTAGAAAACGTGCGAAATCCCGAGGCGAATTCGGAGGCGGGGGCGATCCGGTCCGTCCGCCACCTCGGACCCGAGACCGCCGAAGAGGATCGTCTGGATGCCGATACGCTGCCGAGCACCGACCTCGACGGTCACGATGTCGTCCCCCTTTTTCACCAGGCTCGAGCGGACCGTCACGCCAGCCAGGATGAGAGTATCGGTGCGGCCCGAAGGGCTCGCCAGAAAATCGACTGCGAGCCCTCCCTCGAGACGGTTCGATCGCTCCGTCGGAAGCGTGTCGCCCAGCCGCGTCCACTGGAAGTTTCCGTGAAGCCGCATCGAATCGAAGGAACGGGTGAAGACTCCTCCGAGCTCGAGGTCCGTTCCGCGGGAGTCGAGGCCGGTCGGGAAGACGACGCCGACGCGGGCGGCCAACGCCGGGTACCGCGCGCTTTCGGAGAAGACCCCGTAGAGCGCATGGATCTCGAGGTCACCCGATGAAATCCCTCGCAAGGCGTTCCTTCCGGGTCGGGTGACGTACCGTTGCGCCGCCCCGACTTCCAGGTTTCGCAGCGCGCCGAAGAGGAGGGACCAGCCGGGCCCCTGGTCGTTCAATCCGCCTTTGCGGAAGTTGTAGGCCCAGTCGACGGCGGCGGAGACCGCGCGGAACGGGATCGGCGTGGCGTCTTCGACGTCGATCGGCCGCTCCGGCTCGAGATTGGAAAGAAACTGCGCGCGGGCGAGGGCGGGAAACAACAGCGCCGCGAAGATCAGCCCTCCGACGGAGGGGCGGCGGTTACGGCGCACCGATTCCCTCGCCCGAAAGACCGTAGCGGCGCGCAACCCGAGAGAGCCGCTCGTTGCGTTCCCGGCGCGCCTCGGGGGTCGCGCCGCCGCCGACGAGCGCGCCGTAGATCTCCAGCCGGAACCGCGTCACGCGATCGAGGTGCGCGGCGGCCGCGGGATAGCGCTCCACGAAAGTGGGCGCCGAGACGCGGTGAGTGGATTCCTCGACCGCCTTCTCGCGCGAAAGAGAAGCGTCGAATTCCTCGATCGTGTCCCTCACCTTCCACCGCTGCTGCCCGAAGTCCGCGGCGGCGAGCGCCTCCATGGCGCGGGCGAACAGCCGGGTCCCCGAGAGGAGGATCCGGGCGGACTGCGGCGCGAGAGTGAGGGCCACGGGCGGCGGCGCTTCCTCCGCGGGTTCGGACAGAGCCCAGCGCTCGAGGCGGTAGAGGTTGACGACCCGCTCGAGGCGCCGGCCCGTCAGAGCGGGCGTCGCATCGGGGGCGGCGAGGACGTCGGAAACCTGCTGCTCGAGGACCTGGCCCCATCGCAGCGCGTGGAAGACCGTGGGCGCCTCGCGCGCGAAGCGCGGTGCCAGGAACTGGGCCTCCGGCGGAAAGCGCGGTGGATCGGCGAGCAGTTTCAGGAGAAACGCGGAGAACTCGCGGTCGAGCTCCGGGTTGATGCCGGCCTTCCACGCGATCTCGACCGCGCGCCAGCGGCCGTAACGGACCGCGTTCAGCCGGGAGTCGAGGTCCGGGAAGAAGCGGTGGACCGAGTTGTTGTAGGCGCCCCGCGGCCGGAGCGGCTCCTGGGCTTTCTCGATCGCCCGGAGAGCGCCGATCGCGACCACGCAGAGGACCGCGACTCGCGCGGCGCCGTCAAACCGCCTCATCGGGGAACCAAAATATAGCGTAAAGGTCAGGCGGACTCGGCGGGAACCGGCTTGACGATCCGGACCGTCAGGAGCGTCAGCGTGATCCCGGCCGCTCCGACGAAGAGCGCCGCGGCCGCCCCGAACCGTTCGGCGACCGCGCCCGCCTGGAGGTTTCCGATCGGCACGAGGCCGAGCCAGGCGAGCGCGTAGAGCGAAATGACGCGGCCGCGTAGCCGGTCGGGCGCGCTCGTCTGGAGGAGCGTGTTGATGAGAGACGCCGAGGAGGACATCGACGCGCCCAAGAGCGCCAGGAACGCGAGCGACAGAACGTAGGAGCGCGAGAGACCGAGCCCGGCGAGCGAGAGCGCGAACCCGGAGGAGGCGGCGAAGACCGCCGATCCCTTCTTGCGGAAATTCCCGAGTGACGCGAGGAAGAGGGCGGAGATAGCGGCGCCCAGCCCGACCGCCGACAGCATCCCACCGAGCCCCGGGGGACCGACGTGCAGCAGCTTGCGCGCGAAGAGCGGAGCGAGCGTCACCGCCGGCGTGCCGAACACCGCGAGGGACGCAGCGATCGCCAGCAGCGGCAGGATGATCGCTCTCCGCCGCGCGAACCGCATCCCGATCCGCAGATCCACCCAGGCTCCGCGGCTGCCCGCACGCCGCCGGTGAAGCGCGGGGAGCGCCGCCAGCGCGGCGATGACGGCGAGGTACGAGACCGCGTTCAGGAGAAAGCAGCCGGTCTCGCCGAAGCCGGCAATGGTCAGTCCCGCGATCATCGGGCCGATGACCCGGGAGAGGTTGAACTGCATCGAGTTGAGCGAGATCGCGTTCATCAGGTCCTCTCGGCCCACGAGGTCGAGAAAGAGAGACTGGTGGGACGGCATCGTGAACGCGTTCGCGAGGCCGTTCACGATCGCCACCGCCGCGACGAGCGAAACCGACACGAAGCGGAACCCGGTCGCCGCGGCGAGAATCAGCGCGCAGAACATCTGGACGGACTGCGTCGACATCAGGAGCCGCCGGCGGTCCACGCGGTCGGCGGCCACGCCGGCGAGCGGCGCGAGGAGCAGGGTCGGGATCGATCCCGCGAACCCCACCAGGCCGAGCATGAAGGCCGAGTCGGACAGGCGCAGGACGAGCCACCCCTGAGCCACGACCTGCATCCACGTTCCGATGTTCGAGAGGAAGAGACCGATCCAGTAGCGCCGGAACGGCCGGTGCGCGAGCGACGCGAACATCCCGCGTCGAGGCGGCGCCTCGCCGCGGGGCGGGGCGACGCCGAGATTCGGCCCGGCCGGCTTCAGAAAAACGGGGTGAGCGGGGCCGCGCTCGAGATTCTCTTTGTCGCTCATGCGCGCGAGGTCGAAAAGGGCAGGGCAACCAAGAGGATCAGGAGGTTGACGCCCGTGCCCAGAAGGACGGGGTCCATTCCGCGCGTCCAATCCGGAAAGAGGCGGCCTGCGGCGGCGACCGCGCCGCCGGCGACCATCGCGAGGATTGCCCCCTGCGAGGGCACGGCAGGCTTGCGCGGAAGGAGCGCCGCGAGGACCGGCAGGATGATTCCGGCCGCGAAGATCGAGTAACCGAGCTTCAGCGTCTCGACCACGTCCCGACCGAGTGAGAGAGCGACGAGAAGGCCGAGCGCTCCGTAGATCGGCGCCAGCCATCGAGCTGCCCGGACGCCGGAGGTTCCGCCGAGGGCGCGGGGAGCGAGATCGCGCACGGTCACCGCGCACGCGGAGAGAAGGACGATATCCGCCGAGGTCTGCATCGTCGCGACCAGGCCGACCAGGATGAGCGCGGCGGCGGCAGGAGGTGCGAACCCGAGAATGGCCGAGGGCAGCGCGTTCGACGGATCGACCGGGGGAAAGGCCTTGCGGGCCGCGAGCGCGATCGCGGCGACCGAGAATCCGAACACGACTTTCGAAACCGCCGCGAGAAGAGCGGACCGCCTCGCGGTCGCTTCGTCGCGGCAGGAAAGGAGCTTCGCATAGACGTCGCTTCCCACGAGATGGGGGAGGCCGATCAGGACGAGGAGCGCCAGGACGTCTCCCGCGCGAACGTCCCGGGACAGGGGGAAGCTCCAGGCATCCGGCGGCAGCCCTCCCAACCCCTTCGCGCCGGTGAGCGCGAAGTACAGCGCCACGCCCGGAATCGCCAGGAGCATCGCGCCGTACTGAACGAGATCCGTCCGCGCCACGGCGAACTGACCGCCGAGCGACGTGTACGCGAGAAAGACGGCCGTCGACGCGAGGAGCGCGGGCAGGGGAGGCACCCGGAGCGCCGCGGTCAGGACCGTCTGGGTCGCTTCGACCAGGAGAGCGAACCAGACGATCTCCGAGACGAGGACCAGCGCGGCAGCCGCGCGGCGCGCGCCGTCTCCGTAGTAGCGGCCGACGATCTCGGGCAGCGTCACGGCGCGTTCGCGCCGGATCCGCCGGGCGAGGAAGAGGCCGAGGGCGACTAAGCCGAGCGCTCCCGCGAGGTCGAGCCAGAGGCCTGAGACGCCATGCGCGTAGACGAATGCCGCGAGCACGATGGTCGTCGATCCGCCCGTCGTCAGCGAGGCAAGGCCGAGAAAGCCCCAGAAGGTCGAGAGGCTGCGGTCGGCGACGAAGTACGAAATCTCGTCGCGCCCCGCGCGGCGGCGCCAGAAGAAGCCGATGGCGAGCACGGCGGCGAGGTACGCGCCGAGGAATGCGAACGCGAGGGTCTGCACGCTGGCGAGAGACGCGTCGAGCGGCGCCGTCACGCCCGCTCGAGAGCCCTCGCGACTTCCCGGGCCGCGGCCTCGAGCAGCGTCGTTCCCACCGCGAGCGCCCGTTCGTCGATCGCGAACTCCGGCGAGTGGTGCGGCCGGTGGGGTCCCTCCGGCGCGCAGCCGACGAAGAAGAAGCAACCCGGGACCCGGTCGAGGTAGACCGACATGTCCTCGCCGCCGAGAGTTCTCGTCTCGGTATCGACGTTCTTTTCTCCGAGGAGCCGGCGCGCGGTCTCGATGACGACGTCGGCGATGCGCGGGTCGTTGACGACCGGTCGGTTGATGCGGCGGTAGTCGAGGTGCGCGGAAACTCCGGCCGCTGCCGCGGTGCCCGAAACGATCCGCCCGATCTTTCCGGACATCGCCGCCCCCGTCGCTTCGGAGAACCAGCGCGCGGTCCCGGTCAGGCGCACGGTCGAGGGAATGACGTTGAACGCGTCGCCGCCGTGAATGCTCGCGATCGTGACGACCGCGGAGTCGAGCGGAGAGACCTCGCGCGACACGATCGTCTGGAGGGCATCGACGATCCGCGCCGCCGCGACGATCGGGTCGGAGGTTTCGTGCGGCGCGGCGCCGTGGCCTCCGCGCCCCTCGACGTCGATCTGGAATTCGTCGACTGCCGCCATCATCGCCCCGCGGTGGACTCCGACCTTCCCGACGGGGAGCTGGTTCCAGAGGTGCAGGCCGATCGCCGCGCTCACCCCTTCCATCACTCCGTCGGCGACGCAGGCACGCGCCCCGCCGCCCCTCTCTTCGGCGGGCTGGAAGAGAAATCGCAGAGGGCGCGCCGCCGGATCCCGCTCGAGCCGACCGGCGGCGGCGAGCGCGATCGCGACGTGGCCGTCGTGGCCGCACGCGTGCATGCGCCCGGGCTCTTGCGAAGAGAACTCCTCGCCGCTCGCTTCGGAGAGCGGCAGAGCGTCCATGTCGGCGCGGACGAGAAGTCGGTCGCCGCCTTCTCCCAGATCCGCCACGACTCCGGTTCGACCGACGCCGCTCCGGGCGGCCGTTCCGAGCCGTTCGAGGCGCTCCGCGATTTTCGCCGCGGTGCGGATCTCTTCGAACGCGAGCTCGGGGTGCCGGTGAAGATCCCGTCGCATCTCGACGATCGAGCGGTACTCGTCCGCGGGGAAGCGATCCAGGAGCTCCGAGAGCGGTCCAGAAGGCGCCGGCACGCGGCGGATTATAGGAGCGGCTTCGAGGGTCATCGCGAGTGCAACGGCGGCGCTAAGATCTGCCGCATGATTCCTCTGCTCTCACCCGAGCTCGACCGGTACCTGCTCGATCTTCTCCCCGCTCGCGATCCGGTCCTCGCCGAGATGGAGGCCGTCGCCCGGAAGCGGGACGTTCCGATCGTCGGGCCGGCGGTCGCGACCCTGCTCGCGACGCTCGCGGAGTCGATCGGCGCGCGGCGGGTCTGCGAGCTGGGAAGCGCGATCGGATACTCGACCGCCTTCTTCGCGCGCGCCGTCGGCGCCGGCGGCAAAGTCGTCTACACCGACGGGGACGAGAAGAACGCCCGCGAAGCGAGTGGATACCTCGAGCGGCTGGGGCTTCGCGACCGCGTGGACGTGAAAGTGGGGGAAGCCGTGCGCCTTCTCGAATCGACCTCCGGCGACTTCGACGTCGTCTTCATCGACATCGACAAGGACGGATATCCACGGGCTCTGGAAGCCGCGGCGCCGCGCGTCTCACCCGGCGGTTATCTCCTCGCGGACAACGTCCTCTGGTCCGGGAAGGTGGTCGACCCCTCGCAGAAGGACGCCGCGACCGAAGGGATCCGGGAATTCAACCGCCGCCTCTTCGCGCGCCCCGACTTTCGATCGGTGATCGTGCCCTTGCGGGACGGCGTGGCGATCGCGCGGAAGATTCCTCTCTGATGAGCGACCGCGAAGATCTTTTCCAGCGCTTCCACTTCTTCGCCGCGGGCGAGGATCTCGACGTGTTCGAAGGCGCTCTGCTCGTCGCGGCGCTCGTCGATCCTGACGAGGACCTCACCGCCGCGCGGGAGGCGGTCGAGTCCCTCGCCTCCCGCGTCCGGGACCTGATGGCGTCCGGAGATCTCCCGGTCGAAGCCCTGTGCCAGGTTCTCTTCGTCGAGGAAGGTTTCCGCGGAGACCAGGAGTCGTACGACGAGCCCGAGAATTCCTCGGTCGCGCGCGTTCTCGCGGCCCGGCGGGGGATGCCGATCACGCTTTCGATCGTCACGGTGGAGATCGCCCGGCAGGCCGGGCTGCGGCTGTCCGGCATCGGTCTGCCTGGTCACTTCGTCGTCGGCGGAGAAGAGCTTCCCGAGGAGACCTACCTCGACCCGTTCGACGGCGGCGTCCTTCGCGACCGCGAGTCGGTCTCGCGCCGCGTGAGCACGGTCTTCGGAACCCCGCTCTCGCTTCCGGAAGAGATCTTCGCACCGGACACCGAACGCGCCATCCTCGCTCGCGTCCTCTCGAACCTGCGCCGCTCGTGGGAGCGGCGCGAGAAATATCCGGAAGCGCTGGAGGCGCTCCGCTGGGCCGAGATCCTCGACCCCGAAGAGGTCTCGTACCGCCGCGAGCGCGGCCTGCTTCTGTTGAAGAGCGGGCGGACCGAAGAAGCACTCGCCGCGCTCGAGTCGTACGTCGGCGCGGCGGAAGGAGAGGACGCCGACGCCGTGCAGAAGCTGATCGGGGTCGTACGGGAGCGGGGGCTGACGTCGGGCGGCGCGGAGCTCGTCGTCGTGAGCTCACCGGAGAAGAGAGTCTTCACCCTGGAAGAGGCCCGCTCTCTCCTTCCGAAGGTCAAGGAGCTCACTTCGGAGGCGGTCTTCAAGTTCGCGCGGCTCTCCGAAGGCGACGAGACCGAAGAGGAACGCCAGGGGGTCGTCGGCGAATGGGCTCGAGAGATCCTCGCGCTCGGCGCGGAGATCAAGGGACTGTGGCTCGTGGACTTCGACTCGGGCGCCGGCTATTACTGCTGGAAGTATCCCGAGACGTCACTCGAGTACTTCCACGGCTACGAGGAGGGCTTCGGCGGCAGGCTGCCGCTCCAGTGACCGCGAAGCGGTCATCCTGAGCGAAGCGAAGGATCTCTTCCTCGACGAGGGAGGGATTAGCGCCGTCTCGACGACGGCGCTTGTCGCGCTCTGCGGTCGTTCGCAAGCTCACGCGCGCACACAGCTCGGTGCCCTCGTCGCTACGCTCCTCGGAATGACAGCTTGGTCGTTGTTGTCACCGCCCGTAGACCGATACGGTCGCCTGGCGGAACAGCCCCGAAGTCTTGCGGTACACGAAGTCGATCTTCCGGATGAATCGATTTCGACCGGGCAGGTCGATCGCGCGAGTCTGGGTGTTCGGCGCGAAGTAGAGGCGCGTTTCGGGACGGAAATCGCTTCCGTCGCCGAAGACCACCCGGATGTCGTACATCTCGACGGGCGCCCCCTCCACGACGAACTTCAGCTGACGGAAACGGCCCTGGGAACGGCCGACGTCGAGCGTGTCGTGGTCGACGAGGAAAGACACGCTTTTCGTCCCGAGGAGCTCCCAGTCGCCGCCGGAGCGCGAGGCGCACGAGACGGCCAGAAGCGAGATTCCGAACAGAGCGAGGAACCGGGTGATCGTTCGCATGGAACCTCCTCTCGAGTGTTTACGTCGGCGGCCAGGACGCCCCCGGAGACAGCTCCACGATCTGGGTCGCGAGACCACGCCGGTCGATCTCGCGACGGAGCTCGGACGGCTTTCCGGGCAGGACCGGGAACGTCCCCCAGTGCATCGGGATCACGCGCGGGACGTCGAGCAGCTGGCAGGCCTTCGCCGCCTCGCGCGGGCCCATCGTGTAGAAGTCGCCGATGGGCAGCAGCGCGAGATCGGGCTCGTAGAGCTCGCCGATGAGAGCCATGTCGGCGAAGACGTTCGTGTCGCCGGCGTAGTAGATCCGGAAACCGTCCTCGAACGTCATCACGTAGCCGCACGGATCGGACGGGAAATTCGTTTCCCTGCCCGCGCCGGAGGTGCCGGAGGAGTGAACGGCGTGCACCATCCGGAACTCGATTCCCTCGACCTTCTGGCTGCCCCCCTTGTTCATGCCGGAGACCTTCTCGACGCCGTTCGCGCCGCAGTGGAGCGCGAGCTCGAAGATGCCGACGAAAGTTGCGCCGGTCCGTTTCAAGAGCGCGATCCCGTCTTCGCCGAAATGATCGAAGTGTCCGTGACTGGCGGCGACGACGTCGACCTTCCCCCAGTCGAACCCCTTCGGGAACTTCGGGTTGTTGCCGATCCAGGGATCGATCGCGACGCGGACCAGTTTCGGAGACTGAATCAAGAATGTCGCATGACCAAGCCACGTCACCTTGCCGCCGAATCTCTTTGCCGCCACTCTAGAGCCTTCCCCAGGCGACCCGCGGGATCAGGATCGCGACGAACTTCTCGAGGCCGGCGCGGTCTTCTTCGTCGAAGCGTCCGGTCTCGGGAGAGTCCACGTCGAGCACGCCGCGGAGGACGTTCTCCTCGATCACGGGGACCACGATCTCCGACCGCGACGCCGGATCGCACGTAATGTGCCCGGGGAACCGGTTGACGTCGGGCACGACGACGGTCTGCCGCCGCTCGGCGGCCCCGCCGCAGACCCCTTTTCCCACTGGGATTCGCACACAGGCCGGCTTGCCCTGAAACGGGCCGAGCACGAGGTCTTCTCCGCGCAGCAGATAGAAACCGCACCAGTTGATGCGGTCGAGCGAGTGCGCGAGGAGAGAGGCTGCGTTGGCGAGGTTCGCGAGAGCGTCGGTCTCGCCTTCCACGAGCGCGACGAGCGAACGCGTCAATTCCTCGTAGGAAGCCGCCTTTGGAAGACCGGAGTGGACAGGTGTCTCGAACACGCCCGGATTTTACCGTCTAGGATGGCCCGCGATGTCACCACTCCGGGGCCGCGCGCTCGCGGTCTACGTTTTTCTCTGTGCGATCTGGGGGTCCACCTGGCTCGTCATCAAGATCGGGCTTCAGTACCTTCCGCCGCTCCGCTTCGCCGGTTTTCGGATGGCGCTCGCCTGCCTGCTCCTCGCGCCGTTCGCCTTCCGCCGCGGCGTACGCCGCCCGACCGCGCGTGAGACCGCCTTAGTCGCGCTCGCCGGGTTCCTCCAGATCGGCGTGGCGTACGCGCTCATCTTCGTGGCGCAGCAGTGGATCGAATCGGGGCTCTCCGCCCTGCTCTTCGCGACCTTCCCACTGTGGGTCGGTCTCCTCGCCCACTACTTTCTCCCGAACGAGCCTCTGACGGCGCGGACGCTCGCGGCAGCGGCGCTCGGGCTCGCCGGGGTCGCGCTCATCGAGGGACTGACGGTCCTTCGCGCGTTCGAAGCGGAGCCGTCCGGACTGGTCCGCGGGGGCGCGCTCGTCGTCGCCTCTGCCATCGTCGCTGCGGTCGCGAACATCATCAACAAGAAACATCTGGGTCAGGTCGCGCCTGTGCACAACGTCTGGGGAGAGACCCTCGTCGGGGCGGCGTTTCTGCTGGCGATGGCGGCGATTCTCGAGCGGGGCGCGCCGGCCCGGTGGACTCCGCAGGCGCTCGGCGCTCTCGCCTACCTGACCGTCTTCGGGACCGCGCTGACGTTTGTCGGCCTCTTCTGGCTGATCAAGCGCGTGCCGGTCGCGATCGTCGGAACGATCCCCCTCGTGGACACATTGATCGCGGTGATGCTTGGCGCCATCGTGCTCGGCGAGAAGCTCCCTGCCCGGACGCTCGCGGGGGGCGCGCTCATCCTGACCGGCGTGTTCCTGACGGCGCGGGGGAGTCGGGCCCAGGCCGCGGCGGGGGCATGATTCTCAAGGTTGGGTATGACACCTCGGTCTGGATCGAAGTTTTTCGCAGATCTCCTCGGCTGCAGCTCGACGACGTCACCGAGCTCGAGGAGGTCGTCACCTGCCTTCCGGTGGTCCAGGAAGTACTTCAGGGCTTTCGCGACGAGGGAGCCTTCCGAACAGCGCGGGAGGCGATGCTGGCGATGCCGGTGGTCGAGTCGCCGCTTTCCCAAACGGTGTTTGAAGAGGCGATCGCTCTCTATCGAGCGGCGCGTCGAGCCGGGCTGACGATCGGATCGGGCGTTGATTGTCTGATCGCCGCCTGCGCGATTCGCCACGGTCTGACTGTGCTCCATCACGACCGAGACTACGGGCTGCTCGAGCGAGTCAGTCCGCTGGCGTCGCGCGATCCGCTGGCCTAGTCACTTCTCCGGGCGTTCCGGCAGTTTCAGCAACCAAAGATCTCCCGTGATCCGCCCGCGCGAGTAGATGAGCTGCTTCCCGTCCATCGAAAGGCGTGGATCCTCGATGAAGAGACCGGACTCGGGGAAGTTCGTGACCTTGAGAGGCTCGGCCTTTCGCCAGCCCTGCGACGGCCCCGGGAGCCGATACACGTTCTTGTGGTCCGTCTGGTAGTAGAACCAGTTCCCGGAGGGCGAGAGCATCGGATGCCCGCTCCCCCTCTTGCCCGGGGTCGAGGCGACCACGCGCGTCTCCCCACCATCGATCGGGTGCGCGCGAATCGTGAGGTAGCTCTGGGCCGACGATTGGTAGACGATCCACTTGCCGTCGTTGCTCACGACGTGGAGCGGCGCCCGCGTCTCCTCGTTGGTCACCCGGCGGGATTTCCGCGTCGCGAGATCGAGGTGGTACAGGTAGTAGTCCGACGTCGAGCAGTAGGTGATCCCGCGGCTGTCCGGCATCCAGTACGGTACCCGGCCTTTCCCGACGAGCTGCCGCGGGCCCGCGCCGTCGGAGGCCATCAGCCAGACCTCGAGCTTTCCCGGTTGGCCCGCGGGCGCCCTTTCGAAGAGGATCGACTGCCCGTCGGGGGACCACTTGGGCCGGCCGTCGCTGAAGGCCGGGTCGCTCGTCAGCTGGTACGCCGCCTGCCCGGGGTCGAGTCTCCAGAGACGGCCGGCGTTTTCGTAGGCGACCGACCTGCCGTCGGGGGACAGGCTCTTCCACTCGATGTCGTTGTTGCCGGACGTCAGGACCTTCACTTCGCCGGTCACCCGTCCGAGCTCGGCGTCGAACGGCAGCGTCTCGAGATTGAACGTCTGTTCGAGCCCGGTGAACGCGATCTGTCTTCCGTCATGCGAGATCGCGGCCTGGGTATCGACGCCGCGTCCGACGGTCACCGGTTCGGCGGGGCCGTCGGCTTCGCCCTTCGCCGGCGAGAACGGAATCCTCCAGAGCGAGTAGTTCTTCCCCGGGTCCGCGTTCGAGTAGACGACCGAGCGGCCGTCGGGGGCCCAGACGGGGCGGCGTCCCCGGCAGAGGACCTTCGCTTCTCCGCCCGAGCTCGGGACGACGTGCACACGGAACTGCTCCGACTGGAAGAGGATCCACTTTCCATCCGGGGACAGTGTCGGATAGAGGATGTAGCGAAAGACTCCTTCTCCGCCTGGCGGGCGGATCGGGATTTCCCGCGACTCCCCTCCGGTGGCGGGGACGCGGAAGATCTTCT
>DASWCZ010000063.1:0-6476 GCA_036395755.1 Thermoanaerobaculia bacterium
CTGTCGGAGGCAGAAGGAAGTCGACGAGCTGTGGGCGAAGCTGACTGCCGACGGCGGCCAGCCGGGCCCGTGCGGCTGGCTCAAAGACAAGTTCGGTATGTCTTGGCAGGTCGTTCCGACCGTGCTGAACGAGCTGATCGAGAGCAAGGACCCGGGAAAATCCGAGAGAGTGATGGCGGCCATGCTCAGCATGACGAAGCTCGACATCGAGACTCTGGAGCGCGCCGCCGAGAGGGGGTGAGCGTTCTGCCGCGCCGCGACAATACTGATCAGCGTCGGTGCTAGGCTCCGGCAGGAGAATCAGTGGATCGGGAGACGGCCGAAGAAATCACGCGCCATTTCAACGTCGTCGCGGAAAGCCTTCGATCGGAGATCCGCACGGTTGCCGAAGGATTCGTCTCGACGAACGAACGACTCGACCGGATCGAGACGCGGATCTCGGAACGGTTCGGTGAGCTCGAGGCGATGATCCGCCTCTCCTTCGGCGAGCTCGAGCGACTGGGGTCAGGTCTCCACTTGCCACATTGAGGGTCAGGTCACCACATACGCGTTAGACCGAGACTGCGGCCCTACCTCGGGATCCCGATCCTCCGCACGATCTCCTGGAACCGCGGCTCGGAGCGCACCCCGTCCCATGCGGAGTCCACGTTCGCGTAGACGAGCAGCCCGGCCCGTCCTTCGTATGCCTTCTCAAGCCAGCCGAGGGTCTCCTCCCGATCCCATCCCGAGTAGGCCATCGCGAAGTCGTGCTCGGAGATGAACCGCCGCTTCGCGAGGTCTGTCATCGCATCGACCGTCTTCTGCGCCGCGGCCCGGTTCCCCATCATCCCGTACGCGCGCGCGAGCGCCGCCCGCGGCAGCATCTCGTTGGGCGACGCGTCGCTCGCCCGCTGCGCCGCCGCGATCGCCTCGCCGAACCGCCCCTTCGCCTCGTACGCGAGGATCGCGAACGTGCAGAAGCCGGTGACCGTCGGGTCGGACGCCCGCGTCCGTTCGTACTGCGCGATCGCGTCGTCGTATCGCCGACCGTAATAGAGGAGCCGCGCGCGCAGGCACCCGGAGCTCGAGCTGACCGGATCGAGATCGACGACCCGATCCGCTTCCCGCATGGCCTCGGTGGCCTTTCCCTCCGCCGCGAGGAAGAGGCCGTTCGCCTGGTGGACGAGCGTCGAGCTGGGATTGCGCCCGACCGCGCGCCGGTACTCGGCCGCCGCTCCCGGCCAGTCGAACTCGTAGAACAGCTTGACCTGCGCGAGCGACGCGTAGCCTTCGGCGAGGTTCGGATCGAGCGCGAGCGCGCGGTCGATCGCGGCCCGCGCCTTCGGCATGACCTCGCGCGGCGGCTGCGCGCGCCCCGCGAGCTGGATGTACGAGTCCGCGAGCCCGGCGTACGCCATCGCGGACTGCGGGTCCTTCGCGATCGCTCGGTTGAAGTACTCGGCGGCGCGCGCGAGGGACTCCGGCGTGAAGCGCGAGAACGCGATCCGGCCCTGGAGGTAGAGCTGGTACGCCTCGGGATTGACCGGGCCCCGGCTCGCGAGCTGCGAGCTCTCCTCCGGCGCGACCTTGACCCGCACCTCGCGCACGATGGCGCTCGCGACGTCGCTCTGGAGCGAGAGGATGTCGCGCAGATCGCGGTCGTAGCTCTCCACCCACATCTGCCGCTCGGTCGCGTCGGAGAGGCGCGCGTTGATGCGGACGCGGTCGCCCGCGCGCAGAACCGATCCCTCGACGATCGCGTCCACCTGCAGGTCTTTCGCGATCTCCGGCAGTGACTTCTTCGACCCCTTGTAGCGCATGACCGACGTGCGCGAGATGACGCGGAGCGCCGAGATCTTGGACAACCGCGCGATCAACTCGTCGGTCATGCCGTCGGCGAAGTACTCCTGCGAAGGATCCGGCGTGAGGTTTTCGAGCGGGAGGACGGCGAGGGACTTCACCTCGGGACGGGCGGCGGGAGCAGACGGCCGCGCGCGCCTTCCGGTCGATTTCCAGACGACGAACGCCCCGAGGAGCGCCGCCGCGACGGCTACGCCCGCGATCCAATACTTCCGGCGACGTGTCCGTGCGGGCGCCACCGCCGCTGGAAGCCGAGGAACCGACGCGACGCCCGATGCACTCAGGGACGCGCCGCTGTCGAGCTCCCGCAGCAGGCGCCGCAGGTCGATCGCCATCTCGCGCGCCGACTGGTAGCGCTGCTCGCGGTCCTTCTCGAGCGCCTTCAGGATGATGTCCTGGAGCTTCGACGGCAGCGTCGGGTCGACGTCGAGCGGCGGCACGGGATTGCGCTCCAGGATTCCGGAAAAGATCACCGCCGCAGTCGGCCCGCGGAAGGGGGGCGCGCCGAGCGCCATGTTGTAGAGCAGCGCGCCGAAGGAGAAGAGATCCGACCGCGCGTCCACCTCTTCGCCGCGGGTCTGCTCGGGCGACATGAACGCGACCGTGCCCACGGTGATCCCCGGCGTCGTCAGGCCGCTCGTGACGGTCTCCGACTCCGCGCCGGTCAGGGAGTCGGCGGCCTGGAGGATCTTGGCCAGCCCGAAGTCCATGATCTTCACGAATCCCGCCGACGTCACGAAGACGTTGGCCGGCTTGATGTCGCGGTGGATCACGTTGCGGGCGTGCGCGGCAGCGAGACCCTCGGCGATCTGCGTCGCGAGCTCGAGGAGGCGGCGGACCGGGAGAGGCCCCTTCTCTAAGAGCTTATCGAGGTTGTCCCCCTCGAGGAGCTCCATCGCAATGAAGTGGCGTCCCTCGGATTCGCCGACGTCGTGGATCGTGCAGATGTTCGGGTGGTTCAAGACCGACGCCGCGCGCGCCTCCCGCTCGAACCGCACGACGCGGTCGGGCCGATCGAGCGCCTTGTGGACGATGAACTTCAACGCCACGTGCCGCCCGAGGCGGAGGTCCTCCGCTTCGTAGACGACGCCCATGCCGCCTTCTCCGAGGACGCGCAGGACGCGGTAATGGGAAACCGTCTCGCCGATCATTTCGCCGCGCTATCATCCCGCACCCGATCGGACGGCTCACGAGGAGGTCGACTTATGTCGGACGAGACCTACTCCGTCGATTTTTCTGGCTCGGTCCACCCGACTTCCCACCCGCTCGTGGCGCTTTGCACCATCACGCTCCCCGCGGACACTGAGGTGACCGTCGAGTTCGGACTGACCACCCAGTACGGCCGCTCCACCTCACCCGTGCCGGCGCCGCCCGGCGGCGGACCCGTCTCGTTCCTCGTCGCCGGGATGATGGCGGCGCGGACGTACCAGATGCGGGCGCGGATCCGGCTTCCCGACGGGAAACACGTGACGACCCCCGGTGCGCTCTTCCAGACCGGTCCCCTTCCGAACATCGCCCTTCCCACGCTCTCCGCGACGACCTTCGCGAACCAGGCCCCGAGCCCGGGCGTCGAGCTCGTGAACGTGATCGACCCGACCGGCATCTCCGTCGTGTCGGATATCGACGGGAACATCCTCTGGTACTACGACAACTCCGCCGACTCGAGCTGGAAGGGCTACGCGTTTCCGATCAAGCCGCTGCCGAACGGCAATATGCTCGCGAGCATCACGAACCTGTACTCGGCCGGCGTGCCGCAGCCGATCCCGTACGACAGCGTGCTTCGGGAGATCGACTTCGTGGGGAACCCGGTGCGCGAGCTCTATCTCGCGGACTTGAACGCCGCTCTCAAGGCGATGGGCTCGGACGTCCAGGCGCTCTGCTACAGCCACGACGTGCTGCGGCTGCCCAACGGGCACACGATCCTCCTCGTGCAGCAGCAGAAGACCGTCCAGCTGACGCTGCCGCCCGGCCCCGGCCAGTTCACGATCCTGGGCGACGCGATGGTGGACTTGGACGAGAACTTCAACCCGGTCTGGACGTGGTCGGCGTTCGATCACCTGGACGTCGACCGGCACCCGTACGAGTTCGACGCCGCGAACGGCTACGACTGGACCCACTGCAACTGCATCCAGCTCGCGCCGGACGGCAACCTGATTCTCTCGTCCCGCAGCCAGAACTGGGTGATGAAGGTCGACTACGAGGGCGGCAACGGAGACGGGACGATCCTCTGGAGGCTCGGCTACCAGGGCGACTTCACGCTCGTCGGCAGCCAGACCGCGGACACCGATTGGTTCTTCGCCCAGCACTTCCCGAACCTGCTTCCTTCCCCACCCGGTCATCCTGAGCGAAGCGAAGGATCCCTGGCTTTTCGCCTCGCCGTCATGGACAACGGCAACGACCGCTGCTACGCGATGCCGGGAGGCTGCGCCGCGACGAACCCGGCGCCGCCCCCTCCGTTCACCCGCGCCGCGATCTTCAAGATCGACGAGACCGCGATGACCGCGCAGCTCGCGTGGCAATACCCCCTGAACGAGTATTCGTACTGGGGCGGCAACGTCATGTCCTTGATCAATGGCGATATCGAGATCTGCGCATCGGAGCCCATACCGATCGGCGCGCCGATTCCTCCGTCCGACGTGCCCTCTCAAGTCGTGGAGCTGTCGAGCGGCCCATCCAGACCGGTGATCGTCTGGCAGATGACCGTGAAGCCCGGCGGCACCTACCGCTCGTACCGCATCCCGAGCCTGTACCCCGGGGTGATCTGGTCGGACGGCGCCTGACGCTTTGACGTCAAGACGCTAAAGCGCTAGAATTCCCGCATGACCGGCAAACGCGCCACCGTCTACTTCGACCCGGATATTCACCGTGCCCTCCGACTCAAGGCAGCCGCCTCGGACGACTCGATGTCGGACATCGTCAATCGGGCCGTCCGGCTGTCCCTTGCCGAGGACGCAGAGGACCTGGAGGCATTCCAGAGGCGCAAGAGAGAGCCGAACCTGGACTTCGAGCAGTTCGTGAAGGCTCTCAAGCGGCGTGGCAGGCTATAGGGTTCTCATCAAACCGTCCGCGGCGAAGGAGATCGAGGCGGTCGGACAAAAAGAGGACCGGCAGCGGATCGTGACGCGTATTCGGTCGCTGGCGCGCGATTCGAGGCCTCTCGGTAGCGAGAAGCTATCTGGGAGAGGGGATTTGTATCGGCTCCGGGTCGGGCGGTACCGAGTCGTCTGTACGGTTGGCGATGACGAGCTCGTCGTCCTGATCGTCCGAGTCGGCCACCGCAAGAACGTCTATCGGTGAGCCTCGGCCTCCGACTTCTAATCCCTGCCCTGGGCAGCCAGCACGGTCTGCAGACCTCGCTCGATCAGGCCGGCGCGGCTCAATCCGAGGTCCTTTGCAAGGGCATCCGGACCGCCACTCAACGTCTCCGAGTGTACTCGTACTGCACCGCGAGCCATTCGCGTCCGCTCCCGTCCGCGCGCGTCCAGAATTGCCGCGCGAACTCGTGGTCGTCGCTGTCTCGCGTGATCACGTAGTTCGACCGCATCAACCAGCCCTCCACCTCTTCTCCCCAGCCGGCGAACGCGAGACCCTCGAACTGAAGCGTGAGCTTGCCGCCGACCTCTCTTTCGAAGCTCCAGGCGGGCATGATCCCGGCAGGGAAGCGAGTGTCCAGCGAGACGTACTGCCAGCGACCCTCCACCCGGTTGTAGTGCAGGTAAGAGATGCGGCGGAAATCGGGCGTTTTCGAGCTCGGCGCGGGTCTCATCACTTCCTGCAGGAAGAGGCCGATCATCGTGCGCTCCGCGACCAGACCGGTCGTGACGACGGGCGTTGCGTCCGGCGTTGGACGGAGCGTAATGACGACGTTCCAGACGCCGGCGCGGCGCGAGAGCTGCTCGGCCTCGGGGCCGGGCTTCTGCATGCGCTCGATCGCCGAGCGGGTCGCTGTGCGTTCAGGGGCTCGAGCCAGTAGCGCCGGCGCGGCAAAGGTTGCTGCGAAAGTTATTCTGAGACAGTGGCCAAGCAGTGTCGAGAACCGGGACTGCGTGTCCATGAATCCTCCTGCGGATCTCTTGTCGAGCTGTGTCAGGCCCTCTTCGCAGCTGTTTCGCGCACGGCCTGGCGGTTTCGAGTGAGGTGCGGGACGATGCCGAGCAATCGCTCGATCACAGTCAGCTGCGCCCGATGGTGCATTTCGTGCTCTTTCGTCCCGAGCAGCATCTCGAAGCGGGATTTCGAAGCACCACCGGGCTGGCGCACCTGTTCGGACAGCAGCGCCTCGGGAAGCCCCTCCACCCATTGAGACCAGCGCTCCCCTTCCGTGAGCAGCAGGTCGATGACTTCGCTCTTGGATTTCGGCCGCTTCTCCTCCGACTGCGACCTGCGGATGAGGTCGCCGAAGTCAAAGCCCTCGAGCGACGAGCGACGCTCTTCCTCATGAAGAAAGCGATCGGCTCGCCCCAGCAACGCGATGTGCACCAGCGTTTCGGCGACGGAACGGCTGTCCGGCGTCGGACGGTATCCGTAGTCGCTCTCGGGAATGTCTTCGGCGATCAGGATCGTGTTCTTGCGTACCGTGCGCATGCCGTCTACCAGCTGCTTGGGTCCATAGAGATTCATGCGGTCTCCTCCTTTTT
>DASWCZ010000064.1:0-9417 GCA_036395755.1 Thermoanaerobaculia bacterium
GGGCGTCCTCTACCTGTATCTCCTGCGCGGCTCGGTCGCGCTCTTCGGTCCGACGGTCGTCGGCCTGCGGGCGATCTCCGCCCTCGGCGGAGTCGCGTCGCTCTGTACCGGCGTGGCCCTGGGCCGCGCGCTCCTTCACCGCGGCGGCGCGGCGCTGACCGGGCTGATCCTCGCCGGCCTCAGGTGGCACCTGATCCTCTCCCTTCGGGGATGGCACGCCATCGTGCTCGCTGTTCTCGGGGACGTCGCGGCGCTCTTCGCGCTTCGCGCCCGGCGCAGAGGCCGGCTGTCGGCGGCGTTCGCGAGCGGCCTGGTGGCCGGCCTGGGGGCCCACTTCTACTTTTCGGGCTGGATCGTCGCCGCAGCGCTCGGTCTCTTCGTCGCCTGGCCGGCGGAGACTCCTTCGGAGCCGCGCTCGCGCTTGCGGGCCGTGGCCGTTTTCGGCGCCGGAGCTCTGATCGCGGTCGCTCCCCTGTTTCTTTTCCGTGAAGAGAGAACTCAGTCTCTTTTCGACCGCCTGTCCTTCGAGAGCGTCCTGGTCGAGATGCGGCACGCGCGATCGCCCATGCCCCTCTTCTCGGCGGCCGCGAAGGCGCTGCCGTCTCCCTGGTTCGTTTCCGATCCGGAGCCGATCAACGATCTGCCGGGCCGCTCCCGACTGGGCTGGATCGTCGGGATCCCCTTCGCTCTCGCGCTCGGCCGGTCGCTTCTCTTCCCGCGCCAGGATCTTTCGGCGCTTCTCCTGTCCCACGGACTCGCCGCCTTTGCCGCCGCCGTCGCGAGCGGCGAGGGGAGAAACCCGCACGGTCAGCGCTTCGGTTATCTGACGACTTTGACGGCGGTCGCGGCGGCGGCGGGCGTCCTGCAGCTGCTCTCCGCGGTGCCGGCCCGGAGGCGGCGGCTCGGCGCGCTCGCCGCGGTTGGGCTCCTCGCGGTCAGCGGCGCTCTCGCGGCGCGGGATGCTCTCGTCGTCTGGCCTTCGCATCCGGCGACCTTCATCGGATACGGCGGGCCGGACTGGCTGAATGGCCTCGCGGCCGCCCGCTGGGAGAGATACGGCCGCGTGGACGTCCCCGAAGCGCTCCTCCGCGTGCGGCTCGCGGTGGATCCGGTCCGCCGTTACCGATTGGATCCGTTCGGTTCGCTACCGCGGATTCCCGAGCCGGAAAAGGAGCCCGCAGCAGGCGAGAGACTCTTCCGAATCGCCCCGGCCGGAACGGTTCCTGGTGACAACGAGCGGGTCGTCGAGCGGGTGCGGGATGGATGGGGGCGCGAATGGGGTACCGTCCTCGGGCAACGGTCTTCCCCTTCGATGCGAAGGCCCTGAAGCTTTCTTCCCGGACTTCTTCCCTCCGTGGATGGATGCTCCGGGCCTGCGAGTCATCTCCCTGGGCACCCTGCTGGCGGTCCTCGCAGGAGGTGCGTCTCTGTCGACGCGCCGTATAACCTTTGCCCGTGCGCAAGTCGAGCTCGTTCGCGCTCGCCGTCGCCCTTCTCTTTCTCGCCTATGCACTCGTTCTCTTCCATCACACATCCTTCTCGGCGGGCGGCTCGGACAGCTCGGGCTACCTGAACGCGGCGCGATTGCTCGGCGGAGGTCACGTCACCGAGCCGATCCGAGGGCTTCAGCGACTCGGTCTCCCGCAGGACTTCACACCGGTTTTCGTTCCGCTCGGATACACGCCTCTCGAGCGGCCGGGCCGCATGGCCTCGAGCTATCCGCCGGGGCTTCCGCTACACATGGCGCTGGCGGGACGAATCGGGGGGTGGGCAAAAGCACCTTTTCTCGTGAGCCCGTTCGCTGGTCTCGTATGCCTCGTGCTTCTCTATTTCCTCGGCCGGGAACTCTGCCTGCCGCCTGCGTTCGCGTTCGCGGGTTGCGCTCTACTCGCCTTCTTTCCGACGTTTGTCTTCCAGACGCTGCAGCCCATGAGCGACGCCCTCGCGACCGCTTGGGCGCTGGCGGCGGTTCTCGCCGCCTACAAATGCCGTGTCCGAGAGAGCGTGGTGTGGGCGGCGCTCGCCGGTCTTGCGTACGGAATCGGGATTCTCGTCAGGCCCACGAACGCACTCGTTCTCGCGCCGCTGCTATTCGCGCTCCCTCTCCGGCCGAAGACGTGGCTCTCCTTCATGGCAGGAGGGCTTCCGGCCGCTCTCTTCCTGCTCGGCTACAACGCGGCCCTGTTCGGCAGCCCCTGGACGACCGGCTACAGTTCGATCCTGAAGGAGGGAATGAGCTGGACGAATTTTTCCGAGCGAGCGCGGCACTATAGCTATTGGGTCGCGCGCCTTCTAACGCCTCTCGTCCCGATCGGATGGCTCGCGTTCATCGGCGATCGCAAGGCCCCCCTCCGCGACCGAGCCGTGCTGCTCTCGTGGTTCGCGGCCTTCTTCCTCTTTTACTGCTTCTACGCTCCCTACGAGACGTGGTGGTACACGCGCTTTCTTCTGCCCGGTATTCCGGCGATGATCCTGGGCGCTCTCGTCGTCGCCCGCGATCTTCTCCTTCTGGCCGGACGAACTCGCCGCGCCTCAGGCGCGGTTGCCGCCGCCCTCATTCTCCTCGCGGCCGCTCTCTTCGTCGGGATGCAGTTCGACGAAAAGCAGCGCGTGCACCGGTTCTACAAGGGGGAGCGTATCTATCCGCAGGCCTGTGCGCTCGCCCAGAGACGCGTGCCGGCGAACGGGATCGTGGTCTCGATGCAGATGAGCGGCGCGCTCCACCACTACACCGACGGGACCTACGCGATGTGGAACTGGCTCCTGCCCGAACGCTTCGAAGAGCTCCGGGTCTCGACCGAGAGCCGCGGATATCGTTGGTACGCGCTTCTCGCGCCGTTCGAGACGGAGTACGTCCGCAGAAACCTGCCCGGAGGATGGCGGGAGATCGACCGGGTCGGCGACGTCGTCCTGTGGGAGCTTCCGCCTTCCGCGCCCGGTCTGCCGGACACCTAATCCCGGCGGGCTCCGACGAAGATCCGGAAATCGGGCTTGAGCTTCCCGGCGTCGGTCAGACGCTCTTCCGCCGCGCAGAATCGCGCGATCAACATGTCGTCCCAGGGATCGCCGGCTCGGAAGTTCGTCACGATCCCGAAGAGCAGCGGGTTCAGAAGTCCTCCCCCGTAGGGATACTCCTTCTCCGCCCGGAAGAATCGCCGCGCGAGCGGCATGACGTCTTCGCTGCGCACGGCCTCGGTCGGGTCGTCCCGGACGAGCTGTTTGACGTCGGCGCGCTCGCGCTTCCAGAGCCGGCGTCCGGATATCGGGTCCCAGCGCAGCCGGTCGGGCAGGACCCGCAGGTACCGGTTCACGAGATCCATGCGCTCGTCGGAGTACTGAAATCGGTTCGGCCCCACGTATTCGTTGAAGATGAGCCGTCCTCCCGGCGCCAGGGTCTCGTGGATCCTCGTGTAGAGAGGCTCGAGCCCCTGGATGTGATGGAGAACGTCGTTCGCGAAGACGGCATCGAACGGTCCCGCCGGAATCGCTTCGTTCTCGAGATCGAGAACCCGGTAGTCGATTCCGGTGACGCCGGCTTCGTGAGCGGTCTGCAGCGCCCGCGCAACCGTTTCGGCCGCAAAGTCACAGGCCACGATCGAACGGAACCGGCCGCGCCCGGCGAGAGCGCGCTCGAGCCAACCGGACCCGCACCCGAGCACGAGCGCCGAACCGAGGTTAGGGGAGAGGTGCGCGTGTTCGACCCAGGTCAGCCAGTCGCAGGCGGGATCGCCGCTGACGAGCGCGTGGAGGTAGCGCCGGACGACGGGTGATGCCGTCCACACGAGCGACTCGAGATGCGACGTGAACCGTCCGTCGTCCCAGCGCGTGGGAGCGGCCACGGGGCCGCAGATATCACAGATGGCCGGACTTTGAGAATGTCGCGGGGACAGGTCCCGCGGACCTGCACCTGCAACAGCTAACCAGAACCATTACTGGTTTAGGCTCGCCTCCGTGCGCGACGTCCCTTTCACGCGATCGCTGCCCGGGCGGATCTGGCGCCGACGCGACGCGATGCGGGCCGACTGGGACCGGCGTGCGAAAGAGAACGCGCCTTTCTACGTCTGCACCACCGCGGCGGACTCCGCGGCGGCGTTCGCCGCATCGGGTCTCCGCGATTTAGACGAGCACGTCTTGGACGGCCTCGAGGTCCTGCCGGAATGGAGCGTTCTCGAGATCGGCTGCGGAATGGGTCGGCTCGTCAGACCGCTCGCCGGCCGCGTCTCGAGGGTCGTCGGCGTCGACCTCTCCGACGAGATGCTTCGCCGCGCTCGGGACTACTGCGGAGAACTGGGGAACGTCCAGCTCCGCTCGACCGACGGCCGCCTCGACTTTCTTTCCGACGGCGAGTTCGATTTCGTCTTCTCGCACATCGTTTTCCAGCATCTCCCTCGCAAGGCGTACGCGGAGCGCTATTTCCGGGAGGCCTTCCGGGTGCTCTTGCCCGGCGGCACGTTTCGCGTCCAGGTCGACGGCCGATCGCGCCAGGTCTTTCGCCGGTGGATCGCCGACTCCTGGTCGGGTGTGGTGTTCTCCGCGAGAGAGCTCGCGCGCCGCCTGGAGCGTTGCGGGTTCCGCGTGACGGAGATCCGCGGGGCCGGCACGCAATATCTGCGCGCGACGGCGGTGAAACCCGGCTAGTGGGCCTCGAGCGCCTGTCGGTACTCTTCGCGGAGCTCTGGCGACATCTCCCGCCGTTTCCCGCGGCCGCTCGCCTGCGCGATCAGAACGTGGGGCAGCTCGGGCGTGTCGCCCGACTTCTCGTGTCTTTCCAGTCCGGCGAGCTCGGGGACGTCGCTCTCTCCGTAGCGGTGCATCGTGATCGTTGAGAAACCGGCTGCCGAGAGCGCCGCCTGGAGCGCCTGCCGGTTGTAGAGAAAACGGTGCCCCCAGCCGTGGAACGCACGGTTCATTCGGAAACAATCCGAGATCGCCTCATCCTCCGTCGCCCAGCGGCCGTAGCGGTAGTGGGACGCAAGGACCCAGTCGAGGTTGGGCGTCGAGACGCGGAGGATCCCGTCGGGAGCGAGCGCGCGGCGGCACTCTGCGAGGCAACCGAGACCCTCCTCGAGCTCGAGATGTTCCAGGAAGTGCTCGCCGTAGATCGCCGCCACGTTCTCGAAAGGCAGGCCGCGCCGTACGTCCAAGACCCGGTCGACGCCCGGAAGGCGCTGGGCATCGATGTTCAACCAACCGGGAATCGGCGACTGACCACAACCGAGATGCAGGCGAAGCGGGACGGGACTCTTTTTCATTGCGTCGGCGGGTCTTACCACAAGCGTCCGGGATCGGCTAGGATCGCGGAGACGTCAACGGAGGTACGACATGCGCAAGATCGCCGGCACTTCCTTCTTTCTCCTCCTCGCGTTCTCTTCTCTCTCGTTTGCCCAGACGACCGGCTCGATCGTCGGCGTGGTCACCGACGATTCGGGCGCGGCGCTTCCCGGCGTCACCGTCGAAGCGCGAGGCCCGGCGTTGCAGGGGACCAAGACCACCGTGACGGCGGACGACGGCTCCTACCGTCTGTCGCTCCTGCCTCCCGGGCCTTACACCGTTTCGGCGTCGCTTCCGCAGTTCGGGCATGCCGAGCAGACCGTGCAGGCCTTGCTCGACCGGAACGTGACCGCGGACTTCCGGTTGCGGGCGACCGCCCGCGAAGAGGTCGTGGTCTCGGGCGAGGCGCTGACCATCGATCCGACCTCGCCGACGCTCGGCGTCAACATCGGCCAGCGCGCGATCCAGAGCCTTCCGACCGGGCGGGACTACACCTCCGTCGTCCAGATCGCCCCCGGCGTCTCGACCGACGCGAGCAACAACAACGCGGATCAGACCACGATCACGGTCTACGGCTCGTCCGGCGCCGAGAACGCCTATCTGATCGACGGCGCCAACACGACGAGCATCGAATACGGCCTGGAAGGCAAGCAGTTGAACTTCGAGTTCATCCAGGAGATCGACGTCAAGACCGGCGGTTACGAGGCCGAGTACGGACGCTCGACGGGCGGGATCATCAACGTCATCACCCGCTCGGGGGGCAACGAGTTTCACGGCGACGCGTTCGGCTACTACGACAAAGACTCTCTCCAGGCCGACACGAAGCACGTCGGCGAAACGCTCCAGGGCGTGGCGCTCGGATTTACCCGCGACGACTGGGGAGCCGATCTGGGCGGCTACATTTTGAAGGACCGGCTCTGGTTCTTCGGCGCTTACGACCGCGTCACCCGGAAGACGACGAACGCCCTGACCGCAGGCCCGTTCAAAGGGGAGGAGGTCGAGTCGAAGAGCGTCCGCAACCTCGGCTCGGGGAAGCTCACGTGGGGCTTCGCGAACGGCCACACGCTCGTCGCGTCCTTCATCCAGGACCCGCGCACCGACAGCGGCGCGATCAACGACGCGAACCACACGTTGAACGGGGAGTCTCCGACGTTCCTCGGGCGGCAGGACTTCGGGGGGCGCGATTACTCCCTCCGGTGGGACGGCCTCTTCGGGACGTCTCTGGCGATGTCCGCGCAGGGCGCGCGTCACGAGGAGCGCAACTCGATCGGACCGGCGACCGCCCAGGGGGGTACGGTCGAGTACATCGACACGCGCGCCGACAACTTCCAGACCGGCGGATTCGGCCTGACCCAGAAGAAGAGTTTCAAGCGGAACGATTTCGCCCTTTCGGCGACCGGTTTCCTGCGGAACCACGAGATCAAGGGGGGGATCGAGTACGAGAAGGATTCGGCGGAGGTCGTCAAGCGCATGTCGGGCGGCCAACAGATCACGATCTTCGACAACCCGACGAATCCAGCGCGCCCGATCTACCAGCACTTCTACTGGACGATCCCGAACGCCACGACATCGCCGTTCAACGCCCCTTTGTCACAGTTGAACGCGAGCCCCGAGCACAAGATCTGGACGGCCTACCTCCAGGATCGCTGGAGCATCCTCTCGAACCTGACGCTGAACGTCGGGGTGCGGTGGGACCGCCAGGAGATCATCGACGCGGCCGGCGAAACTCAAATAACGCTCGACAAGGACTTCGCGCCACGAATCGGCATCGTCTGGAATCCCGGGCGCGACCCCAAGACGAAGGTCTTCGGATCTTACGGCCTCTATTACGAGGAGATCCCGATGGACCTCGTCATCCGCTCGTTCTCCTTCGAGCGGCAGCCCAAGGTGAACAACTTCGATCCGACCGGGATCGTGCCGGACCCACAGGCGGACGCGATCCTGGGCTCTTCCAGCGGAATCTTCGGGGGCTTCACGGAGCCCTCCGATCCCAACCTCAAGAACCAGTACGTCCGGGAGTTCATCGTGGGCGGCGAGCGGGAGGTGATTCCGGACCTGGCAGTCGGCGCGAAGTTCATTTATCGCGACTACGGCCGGGTCATCGAAGACTTTCTCTGCATGGACGACGGGACGTACTGCATCGGAAACCCCGGAGAGGGGATCATGAAGCGGATCTTCACGCTCGACTATGCGACGACATTTCCGGCGCCGGAGCCGAAGCGCATCTTCCGCGGCGTGCAGCTCGACGTCACCAAGCGCTTTTCGAACAACTGGCAGATGGTGGCGTCGTACCTCTGGTCGAAGCTCGATGGAAACTACGACGGCGAGGTCGCGCCGTTCACCAACGTCGGGCCGGACCCGAACATCTCGGCCGCCTACGACTATTACGACTTCTTCACGAACGGGCAGAATCGGAGCGTGATCACGAACACCGGCCCCCTCTCGAACGACCGGCGCCACCAGTTCAAAGCAGCGGCCGTCTACGTCACGCCCTTCCAGCTCTCCGTGGGGCTATTGGCCTATTACCGGACCGGCACTCCGCTGACGCGCTACGGATTCTCCGACGCGTACGGACGCTACGAGTTCTTCCTGACGAAACGGGGTGCGGAGGGACGGACTCCCGACAACTACGAGGCGGATCTCCACCTGGGGTACCCGATTCGACTGGGCCCGGTGACCGTGAACCTGATCGCGGACGTCTTCAACCTCATCAACGCCCAGCGCCCGATCCTCCTCGACCAGCGATACAACTTCGCGGAGTTCGAGAACGCCGACTACATCTGCGGGTCGAACCCTTCGAGCGCGGACGAGGGCAAGTGCAACGAGCGCTACAAGCAGGCGTTTCTCCGTCAGGCGCCCCGTTCTCTCCGGCTCGGAGCGAGGATTTCGTTCTAGAGGTCCGGGCAGGCGGAATGCCGACAACTGTCGTGTTCTGTCATCCACTGCGTCGAGAACCGTCAGTCGCATCGTTAAGAGTGTCCTTCTGAAGACGGGTCGAGACATACACAAACCCCACGAGCGACGGATTTTCACGTCCTCAGGCACTCACGATCGGCTGCGGCGGGGCCGCCGGGCACGGCCGTTGCGACTCGGAACGAGCTCATGAGACACGCCAGAAGCTCTCCTTCTCGCTCCTCGGAACGCGGCGCCCTGCCGCCGGGCGCCTACGGTCTACTCTCTTCGCGGTTCGACGTCGCATTGCCCGACGTTCAGCTTCTGCTCCTTCCGGTCCCGGACGCTGCCTTCGAGGCGTATCGCCTCGAGGGAAGACACGCCGCATCTTCCAAGAACGGATCGACCCCGAAACCATCCAAGTACCCCGACGAGGTCTGAGGATCGCGTTCGAGAGACTGGTTTCCGTCTCTCTTCCCTGCCTCTTCCGAGAGTTTTCGCCTTCGGCGGGCCCGGCCGAATTCTGGTTCCTTGAGTCGCCGCTTCTTCGAGCGCTGTAGGAGTCTCAGCCGGCCAGCGCGGCCGCGAAGAACTCGTCCAACGCCTGAGACACAGCCTTCGGGCGCTCCATCGGCGCCAGGTGTCCGGCGCCCGCGATGGTCACGAGCCGTGCTCCCGGTATCGTCGCCGCCATCGCTTCCGAGTCCGCTGGCGGCGTGAGCGCGTCGCGCTCTCCAACCAGGACGAGCGTCGGAATGGAGATCTCCCGCAGAAAGTCGCTCGAGTCGGGCCGGTCGCGCATCGCGGTCAGGTCGGCCTCGAGCGTTTCGGGTTTCTGCCGCGAAATGATCCGCTGGACGCGCTCGAGCAGGTCCTGCCGCGCGAGAGACTCGGGGGAGAGCAGCTTGCCCGGCATCGATTCGAGAATGGGAGCGAGGCCGCTCGATCGCACGGCAGCGAGCGTCTCGTCGCGCTTTCTCCGCCCGGCTTCGTCGTCCGCGGTCGCGCGAGTGTCCACGAGAGCCAGCGCGCGAACCTTTTCCGGCCGGCGCTTCAGAAACGCCAGGCAGATGTAACCACCGAAGGAAAATCCCGCGAGGCCGACCGGACCGTCGAACTGATCGACGATCGCAGAGACGAAATCCGCGTAGCCTTCGATCGAGTCGGGCGCGGCCGCCTCGGTGTTGCCGCGGCCGGGCAGGTCGGGCTTCAGCACCCGGAACCGCGTCGAGAGAGCCCGGGCTACGCCGGACC
>DASWCZ010000065.1:0-58087 GCA_036395755.1 Thermoanaerobaculia bacterium
CGAAGAGAATGGGGAACGATCCGCCGCCAATCACGCCGGACTCGAAGGGAAAGCAACACGAGGAAGAGAAGAAGAAACCAGCCGAGGACGAGCGGCTGTGGAGCTCGAAAGAAGCTCCAACCACCAACCCAGAAGACCGTCTTCGCTATCGTGTAGGCCGACCGAAACAGGCCTCGCAACATAGCAACCGCGGAGCCGTCGAGATCAAGAAGCGCCCGATTGACATCGTAGGTCCCACCTCCATGCCACCCGCGAAGGAGCTGGAAGGGCACCACGAGAAGGCTCGCAGACATCGCCATAAGACCAAGTCGTGCACCCCTCTGCTTCCACAACCGGACAACGGACATTACGACGACAGGAAATGCCGTCAGTTTGAGGAGAGGTCCCAGCGCCAGGAGCGCCAGGATGAACTTCGCAGGTGCATTCCTTTTCAAGGACAGAACGATCAGGGCGGACCAGAGAAAAATGGCGGAGTCATTGGAGCAGCGAGCTAGAGCCTCCGCAGCTCCGGGCAGGAACAGAACCATCAGCATCACAACTTGAAAATCGCTCGACCAACCAATCGAAATGAGCCGGCATGGCCACAGCAAGGCGGCCGAAATCAACGCAACGGAGAGAAGGCGGAACAAGAGGAGGTCCCGCTCTGTGCGATCCCCAATTTCAGCGGAGGAGGTCGAGATCAGTCGATAGGGAAGGCCGCAGGCCATGTAGTAGAGAGGCGGCTGCTGGTTCTCGTAGTTCTCAACAGTTCGAATCGCGGGCGGAGATGTGACCTGCTCGAGAACGTTGAATGCTGCCCCCCGGCCATTGAAGAGAGGACATCCGAATGCCCGATGGAGATCCGGTCCGCACGGGTGAGCTTCGACCGCGGACACGATTGCCGGTGAGAGTGGCCCGCCGCGGAATGCTTGTCGAAAGGGCAAGTCGCGAAAGGCAAGGATTCGACCGAGATGAAAAGGCTCATCGGGCCCTTCGAAAACGGGAACCCAAAAAGAATGAAATGCAAACCGCGCGATCACCAGCACCGCCAGAGCGACGATGACTGATGGCCGAAATCGTCTTGCCTGAGAAAGTCCCGGTTGCGAGGGCGAACGGCGCGTCAATTCGCTGTTTGGTCCTCCTCCAACACCGCGACGACGCCGAGCTCCCGGCGGTCCGAAAGGCCCAGGCGCTTGGGGACGAACGACCGCGACAGCTCGAACCGGAAGACACGCGGACGCCCTCCCGCCCAGAGCGCGAGGCGCGTCGCCCCGCCCGGCGCGAGCGTGCGGCGGAAGAGGACCGGTCCATCGTCGGCGCGAACGGTCACCTCGACGGGCTTGCCGTCCGGCGAGTAGTTCGCGAGGAGGATCCGCTCCGGAGCCTCTCGTCCGACCCGGAGAGCGAAGCGCCGGCGGGTCCACCGGAAAGAGCCGCCCGTCCCGATCTCGCGGTCGAAGAACCCGATCCGATTCGCATGACGGAACGTCACCGTCGGATCGGCCGTCGCGAAGACCGCGCGCGCCGCGAGGATCGCGTAGAGAGCGACGAGGCCGCCGAGAGTGAGTCGCAGCCGCGCGCCGGTCTTGCGATCCGGCTCTCCGCGGGACGCGACGCCCGCGCAAAGCAGGAAGAACAGGAAGCCGACCTCCGGCGCCAGCCAGTGCGAGCCGACGACGGAGACCAGCAGAAAGGCGAGGACCGCCGCGCTCGCTCCGGAAGAGACCGGCTCACGGGCGCGCGAAAGGGCCTGCCTCCCGAGCGCTACGACGAACACGAGCGTCAGGAGGAGGCCCACGATTCCGGTCTCCGCCAGTGCCTGGAGGTACGCGCTCCCCGGATTGTCGCGCAGAGCGAGCCGGTCGCGGTCCACCCCCGCGAGGTCCGGCAGCCGCCAGGAGAAACTGCCGAGTCCGCCGCCGACGACCGGCGACTCGGTGAACAGTTGCAGAGCGGCGCGCCACAGGATCGGCCGCGAGGAAGCGCGGTCCTCGAGCGACAGCGAAGATCGGAAGAGCTGGCCGAGCCGCTCGCCCACGTCTCCCGGCGAGCCTCGAACGAGCGCGGTCCCGAGCAGAACGACGAGTGTCGCGATCGCGGCGAGCGCGACGGCTGCTCGGAGACGGCGCCCGACCGGCGCGAGAGCGATGACCGCGGCGCCGCCGAAGACCGCCATCAGAAAGCCGCTCCTCGATCCGGAGAGCGCGAGGCCGAGCGGGAGCGGCAGGAGCGCCGGCAGCGCCCATCCCGGACGGTCGCGGCGGAGTACCTGCGCGACGAGAACCGGGATCGCGAGCCCGCAGAGGATCCCGAGCGCATTGGGGTCGGTCGCGCCCCCGGACAACCTTCCCGTGAGCTTCCAGAATGGTCGCGCCTCCGCCGGTCCGAGGCCGGCCGCCTGAAGGGCCGCGACGAAGGCCGAGAGCGCCGTTGCGATCAGGGCGGCTCGCGTCGCACTCGCGCGCGCGCTCTCTCCGGAGCGCCGCAGCAGAAAGAAGAACGCCGCGCCCGCGGAGAGGATCGCAAGAGTGAGCATGGTTTCCCGCACGGCGGCGGCTTCCGCCAGACCCTGGCCGTTCACCGTGCGGCCGGCCAGGCGGTGCACGAGCGCCCACCAGGTCTTCGCGTTTGCGACGGCGACCGCCGCTCCGAGGACCCAGACGAGGACAAGCGATCGCAGCGGGGAATCGAGACGGGAGGGGTCCGGGAGACTCTCGAAGTCGTAGAGGAAGCGAAACGTCCATCCCACCGCCAGACCGCCGAAGAGGAGCACCGGCCATGCGACCGGGTCGCTGGCGCCGAAGAGGCTGGCGACGAAGCCCGCGACCGGAAAAGCGAAACAGAAGTCGCGGATCGCAGCGGTCGGACGAATGACCGCGTCGAACGCCAGCGCGAGGGAGAGCAGCAGAACCGGCAGCCGATCCGGGGCGCCGCGCGGAAAGCCAACGGCGAGAACGACCCCGCTGCCGGTCACCGCGAGTGAGAAGAGGAAAAGCCGGACCGAGGTCGCCGGCCGGGGCGCCGGGGGCGCGAGGACGTCGGCGTCCGCTTCGAGGACGGCGCTCACGTCCGGTGGTATTCCTGGAGGGCCGCGACCCCCGTCGCCTCCTCGCGCCAGGCGCGGATCCCCTCGACAGCCGCGGCGGCGGCCGAGAGCGTCGTCAGGCACGGGATCTGGAGCCGCAACGCCGCCGCGCGGATCGCGGCCTCGTCGTAATGCGACTCGCCGCCGAGCGGCGTATTGACGACGAGCTGGATCTCCCCCGCTTCCATGCGGTCCACCGCGTTGGGGCTTCCTTCGTTGACCTTGAACACCCGCTCCGCCTCGAGCCCCGACTGCCCGAGCGCCTCCCTCGTCCCCTCCGTCGCGCAGAGGCGGAACCCGAGGTCGGCGAGCTCGCGGGCGATGGGGATCAACGTCTTCTTGTCGTACGGATTGACCGTCAAAAACGCCATCCCCTCGAGCGGCAGGTGGGTCCCGATCGCCTCGCACGCCTTGGCGAACGCGTCGCCGAAACGCGGCGAGATTCCCATGACCTCGCCCGTCGACTTCATCTCCGGGCCGAGCAGGACGTCTTCTCCCGGGAACTTCCGGAACGGAAAGACCGGCGCCTTGATGAAGAAATCGATCGGCTGCCGCTCCGGAGGAAGTCCGAGCGATTCGAGCGGCCGGCCCGCCGCGAGGAGCGCCGCGAAACGCGCCATCGGCACGCCGATGGCCTTCGAGACGAAGGGGACGGTGCGCGAGGCGCGGGGGTTGACCTCGAGGACGTAGAGGACGTCCTGCTGGACAGCGAACTGGATGTTCATCAGCCCCTTGACCGCGAGGGCCGTGGCGAGCCGGCGCGTCGCTTGCGCCATCTCGCGGAGCTTCTCGGAGGTGACCTTCCATGCCGGCAGGACCGAGAAGGAGTCCCCCGAGTGGATCCCCGCCTTCTCGATGTGCTCCTGGATTCCGCCGATCCACGTCGTCTTGCCGTCGGAGAGGGCATCGACGTCGAACTCGAACGCGTCGTCCAAGAACCGGTCGATCAGGACGGGGTGGTCCGGCGCGGCCTCGACCGCGCGCTCCATATAGGAAGCGAGGTGGCCGTCGTCGAATACGACCGCCATGGCGCGGCCGCCCAGCACGTAGGAGGGGCGGACCACGAGCGGATACCCGATTTCGCGCGCGACCACGAGAGCCTCCCCGGCAGTCCGCGCCTCGCCGTGGGCCGGCGCCCTCAGGCCGAGATCGTCGAGCAACCTTCCGAACCGGCCGCGATCCTCCGCGAGGTCGATCGAGTCGGGCGACGTCCCCCAGATCGGGTACCCGGCCTCTTCGAGCGGGCGCGCGAGCGCGAGCGGCGTCTGGCCGCCGAACTGGACGAGCACCCCGTCCGGCTTCTCGTTGTCGAGGACCGCGGAGACGTCCTCGAACGTCAGCGGCTCGAAGTAGAGGCGGTCGGACGTGTCGTAGTCGGTCGATACCGTCTCCGGGTTGCAGTTGATCATCACGGTTTCGTAGCCGGCGTCGGCGAGGGCGTAACAGGCGTGCACGCAGCAGTAGTCGAACTCGATCCCCTGACCGATCCGGTTCGGGCCGCCCCCCAGGATCACCACCTTGCGCTTTTCGGTGCGAAGGGATTCGTTCTCATCCTCGTACGTCGAGTAGAAATAGGGCGTGTACGCTTCGAACTCCGCCGCGCAGGTGTCGATCGTCTTGGACACGGGGAGGACGCCGAGCTCCCGCCGGCGCGCGCGGACCGCCGCTTCGCCGCATCCCATCGCGCGCCCGATCCCGGCGTCGGAGAGTCCGAGGCGCTTGCACCTCCGGACGTCTTCCCGGGAGAGCGTCGCCGGGGATTTTCCGGCGAGACATCTCTCCTCGCGAACCATCTTCCGGATCGCGTCGAGGAACCAGGGATCGATCCGCGTCCGATCGGCGACCTCCTCGACGCTCATCCCGGCGAGGAAGGCGCGCCGCACGTGAAAGATCCGCTCCCACGTGGGCACCTCGAGCTTCGAGAGTAGCTCCTCGCGCGGCACGCTCTCGCGCCCGTCGTCCAGGCCGTCGCGCCCGATCTCGAGCGACCGGATCGCCTTCCCGAGAGCTTCGGAGAACGTGCGCCCGATCGCCATCGCCTCGCCGACCGATTTCATCTGGATCGTCAGGCGCGGGTCGGCTTTCGGGAATTTCTCGAATGCCCAGCGCGGGATCTTCACCACGACGTAGTCGAGCGACGGTTCGAAGCAGGCCGGCGTCTTTTTCGTGATGTCGTTGGGGATCTCGTCGAGGGTATAACCGACGGCGAGGAGCGCCGCGATCTTGGCGATCGGAAAGCCGGTCGCCTTCGACGCGAGCGCCGAGGAGCGCGACACGCGCGGATTCATCTCGATCACCACGCGCCGACCGGTGTTCGGCTCGACCGCGAACTGGATGTTCGAGCCGCCCGTGTCCACGCCGACGCGGCGGATGACCGCCTTGGCCTCGTTGCGCATCTCCTGGTACTGCCGGTCCGAGAGCGTCATCTGCGGGGCGACGGTAATCGAGTCGCCCGTGTGGACGCCCATCGCGTCGAAGTTCTCGATCGAGCAGACCACGATGACGTTGTCGGCGTGGTCGCGCATGACTTCGAGCTCGAACTCCTTCCAGCCTTCGACCGACTCCTCGATCAGGACTTCGTGGGCCGGAGACTCGGCGAGGCCATGGCGGACGATCGCGCGGAACTCGTCGGACGTGCGCGCCGCCCCGCCGCCCGAGCCGCCCAGAGTGAAGGAAGGGCGAATCACCAGCGGCAGGCCGATCTCACGGGCGATCCGTAGGGCGTCCTCGAGGCTACGCGCGCGCTCCGAGCGAGGGACTTCCGCTCCGATCTCGACCATCGCTTGCTTGAAGAGGTCCCGGTCCTCCGCGACGCGCACGGCCTCGCGGCTCGCGCCGATCAGCTGAACCGACCACTTGTCGAGGATCCCCGCGTCGGCGAGAGCGAGCGAGAGATTCAAACCGGTCTGTCCGCCGACCGTCGGGAGGAGGGCGTCGGGCCGTTCTTTTTCGATGATTCGCTCGAGGAAAGGCACCGTGAGTGGCTCGATGTAAGTGGCGTCCGCGAGCTCCGGGTCGGTCATGATCGTCGCCGGGTTCGAGTTGACGAGGACGACCCGGTAGCCCTCGCGGCGCAGCGCGCGCACCGCCTGCGTGCCCGAATAGTCGAACTCGCAGGCCTGCCCGATGACGATCGGGCCCGATCCGATCACGAGGATCTTTTGGATGTCCGTTCGCTTGGGCATCGAGACGCCGCGGCCGAAGTATAAGCGGCCAAAACAGAACACCCTCTCCCTCTTGGAAAGGACCGGGGTCAAGGGCCGGACTAAGCTCGGGTCTTCTCTACCGCCACCCGCGCACGCGCGAGATCCGCACGTTTTTCGCGCTCGCGCAGCCCTCGCGCAGCACCGTCCCCGCCTTCCCCAGGGCGAACAGATTCCCGCCCGCGAACCGCACGCCGTACAGGTCGTTCTCAGTTCCGGAGTCGCGCAGAGTCCAGGTGACTCCGTCCGGGCTCTCCGCGCGCACGCCGCTCCCGCCGACCGCGACGAAACGCGATCCGCTCCAGGCGACCGAGAAGAGATTCCGCTCCGTCCCGGCGCTTCCTTCCGTCCAGGAGAGACCGTCCGGGCTCGTAGAGACGACGCCGCCCTGCCCCACGGCGACGAGCCGCAGCCCGTCCCAGGCGACGTCGTTCAACCCGCCGCCGGTCAACGCCAGCTGCTTCGTCCACGTCGCACCGTCCTCGCTCGTGAAGACGAGCCGCGCGAAGTCTCCGCCGACCGCGATCCAGCGCGCGCCGTTCCAGAGCACCTGATGGAGCGAGTTCGAGTGGACCCGGAGGGGGGCGGACCACGTCACGCCGTCCCCGCTCGCGATCACCGTCCCGGCGCTTCCGACCGCGAGGAACCGCGAGCCGTTCCAGCCGACGTCGTAGAGGATTTCCTTGGTCCCGGAGTCGCGCCGCGTCCACGAGCTTCCGTCCTCGCTCGTCAGGATCGTTCCCTCTTCGCCGACCGCGACGAAGCGCGAAGCGCCGAACGCCACCCCGAGCAGCCACCGGCGCGCGTCGGAAGTCTCCGTCGTCCAGCTCGCACCGTTCTCGCTCGAGAGGATCGTGCCTGCCGCTCCGACTGCGACGTATCGCGAGCCGCTCCACGCGACGTCGACCACGGCGTTCCGATTGCCGACCGATCGTGCCCTCCAGTCCCGGCCGTCCGGGCTGGCCAGAACGACGCCCTTCCCTCCCACGGCGAGGAACTCGGTTCCGTTCCACACGAGATCCGTCAGATCCGCGCGCGTCGACGTGGTTCGCTGCGTCCAGTGGATCGCGTCCGGGCTGTCCGCGATCGACCCGTACTCCCCGACCGAGACGAATTCCGACCCGGTCCAGATGAGCGACTTCAACGACAGGTGCTGGGGCTCGCCGTAGAAGGCAAAGCCGATCCCGTCGGGAGTGGACAGAACGAGCCCGAAGTCCGGAAAAGACGTGCCCGTGATCACGAAGCGCGATCCGTCCCACACCACGGCGTAGAGCTGGTCGAAGATCTCGAAAACGGCGCGGGACCACGAGATCCCGTCCGAGCTCACGACGATCGCCCCGTAATCCCCGACCGCTAAGAACTGCCGCCCGCTCCAGGCGACGTCGCGCAGGTTCGAATCAGTCGCGGGAACCCGCGCCGTCCAGTCCCGGCCGTCCGGGCTCGACGCAACGGCTCCCCCGTCGCCGACCGCGACGAAGAGTTCGCCGTTCCACGCGAGCTTTTTGAGCGTCGCCGATGTGCCCGGGCGCTGAAACGCCCAGAGCCTGCCATCGGCGCTCGTCAGAACCGCGCCGCCCGTCCCGACCGCAATGAACTGCGACCCGCTCCACAGGACGTCGAAGAGCTCCACCTTGGGGTTCGCGATCTCCTGTGTCCAGGCGGCGCCGTCCGGGCTCGACAGGATCGTCCCGGCGCGGCCGACCGCAACGTAAAGTCCGTTGCCGTACGCGACCGCGGAGAGCAGGTTCCCCTGCGGCGCCGGGTTCGCCCAGAGCCATTCGCCGCACGACTGCGCCGCGAGAGGAACGCCGGCGAGCAGAAGTCCGCCGGCGATGACGGCCAGTTTCGTCATCCGAGTGGACATGGAACCCTCCAGGATCAAAATGTCGTCTGGAACTCTGCCTCGATTATACGGCAGCGGTTCTGCCGACTACTCGTACCGCAGAGCTTCGGCGACGTCCACGCGCCCCGCGCGCCGGGCCGGCAGCCAGGAGGCAAGCAAGATGACGAGCGCCGAGAAGCTCACGATCGCTCCGAGGTCCAGTGGACGCACGAGAAACGGGATATAGGAGACGAAATAGATCTCCGCCACCCCGGGAGGAAACCGCAGGAGCCGAAAAGCCGTCATCCCCCAGCACACGAGCGCGCCGAACGCGATTCCTGCCAGGACTCCCGCGCCGCCGAGAAGCCCTCCGAGCAGGAGGAAGACCCTCGAGAAGAAGCTCGCCTCCGCGCCGAGAGCGGTCAACACCCCGATGTCGCGCTTCTTTTCCTTCACGGTCATCACGAGAGTCGCGACGATGTTGAACGTCGACACCGCGACGATCAGCCCGATGACGAAGAACAGGGTCGTCTGCTGGATTCGGAGCGCGGAAAAGAGCCCGGTGTTGAGCGACCTCCAGTCCGTGACGGAGAACTCCCTCCCCGCCGCCTTACCGATCGCGTGCGCCGCCCCCTCGGTATCGCGAATCGTGTCGAGCTTGATCTCGATTACGTTGGCCTTTCCCTCCATGTGAGCGAGCTTCCGCAGGACCTCGCGGTTCAGGAAGACCAGGCCGGAATCGGACTCGTAGAAGTTCGTGCGGAAGATCCGGGCGACCCGGACGGGCGCGCTTCGTGCGACGAGCACGGAACCGCCCGGCGTGTTGTCCGGCACCGAGAGGACGATCGCGTCCCCCTCGCGCACGTCCAGAAGACGCGCCAGCTCGACTCCGATCGCGGCGCCCGGTAGGGACGCCGCGGAGGCCGGCGTGAAGATCCGGTCGGCATCGGGCAGATAGGCGTCGAGCTTCGACACCCGCCGCTCACTCGACGGCTCGATCCCCTTCAGGACGACGTCCGTGCCGTCCGGCGTGGCGGCGGAGGACGCGAGGCCCGACTGGTAGACGACCGGCGCGGTCGCGCGGACCCGCCGGACGGATGCGACCCGGCGCTCCGCGACGGACGGATCCGCTTCGGCCGCGGTCGACAGCGGGAAGAGCACCACCTCGGCGTTCGCGCCGATCAGGTTCTCGCGGATCTCCCGCTGGTAGCCGGACAGGAGTCCCATCGCCACGACCAGGGCGGCGACGCCCAGGCCGATCCCGGCGATCGAGAGGAGAGAGACCGACGACACCAGCCGGGACGACCGCGCCCGGAGATACGCAAGGGCGACCTCCAGGGCGAGCGTTTTCACCGCGCCTCCCGGAGGCGCCTCTTCTCCATCTCGCCGATGAACCGTTCGAAGAGCACGTTCGCGTCGTGAGGGCCGGGCGAAGCTTCGGGATGGAACTGCGCAGCGAGAATCGGAAGCGTCCGATGGCGAAAGCCTTCGAGGGTGTGGTCGTTCAAGTTGACGTGCGTCGCCTCGACTTCCGTGGAGAGAGTGGATGCCTCCACCGCGAAGCCGTGATTCTGGGAGGTGATCGCGACGGCTCCGGTTCCGACGTCCTGGACCGGATGGTTCGCGCCGCGATGACCGAACTTGAGCTTGAACGTCGTGCCGCCGAGAGCGAGACCGAGGAGCTGGTGCCCGAGGCAGATCCCGAAGATCGGCTTCTGCGGCACGAGCCTTTCGATCGTTCGGACCGGCCCGGGCAGAGCGGACGGGTCGCCCGGCCCGTTGGAGAGAAAGATGCCGTCCGGATCATCCTCGAGGACGCGCTCGGCCGGGGCGATCGCCGGATAGACCTTCACACGGCAGCCGGCCGTCGTCAGGAGCCGGACGATGTTCCTCTTCATGCCGTAGTCGATCGCGGCGACTCGAAACAGCTCGCGCATTCCTCTCGGAGCGAATTCGGACGTCGCTGCCGGAGAGACGGAGAGGGCCAGATCGCTCCCGCTCATCGGCGGGGACTCGCGGACGCGCGCGAGCAGTTCCTCCGAATCGCCGATCTCCGTCGAGACGCCGGCGCGCATCGCCCCTTCCGAGCGGATGCGCCGCACGAGCGCGCGGGTGTCGAGGCCGTGCAGCCCGACGACTCCCTCGCGATCGAGGTAATCGGCGAGGCTCTCCTCCCCCCCCGCGCCGCTCCAGCGCTCCGGGAAGTCTCGGGCGACGAATCCGGCGACGTGAACTCGGTCCGACTCCGCCTCCGAAGCGCGCACCCCGTAGTTGCCCACGTGCGCTGCGGTCATCACGACGATCTGTCCCGCGTAGGATGGGTCGGTCAGGATCTCCTGGTAGCCGCTCATCGCGGTGTTGAATACGATCTCACCGAACGACGTCCCCGGCCGCCCGATGGCGTCGCCCGTCCAGCGGCTCCCGTCCTCGAGGACGAGAATGCCCTTCAAGCGGTTCGCCCGACGACCGGCGCGAGCAGGCGCACCTCGGCCATGAGCTGCTCGAACATCTCCGGAAGGAGCGCCTGCGGCCCGTCGGAGAGAGCGACCTCGGGGTGGTTGTGGACCTCGATCAAGAGGCCGTCGCTTCCCGCTGCGATCGCCGCCCGCGACATCGGCAGTACCTTCAGGCGCTTGCCCGTGCCGTGCGAGGGGTCCACGAGAATCGGCAGATGCGAGATTCGTTTGACGTACGGGATCACCGAGAGGTCCAGGGTGTTTCGAGTGTGGTTCGCGAATGTCCGCACTCCCCGCTCGCAGAGCACGACTTCGTAGTTGCCCTCGGAAAGCAGGTACTCGGCCGAGAGCAGGAACTCTTCGATCGTTGCCGACATCCCGCGCTTCAAGAGCACCGGCTTTCGCATGCGTCCAACCTTCTTCAGGAGAGCGAAATTCTGCATGTTCCGGGCACCGATCTGGAGGCAATCGGCGTACTCGGCAACCAGCTCGGCGCTGTCGGTGTCGAGGACTTCCGTGACGATCGGAAGACCCGTCTCCTCGCGAACTTTCGCGAGGATCTTCAATCCCGCCTCGCCCAGCCCCTGAAAGGAGTACGGCGACGTGCGCGGCTTGAACGCTCCGCCACGGTAGAGCGTCGCTCCCGCGGCGCAGACTTCCCGCGCGATGTCGAGAGCCTGCCTTTCGGACTCGACCGCGCACGGGCCCGCGACGACCGCGACCCGCGGCCCGCCGACCGGCACGCCGCCGATCGAGACGACCGTGTCCTCACGCTTCGCCTCGCGCGAGACGAGCTTGTACGGGGCGGTGACCCGGATCACTTCGGCGACGCCGGGCAAGTTCTCGAATGACGCAGATTCGACGGAGCCGCGGTTTCCGGTGACACCAATTGCCGTTCGCTGCGCACCCGGGATCGCGTGCGCCTGGAGACCCAGACCTTCGACCGCGTCGACGACTCGGCGGACGTCCTCCGTGGTGGCAGCGGAGTCCATGACGATCAGCATCGGGTGTTATCATTTGTAAGTGGAAACGCCCTGTCAATCGAAGCGCGCCCCTTTCGAGCGCATCTTTCGTCCCGTTCTGCTCGTTTTCTTGGCGCTTTTTCTTCTCGCGTCGTCCGCGTTCGCGTTCGTCGTCAAACTGAAGGACGGCTCGCTCGTGTTCGCGCGGGCGCCCTACACAGTCAAGGGTACGCGCGCGATCATCACCCTCGAGAACGGCACCGTGACCCAGATTGACCTCGATAAGATCGACGTGCCCGGGACGGAGAAGTACAACAAGGAAAACTTCGGAAACGTCATCGCGCTCGAGGCGCCGCAGGAGAAAGTATTCCAGGCCCCGACCCCCGTTGCGCAGTCCAAGAGCACCCTCGAGGCGCTCGTCCGTCAGCGGAGGGACCGTCTCGGGCTCCCGACACCGGGCGCTCCGCTCGCCAACGCCCGCTCGGTGGGAACGGCCCCGGAGACGTCCGGCTCGGTCGATCCTGTGGTTGAGGCAAGCTTCGCCCGCATTTTCGAGGAGACGGGGATCACTCAGTTCCGGCTCGCGAATAACCACGGAAAGACGCGGCTCCTCGCGACCGCAAACTCCGAGCAGGCGGTCTTCAACACGCTTTCCGCGTCGGCGCGCGCCATAACGGAGACCGCGGAGCGGGGACGTCCGACGTCGGTCGAAATCATCCTGACCGCTACCTCGGGCGAGCACGCCGGCAACTTCGAGATGACCCCGGCGCAGGCCAAGCTGCTGCGGGACCGGAGCCTGACGGTGCAGGAGTATTTCGTCAGGAACGTCGTGTTCATCCTGAAGTAACGAGTGGAGCGGAGGCGCACCGGCTTCGCTATTTCAAATAATCCCTCGCGTCCTCTCCGACTACCGATCGAAACCTCTCCCCGTACGACTCGATCTCTCCCGAAGTCTCGTCCGCGAAGATCCGTTCCACGCGGTGTAGCGGAAAGAAGACCGTCGCCGGGAACGACGAAGACGTTGCCCCGCGGGCGATCTCGCGCATCCAGCTTTCGAAGGCGTCGAGAGCGAGACCCCGTACGGTGACCCCCGACGGGCTCGTCTCGTGAAGGATCCCCCAGAACTTTTCCCTAGGCGCCACGAGGTGGACGAGGACGAGCTCGCCGCGCTTCATGACCCGCGCTCGCCTTCCGAGAGCTCGATCAGTACCCCCTGACCCGCGGAGGGGTGGAGAAACGCCACCCGTGCTCCGGCTGCTCCGGGAACCGGATTCTCGTTGACCAACCGGAACCCGCGCCGCGCGAGATCGGCGAGCGCGCTTTCCAGGTCTCGGACGGCGAAGCACACGTGGTGGATCCCTGGACCGCGCTTCGCGAGGAACTTCGCGACCGGGGAATTGGAGCCGACCGGCTCGATGAGCTCCAGACGCGTCTCGCCGAGCGGCAGGAACGCCGTTCGCACTCCCTGGCTCTCGACGAGCTCCCGGCCCGATTCCTTCAGTCCGAGCGCCTCGTAGACGCCGAGGGCCTGGTCGATCGACGACACCGCGATCCCGATGTGATCCAGCCGGTAGGCGGAAACGCTCACGCGCGCTCGGCCGCCGGCTCTCGGGTCAGCCTCTCGAAGAGGCGCGCGGCCGCGGAGTACGGATCCTCCCGCCGTTCTCGGACCCGCCGGATCGCTTCGTCGAAGCCGTCGGAGTCCGGAGGGCGCGACTCGATCGTCCGACGGAACCGCTCCGCGAGCAGAGCGAGCAGACGCGCCTTCGCGCGGCGCGCCGCCCGGACGCCCGCTTCGGAAGAGGTCGTCAACCAGCTCCCGTGCGACTCCATCGCCTCGATGACTTCCGCGACGCCTTCGCCGCGCGGGGCGACCGTCCGGACGATCGGAGGCCGCCAGGGCCGGCCGGGCGTCAAGTCGAGCATCATCGAGAGCTCCGCCGCGGTGCGGTCGGCGCCCTCCCGGTCCGACTTGTTGACCACGAAAACGTCGGCGATCTCCAGGATCCCCGCCTTGATCGCCTGGATGTCGTCGCCCAAGCCCGGCACGAGGATCACCGCAACGGTCTCCGCTGCCCGGATGATGTCCACTTCGTCCTGCCCGACGCCGACGGTCTCGACGAGCACGACGTCGAAACCCGCGGCGTCCAAGATGTCCACGGCGTCGCTCGTCGCGCGGGCGAGTCCTCCCATCGTCCCGCGCGTCGCCATCGAACGGATGAAAACGCCCGGGTCGGTGTAGATCTCGGACATGCGGATGCGATCGCCCAGGATCGCTCCCCCGGTGAACGGAGAGGAGGGATCGACGGCAACGATTCCCACCTTGCGGCCACGGGCGCGGTAGCTCTGAGCGATCTTCAACGCGAGAGTGGACTTTCCGGCTCCGGGCGGTCCGGTCAGGCCGAGCACGCGCGCCCGTCCCGTCTTCGAAAAGATCCGGCGCGAGAGCTCGGGCACGCCGTCGCCCGACTCGGCCGCCGAGATGGCCTGTCCGATCCGGCGGCCGTCTCCCGCGAGGATTCCGGCGACCAGCTCCGATGTCCCCGGCGCCGGGGCGGGACTCATGTCCCGTCCGTCAGGAGGCTCTTCGCGATGACGAGCTTCTGGATCTCGCTCGTCCCCTCGCCGATTGTGCAGAGCTTCACGTCGCGGTAGAACTTCTCGACCGGGAAGTCCTTGATGTAGCCATACCCGCCGTGGATCTGCACGGCGCGATCGGCGACGCGGACGCCGATCTCGCTCGCGTAAAGCTTCGCCTGCGCGGACATGCGCGTCGTTTCCTCGCCGCGGTCGCGCGCCTGCGCGGCGCGCTCGGTCAGCAGCCGCGCGGCATCGATCTCGGTCGCCATTTCCGCGATATAGAACTGGATCGCCTCGAAGTCGGCGATCGGCCGGCCGAACTGGCGACGCTCCTTCGCGTATTTCAGCGACGCCTCCCAGGCGCCGCGCGCCATCCCGACCGCGAGAGCGGCAATCGAGATCCGGCCGCCGTCCAAGATCTTCATCGAGTTGACGAAGCCGCCGCCCTCCGCGCCGAGGAGATTTGTGCCGGGAATCCGGCAGTCCTCCATCACGAGGGTGCAGGTGTCCGACGCCCGCATCCCGAGCTTGTTCTCCTTCTTGCCCACCCGAATGCCCGGATTGTCGAGCTCGACGATGAACGAGGAGATGCCGTGGCGGCCGGCGGAGCGGTCAGTCACGGCCATCAAGACCGCGACGTGCGCGACCGACGCGTTCGTGGTGAAATTCTTTGACCCGTTCAGAACCCAGAAATCGCCGTCGCGTACCGCGGTCGAGCGCGTTCCGCCGGAGTCGGAGCCCGCCTCCGCCTCTGTCAGCCCCCAGCTGGCGAGCCACTCTCCCGTCGCGAGCTTCGGCACGTACTTCCGTCTCTGGTCCTCCGTGCCGAACTGGAAGATGTGGTTGGTGCCGAGGGAGGTGTGCGCCGCGAGCGAGAGACCGACCGAGCCGTCGACCGCCGAGATCTCCTCGATGACCCCGATGTAGTCCATGTAGGAGAGCCCGGCGCCGCCGTACTCCTCGGGAAAGATCGTTCCGAGGAAACCGAGCTCCCCCAGCTTTCGGAAGACTTCCCGCGGAAAGCACTGCGCCTCGTCCCACTCGAGGACGTGGGGCCGGATCTCCGCCTCGGCGAATTCGCGGGCGGCCTGGCGGATCGCCTGCTGCTCGGACGTCAGAACGGCGGTCATCGCCGAAATTCTAGCGCGCGGACCTATCGCGGCGAAGGCCGCGCCGACGCCTTCACGCTCGAAGCCGCCACGATCTCGACCCCTGGATAGTAGTGACGCAGGATGGCATCGTAGCCCGATCCGGCGAGCGCCATTCCGTAGGCGCCGTTCTGGCACAACCCGACGCCGTGCCCCCAGCCTCGCCCCAGGAACACGAATTCCACTTCCCCCTGGGGCCCTCTCGTCTTCGAAAACGTGAACAGCATCTCGGGGACCTCGAGCGCCTGCCGGACGTCGAACCCCTTCAGCGTGATCTCGGCGGCGTCCGTCACGACGCGCATCTCGATGACCCGGCCGGAAGGGCTTCTCTTCGTGACCACGAGATCGCGCACTTCGGTTCCGGCGACTCGCGCCGCCATCCGCCGCGACAGCTCGCGGCCGGAGGCGCGCCGGACCCACTCCGTCCAGGAAGACTCGCGCTCGAAGGACGGGCCGGCCGGATCGAGCTCGACCCACAGCGCGAGCACCTGGCTCCCCCGCTTCCACCAGCGCAGGCGGTCGCCCGCCCGCAGCGTCAGGGAGGAGGAAGTGAACCACCGGTCTCCGACGCGCCGCGCGAGCGGGAGGTCCGGGTCGACCGGCAGCCCGACCCGGCCTTCCGCCGTCTTCGCCCAGACGTTGGCGCCCTCGCGCGAGAGAAACTTGCCCGAGGCCTCCGAGACGCCGAGGAGCCGCACCGCCGCCGAGAAGAGGAGGCCCGCGTACTCCTCCTCGGACAGGGACCGGTCGGGCGGCGGCAGGAGCTCGGCGGCACCGAGTCGAAAGCGGAGCAGGAACGCGTAGGCGTCGCGCGCGGTGCCTGTCAGACGGCCGGTCGCCGGAGGAAACTCCGAGTAGTACCGCCGGTCCCGGTCGCCCAGGTGAAGAACGCGGGCGTCGGAGAGCTCGAACGCCTGCACGATCGACGGATAGACCGCCGCCGGCGCGAGCGAGGCCGGTGGCGCCGCCCTCCGGTCGATTCCGGCCAGGCGCTGCGCGGTCTCGACCCAGGCGGCGCGTCCTCCTCCGCGGGGCCGTCGCGAGGAGTGGTGCACGAGCACGTTGCCGCGCCACTCGAGAGCGCTCCAACCCGAGGGGGGCGATCGGCGTGGGCGCGCGCCCGCGAGCGTCGTGGTCGCGAGCTCGCCGCACTCGACCGAGACGAGGTAAGGCGCCGCCTCGCCGATGAAGACGTTCTCGACGTTTTCGGTTCGCCCGCCGCACGTCGAGACGAAGAGGGCGTCGGCAAACGTCCCGCCGGAAGCGAGGACGAGGCCGCGTGTCGAGTCCACCGCGCTGGAGGAAAGCGGATCCTCCGCCGAAAGACCCGCGTAGGCCTGGCACTTCGGCGTGGCGCACAGGTCGTAGCCCTCCAATTCGAACTGACCTCGGTGCGCGAGCGCGTACGTCCTCGCCGCGACCGCCTGCGCCTTCAACGCCTCGATTTCATCGTAGCGCTTGGGGCCCATCTCCGCCGGCACGACTCCGTACAGGTACTCGTCGAGGTCCACGCGATTGATGAGATTCAGGGTGCCCCGCGGGTTCGTGAAGACGACGAGGCTTCCCCGGTACGGCTTCTCGTCGACGGAAACGTTGGCGGGCACGCCCGGTCCGGGCGGCGCGGGAGAGATCTCGATCGGCGAGACCAGGCGGCGCGGCGAGCCGTCCCCGGGGTTGACGCCGATGACCGCCGCGGCGCCCGGTGCGTTTCCGGACGTTCCCTCGAACACGACCCCCTCCCGTCCGGAGGCCCGGACCTTCGCGGCGAACGCTTCCGCCGTATCGCGCGTGTCGAACCCTCCGAGCAGGACGCGGTACACGCCGCGGTCCGCGGAGAATGCCACCGTACCCGGCACCTGCAGGTCCGCCGAAAGTTTCTCGAGGGCGCGGCGCGCCGGCTCCTCCTGCGAGAAGGCGGCGGTCTGCACGGAGAAGCGGGGCGTCCCCACCGCAGCAACTTCGGGACGAAACACGATCGGACCGCGAAGGAGCTCCGCGCGCCCGGCGGAGACGACGATCCACGGCTCCCCCGCGGTGCCGTACGAGAGCTCGGGCAGGTCGCTCTTCAACCCGACGCGATAGAGGATCCCGCTCGGGAGCGAAGGCGTCGGAACGGGGATCGGTGGCGGCGCGCCGCGCCGCGCGCGGCGTTCGGGGACGGCGGTCGGGCCATCGGCGGAGACCGCAGTGGTCGCGGCCGGCGGCGACTTCGCGGGCGCCTTTGCGGGCGGAGCGCTCGCGCACGAAACCATCGCCGCGACCGCGAGAAGAGAGACCGCCGGGCCGAGAAAGAAAGCGCGGGGGCTCAAAAGCGGGACCGGACGTCGGTGCCGAGGACCTCTTTTCGGTAATCTTTTCCGCGCAGAGCGACCAGCGTGCACATCTCGTAGAGGCGGCTGCGGAGACGGTAGCCGATGCGATCCTCGAGCTTTTCTCTTTCGCCGGAAGCCGAGTCCGGCTCGTCCTCGAAGTTCGACGTCGCGATCGTGATCCGCTTCCGGTTGTAGCGCGTGTTGAGAAGGTTGTAGAGCACGTCCAGCACCCAGGGGTGCGGCTTGGAAGCGCCGAGCTCGTCCAGGACGAGCAGCTCCGCGTCGGCGTAGGGGGTCAGCACCGACTCCTTGGACGCGTCCGCGTCGGGTCGGAAGCTCGTCTGGATCCGGAGAAGGAGGTCGGAGAAATCCGCGTAGAGAGCGGAGACGCCTTTCGTGAGCACGAGCTCGGCAAGGATCGCACAGGCGAGGTGCGTCTTGCCGAGGCCTGCCGGACCGACCAGGAGCAGCCCGGACTCGACTGCAGGGTACGACTCCGCAAACTCCCGGGCGATTTCTTTCGCGCGAGCGAGCTCCGGGGTTCGATCGTTGAAGTTCGCGAAGTTGTCGTCGCGATACCGCTCGGGAATGCACGCAGCGTCGAACCTCTCCTTTGCGATTGTTTGCGTGCGGCAGGAGCAGGGATGTGCCTGCTTTCGGCCATCCACGGCTTCGAGGAGCCAGCCGGTGCCGCCGCAGCGGACGCACGTCGCGCTCGGAGTCTCCACGCCCGGATTCTAGCCTTCAGTTTTCGGGAAGGCCGGCCTCGATCAGCACGCGCCGGCGGCGGGGGCCCTCGAGATACCGCTTCAAGTCGGCGAGCCTCTCTTCCCAACCCGAGCCCGCCTCGCCGCGGTAGTCCTCGTAGGCGGGACCGGAGTCGGGAATCGCCTGCTCGACGGTGACGAGACACGACCCGTCCCGCTCGACGAACGTCAGCAGGAAGCTCAAACCTTCGAGCGGCTCCCCCGTCCGGCGTTCGTACGAAATGTCGCGCACCCCGAGCCTCCGGCCCGGCTCGTACGTCTCGATCTTGCCCATGATCGTCGCCTGCGTTCCGCCGTGATCGTCCGTGAAGCCGACCGCCCAGTTGCCCCCTTCGCGGCGGCCGACGAGCGCGCCTTCGCACCACCAGGAGAGCAGCTCGGCGACGCGCGTGAATGCATCAAACGCGTCGGATGCAGTCGTCTCGATCGCGACCGACCGGATGATGGTTTCCATCGAGGTCATGGTAACGCCGGAAGGTGTGACGTTATTGCGGCCTTTATACTGCCGGGCCGATGAGCGCCCCCCTTTCCATCGAGACGATCCGTGCGAGCATCGGGGCCGCGATCGCCGACGGGACCGAGCGCCTCTGGAGCGTTCGTCCGGAGCGCGTCGTGCTCGAGCGTCCCCCGTCGCTCGACCTGGGCGACCTCGCGTCCCCGGCGGCGTTCGATCTCGCGAAGACCCTGCGCAAGGCACCGCGGGCGATCGCAACGGAGCTCGCCGGCGCGCTTCCGCCCGCCGAAGGCGTGCGGGAAGTGCGCGTCGAGGGGGGCGGTTATCTGAACTTTTTTCTCGACCGGGGACGGCTCGTCGCCGCGATGCTCGCCGATCCGGCGGCGGCCCCCGCGCGTCCGGGCAAGATCATCGTCGAGCACACCAACATCAACCCGAACAAGGCGGCGCACATCGGCCACCTGAGGAACGCGGTCCTGGGTGACGTACTCGCGCGCACGCTCTCCTTCCTGGGCCATACGGTCGAGATTCAGAACTACCTGGACGACACGGGAGTCCAGGTCGCCGACGTCGTGGCGGGCCTGACGAGGCTGAAAGGCGTCGCCTCGGAGGACGACGTGCGCCGCGCGATCCGGGGCGAGCCGCTGCCCGACGGCTCCCGTCACCCGAAAGGCCTCGCCTATCTCTGCTGGGACGTCTACGCGGAGATCGCCCGGGTCTACGAGCAGGACGCCGAAGCGCTCGAATGGCGCGTGCAGGCTCTCCACGCGATCGAGCACGGGGACAACGTGACGGCCTCGATCGCCGAGGTTCTCTCGGAAGCAATCGTCTCCGCTCACCTCGCCACGATGGGCCGGCTCGGAATTTCCTACGATCTCCTTCCCCGCGAGAGCGACATCCTCCGCCGGCACTTCTGGAGCCGGGCGTTCGAGCTTCTCAAGGAATCCGGCGCGGTCGTTCTCGAGGAAGAGGGGCATCATGCCGGCTGCTGGGTGCTGCGCCTGACCGATTCCCCGGAGTTCGCCGGGATGGACGAGCCGGACAAGATCCTGGTGCGCTCGAACGGAACCGTCACCTACACCGCCAAGGACATCGCCTACCAGCTCTGGAAGTTCGGGCTTCTCGGAGTGGACTTCGCCTACGAGCCCTTCCGGCCCGACTGGAATTCGGGCGCGGTCAAGGAGGAGGAGATCCCGCGGCAGGTTCGCGGGAAGCCTCTCTGGCGAACGGCGCACGGACCCGGCGTGCCGGGAGCCCCCGAGTTCGGAAAGGCGACCTCGGTCGTGAACGTCATCGACGTGCGCCAGTCGTACCTTCAGAAGGTCGTGCGGGAAGGGCTGCGGGTGCTGGGCCACCCGCGCGAGGCCGACGAGAGCATCCACTTTTCCTACGAGATGGTCGCGCTCACCCCCCGCGCCGCGCGCGACCTCGCGGACCGGTTCCAGGAGGAGTATCGCCTGAGCCCGGAGGACGAGAAGAAGCCGTTTGTCGAGATGTCCGGCCGCAAAGGCCTCGGGGTCAAGATCGACGACTTAGTCGAGCTCCTGCTGGAGCGATCGCGCAGCGAGATCGCGTCGCGCCGGCCGGATGCGGGAGAGAAGGCGGAAGAGGACGCGCGTGCGATCGCGGTCGGCGCGCTGCGCTATTTCCTGTTGAAGTTCGGGAAGAACAAGCTGATCGCCTTCGACTTCGACGAGGCCCTGAATTTCGAGGGAGACACCGGCCCCTACCTCCAGTATTCGCTCGTGCGCGCGGACAACATCTTCCGGAAGCTCGAGGAGCGCGGCTTCGCGGAGACCGAGGAGAAATTCTCCGACGCCGCCGGCGGATGGGACGACGACCTGTGGGCGCTCGTCCTCGACGCGGCGGCGATCCCGGAAGTGGCCGAGCGCGCGGTCGATTCGCTCGAGCTCTCGACTCTCGCGCGGCACGCCTTCGGCCTCGCACAGGCCTTCAACCACTTCTACCACCGTCAGCCGATCGTCAGCGAAAAGGACCCCGCGGTGCGGGCGCGCCGCTTGGCGGTCGCACGGATCTTCCGACGCTCGATGTCGCGGTTGCTGGAGCTCCTGGGAATCCCGGAACCGGGGAGGATGTAGAGAATGGACGTGCGCAAGGTGAACCTCGCGGAGAAGTTCGGGGAGTTCCAGGAGCAGTGGAGCCCGAAAATCGCGGGCGAGGTCAACGATTCCTTTGTGAAGCTGGTGAAGTTCCAGGGCGATTTCGTCTGGCACCGCCACGAGGAAGAGGACGAGATGTTCCTGGTGGTCAAAGGCCGGTTCACGATGCGCTTTCGGGAGCGCGACGTGGTCCTGGAAGAAAACGAGTTCCTGATCGTTCCGAAGGGCATGGAACACTGCCCCGTGGCGACGGAAGAGGCGCACGTCCTCCTCTTCGAGCCGAAGACGACGTTGAACACGGGCAACGTCCGGAACGAACGGACGCGGGAAGTCCTGGACCGGATCTGACGCTCGGCCTTGCCCGACTTCAGTGAATCCTAGTTCGAGGAGACCTGCATCACTCGGGCGAAATCGATTTTGCCTATCTGAACTTGTCTTCCCATCACTGGCCGGCCACGTCGGCGATCGAGAACGTCTCCGCGCCCCCCTGGGAATTTGTGAGTATGGCTGCCACACCGATCCGGTTGTTCCCGTTGGCCGGGTTAGCAACGCCCGCGCAACCGGCGACTGCTTCACTCCTGCAAATGAACGGGCTGATCGCCGTTGCCTGGGTAGTGTCCAATACGAATTTGAACTCTCGGCCGCTCTGGCCCTGAGACGAGCTCTCGATTGTTATGCCGCCGCCCGGCGGTACCCCTGCTCCGACCATATTCCCCGAATTGAACAGCACGGTTCCGGATGGCGAATAGACCGTCAGACTGAGGTTTTCGACCGTCAAGAGACTCCCTCCAGGCTCAGTGACGTCCAGGATGACGGCAAGGCTCTGGCCGCTCGTCAACGCCGCCGAAGCGACAGTGCGGGTCTGCGTCTGAGACTTACCCGTTTTCTCGTTGCCACCGGTGATGGCTGGACTCAATCCGCCTGGACAGACAGCCGATCCGATGACGTTCGCCGCGCCGTTCCAGCCGACGCAACCCTGTTCGGTGGGAGCGTTCTGAATCGTGAGGACAGTCTCGATGCTATTGACGTTGCCGGTCGAAACTCCCGTGAATACGAGCGAAGCGAAGGCGGGATCTGCGCCGATGCCTATGGAGAGGAAAAGCGCAAATGCAAACCACGATCGGGGACATCTGACTGTATTCATGGCGAAGTTCCTCCGACGGCATCGTATCGAAGTCCCGACTGTTGTTACATAAGACCATCGTCGAAGGTGAAAACGACGGAGGGCGCCGCACATCGAGGACTGCGTTGCCTGGAAGAAAACGAGTTTCTGATCGTTCCGACTTGAGAATGGCGAGCATCATGCAGCGTCTGGCCGAGAACGTTCCGGGCGACTTCTACGTCGACTCGACCTGCATCGACTGCGACACGTGCCGCCGGATCGAGCCTCACGTTTTCGTGGAGGGCGAGGGGTACTCCTACGTCGGACGGCAGCCCGGCCGCGAGGAGGAACGGGCGCGGTCGATGATGGCGCTCGTCGCCTGCCCGACCGGCTCGATCGGCACGGTTTCGCGCGCCGACGCACGGCCCGCGATCGCGGCATTCCCCGAGAAGATCGCAGAAAACGTCTCCTTCTGCGGTTTCACGTCACCCGACTCGTTCGGCGCGTGGAGCTACTTCGTGGAGCGTCCGGAAGGGAACCTGCTCGTCGACTCGCCGCGCGCGGCGAACCCGCTCGTCAAGGCATTCGACAGCCGCGGCGGGATCCGACTGCTCTTTCTGACCCACCGGGACGACGTCGCAGACCACGCGGCGCTGGCGAAGCGTTTCGGATGCGAGCGCATCCTCCACGACCGGGACGTCACCGCGGGAACGCGGGACGTCGAGCGCAAGCTTTCGGGCGACGACCCGATCACGCTCGCGCCCGACCTCGTCGCGATCCCGGTGCCGGGGCACACCCGCGGTCACGCCGTGTTGCTCTACCGGGAGAAGTTCCTCTTCACCGGCGACCATCTCGCCTGGTCGCCCCGCCGCCATGCGCTCACCGCGTTCCGCGACGCCTGCTGGTACTCGTGGGCCGAGCAGATCCGCTCGATGGAAAAGCTGCTCGACTTCCGGTTCGAGTGGGTGCTGCCGGGACACGGCTGGAGGTGGCACGCTCGTTCCCCTGAAGCCATGAGGGCAGAGCTGACGAAGTGCATCGCCTGGATGAAGATGCGAACGTGATTCCGCGTCGGCTCCGATGACCTGGCTCTTCTGGCTCGGCCTCGCAGTCGCGATCGGAGTGATCGCTGCGGTGACCGGCGTCAAGGCCCGGGGGACGCGGCCGGTCTCCGGAACGCGCCTGATGGGCGTTGCGCGATTCGTCCTCCTGGTGCTCCTGCTGCTCTTTCTCTACTTCGCCTGGCGCGGATTCGCGGCGCGTTAGAGGGTCCCGAAATCGCGCGCCGAGCACGCGAGGTATCCACCGCGGCCCGGGCTTGTAAAATGACGTTTTCAGCTTGACAGGACGGAGCGATGCGGCTCGCCGTGAGCGACTGGGTGTTCGACTCGGACATTCGAGAGGTGGTGCGGAAGGGCCGAGCGATCTCCCTTTCGCCGAAAGCCTTTTCCCTGCTGGAGCTGTTGATTCGCCGCCGCCCCAAGGCGGTATCGAAGGACGAGATCCATGAGCACCTCTGGCCGGGAACGTTCGTTTCCCCGGCGAATCTCGCGAACCTCGTCGTGGAACTGCGCGCGGCTCTCGGCGACGACGCGCGCAAACCGCGAATCCTGCGAACGGTGACCCGCTTCGGGTATGCGTTTTCCGCCGAAGCGGTCGGTTCGACGAGCGCCGTCCCGCGCCCGTTCGCCTGCCGCCTGGTCTGGGGACCTCGGGAAATCGCCCTGGATTCGCCCGAGAACGTGATCGGACGCGACTCCGGGGCGGTCGTCTGGATCGACGACACGTCCGTCTCCCGCCGGCACGCCCGAATCGCGGTCGATCAGGACGGCGCGACGATCGAGGACCTCGGAAGCAAGAACGGAACGTACGTCCGGGGGAAGAGGATCGAGAAATCGGCACGGCTCGCGGACCGGGACGTGATCAAGATCGGGCCGGCCCGGATGGTCTTCCGGCTGTTCCGGAAAACCGGGTCCACGGCTTCTACGGTCGGAGAGAAAGAGCCGGCGTGACGCTGGCCGCGGGGACCCGGTTGGGGCCCTACGAAGTACTCGGCCCGCTCGGAGCCGGCGGCATGGGAGAGGTCTACCGGGCTCGCGACGAGAGGCTCGCGCGCAGCGTGGCTCTCAAGGTTCTCCCGGGCGAGATCTCCGCGGATGCCGGGCGGCTGGAGCGGTTCGAGAAAGAGGCGCGCGCGGCCTCCTCGCTCAACCACCCGAGCATCGTCACGATCTACGACATCGGTTTGTCCGGGTCCGTCTCCTACATCGCGATGGAGCTCGTCGAAGGCCGGACCCTCCGCGAGCTGCTCGCATCGGGACCCATCGCTCTGCGCCGCCTGCTGTTGATCTCCGCGCAGATCGCCGACGGCCTCGCCAAGGCGCATTCCGCTGGAATCGTCCACAGGGACCTGAAGCCCGAGAACGTCATGGTCACCCGGGACGGCTTCGTCAAGATCCTCGACTTCGGCCTCGCCAAGCTGGTTCCGGCCGGGTTCGAATCGTCCGACGCGACGAATCTGAAGACGGTGACCCGCGGGACCGAGCCGGGCACCGTCCTGGGCACGGTCGGCTACATGTCGCCGGAGCAGGCGAGCGGTCATCCGGTGGACTTTCGCGCCGACCAGTTCTCCCTGGGAGCCATCCTGTACGAGATGGCCGCCGGCAAACGGGCGTTCGACCGCCCCACGGCGGTCCAGACTCTCTCCGCGGTCATCCAGGACGATCCCGAGCCCGTCACCGCCGCGGCGCCGAAGACTCCGGCCAGCCTCGTCTGGATCATCGAACGGTGCCTGGCCAAGGACCCCGAGGAGCGGTATGCCTCGACCCGGGACCTCGCACGCGATCTGGCCGCCCTGCGCGACCATGCTTCCGGGATCTCGGTTTCCGCCGTCGCGCAGTCCGGGCCGCGCCGATTCCGGCCTTCGCGAATCCTTCTCGGCGCCGCGGGATTGGCCGGTGTCGTCGTCGCCGTGCTGGCGTTCTTCACGGGAAAGAGTCTCCAGGCGCGCCGCGACCACGAGGCACCGCCGCCGCTGACCCGGACGCTCACGTTTCGCCGCGGATTCCTGACGGGCGCGCGCTTCGCTCCCGACGGCCAGACGATCGTCTACTCCGCCGCCTGGGACGGGAAGCCCAGCGAGATCTTCACGACGCGCGTCGGCAGCTCCGACTCGCGGCCGCTCGGCATCTTCCCGGCGGGGATCCTCGCGATCTCCTCCGCCGGCGAGATGGCGATCTCACTCGGCTGCGAGAACCGGTGGGAGCCGTGCTTCGGCACGCTCGCCCGGGTTCCGCTCGCGGGTGGCACTCCCCGCGAGGTCCTCGAAGACGTGGGCTCGGCCGACTGGTCGCCGGATGGGAAGGAGCTGGCGGCAATCCATGCCGTCGAGGGCGGAGACCGCATCGAGTATCCGATCGGGAAGGCTCTCTACAAGACGGGCGGCTACCTGACCGGGCTGCGAGTCTCGCCTGAGGGGGACCGGATCGCCTTCATCGAGCAGCCCCAGGGCGACGACCAGCGTGGAGTGATCTGTGTCGTCGACCGCTCCGGCCGGAAGAAAAACCTGACGGGAGAGTGGCGCCAACTGTTATCGACGCTGTGGAGTCCCACGGGCGGGGAGGTCTTCTTCCGGGGCAACCGGAAGGGCGAGGGATGGGGAACCTGGGGCGTCAACCTCTCTGGCCGCGTGCGCACCGCGGCCTGGATCCCGGGTCTGCAGGACGTCTCCAATGACGGCGTGGTCCTGGACGTGGGCGGGATGCGAAACATGCGCCGGGACGTCCTCGCCCTGGTTCCGGGCGCTTCGAAGGAGACCAACTTCTCCTGGCTCGGAGAGACCGACGCCGTGGATCTCTCGCGAGACGGGCGCGTCCTTCTCTTCTACGACTACAACGAAGCGGCTCCGGGGAGTTTCGTGACCTATCTGCGAAAGACCGACGGCTCGGACGCCAAGATGCTGGGGGAGGGCAAGGCGCTGGCGCTGTCCCCGGACGAGAAATGGGCACTGGTCGCTCGGCCGTCTCCGGCGCCTCACTTGGCGTTGCTGCCGACGGGAGCCGGCGAGGCGAGGGACCTTCCGGGCGGCGGCGCCGCGTTTCAATATCACTGGGCGTCGTTCTTCCCGGATGGCCGGCGGATCCTCATCGCTGCGCAGGAAAAGGGGAAGCCGCCCCGTTCCTACATTCAGGACCTCTCCGGCGGTCCGCCGCGGCCGTTCGCCGAAGAGGGAATGCGTGCCACCCTCGTGTCGCCCGACGGCCTCGAGATCGCGGGCTCGACCCTCGAGGGACTGCACCTGATCTACCGGGCCGACGGAGAGGGACGCGCCCGCGCGATCGTGGGGGCGGAGCCCGGAGATTTTCTCGTCGCCTGGAGCGGAGATGGCAAGTCGATCCTCGTTCGAGGGGCGGAGGAACGGCCCTTGACGCTCTACCGGATCGATCTTGCGAGCGGTCGGCGGGAGCGGTGGAAGGAGCTCGCCCCACCGGACCTCGCCGGCTTCCTGGAGTACGGAGCCGGGCCGATGGGAGTGCGCGTGACCCCCGACTTCCGTTTCTACGCCTACACTTTCTACACGGATCAGGAGAACCTGAAGATGACCGAGTTGGGGAAATCGTGGTGGAAATGAGTCGATCGACTGACCTGATCGATCGCTGATCGAAATCCGACTTGACCCTCCACGAACCCGGGCGTACACGGGAGGAAGACTCTCGAGAGGAGGATAGATGACGAAGCGGGCTCTGGCCATTGCGGCGATCGCCGCGGGAGTTCTGACTTTCGGTGGAGGCGTCGCGGCCGGGTGCGGCGACAAGTTCGTGATGATCGGAGGAGGCTCCCGGGTCAATCGCTCGAAGTTTCCCTCGCGGGTCCTGGTCTTCATGAACCCCGGCTCCCGCATTCCCGCGGCCGAGAAGGAGTTTCACGTGGAAGCAACGCTCACGGCCGCCGGACACAAGGCAAAGGTCGTGGAGAGCGAAGCCGAGGTCCAGAAGGCGCTCGACTCCGGCAGCTACGACATCGTACTGGCGGATTCCGCCGACGTGCCCGGTTTGCAGAAGAGATGCGGGACAAGCGCCTCGAAGCCCGCTGTCCTGCCGCTCCTCTACAAGCCCACGGCCGCCGAGCTCTCGGCCGCCGAAAAGGAGGCGAACTGCCTCGTCCGGCCGTCGAGGAAGAGCAGCGACCTGCTGGCCGTGATCGACGAGACGATGCGAGACCGGCAAAAGGGCGTCGCGCCGAACTGCCCGCCGCCTCGATAGGACGCCGCGATGAACGACAGAAGGATCCGGCGCATCCTCTTCGGGCTGCTCTCCGGGGTCCTCGTCGCGAGCACCGCCGCGCCGTCGCGCGCGCAGGCCTGGCTGCCACCGAAGGGAGAAGCCTCGTTCTCGCTCGGTTACGGCAACGTGTTCGTCAACCGGCACTACCTGGGAACGGGCGACAACCCGGGTGACGGTGTCGAGTCGGATTACGGGCACATCCGCTCGCAGAGCTTCGCGATCGGGTTGACCTACGGCGTGACAAACCGGCTCGCCGTCTCCGTCGGGCTTCCTTTCATTTACACGAAGTACTACGGAACGGCCGGCCAGAACTTCTTTCCACACACGATCCCGGTCGACGACGGCAACTATCACGGGACCTTCCAGGACTACCGCATCGCCCTCGGGTATCAGGCCTTCAACGGGCCCATCGCCCTCGCGCCGTTCGTCGCGGCGGTCATTCCCAGCCACGCGTACACGGCGTTCGCGCACGCCGCGGCCGGCCGGGACCTGCGGGAGTATCTGCTCGGATCGAGCGTCGGTGGGCGCCTCGACCGGTTCTTGACCGGCAGTTACTTCGAAGCGACGTACTCGTACGCCTTCGTCGAACGTTTGATGAACATCCATCACGACCGGAGCGACGCGTCTCTCGAGCTCGGCTACTTCCTGACGCCGTCTCTGGCTCTACGCGGGATCGGCACCGGCCATTACACTCACGGCGGGATCGCGTTCCAGTCGCCGCAGACCACTCCACCCGAGCTCTTCCCGATCCACGACCGGATCGACAAGAGCTCCGCGATCAATCTGGGCGGCGGTCTGACCTACACGCTGACGGGATCCACGACCCTCTACGCCTCTTACCTGACCCAGGTACAGGGTCGAGGCGGGCACAAGATCAAGGATGCCCTGGGCTTCGGCGTGAGCTACAGCTTTTCGCCCGCGCAGCTCGCGCGCCGCATTTTCCCTCCGAAGTCCCCCGGGACTCCCGTCGGGACGCCGTGATCCGGCCCGCGACCGCCGCGGCCGTTCTCGCGGGCGCGCTCCTGGTTCTCCCCTGCGCGGCCGAGGGATTGAACGTTGGCGCGATCGTGCCGGAGTTCGAAAAGATCACTCTGGAAGGACGCCGATTCTCGCTCGCCGAGGCGGAAAAGACCCACCATGGTGTGGTCGTCCTGTTCCTCTCGACGATCTGTCCCTACTCCAACTATTACAACGACCTGATCCGCGACATGGCCGGAGAGTTCGGTAGGCGGGGTGTTCTCTTCGTGGCCGTCAACTCCGGAAAGCTCGAGACGGCGGAAGAGGCGCGAGCCCATGCCCTCGAACACGGTCACCGCTTCGACATCATCAAGGATCCGGAGGCCCGGATCGCGGATCTCTTCGACGCGCGACGAACGCCGGAGGTCTTCCTGCTGGATTCCCGCGGAATTCTGCGTTACCACGGGCGCATCGCGTCGAAGATTGCCTCGCCCGACTTGAAGTCCGCGATCGAGGCTTTCCTCGCCGGCCGGCCGATTCGCCCGGCCGAGACCAAAGCGTTCGGCTGCGCGATCCCGCGAAGTTAACGGGCAACCCGCGCGGGGAAGCCCCGCATCGCGTCGCGCGCCCTCCAAAATCGACGAGCGCAATCTCGGGCTGCGTGCGGCTCTCCTTGCGATTCGGTTGCGGCTTCCTGATCGAAATCCGGGTTGATCCTTCGGACGCTGCGGCGTAACAACGATCACAAGGAGGATTTCTCATGAGACCCACGTTTAGAATCGCTTTCACCGGGGCTCTCGCGATCGTCTTACTCGGGATGGTCTCCGTCTCTACGGCGACCGCTCAATGCGCCCTCTTCGGGTGGCACAAGACGGGAGCAATGCAGCTGCAGGGATGGCAAGGAACGAGTCGGTTGACGCCGGCCTCGCTCTCGCTCGCCGCGGGACAGACAGCCGCCGACGACCGGATCGTGGGGTTCTGGAAAGTGAAGTTCGTGTCCGAAGGCACTCCCGGCATCCCCGACGGCACCGTGATCGACAACGCGTTCGTCCAGTGGCACGGCGATGGAACCGAGATCATGAATTCCTCGCGTCCTCCGGCGACCGGCAACTTCTGCCTGGGCGTATGGCGGAAGAGCGGACCGTCCAGCTACGACCTGAATCATTTCGGTCTGAGCTCCGATCCCGGCGGAACTTTGATCGGCCCTGCCCAGATCCGGGAACAGGTCACGTTGGATCGCAGCGGAGACCGATACGAAGGCACCTTTACGATCGATCAATACGATCTCTCGGGGAACCCGGGTCCCCACCTCGCGGGCCGAATCACCGCGACGCGCATCACCGTGGAGACCTCCGTGGCGGACGTGCTTTGAGCGCTGCGAAACCTGCCCGATGGCCCAGGAACTCCTGCCTGGAAGGTATTTGAACGAAGCCGGGGCGGGAGGGTGAACTAACTCCGCCCCGGCTAGTTTTTTGCCGAGGCCGTACACACGAGCCCGCGCGGCTCGGCGCGGACGGGAAGGACCTGCCCTCCGTCGAGCCCGCCGAGCGCCTCGCGCACGCGTCCGGTCCGATCGGCCGGCGCGAGAAAGACGACGCAACCGCCTCCCCCCGCACCGCAGGCCTTCCCGCCCCACGCTCCGGCCTCGCGGGCGCGAGCGATCGCCCGCTCGATCGCGGGGGACGACACGACCGGGGCGAGCTCGCGACGGGACTGCCACTCGGCGTCGAGCGCGCGGCCCATCGCCGGAAAATCCTTCCGACTCGCCGCGGCCGCCATCTCGCGCGCGGCCCGGGCGATCGAATCGAGCGAGCGCGTCACGCCCGCGTCCCCCTCGAGCCGGCGGCGGAAAACCTCCCAGTTGTTCATCCCGGAAGAGTGCGCCGCGCCGGTATCGAAGAGGGTCAGGTGCCGGTCCCAGTCGTCCGGATCGACGTCGAGACGCTCCGCGACGGTGCGCCCCGTCTCGAACCAGAGGCAGTGCAGCCCCCCGCCGAACGCGGAGTAGTAGTCCTGGACTCCGGCCGGCTTGCCGAGGACGCGCGTCTCGACGTCCCGCACCAGCTCGACGCCGCCGGCTCCGTCGAGCGACGCGCCGGTCCCGTGCGTCAACGCCGCTGCGACGGCCACCGCGAGGGCGGAAGAGCCTCCCAGGCCCGAGCCGAAGGGAACCCCGGATCGAAACTCGACCTCGACCGGGTCGTCCGGCCGGATTTCTTCCACGAGCGCCGCCACGAGAGCCGTCCTCGGATCGGAGCGGAGCTCGCGGGCGGAGTCGGCGCGCAGATCGAGCTGGCGGTCTGGAGCGATCAGACGCACTCCCGCCTCCGACCTCCGGACGCGGCACGTCGCGCGGCGGTCGATGGCGAGGTTGACCGTGACCGATCCCGGGTGGAGGACGTGCAGCGGCCAGAGGTCGAGAGTGCCGCCGGCGAGATCGACACGTGCGGGCGCCGAGGCTTCGGTCGAGCCGGAACTCACCCGTTGATTGTAGGTTCGGAAAACGAACTAGTAGCCGACCCGATTCGCGCGCAGGAAACCGGACTGGGGAAATGCGGTGCCCTCGAGCGTTGCCGCGCGGCCGAGCGCCGAGTCACCGAAGCCGTGATCCCGCGTCATGAGCCGCCAGATCTCGCCGTTGTCCGTACAGAAGCCGGGAACGTGCTCCGTCTCGGGCAGCGGGCAGAGTCCCGCCTCCTGACGCGCCTCGCAGCGGACGCAGACGAACGTTCCCGTGACGCGCTTGGAGACGAGAGCGAGCGGCTCCGCGGCAGCGGCGTTGGAGACCTGTTCGGGAGCGCCGTTGTCTGCCCGCGGCGCCGGCGCATCGGTGACGAGCGGCACCATCAGGAGCGCGACCGCCGCCGCGAAGAAGTACGACCCGGGCCGGGGACGCGGAAGTTCGTACGGCGTCGTCTGGAGACGCGAGCGCAGACGGGGCGGAGCGGGCGCCCGGTCGAGCCGGGACCGCAGGACTTTCGCGAGCCCGCGCGCCGAATCGGCTCGCGCCGCGCAGGGAGAGCACAGCGCCAGGTGTCGGGCGAGCTCCTCCGCATCACTTCGCGTGAGCTCCCGATCGAGGTGGGCGTACAGCAGGAAGCGGGCTTGCGGGCAGTTCATCGGACCGTTTGCACAAACCGGCCGCCGGGACCGGAAATTCCGGTTTCCGGGGGGAGACCCGGGGTGTCACCGCCAGGTGGCTCCGGCCTGACGGGCCGGACCGAAACTCTAGGCCGCTTAGGCCGCCGGCGTCTTCGGGCGGGTCCGCATCTTGATCGGCTCCGCTCCCCGGATGTATCCGTGGCGGCGGGCGTACCGCAGGAGAGCCTTTTCGAGAAGCTTCCTCCCCCGGTACAGGCGGGACATCACAGTGCCCACTGGACAGTCGAGGATCTCGGCGATCTCCTTGTACGAGAAGTCCTCCAGGTCGGCCAGGATCACGACCATCCGGTAGTCGTACGGGAGCGACTCGAGAGCCCTGCGGACGTCGTCGTCCAGAACGCCGGTGAAGAACTCGGCCTCCGGATCGGACGGCTGCTCGGAGTTGTCGCGTCGGACGATCCGCTCGAAAGAATCCTCGATCTCGGCGAAGTCGACGCTGCGCGGTTCGAGCTTCTTCTTCCGGTAGTTGTTGATGAACGTGTTCTTCAGGATTTTGAAGAGCCACGCCTTCAGATTGGTGCCCTCTTCGAACTTGTCGTAGTACTTGTACGCCTTGAAGAAGGTCTCCTGGACCAGGTCCTCGGCGTCCTCGGCGCTCCGGGTCATCCGGTAGGCCGTGTTGTAGAGCGAATCCACGTACGGCATGACCTGAGAGTCGAAGTCCCAGGACGTGACCGCCGGGGGATTTCCTTCGGGAATTGGTCGCACGCTTAGCTTCTCCATGCCTTTCGAGGTCGCAAATTCCTTGCCCGGCCGGCCCAATCACGATCGGGTCGACCGGGCCGGGCTAACCTCCGCCGTTCCTACGGAATAGACGCCCGGCCCGTTGAGGCGGTTTCATCAACAAGTACGGAAGAACGAAGCGACCGGTTTCTGGAGAGGGCACGCTGTCCCCCGGCGGGGACAGGATGCGCCTCCGGATGAGGTCGCTCCCGCGGAGACCCGTGGAGCTTTTAGACGCCTTTGATCAGAAACGCGATCAGAAGAGCGTACAGGACGAGCGACTCGATCAAGGCCAGGCCGATGATGGTCATCGTCCGGATCGGCCCGGCGGCACCCGGGTTCCGGGACATGCCTTCCGCGGCAGCCGACGTGGCCCGGCCCTGCGCCATCGCGCCCGCGGCAGCCGCCACGCCCAGGAGGAATGCCGCGGAGAGCGCGCCCGCTCCCCAACTCTTGACCGGACCGGCGGGGGCGCTCGGTTCCTGGGCGATCGCCGGGAGGGCGATGGCCAGGAGCATCAACGCGATCCAGACAGCCGTTTTCTTCCGCATCTCTGAATCTCTCCTTGTCTTTCTCGGGGCCGCCGGAAGCTCAGTGCTCCTCGTGGGCCGTTGCGAGGCTGATGTAGACCGACGAAAGCGTGGCGAAGATAAACGCTTGAAGGATCGCCGTAAAGAGGCCGAGCGCCATGAGCGGCCAGGGAACGACGATCGGGACGAGACCCGCGAAGATGCTCGTCGCCGTGTGCTCGCCGTAAATGTTCATGAAGAGCCGCAGCGAGAGCGACAGGATCCTGGCGAAGTTGCCGATGATCTCGATGACGAAGAAGAGCGGCGCGAGCCAGAGGACGGGTCCCATGAAGTGCTTCAGGTATCCGAAAAAGCCATGCTCCCTGATCCCCTGAAAGTTGAAATAGACGAACGAAAGCAGGGCGAGGGCGACCGTGGTCGACAGCGCCCCGGTCGGGGGCTGCAGGAAAAAAAACAGCCCGAAGAGGTTCCCGACGAAGATGAAGAGCGCGAAACCGCCGATGACGTTCAGGTATCTGTTCTCGGCGCCCGGCCCGATCACGTCGGAGAGAAGCGACCGGACGCCGGCGACCACCATCTCGAGAAAATTCTGGACGCGACCCGGCCGCTCCTTGTCGTACCTGCGAGCGAAGAGCGGCAGGAACACCAGGAAGAGGAGCAGTAGCAGGAGCGCCATCAAGGCGGGATCGGGGATCCAGGCGGCCTTCCCGTCCGGAAACCAGAACGCTGCGGCGCCGGGAGACAGCCGCTCGACGGGGGGCGGGCCGAAGAGCGCGATCAACAGCCGGTTGACCGGCGCGTAGAGAATCGAATGGTGCTCGCTCACCCGATCAGCCCTTCCTTCCCTTCAGAAGCTCCGCTCCGATCGCCAGGACCACGACCGACAGCCCGGCCATGCCGGCTACCGGCTCGAAACCCCTCCAGCGAAGGAGGGCGATCCCGAGAACGGCCGCGCCGGCGGCCGTGACCAGCAGGAGGGGGAGCACAGCTCGAAACCCTTTCTTTTCCTGCGGTGGAACGAGACGCTCGGTCAGCTTCTCGAGAACGAGAAAGCTGAAAATAACGACGGCCGCCGAGATTGTCAAGGAGACCGCCGCGCGCCACCCAAAGAAGAGCGCAATGGCCGCGCCGGCCGCCGCGGTCCCGATCGACCGTCTCCGGATGCTCCGGAGAATCGCCTCTTCCTCGCTCAGGGGGGGTCTCCCCCCGACTCGAGCCCGCGAAGAAGACGGTAGAGGTTCCAGAACCCGCCGACGGCCCCGAGCGCGGCCCCGACGAAAGCCGGCCACGATCCGATAGCGAGCGTGGTTCCGACCCACTTGCCGAGGAGATACCCCGCGACGATCGAGAGCGGAAAGAGAATCCCGGCCGCCCCCGCCCGCGCGACGCCGTTGACGGTCAGAATTCCGCCTTTCGGCGCTGACCCTACGGCGTCCGGATGACGCACGCCCGCAGCATCTCGACGAACGGCTGCGGCGCCACGCCGACGACCACCGTCGCGACCGCGCAGATCAAGACCGCGGCCGTCAGGGCGTAGGAGCTCTTGAGCGGCACACCCTCCCCCTCCGAGAAGAACATCGCTGCCGCGATGCGGAAGTAGTAGAAGAGCGACAGCGCCGACATCAGGACCGCGAGGACCGCCAGCCAGGCGTAGCCCGCCTTCATCGCCGAGGTGAACAGGTAGTACTTGCCGATGAAGCCCGCGGTGGGCGGAATCCCGGCAAGCGAGAGAAGAAACACGAGCATCACGACCGCCGCCGTCATGTTCCGGCGAGCGAGGCCGTTGAAGTCCGCGACCGACTCGGCCGCGTACCCCTTGGTCTCCAGGAACACGACGAGCGCAAAAACGCCGAAGTTCATGAAGGTGTACGCGAGCAGGTAGACCAGGATCCCCCACAGCCCGAACTCCGTGCGGAATCCGAGCACGCCCATGAGCGCATAGCCGGCGTGAGCGATCGACGAGTACGCGAGCATGCGTTTGACGTTCGACTGCAGGAGAGCAGCCACGTTGCCGAACACCATCGTCGCGGCGGAGACGAGCGCGATGATCAGTCCCCAGTCGGCGTGGAACTTCGGGAAGCCGACGTAGAATATCCGGGCCAGGATCGCGTACGCCGCGAGCTTCGGTCCGACCGAGAAGAATGCCGTGACCGGCGTGGGAGCGCCCTCGTACACGTCGGGGGTCCAGACGTGGAACGGCACGGCGGCGATCTTGAAGAGGAGTCCGGCGAGAATCAGCAGGATCCCGACGGAGAGCAGGTTCGACTTCCCCTGTGTCTCGAAGAGCTTCGCGAGCTCCGGCAGACCCATCCGCCCGGCAATACCGTACACGAGCGACAGGCCGTAGAGGAGAACGCCCGAGGAGAAGGCGCCGAGCACGAAGTACTTCAGCGCCGCTTCGGTGCTCTTGATCTCCAGCTTGAAATAGCCGGCGAGAATGTAGGAGGAAAGGGCCATCAGCTCGAGCGCGACGTAGATCGACACGAGGTTGTTGCCCGACACCATGAAGAGCATCCCGACCCCCGTGAAGAGGAGGAGCGCGTAGTAGTCGCCGGCAGGATAAGGAGCGCGGCCCACGAACTGGATGGACGCGAGCACGGTCAGGACGATCGACACGAGCATCAGGAGCTTGAAGAAGATCGCGAAGTTGTCCAGGATGAACGTCCCCGCGAAGATCGGAGCGCTCCGACCGGGATACCCCGAGAGGAAAGCGACGAGCCCGATCGTGATTCCCGTGAAGAGGAGCGTCAGGAACGCGAGGAATTCCTCTTTCGCCTTCTCGAAGAAGGCCGAGATCGAAAGGATGAAGAGCCCCGCCGCGGTCAGGAAGAGCTCCGGCGAGAGGAGGAGCCAGTCCGAGGCGGAGACCTTCACGGGCGGGACGCGTCCACCGTGGGCGGCGTTTCTCGCTCGGAGACGGCCCCCCGCCGGGCGAGCGCCGGGCTCGGGACCGTCCGCCCCCCCACCGCGGCCACGATCTTCTCCGAGGGCAGACGGAGCACGTCGAACATGGGTTTGGGATACAGGCCGATCCATAGCGCCAGGACGACGAGCGGGATGAGCGTCGCCTGCTCCCGGGCCGTCAGATCCGGAAGGTTCGCGTTGGCCGGGTTCGTCATCTCGCCGAAGAAGACGCGCTGGTACAGCCAGAGCAGGTATGCGGCGCCGAGCACGATTCCGGTGGCCGCGAAGAACGCCCACCAGAAGCTCTTCGCGAACGCGCCCTGGAGGATCGTGAACTCGCCGATGAAGCCGTTCAAGATCGGCAGGCCCATCGAGGAGAGCGCCATGATCAGGAAGTAGGTCGCGTAGATCGGCATCTGGCGCGCGAGGCCGCCGTACTCCGAGATCATCCGAGTGTGGCGCCTCTCGTAGACCATTCCGACGAGAAGGAACAGAGCGCCGGTCGAGATTCCGTGGTTGACCATCTGAAGGATCCCGCCCTGCAATCCGGCCATGTTCAAGGCGAAGACGCCGAGCATCACGAACCCCAGATGCGAGACGGAGGAGTACGCGATCAGGCGCTTCATGTCCTTCTGGACGAGCGTCACCATCGCGCCGTAGACGATCCCCACGATCGAGAGCGTGACCACGACGGTCAAGACCCACGCCGTGTTGATCGCGTCGGGGAACATCGGCAGGGAGAACCGGACGAACCCGTACGTCCCCATCTTCAGGAGGATCGCCGCCAGGATGACCGAGCCGGCGGTCGGGGCCTCGGTATGGGCGTCCGGCAGCCACGTGTGGAACGGGAACATCGGGACCTTGATCGCGAAGCCGAAGAAGAACGCGAAGAACAGCCAGATCTGCAGCTCCGCCGGCATTCCTGCGGCGACGGCGGTCAGCTTCTCGATCGAGAACGTCGGCGGCTGCCCGAGCCCCTTGTAGCCGAGGAAGCCGGTCGTGTTGTAGAAGTAGAGCGCGATGATGCCGAGCAGCATCAGGACCGATCCCGCGAGCGTATAGAGAAAGAACTTGATCGCCGCGTACAGCCGGCGGTCGCTCCCCCACACGCCGATCAGGAAATACATCGGGACGAGCATGACCTCCCAGAAAACGTAGAAGAGGAAGAGGTCGAGCGAGCAGAAAGTCCCGATCATGAACGTCTGGAGGAGAAGGAGAAGGACGTAGTACTCCTTCTGGCGCTCCGAGATCGCCGTGTAGGAGCAGGCGACCGCGATGATTCCCATGAGGGTCGTCAGGAGAATCAGGACGAGCGAGATCCCGTCGATGCCGAAGTGGTAGTCGACGCCCAGCGACGGGATCCACGAGGCCCTCTCGACGAACTGATAACCCTCCCGGCCACGCGCGAAGAGGAACCACAGAGGCAGCGACACGACGAAGTCGAGGAGCACGACCGCTGTCGAGATCGCGCGGATGGCGCCGGTCTTGTCCTTGGGCACGAAGAACACGACGGCGAGCGCCCCCGCGAGCGGGATGTAGGTCACGATCGAAAGGATCGGGATCCAGATGCCCATCAGTTCCATTCAGTTGCCCTCGCTCGTCACCGGAAGATCAGGTAAACCGCGACGATACAGAAGAGTCCCGCCCCCATCACGAGGGCGTAGTTCTGAACGCGTCCCGTCTGCGCGCGCCGAAGCAGCCGGAATCCTCCCTGCAGGGAATCGGCGACCCCGTTGACCGCGCCGTCCACGAAGTAGTTGTCGAAAAAGTGCGAGAGCCAGGCCGCGCCGCGCGTGACGGCGGCCGTGCCGTTCGGGATGAGATCCCAGACCGCGTCGACCTCCCACATCAACCGGCCGCCCCCCTTGGCAAGGCCATTCACGAACAGGACGTCGTACGCCTCGTCGACGAAGTACTTGTTCGCGACAACCCGGTAGAGAGCGGGAAATCGCTCAGCCAGACGCGCCGGCACGCGCCCCTCCCCCTTCGCGTACCACAGGTAGGCGAGGAGGAGGCCGATCATCGCGACCCCGACGGACGCCGCCATCAGGGCAACCTCGAGCGAGACTGGGGGCGCGTGCTCTTCCACGCGAGCCCCGCCGAGAGCCGGCACGATGGGCGACAGGAATCTGCCGATCCGGTCGCCGCCGCGGACGATCGGAATGCCGATCCAGCCGCCGATGACCGACAGAAGCGCGAGCACGATCAACGGCACGGTCATCGATTTCGGGGACTCGTGGACGTGCGCCTCCAGCTCCGCGGTGCCCCGGAACGTCCCGTAGAACGCGAGCGAGACCAACCGAAACATGTAGAACGCGGTCAGGCTGGCCGTGAAGAGCGCCGCCAGCCACAAGAGCTTCGGCAGCCAGGGCGCCTGCCGGAAATGCGCCTCGAAGACGGCGGCTAAGATCGCGTCCTTCGAAAAGAAGCCCGCCAGCAGCGGAACGCCGGCGATCGCGAGCGTCGCGGTCAGGAAGGTCGCGTAGGTGATCGGGATCCTGCGCGCCAGGCCGCCCATGCGGCGCAGGTCCTGTTCGCCGCCGAGAGCGTGGATCACGGAGCCGGATCCGAGAAACAGGCACGCTTTGAAGAAGGCGTGCGTCAGCACATGAAACATCCCCGCGACGAAGGCGCCGACGCCGCAGGCGAGAAACATGTAGCCGAGCTGCGAAACGGTGGAGTAGGCGAGGACTTTCTTGATGTCGTTCTGGACGAGCCCGATCGTGGCCGCGAAGAGAGCGGTGAACCCGCCCACGACCGCCACGACGAGAAGAGCGCCGGGGGAGAGGCGGAAGAGCACGTTGCAGCGCGCGACCATGTAGACGCCGGCGGTCACCATCGTGGCCGCGTGAATGAGCGCGGAGACCGGAGTCGGTCCGGCCATCGCGTCCGGCAGCCAGACATGGAGGGGAACCTGCGCGGATTTCCCCACCGCGCCCAGGAACAGGCAGAGGCAGACGAGCGTCATCCACGGGGCGTACGCCGTCGGGTTCGAGGCCGCCGCTGCGAAGACCTTCCCGAAGTCGAGCGTACCGAAGAGGGCGAACACGCCGAAGATCCCGAGGATGAAGCCGAAGTCGCCGATGCGGTTCACGACGAACGCCTTCTTGCCGGCATCCGCCGCGAATTTCTTGTGGTAGTCGTACCCGATCAGCAGGTAGGAGCAGAGACCCACGCCTTCCCAACCCACGAACATCAGCAGGAAGTTCGCGGCGAGGACGAGCGTGAGCATGGAGAACATGAAGAGGTTCAGGTAGGCGAAGTAGCGGCCGTATCCCGCGTCGTGCCCCATGTAGCCGACGGAATAGACGTGGATCAGGAACCCGACGAAGGTGACGAAGGCGATCATCAGCGCGGAGAGCGAATCGAGTCGCAGCGCCATGTCGACGAACCATTCGCCGAGCGGTCCGGGAACCTGTCCGGTCGCCTGATTGACCCCGAGCGGGATCCACCGCCAGAGCGTCAGCACGTGGTGCGCGCCCGAAGAAAGCGCCGGGATCCCGACGTCGAAGATCGCGCCGAACGCGAAGATGCAGGACAGCGCGACGCTTCCCGTGCCCACGATCGTGTGGAGCGCCTTCCACTTCGGCTCGGCCTCCAGGTGGACGTGGGCGTGGGGATGCCCCGCCGCGAGGCTCGACTCGGCGGCCGGCTGATCCGCCGGAGGGTGGGGCGCCCCGCTCGTCCGGTGGGAAAAAAGGTACACAAGCCCGTTGACGAGGAACCCCGCCAGCGGGAAAACCGGGACGAGCCAGAGGAGGTCCCGCATCGGCTTCTAGCCCTGCATCGAGCTCGCCTCTTCCACGTTCAGCGTCCGGCGCTGCCGGAAGAGCGAGATCGTCAGCGCGAGGCCGATCGCTGCCTCGCCCGCCGCGATCGTGATCACGAACACCGAAAAGACCTGCCCGGTCAGATCCGAGAGACGTCTCGAGAACGCGATCAGGTTCAGGTTGACCGCGTTCAGCATCAGCTCGACCGACATGAGCACCGTCAGGAAGTTTCTCCGCACGAGCACGCCGAAGAGGCCGATCGAGAAGAGCAGAAAAGAGACCACGAGGAAGTGGTTGATGGTGATGGTCATCCCGTGCCCCTCTAGTCCACCTTCTCCGCCGATCTTTTTCCCAGCACGACCGCCCCGATCATCGCGACGAGCAGAAACACCGACGCAACTTCGAACGGCAGCAGGTAGTCGCGGTAGAGCACCCACGCTACCGCCTCCGTGTTGCCGGCGATCTTTCCCCTGACCGTCCGAAACGCATCGAGGTTCTGCGGCAGCTCCGGAAAGCGCTCGGTCCAGAGGACGTACAGAAACGGCAGAAGGAACACGAGCAGGAAGAGAAGCGCGACGTCCCACTGGTGCTGGAACGTCAAGCGCTCCTGGACGCCCCGCTGATGGACGAGCATGATGACGAAGAGGAACAGCACCATGATGCCACCCGCGTAGACCAGGATCTGGACCGCACCGACGAACTCCGCCTGCTGCAGGATGAAGATGCAGGCGACCAGGAGAAACGAGGAGAGCAGGAAGAGCGCCGAGTGGATCGGATTCCGGGCGACCACGACGGCGACCGCCATCCCGAGCGCGAGCACCGCGAAGATCACGAACATCCATCCGGCCGCCCCGGTCAGAAGAGCGCCCGGGACGGCTTGCGCCGCGGTCACTTCATCCCTGCTCGACGACGGTGAACGGCTTGACGTTCGGCGCCGCCCGCCAGTCGGTCAGCTTGCGAATGTCGAGGTAGAGCGAGTCGTTCCGGTCGTACGCCGCCATCTCGTAGGTCTTCGTCGTCAACCAGATCGACTTGGGATTCGTCGGGCACGCCTCTTCGCAGAGCTGGCAGAACATGCAGCGCTTCAGGTCCACGTCGAACCGGTCGAGCACTTTCACCGACTTGCCCTGTGGGTTTTTCTCGTTGTGCCAGTCGATGTAGATGATGTTGATCGGGCACTCGATCGCGCAGAGGGTGCACTTGATGCAGCGCTCCTCGTCGAGCCGGAACATCCCGCGGAAACGGTCGGACGGCAGCTTCTTCTGCTCGGGATACTGGATCGTGACCTTCTTCTTGAAGAGGTGACGGCCCGTGACGGAAAGTCCGTCGAACAGGTCGAGCAGGGTCAGCTTGTCGAGCCACCTCTTCAAGGCCATCCGATCACTCCACCGCCGACGCGGGAATCGCTGCCAGCCGTTCGCGGCGGGCGAGCTTCTGGCGCAGCTTCGCCAGGAGGAACATCACGACGAACAGGCCGCCAAAGATATACGAGAGGACGAACAGTCCGTTGCTCCGCCCGGGAGTCGCGAGGATCGCGAGCGCCACGATGACGATGTTCGCGAGCGCGGACGGAATCAGCCACTTCCATCCGAGCGCCATCAGCTGGTCGAACCGGTAGCGCGGAAAAGTCGAGCGGAACCAGATGTAGCCGAAGAGGAACAGTCCTGCCTTGATCAGGAACCACCCGAAGGGCGGAACGATCCGGAGGAATTTCAGCGCGGCGACGTGCGGGAACGGCGGCAGCCAGCCGCCCAGAAAGACGGTCACCGCGACGCAGGAGATCACGATCATCGCGGCGTACTCGCCGAGGAAGAAGAACGCGAACTTGACGCCGGAGTACTCGGTGTTGAACCCCGACACCAGCTCCGACTCCGCCTCCGGCAGATCGAACGGATTCCGGTTGGTCTCGGCCACTCCCGAGACGAAGTAGATGAAGAAGGCGAGAAGGCCGGGAAAGACGAACCAGAGGTGGAGCCTCCCCTGCCGGTGGACGATCTCGACCATCGAGAGCGAGCGCGTCATGAGGAGCACCGAGACGAGGGCGAGGCCCATCGGGACTTCGTACGAGACGAGTTGGGCCGCCGAGCGCAAGCCTCCCAGCAGCGAGTACTTGTTGTTCGAGGCCCAGCCGCCGAGAATGATCCCGTACACGCCGATCGACGTGATCGCGAGCACGAAGAGGAGCCCGATGTTCACGTCGGTCACCCAGAGCGGCGTCCGGATCTTTCCGATCCGGATCGCCGGGCCGAACGGGATGACCGCGAGCGCGGTCAGGGCCGGGATGACGGCGAGCACCGGCGCGAGGAAGAACACCGCGCGCTCGGCGCGCGCCGGCGTGATGTCTTCCTTGGTCACGAGCTTGACTAAGTCGGCGACCCCCTGGAGGAGACCTTTCGGGCCGACGCGGTTCGGCCCGAGCCGCGCCTGCATGAAGCCCATCAGCCGCCGCTCCGCGAGGACGACCACGAAGCCGATAATCGCCGGCACGACGGCCACGAGAACGACCACCTTGGCGTAGGTCAGAACGGCCGGCGTCAGAACCTTCACCGGTCCACCTCGCCGAGCACGATGTCGATCGTGCCGATGAGCGCCACCAGATCGCTCACGAGGTGGCCCTTCGCCAGCCGCGGGAGCGCCTGAAGGTTGATGAAGGACGGCGGCCGCACGTGCATCCGATACGGCCGGTTCGTGCCGTTGGAGACGCAGTAGAACCCGAGCTCCCCTTTCGGGGACTCGATCGAGGCGTATACCTCTTCGGCGATCGGCTTGATGACGCGCGGGACCTTGCCGCGAAAATCACCCGGCGGGAGAAGGTCGATGCACTGCTTCAGGATGCGGACGCTCTGGCGCATCTCCTGCACACGGACGATGTACCGATCGTACGTGTCGCCGTTCACGCGCGTCGGAATCGCGAAGTCGAGCTCGTCGTAGCACTCGTACGGCTGGGCGCGCCGCAGGTCCCATTCCACGCCGGAGGCGCGGAGCACCGGTCCGGTGACTCCCCACTCGATGCATTCCTGCCCGGAGATCACGCCGATGCCGACCGTCCGCTTCTTCCAGATCCGATTGTCGGTCAGGAGCTGCTCGTAGTCGTCGATGCGCGACGGCAGGTCGTCGACGAACTCCATCAGGCGCTCGACCCACCCTGCGGTCAAGTCGAACGGCAGCCCGCCGATCCGCATGCAGTTCAGGGTGAGCCGCGCGCCGCAGTACTCCTCGAAAAAGTCGAGGATCTGCTCCCGTTCCCGGAAGGCGTACCAGAACGGCGTGACCGCCCCGAGGTCGATCCCGGAGGTACCGAGCCAGACGAGGTGCGACGAGAGTCGCTGGAGCTCGTCCAACATCACGCGGATGAGCTGCGCGCGCCGCGGGATCTCGACGCCGAGAAGCTTCTCGATCGTCAGGCAGAAGGCGTGGTTGTTGGTTGCCGCGGCAATGTAGTCCAACCGGTCGGTGTGCGGGATCCCCATCGGATAGGTCTCGGTCTCGAAGAGCTTCTCGGTGCCTCGATGGAGATATCCGACGTCCGGCTTCGTCTCGAGGATCTTCTCGCCGTCCACCCGGATGACGAGCCGAAGAACTCCGTGCGTCGAGGGATGCTGCGGCCCGAAATTCAGCTCCATCTCCTGGACTTCGAAAAGGGTTGGCGGCTCCGGCGACACGGGAAGCGATTCGGCCGCGGCGAGCGCCGCCGCCCGCAGGTCCTCGGCGGTGCGTGTCGCCTGATCCTTCTCGGCGCCGGTCAGCGGTCGCTCGTCGCTCACGACACCACTTTCCGATTGGGATCGTCCGCGGCCGGGCCGCCCCCCTCGGGCCACTCCTCCGGATAGACGGCGGCGCCCGTGTCGATTCCTTCGACGGGAAAGTCCTTGCGGAGTGGATACCCGTGGAAACCGTCCCAGGTCAGGATGCGTCGCAGGTCGGGATGCCCGGCAAAACGAATCCCGAACATGTCGAAGGTCTCGCGCTCCGGCCAGTTGGCCGCGAGGAAGACCTCCGAGATCGAAGGCACTTCTTCCTCGTCCGCGACCCCGCACTTGACCCGGATCCGGTCGTTCTTGGAGAACGAGTAGAAATGATAGACGACTTCGAACCGCGGCTGCCGATCCCGCCAGTCGACCGCCGTGACGTCCACGCAGTAGCGAAAGTCTTCCGCGTCCTTCAGGTGGCGCGCGACGTCGGCGATTTGCTCGCGGCGCACGACGACGGTGACCTGCTTCGCGAATTCCTTGGCGGAGACGACGGAGTCGGGGACAGCGGAGCGGATCGACTCGACCCAGGGGTGAGACGAGGCGTCCGTGGCCTCGACCTTCTTCGGCGGCGGCGGCTTGGGCGCCGGCGCGGCGGCGGGTTCCGCTGCCGGTGCTGCGGCGGCGGGCTCCGGGGGTGGCGCGGCGTCCGGCGGAGGCGTGGTCTCGTCGGCCACCGCGAGTCCTAGGAGGCCTTCCGGATCACTTTCATCCGGTCGATTTTCTTCTGGAGAGCCATGATTCCGTAGATCAGAGCCTCGGGGCGCGGCGGACAGCCCGGCACGTAGACGTCCACCGGCACGATCCGGTCGACTCCCTGGGTGACCGCGTAGGTCCGGTAAGGGCCGCCGCACGTCGCGCAGGACCCCATCGCGATCACCCACTTGGGCTCGGGCATCTGGTCGTAGAGCCTCTTGACGATCGGCGCCATCTTCTCGACGACCGTGCCCGCGACGATCATGAGGTCCGACTGCCGCGGGGTGCCGCGGAAGACCTCGGCCCCGAAGCGGGCCAGGTCGTGGCGGGAGTCCATGACCGCCATCATTTCGATGGCGCAGCAGGCGAGGCCGAACTGCATGGGCCAGATGGACGACCGCCGGGCCCAGTTGATGACCGAGTCCACCGACGTCGTCAGGACGTTCTCTTCGAAGCGGTCGACGATCCCTGCCATCTTGCCCTCGGTTTCCTCGGGGTTGGATCCGTCCGGCTCAGGCCCAGTCCAGCGCTTTGCGCTTCAAAACGTAGAAGTAGCCGATCACCAGGATCACCAGAAAAATGAGCATTTCGACGAGGCCGAACAGCCCGAGCCGGTTGAACATGACCGCCCAGGGAAAAAGGAAGATCGTCTCGACGTCGAAGACGACAAAAAGTACCGCGATCAGGAAGTAGCGGACCGAGAAACGGGTGTCCAGCGCGAAGGTGGTCGCCTCGATCCCGCATTCATACGGCTCGAGCTTGGCCGGGTTCGGCCGGCGGCTCTGAAGGGCGCGCGCGATCAGGATGGTCGCGAGCGGGAGCGCCGCCGCGAGCAGCGCGAAAATGAGGATGGGAAGGTAGTCCGACACGCCGGCATTGTATCGGACGGGTCGGTCGAATCAAACTCGGCGAGCGATGCCGCGCGACTGCACGAGCACGGAAATCTCGTCTCCCATTCCGGCCGGATCGACGAGTCGATAAACGCGCCACTTCTCCGCCTCGCTCTCCGCGAAGTCGAAGATTCCCGACTCCGCGAGAAACCGTCCCTGGCGCATCGGTCGATCGCTCTGGAGTCCCTCGCCCTCGCCAGCCGCAACGAGCTCGTCCCAATCGACGTGGGCGGTCAGATCCTGCTCGCCCGGCCGTTCGAGAGGATCGCCACCGCGCCGTCCGCCCCGGTGCACGGCGAGCGTCCCACCCGGACGCGCGAGCGGATGGTAGAGCGTGGGCGCACGATGACCGTAGTCGAAGACCACGAGCCGTCCCCGCGAGAGAGCGCGCGCGAGCCCGCGATGGAGCTCCGCCGCGCCGTGGCGGATCTCGCCGATCTGGCCGGCCGCGAGCGAGACTCCGGACCGCGCCAGGCGATCCTTCCAGGCCTCGGGGGCGGCCGCGGCGGTCCAAACGAACCGATCGTGTTCGAGCCCGACGCGGAGCTCCTCCAGACCCTCCGCTCCCCCGCGGACCCGAGCTACTGGAAGCGCGTCGTAGAGCTCGTTGGCGAAGATCCAGCCGACGATCGGCCGCTCGGAGAGGTCTCCGACGCTCTTCCAGAGCGCGATCGGAAGCTTCGCGAGCTCTTCCCGCGCGGCCGCGCTGCGCTCGACCGCGGCCAACCGCGTCCGGGACGCGACGGCCGGATGGTCGCGCGCGAGCGCCCCGGCGAAGTCGGTGAGAAATGTTCCCTCTCCCGCGCCGACTTCGACGAAGTCGAGATCTCCTTCGATATTCTCCCCATCCTTCGCGAACCGGCGGGCGATCGTCGCGGCAAACGCCGGCGAAACCGACGGAGACGTGACGAAGTCTCCGCCCTCTCCGATCGGCGCTCCGCGCGCGTAATAGCCGGAGTCGGGATCGTAGAGCGCCGCCTCCATGAAGTCGGCGAACGAAATCGGCCCCTCGCTCCGGATGCGGTCGCGTAATTTCTGGGCGAGACTTCGAGGCACGGGGCTCGGATTATATTTTCGGAGTGAGGACGTTCTCGCGCACCGCCGTCGCGCTCGTGGTCTTCGCAATTCTCCTCTCCCTTCACTGCGCCTCGCGCAAGCTTCCGCTGCCGGCTCTCGAGGACTACTCGGATCGCGTATCGGTCTTTGCGGAGCGCTTCCTCGAAGACTGGAAGGGCGGCGCGAAGGACGCGACCCTCTACGCTTCCGACTTCCGCTCGAGCGGACCCCTGCCGGGCGATGCGCTTGTGAACGTTCCTTCACGGCCGCCCCTCGCAATCCGGATGTACCGGGCCGCGTCTCCCGCGCTCCGCCCCGGAGCGAGGGGCGGTCCTGCCGACGAATTTCGCCGCCGTCTCGGCGAGACCCGCGCCCGCTTCGCAACGCTACGCCGCTGCGAGAACGTCCTCTTCGACTTTCGGCGGCGCGGGCGTGAGCGGGAGGTCGTCTTCGGATTGCTCCTGACCGGCTCGGACTCGACCGGTGCCCTCCGGCAGGAGGGCGGCAAGGTGCGCGGGATCCTTGCACCGGCGGGCGACGGAGGCTGGCGGCTGCAGTCGGCAACCCTCCTCGAATGGATCTCGGCGTCGGCCTCCGAGGCGCTCTTCGAGGAGACGGCGGAGAGAGCGGGCATCGCCGCAGCCCACCAGGCTTTCCTGCCCAATGCGCCGAAGAACGTTCCCATTCCGGGCGAGCACATGCCGCCGGGCGCTGCCGTCCTCGATTTCGACGGCGACGGCCGCGAGGACCTCTTCGTCCCGGGAGGCCACGGCAATCACCTCTACCGGAACCTGGGCAACGGCCGGTTCGAGGACGTTGCGAAAAAAGCGGGAGTCGGCGGCCAGGAGGGAGAAGGAATCGGCGCGCTCGCCTTCGATTACGACAACGACGGCGCGACCGACCTTTACGTGACCTACCTTTCCCGGCCAAACCTCCTCTACCGCAACCGGGGGGACGGGACGTTCGAGGAAGTCGGGCGAAAAGCAGGGGTCGCTCTGAACGATTACTCGACGTCGGCCGCCGCGATCGACTACGACCGGGACGGCCGACCCGACCTGTACGTGCTCGTGTACGGCCCGCCCGGAAAGGGGCCGAACGTCGCCGCGAACAACGCCCCGCCGAACCATCTCTTCCACAACAACGGAGACGGCACGTTCACCGACGTTTCGAAAAAGTCCCGGACCGCGCACACCGGCTGGGCGCTGGCGGTCCAATCCGCCGACCTCGACGGCGACGGATGGCCCGACCTCTACGTTGCCAACGACTTCGGCATCAACGCTTATCTGCACAACAACGGAGACGGCACGTTCACCGATCTGGCCGGCCGGGCGAAGGTCCGCGACGCGGGCTTCGGGATGGGAGTCGCGGTGGACGACTACGACGGCGACGGTCGCCTGGACTTCTACGTCTCGAACTACTCGTTCCCGCTGAACTGGTTCCTGCGCGATCGCCGCTATCCGATGCCGGAGTTTCCGTATTGGCTCGGACGGCCGTTCGTGTGGCGGCGCCTGAAGGCGATGACGCGCGGTTCCTCTCTCTTTCGCGCCGGGCCGGACGGCCGCTTCGAGCGGACCTCCGACCTTGCGGACGTCTGGGACACCTCCTGGTCCTGGGGCGCCGTGTTCATCGACGCCGACTTAGACGGGCGGCCCGACCTCTTCGTGGTCAACGGGATGGTGACCGGCCGGAAGGCGACGGAGCGCGAAATCGATTTCTGGAACCTCATGAGCTACGACTACAAGAAGTTCGAGAAAGGAACCTCCACGACGGATTTCGGCGAGGACTCTCTCTGGGGAAGGCCCCCGAAGCGCTTCTACCGGAACCTCGACGGCCGGCGCTTCGCGGAGCTGGCCGCGGTGACCGGCCTCGAGTCGGACGCGAACCAGAGGGGCCTGGTCGTGCTCGACGCGAACGGCGACGGAGCTCCCGATCTCTTCGCCACGGGTTTCCTGTCCCGGCCTTCCCTCTGGATCAACCGCAACCCTTCGCGCGCCCGCTCGCTCGCGATCCAGCTGCAGGGCCTTCCCGCCGCAAAGACCCGGTACCGCACGACGCGGGACGCGCTCGGCGCCGTCGTTACGGTCGAGGCGGGAGGGATCCGGCGCTCTCAGGTCGTGTCGGCCGGTTACTCGTTTCTCTCCTCTGGGTCGAAGAGGCTCTTCTTCGGTCTCGGCGACCGGACGAAAGCGGACCGCGTGACGATCCGATGGCCGTCGGGAAAGGTCTCCGAGCTGCATGACGTCGCGGCGGGAAAGCTCGACCTCCGTGAGCCGGTCGGCGAGGAGGCGCCTCCGCGGGTCAGGTGATACCCTCCAATTTCCACACACAAGGAGGTCTTGCCCGATGATCGGTCGCCGCCGCCTCGTTCTCGCCCTGTCGATCGCCGCCGCCGCTCTGCCGCTCTGCGGCCAGGATCTGACGGTCGTCTCGAAGACCACCGTCGGAGACCGCGCGGGAACGTCGACGCAGTACATGACCTCGACCCGGTCGCGCAGCACCGACGGCCAGACCGATTCGATCGTCGAGTTCTCGACCGGCCGTTTCCTCTTCATCGACCACAACACGAAGGAGTACTGGGAGAGTTCGACCCAGGAGATGACGGCGTACTTCGACAAGGCCGAGCAGAGCATGAAGGGCAACCCGATGTTCGAGTCGATGTTCGGCGCCCGGGACGACGTCGTCATCGAAAAGGGAAAGGTCTCCCGCAAGATCGCCGGGTACGACTGCGACGAGTACACGATGAAGATGGGCAGCTCGCTGGTGTTCGACCTCTGCGCCGCGAAAGGACTGGAGGCGCCGACCCGGTACTTCGAGGGGAGAAAGGCGTCCTTCGCCGCGATGGGCCCGATGGGAAAGCGCTACGCGAAGATGTTCGAGGAAATGAAGAAGATCAAGGGATACCCGCTCTCCGTCGCGATCGACATGAACATGGGGACGATGAAACAGCACACGCTGTCGGAGGCGACGGAGATCCGGAAGGGCCCGATCCCCGCCTCGACCTTCGAGATCCCGGCGGGCTACAAGAAGAAACCGTCGCCGTTCACGAAGTAAATCCTCAGCGCAGGCGATCGATCAGAAGGCTCAGGCACCGACTTCGACGGGGCGGATCAGGAGATTTTCGGCCGGAACCGGCTCGCCGTGAGCCTTCAGGCTCTCGATATAGGCGGAAATCGCTTCTCGTGCATTCGCGAGCGTCTCCTCTTCGGTGCTCCCTTGCGTGTGGCAGCCCCTCAACGCGGGAACGAACGCATGAAAACCTTGTCTTCTTCGCGCTCGAGAATGACGGTGTATCGGTACTGAAACATCCTTTCGCGATTCCACTCTCGCCGGGATCGCTGCCTCGGGAAAGGGAGGCGGTGGGCGGCAGTGCGGATTAGCCGGAGCGCTCCGACGACGACGCCTTCTCCTGCGCGTCCACCACCGCGATCGCGGCCATGTTCACGATGTCGGCGACGTCGACCGCCCTCTGGAGGACGTGGACCGGTTTCCGCATCCCCATCAGGATCGGGCCGATCGCCTCGGCGCCGGCGAGGCGCCACACGAGCTTGTATGCGGCGTTGGCCGACTGGAGGTCCGGGAAGATGAGCACGTTCGGCCGCCGCACGGTCGCCCACGGGTATTCGGCTTCGAGCAGTTCCGGCACGACCGCGTAGTCCGCCTGCATCTCGCCGTCGATCGGCAGGTCGGGCCGCGCCGCTTTCACGAGCTCGACCGCGCGCTTGACCTTCAAGGCGTTCGCGTGCTCGTTCGAGCCGAAGTTGGAGAACGAGATCATCGCGATGCGCGGATCCATGTCGAAGCGGTGCACGGCGTCCGCGGTCAGGAGAGCGATCTCGGCGAGGTCTTCCGCCGTCGGGTCGATGTTCACGGTCGTGTCCGCGAAGAAGAACGTCCGGTCCTTGAAAACGAGGGTGTAGAGGCCCGAGACCCGCCGCACTCCCGGCGCGGTGCCGACGATCTGGAGGGCGGGCCGGATGGTCTCGGGGTAGTGCTGGGTCAAGCCCGAGATCACGCCGTCCGCGTCCCCCGCCTCGACCATCAATGGCCCGAAGACGTTGCGTGTTCCCGCCTGCTCGAGAGCGTCGGCCGCGGTCATTCCCCGCCGCCGTCTCCGCTCCTCGAGGAGCTTCGCATAGTCCGCCAGGCGCGGCGACGAGCGGGAGTGGACGAACTCGATCTTGTCCATCGGAAGCTGCAGCTCGCGCGCGAGCGGAGCGATCTCTTCTTCCCGCGCCAGAAGGATCGGCCGGCAGATTCCCTCCTCCACGAGGATCTTCGCGGCGCGCAGGATCTTCGGGTGCTCCCCTTCCGGGAATACGATCCGCTTCGGGTCCCGTCGCGCCTTCCGGATGACGGCGCCCATCACTTCGCGGGCGCGCGAGAGCATCGCCTCGAGACGCCGCAAGTAGGCGGCCATGTCGGTGATCGGCTGGCGGGCAACGCCGGACGCCATCGCGGCCTCGGCGACCGCCGGCGCGACCCAGAGGAGCACGCGGAAGTCGAACGGCTTTGGAATCAGGTACTCGCGCCCGAAGCGGAACTCCTGGCCGCCGTACGCCTTCGAGACGGAGTCGGGCACGTCCATCTTCGCCAGCGCGGCCAGCGCTTGCGAGGCCGCCTTCTTCATCGCTTCGTTGATCTCGGTCGCGCGCACGTCGAGCGCCCCGCGGAAAATGAACGGGAAACCGAGGACGTTGTTGACCTGGTTCGGGTAGTCGCTCCGCCCCGTCGCCATGATGACGTCGGGTCGCGCCGCCTTTGCCTCCTCGGGGGTGATCTCCGGCTCCGGGTTCGCGAGCGCGAAGACGATCGGATCGCGCGTCATCTTCTGGAGCATCGCGCCCTTGACGAGCCCCTTCCCCGAGAGGCCGACGAGCACGTCGGCTCCGTCGAGCGCGTCGGTCAGCGTCCGCTCCTTCGTCTCGACCGCGAACTGCGCCTTGTAGGGATTCATGTCCTCGGCGCGACCGGCCCGGATGACTCCGGACTTGTCCACCATGCGGAGGTTCTCCCGCTTTACGCCGTAGGACAGATAGAGCTTCGCGCACGCGATCGCCGAGGCGCCCGCGCCCAAAAAGACGACTTTCACGTCCCCGATCGCTTTCCCGGCGATCTCGAGCGCGTTGGCGAGCGCGGCCGCGGAGATGATCGCGGTGCCGTGCTGGTCGTCGTGGAAGACCGGGATCTTGAGCCGCTTCTTCAGTTCCTCTTCGATGACGAAGCACTCGGGCGCTTTGACGTCCTCGAGGTTGATGCCGCCGAAGGTGGGCGCGATCCGAGCCACCGTGTCGATGAAAGCGGCCGGATCGTTGGCGTCCACCTCGATATCGAAGACGTCGATGTCCGCAAACCGCTTGAAGAGGACTCCCTTGCCCTCCATGACGGGCTTGGCCGCGAGCGGTCCGATGTCGCCCAGGCCGAGGACGGCTGTGCCGTTCGAGATCACCGCGACGAGGTTTCCTTTCGCGGTGTAGTCGTAGACCGTCTCGGGGTCGCGCGCGATCTCGAGACACGGTTCGGCGACCCCGGGGCTGTAGGCGAGCGACAGGTCCTCCTGGGTCCGGCAGGGCTTGGACGGGACGACCTCGACTTTTCCCTTCCGGCCGCGCCGGTGGTACTCGAGCGCCTCTTCCCGGAGGATCTTCCTCAAGACGCGAGCTCCTTCCGGAGCGCGCGCACTGCTTCGACAGCTTCGTCGACCGGCACCGCGTGGGTCGATCGGTCCCGCCGCGTCACGAGCTCGACCTTCCCCTCCTTGAGGGCCCGTCCGCCGACGTTGACGCGGATGGGGAAACCCAGGAGGTCGGCGTCCTTGAACTTGACGCCGGGGCGTTCGTCGCGGTCGTCGTAGAAGACGTCCTGTTCTTCTTTTAAGAGCGCGTCGTAGAGGTCGTCGGCGCCGCGCCGCGCCGCCTCGTCTCCCGGATTGAGCGAGACGATCTCGATCTCGAACGGCGCCAGCGCGAGCGGCCAGACGATTCCGTCGTCGTCGTGATGCTGCTCCACGGCCGCCGCCATCGTCCGGCCGACCCCGATCCCGTAGGTCCCCATGACCACCGGACGCGCCTCCCCTTTTTCGTCGGAGAACTCGCAGTGCATTGCCTTCGAATACTTCGTGCCGAGCTTGAAGATGTGCCCGACCTCGATCCCGCGCGCGATCGAGAGAGGCTTTCCACAGCGCGGACAGGGATCGCCGGACCGCGCCAGCGCGAAAGAGAGAAACTCGGGGATGCGCGCGTCCCGATCGAGCGACAGCCCCCGGACGTGCCAGTCTGGCCGGCCCGCGCCGGTCACCGCGTTGACCGCGCCGCGCACCGACTCGTCGGCGAGGACCCGGAGACTCCGGCCAGACAGATGCTGTGGTCCGACGTACCCGACGGGAGATCCGGTCGCGCTCTCGACCTTCTCCTCGGAAGCGAGAGTCGCGTGCTCGACCCCGAGCGCGTTCTTCAAGGCAACCTCGTTGACGTCGAGGTCGCCGCGCAGGATCGCGACCGCCGGTCCGCTCTCGGTGTCGTAGACCAGACACTTGATCATCCGCGAGGCGGTGATGCCGAGGAATTCGACGACCTCGTCGATGCCGCCGCGCCCCGGGGTCTCGACGTCCTCGAGCGCCCCGGGCGTCTCGCCGTCCCAGGGCGCCGGGCGCCGCCCGGTCTCCGCCTTCTCGACGTTCGCCCCATAACCGCACGCCGCGCAGCGCACTACGGCGTCCTCCCCCGTTTCCGCGAGGACCATGAACTCCTGGGAGTCGCTTCCACCGATGGCGCCGGGGTCCGCTTCGACGACGGTGAAGTCGAGGCCGCAGCGCTCGAAGATCCGCCGGTACGCGCCGTCCTGCGCGCGGTAGGAAGAATCGAGACCCGCGGCGTCCGCGTCGAAGGAGTACCCGTCGTACATCAGGAACTCGCGCCCCCGCATCAACCCGAACCGGGGCCGGATCTCGTCGCGGAACTTCGTTCGGATCTGGTAGAGCGTGATCGGAAGCTGCCGGTACGAGGTCACGCCCGCGCGGACGAGCGAGGTGACCGCCTCCTCGGCCGTCGGCGCGAGACAGTACTCCCCCTCCTTCCGGTCGCGCAGATGAAAGAGGATGTGCTCGGAGGAATAGCGCGCCCAGCGGCCGCTCTCCTCCCAGAGCTCGCGCGGCTGCAGGATCGGCAGCTCGAGCTCGAGAGCCCCGGCCCGGTTCATCTCCTCGCGCACGATCATCTCGGTCTTCCGGTGCGAGCGGAGCCCGAGCGGGGTCAACGTGTAGATGCCGGCCGCGATGCGGCGCATCATCCCTGCCCGCGCCAGCAGGACGTGCGAGATCGCCTCCGCGTCGCCCGGCACCTCTCGGACGGTCTGAAGAAAGTATTTCGACCAGCGCATGTTTGGCGAAGAAGATTATCAGCGGGTCTCGGGAAGGTGCGGAGCCGCGGTAACTGACACTCTCTCCTCGCGACCGCGCAGCCGCGAGCGTGCTTCGGAACCATGGTCCTGGCGCGGTCGCGCGACAGAGTTACTTGTGATTCTGGATCTTGGACTTCGGTCGCGTCGTCGGCGGCTTTTTCTTCGGTCCGACTTTCTCGACTAAGCGCAGGTTGCTCCGCACCTGCTGCATCACACGGTCCTCGATTTTGCCGCCGCGCGCGGCCGTCTTCGCCTTGTGGAAAGAGGCCTTCGCGTCCTCGAGCCGGCCGGCGGCCAGATACGCCATGCCGAGGTGCTGAAACGTCGTGGGCGCGGCGGCGCGTTCGCTCGAGCGGCGGAGGCAGTCGATCGCGCGGTCGAACTCCTGCCGCTTGTAATGAACCCATCCGAGCGCGGCGAGCGGATAGGGCTTCAACTCTTCCGGCGCGGCCGCAAGCGCACGGCTGGCGTAGTCGAGCGCGGAGTCGAGATCCTCCCCGGACTCCGCGAGGTTCGTGGCGAGTTCGTAATACGCGACGGCCCGCGCCGTCGGCGATTCGTGTTTGTCGAGGAACTCCCGCACCACCTGGGTCGCCTCGGCGGGCCGGCCTTCGGCGCGGAGGGCCTCCGAGAGGACCGAGCACGCCGCCGCCGCGACGACTTCCTCGGGATCGCCGGCTAAGACCTGCCGGCACGCGGCGATCGCCTCCTTCCACTGGCCGAGCGAAGCGGAGAGGAGCGCGAAGGAAATCCGGATCGTCGCGTTGGCAGGCTCCGCGAGGAGGGCCTGGCGATACAGCTCGTGCGCGCGCCTCCACGTTCCCCGCGCGAGGGCCTCTTCGGCCCGGCGGAAGGCGTCCGCGCCGGGGCCCGCCACGTGCGGCAGCGGATACAGCTTTCTCCGCTCCAGGATTCGCACTGCTTCCTGGTACTCGAGACGCCTTGGGTTCTGTTCGAGCGCTTCGTGAAAACATTCGAGCGCCCGCTTCAGCCGATTCTTCTCCAGGTGACACAGCCCCAGCTGGAAGACGGCCTCCTCCAGGTCGGGCTGGAGCCGGAGCGCTTCCTCGAAATGGCGAATCGCACCGGAGGTGTTTCCCTTCTCCCGCAGAACGGTCCCGAGCAGAACGTGCGCGGAGGGTTGCGGCGCGACATCGAGCGCCTTCACGAGCTCCTTCTCCGCCTCACCCCACCGCGAAGCGTGCGCGTACAGGGACCCGAGCGCGAAGTGCGGAAGGAAAGCGTCGGATCGCCGCTGGATCGCCTGCTTGTGGAATGCCTCCGCCGCCGCGACCTCGCCGGCTTCCCCGGCGATGATTCCGGAGTACACGAGCGACTCGAAGTGGTTCGGCTGCATGGCGAGCACTTTCTTCAGGTACCCGGAGGCGCGGTCCATGTCGCCCGCCGAGAAGAACGTCTCCGCGAGATAGAAGCCGAGCTCCGCGTTGTCACGGTCGACTTTGTACAGCTCTTCGAGCGCCCGGATGCCGCGGTCGGAATCGAGAGCCAGCAGCGCGAACTCCGCTTCGCGGAGCCTCTTGACGAAGTGCTCGCCGCGCGCCCCGGAGAATCTCGCCACGATGCGGTCGCGTCTTTCGAGGAAGCGGTCCTTCTTCTCGACCGCCTGCATTCGTTCGTCGAGCTTGGTCTCCCAGAGGTCCCGAACTTCCTCGGCGCGCACAACTTCCCGGCGCTCGAGGGTCTCCTGAAGCGCCAGGACTCCCGTGTGGGCCACGAAGAGGTTCTTCTCGAGGTTCCCGAGCGACTCGAAGAGCGATTTGATCGCGTCACCGGTGCGTTTGACGAGCTCCTCGAGCGTCGAGATCCGCTCGAGGAGGTGCTCGTCCAGCGGAATCTCTTCCTGTGGCTCGCGCCCTTCCTCGACCACCCCGATTCCGGAGAGAACGAGCAGCTTCGACTGGCAGCGGACGCAGAACTCCTCGTCGTCCGGGTTCCTCGCTCCGCAGACCTGGCAGAACATCAGCTGGCCGCTCCCGGGTACTCGTAAAAGCCCTTGCCCGACTTCCGCCCGAGCCAGCCGGCGTCCACCATCTGGACGAGCAGAGGGCTGGGACGGTACCGTGGATCGCCGAATCCCTCCTGGAGGACCCTCAGGATCGACAGACAGGTGTCGAGACCGATGAAGTCGGCGAGCGTGAGTGGCCCCATCGGATGGCTCATCCCGAGCTTCGCGATCCCGTCGATCGCCTCGCGCGTGGCAACGCCTTCCCGCAGCGCCTCGATCGCCTCGTTGATCATCGGCATCAACACGCGATTCGAGACGAAGCCGGGCGAATCGTTGCAGAAGATCGGCGTCTTCCCCATCCGGCGGGCCACTTCGTCGATGGTCGCGGCGGTCTCGTCCGAGGTCGCGACTCCACGGATGACCTCCACGAGAGCCATGACCGGGACCGGATTCATGAAGTGCATCCCGATGAACCGATCGGGGCGGCCGGTCGCGGCCGCGAGGCGCGTGATCGAGATCGACGACGTGTTCGACGCGAGGAGGGTCGGCGCCGGACAGATGGCGTCCAGCCGGCGAAAGACGTCCTTCTTCGCTCCCTCGTTCTCGACGATCGCCTCGACGACGAGGTCGGACGACGCGAGCCGTTCGAGGTCGGTCGTGGTCGTGAGACGAGCGAGTGCGGAACGCTTTTCGTCGGCGGTCCGCTTTTCCTTCGCGACCTCACGGTCGAGGTTCTTCTCGATCGCGGCGCGCGCCTTCTCCAGAAACCGGTCCTCGACGTCCGAGAGAAGGACCTGGAAGCCGGCGGCCGCCGCGACGTGGGCGATTCCATTGCCCATCTGCCCGGCGCCGACGACACCGATTGTCCGGGGGATCACGGCCGCGACTCTATTGCGCGGCCGACTCGGGAATCAAATGTTCGTCAACGCCACCCGGAATCGCGGGGAGCCGAACCGTGAGAGAAATGCCACGCCGACGGCCACGATCGATGCCGCGCTCCACACGATCGCACCCGCGACGGGAAGGAGCGAAATCCCGCCGAGCACCGCGAATCCGAGCGCAAGAGCCGCGGGCCGCCGCGCGGGCGCGAAGCTGTCGAGAAGCTTCTGGCCCACGAGCAGGAAGAGCGCGCCCATCCCGAAAATCTTTGCCGCTACCGCGGCCACGGCGAGGACGAGAGCGATCGGCACCGCGATCCCGGAAGGAAGGAGAGTCAGCGCCGCGGCCGCGGAGAGAAAGATCGTGAGCACGCCGAGCGCTCCGGCCGTGAGCGCCCCCGTCCAATCGGACTCGGCGCGGTCCGCCGCGCGCGCCAGAGGAGATCCGAAGACATAGAGGAGCGCGACTGCGACGGCGAGCCACGCGGCGAGAGCGAGCAGCCGCAAACCCCAGACCATCGGTGAGAGAGCATTGGTTTCCCAGGGCGCGCGCCGCATCTCGGCGAGGTAGAGCGGAAGGAGCGTGCCCGGAGTCGAAACCGTGCCCGCCACCGGAAGGGGACGGCCGGGGACGCCGCGGATCGTTCCCCCGAACACGGCGAGGTTTCCGGCAACCGATCCTTGCGGTCCGAACGAGACGTCCCCGCCCCACACGATCACGTCGCCCGCCACTGCGCCCTCGATCGAGACGTCCGACGCGACGGCGATGACCCGGCCGGGAACGCTGCCGGAGAGAACGAGGTCCCGCCCAACGGAGGCGACGGCGGCAGGTGTGACGGCGTGGGCCGGGACGGCGAGGAGGAGAAAAGCGGCGGCGGCGGCGAGCTTCAACGGCGACCCCGCGCGCGGGCGAAAGCGCGGCGCAGGCCGAAGGCCGCCGGAAAGAGCAGCAGGAGCGAGACGATGCCGACGAGGCGCTCCTGGTGAAGCGCATCCGAGAGGGCTTCGAGCCCCGAGGGCACCGTCCGCACCACTGCGGGGACCCAGCGCGCGAGCGAGCGGAAGAAGGCAAGAATTGGAGCGAGGGCCGCCGTCGCGAGACCCCCCTGGTCCCCCGCCGTGAGGTTCGGGGCGAGAAGAAGAACGAGCCCCCCCGTCGCGGTCGCGGCAAAGAGCAGGATCGGCGCCCGCCAGAGGGCGTAAGTCCGGCGTTCCCGGGCGGAAAAGGCCCGGAGACGGATGACCCGTGGCGCAAGGTCGGCAACGGCGGGGACCGCGCGGGAAAGATTCTCCAGCTCGCGTGCGAGGCCTCTCGCCCGCAGGACGGCCGCCCCGCAGGAGGCGCAGGCTGCGGCATGTCCGGCGGCGTCCGGCGCAAACGGGGGCTCGGCGCCCGAGGCGACCGCCTCGACGTCGATCGGGTCCAGGGGACGAGGACAAAAGCTCACGACCATTCTCCAGCCAACCGTTCCTTCAATACGACTCTGGCCCGAAAGAGTTTGTTCTTGACCGTCCCCAGGGGCATGTTCTTCAACCGGGCGATCTCTTCATAGGACAAGCCGCCAAAATGGCGCAGCGTGATCAGCTCCCGGAACTCGAGCGGCAGGTCGGCAATCGCCTTCGAGATGGCCTCTCCCCTCTCCACGTTCCGGAGCTCCCCGTAGGGGTCGAGACCCGGGCTTTCGTGTTCGATCGAGGAAACCCCCGTCCGGCTTTCGGGATCGGCGATTTCGAGCGGCACCGTGCGGGGACGCCGCTTGCGGAGGTGGTCGATCGCGGCGTTGCCCGCGATCCGGAAGAGCCAGGTCGAGAACTTGAACTCCGGGTTGTAGCGGTCGAGGGCCTGAAAGACTTTCAGAAAGATTTCCTGGGCGAGATCGAGGGCGTCCTCCCGTCTCCCGACCATCCGGGCCACGTGGGCGACGACACGGGCCTGGTAGCGGCGGACGAGCGCTCCGAAAAGCGACTCTTCTCCTGCCAGAACCCGGCGGACGAGCTCCTGGTCCGACCCGAAACCATCGGGCTCCGGGCCCGCGGCCCCGGAAGGGACCGGAGGAGGCGGCTCCGTCATCGCGAGCGGCGCTCCAGAAGCCGCCCGCGCCGGCCGCGGAACGGGGCGAAGGCCGGCAAGGCGCGCGA
>DASWCZ010000066.1:0-43209 GCA_036395755.1 Thermoanaerobaculia bacterium
CGTGCATCTGTCGGCCCGGTGGAAGCGGACCAAGGAGCTCGTGGAGAGAGCCGGATTCTCCGTGAACGCACTGGACGTGTCCGAGTTCGAGAAGGCGGAGGCGGGGCTGACGTGTCTGAGCCTGATCTTCTCGGCTGAGAGCGAGACGGTTCCGCACAGCGTGCGGAGAAGAAGTGAGGCCATTCGGGGCTGACCCCCCAACCACCATGGCGGAAAGGAGGAAGCAGAACCTCGACTGCCGCTTTGACTACGTCGAATAGCGAACGATGGTGGCCCGGCGCGCGTCCGAGCGCACCGCAAGGGGCGGGACCCGACCGGGCGCTACGCCCGCACGAGCAGGACGATGACGACGAGGAACGACATCAGCCAGAGCAGACCGCCCTCCCAGAAGTCCGGATTCCGCCGATTGCGAAGACCTCGGCGAGACACTCGACAAGGTCCTGAGTCGCGGCCTTGGTTCTCAGGCTCAAACCCCCGCACGAACTTCCCGCAGCCGGCGCTCCAGATAGCGGCGCTCGGCGGGATGGGTCACCAGGCTGAGAGCCCGCTCGTATGCGGCGGCGGCCTCGGAATAGCGGCCGAGACGGCGCAGCACGTCGGCCTTCGCGGCGGGCAGCAGGTGATACCCGTCCAGCTCGCCGGTCGCCTCCAGCTCTTCGATCAAACGCAGGCCGCGCTCCAGGCCGTTACCCATCGCCACGGCCGCAGCATGGTTCAGCGCCACCACCGGCGAGGGATGCAGGCGCAGTAGCAGCGCATACAGCGCCGCGATCTGCGGCCAATCCGTATCCTCGGCTCGCGCGGCCCGGGCATGGAGAGCGGCGATCGCGGCCTGCAGCGCATAGAACCCGGCCCCGCCGCGGCGAAGCGCGGTCTCCGCGAGCGTCTGTCCCTCGGCGATCTCTTCGCGGTCCCAGAGCGAGCGATCCTGCTCCTCCAGGGTCACGAGCTCGCCCTCGCCGTCGACACGCGCCGAGCGACGCGAGTCCTGGATCAGCATCAGGGCCAGGAGCCCGGCCACCTCGTTCTCGGCGGGGAAGAGCACCCGCACGAGGCGTCCCAGGCGGATCGCTTCGCTGCACAGCTCGCGCCGCACGAGCTCGTCGCCTGAGGTCGCCGCGTAGCCCTCGTTGAACACGAGGTACACGACGCGCATCACGCCTTCGAGCCGCTCGGCCAGCTCCTCGTTCGTCGGGACTGCATAGGGGATCCGCGCCGCCCGGATCTTCGCCTTCGCGCGCACCAGCCGCTGCGCCATCGTGGCGGAGGAGACCAGGAACGCGCGCGCGATCTCCTCGACCGAGAGTCCGCAGAGCGTCTTCAGCGTCAGCGCGACCTGCGCCTCGACCGCGAGCGCGGGGTGGCAGCACGTGAAGATCAGGCGCATGAGGTCGTCCGGGAATGGCTCGTCGTCGAGCTCGGGCGGGGGAGCCGCCGACGGGCTCTCGTAGGCGATCTCGTCGCGCTTCGCGGCGAAGCTCTTCTCGCGCCGGAGCCAGTCGAGCGCCTTGTGCCGCGCGGTCGAGACGAGCCACGCGCGGGGGTTCCTCGGAACCCGGCTCGACGGCCACTGCTCGAGCGCCGCGGCGAAGGCTTCCTGCAGGGAGTCCTCGGCGAGGTCGAAGTCGCCGACGAGCCGGATGAGCGTCGCGAGAGCCCGCGGACGCTCCTCGCGATAGACGGACTCGAACTCCATGGAGCCGCCCGCGAGTCTAGACCTGCGGACAGCTTCCAACGCGGCCTCACTCGGAGCGCCAGCACTTCACCGGCGCGCCTGCTGGGGCGGGAAGCGATCGTGGCGGCGGAGCGGGGTCAGCTCCAGAGAGTCGTACGTGCCGAAGAGCCCGTCGAGGCGGTGTTGATACGTCGAATACGCGTGGAAGACCTCATTGCCGTCGCGAACGAAGACGGAGAGGCCCGGCAGCTCGTCATTCCCGTCGGCGCCTCTCGTCCCGTCGTCCACCGTCACGCGGAAGTCCTCGTTGAAATCGTTGTCTAGCGACGAGAGCCAGGGGAACGTCCACCCCATCCGCCTCTGGCACGACTCGATCTGCGCGATCGGCGCCCGGGAGACGGCTGCGAAGGAGGTGTCGCGCGCGGGGAGGTGGACGATGCCGCCGGCGAGCTTGTCCGCCAGGTGCGAGGAGCTCGCGCAGCCTTCGTCCCAGCCCGGATCGAACGGGAAGTGGTAGACGATGAGCCGGCGGCGGCTCTGGAAGAGGCCACGCAGATCCACGCGACCGTTCGGTCCATCGAAAACGTACTGCTTCTGGATCCGCACCATATGTCCTCCTGTAGATGAGTCGAACGAGCGGGGGTCAGATCGACACGGGTGCGCTCAAGGAACGCGCCAGAAGACGAGAGTCTCCCAGGAGCCCCGCGCACTCGGCGAACGCGGCGCCGGGGCCGCGCCACTTGAGCTCGTCCACGTCATCGAAGAGGGGCGCGTCCGTCCGGAGCGTTGCGAGGTCTTTGAACAGCAACGCGAGGTCGTGGCTGTCCCCGAGGACGACCGGCGGGAAGCTCTCGATGAAGCCGTGCCGGTTCAGGAGCCGGGCGGCCGTGATCCGACCGATCCCCGAAATGCCCGGATATCCGTCGGCGGCGTCGCCGACTAAGGCGAGGAAGTCGGGAATCAACGCGGGCTCCACGCCGAATTTCTCGCGAACTCCGTCGGCATTACGGACCTTCTGCGCTCTGCGGTCGACCTGCACGACCCGGTCGCGCCGGACGCACTGCGCCAGGTCCTTGTCGGGAGTCCAGATGCAGACCCTCTCTACGCGCTCGTCTCCGAAAGCGATCTGCGCCGCGGAGGCCAGCCCGTCGTCCGCCTCCAGCTCGGTCATGGGCCAGACGGCCACTCCCATCGCGGCGAGCGCTTCCTCGAGCGGGTGGAACTGCGCGAGGAGCGCAGGCTCCATACCGTCCGACGTCTTGTAACCTGGCCAGACACCGTTTCGAAAAGACTCGATGACGTGGTCGGTCGCCACGCCGACGTGCGTCGCTCCCGTCTCGATCATCTGCAACACCGTGTGCAGCACGCCGGCCACGGCGCCAAAGGGACGATCTTCGCCGTCGTTGAAACGGCGAAGACCGTAGAAGTGTCGGAAGAGCTCGTACGTGCCGTCGACGAGATGGACGATCACGCGTTCGTCACCGCGCCGAGACTATCGTGCCGCAGTCACCGCTTCGGGCCGCCGATCTTCCTGGTAGCCAGGCACGTCCTGCATCAGGCGAATCTCGCACTCGCCTTCGCCCATCAGGGACAGGAAGCGCTTGGTCAGCTCGATCGCCTCCTCTTTCGACTTCGCGTTCAAGATCGCGTAGCCGCCGATCAGCTCCTTCGTCTCGGTGAAAGGCCCGTCGGTCACGGTGAACTTTCCGTCGGAGATCCGGACCCGCGCGCCCTTCGAGCTCGGTTGGAGCCCGTCGGTCGCGATCAGTATGCCCGCCTTCGCCAGGTCTTCGATCAGTTGCCCGAGCGCGGCGATCACTCGCTCGCTGGGAGGCGTGTCCGATTCCCTGCCCGGTTTGTAAAGCGACATGAATCTCATCGTCGTGTCTCCTTCTCTTTCTGGTTCGGACTGTTACTTCCTCTTGGCTGCCTGCGCGCGGATTCGCTCCTCCTGCTCCCGGAGCTCGGGCGTGAACGCCTCGCCGAAGTCCTCTGCCTCGAACACCTGCCGGATCTCGACCTCGGTCCCGCCGCCGAACGGGGCGCGTTTCAACCACTCGATCGCCTCTTCTTTCGACTTCACCTGCCACAGCCAGAAGCCGGCGACGAGCTCCTTCGTCTCCGCGAACGGTCCGTCGATCACGGTCCGTTTCGCTCCGTCGAACCGGACGCGCGCGCCCTTCGACGTCGGCTGGAGTCCCTCGCCCGCGAGCATGATGCCCGCTTTCGACAGCTCTTCGTTGAACTTCCCCATCTCGGTCAGGATCTTCTTGTCCGGGAGGACGCCCGCCTCCGAGTCCTTGTTCGCTTTGACGATCACCATGAATCTCATCTCGAATCTCCTTCTGGTTTCGAGCCGGGCTCCGGACGGTGTCGACCGGATCTCAACCCTGGGCTCTACTCTGACGACGAACGAAGACTACCGGGATCGACACGGCGGACGAATTTTTTCAGCGATGCCGCCAAATGCCGGTCTATCGGGACTTCGGGCTCAGCCCGACACGATCAGAACGATCGCCAGCACCGCGCAGGCGACCCCGGCCTGCTGGACGAGGCGAAGGCGTTCGGCGAGAACGATCCGCGCCAGGAGGATGGTGCCGGCCGGATAGAGCGAGGTCAGCGTCGCGACGATCGCGAGAGGCCCCTGCCGGACGGCCACGAGATAGAGGACGTTGGCGACCATGTCGAGCGCGCCGCCGCCCACGATAATCGGCCACGACTCGCGGCGCGGGAGGAGCTTCTCCCGCGCGAGCAACCCGGCCCCCGCGATGAAGGACACGGACACGATGCGCGCGGGGACGAGCGGCCACAGGCCCGCCGACCGTCCGGTGCGCTGCAGGCATACGAGGAAGATCCCGATCGCGATTCCGGAAGCGATCGCAATCGGCACTCCGGTCCCGGCGCGCTTGCCCTCTTCGATCTCGCCGCTCTGGCTGATCAATACGATGGACACGAGCGCCAGCGCGACGCCGGCGGCGGCGATGCCCGTCGGCCGTTCGCCGAGGGCCACTCCGACGGCCACCGGAATGATCACCGCGCACACGGCCGTGATGGGCGCGACCACGCTCATGACTCCGACGGCCAGGCCGCGATAGAGGAACGCGAGGCCGATTCCGCCGGCCAGCCCCGTCGCCGCTCCCCACGCCAGATCGGCGGCCGTGGGCGAAGCCGGCGGGAGAAAGGGGAGGGCGAGCAGAACGAGGACGAGGCCGGCCGCCTGGGACCAGACCACCGCCGAGAAGACCGTGGAGCCACGCTTCGTGGCGAGGCCACCCAGGAAATCCGCCGCGCCGTACGCGATCGAGGCCAGCACCGCCAGGGCGTTGGCGACCCCCGTCATCGGGCGTGGGAAAGCGTCCAGCTCGTGAGCTCCGCGGGCTGGCCGAGGTCCCGGAGGCCGCGCACCAGGCTCTCGGCGGCTTGCGCGAGCGTCGACAGGGGCAGCGGCTCCAGGCGCTCCAGGACGAAGTAGGCGTCGGTGCTCCCCTCGGTCAGCCGCGTGCGCGCGCACTGACGCCAGTTCCAGCGACGGCAGGTCACCCCCGCGTCGTCGACCCAGACGACCTCACCGGCGGAAGCGTGCTCGACGACCGGTTCCCCGGAGCGGAAGGTGTCGAACGGTTCCGCGCCCGTGGCGATCGTCAGCCGCGAGGCGCCCTCGGTCCGCGCGAGGTCCTCGCCGCCGACCGGCAGAGCGAACTCGACGCTCACGGCGTTGTAGAGGTCGACGAGCCGATTGATCGCCGGAAGACCTTCTCCACCGAGGGCGCGCTTCAACAGAGCCTCGGCGGAGCAGGGGGTGCGCTGCGCCTTCGCTCCGAACGCCCGGTAAGCGTCCCGCCAGGCCGCGACGTGAGGTAGCGCTGCCGGCTCGGCGCCGTTCAGCGTCTCGCGCGCGGTCCGTTGCGCCTGGCAAAGGAGAGACGTCGAGGAATCATCGCTCGGACCGTTGGAGAGACCCCGCGCGCGGACGACCGTCACGACGAAGTCGGGGCGCAGCTCCCAGATGCGGGGATCGATTTCGACGGAGTGCGGCATGGGCCGGCGGGCAGTTTAGTCCGCCGGCTTCAACCGAGGCGAACGCGCGACTTCAGTGGTCGCGGTTCTGTACCGAGAGGATGTTCCCGCCCGGGTCCTTGAACCACGCGACTTTCATGGGGCCGCCCACGTGAACGTCGCCCTTCCGGGTCAGTCCGGGCAGATCGTAGTGCTCGAACTTCACGCCTTTCGATTTCAGATCCTTCACCGTCCCATCGACGTCATCGACTTCCCAGAGAGCGGCCGTTCCCTTGTTCGTCCCGGCGAACTCGGAGCGATAGACCACGAGCGTGGTGCCGCCGCTCCTGTACGTGACGGCCTCGTCGCCCATTTCCCCCGTCTTTTTCAGCCCCAGCGTCTCCTCGTAGAACTTCTTTGCTTTTCCGAGGTCCTTGACCGGGAGCATCGGCTGAACTTTTGCATCACTCAACATTGCGGACTCCTTTCGTCATAAGTTCATGCAGGATCGCGGCCAGAATCGACACCCCTTTTTTGCTGTCATCCTGAGCGAAGCGAAGGATCCCTCGCTTCAAAGCCAGGGATTCCTCGCCGCTGCGCGCCTCGGAATGACACTCAGGCCGGAACGTCAAGGCCGCGCGGGCTCGATGTCGACCGCGATGTGCTGCCACTTGCCCTGCCGGAATCGGGTGACGCTCAGGACCGCGCGTGTCAGGTGCCCGAGCACGATCGCCAGCCAGACGTCGGATGCCTCCAGACCGCGCATCGCCTGGAGCGCCGTACAGATGCCGATCGGCAGCACGATCTGGGAAATGAGCGAGATGTACAGCGGGCTGCGCGTGTCGCCGGTCCCTTGCAGTCCGCCGGTGTAGGAGAGGGCGACGGTGATGAAGAAACCCGACAGGCTCAGGTACTTGAGCAGCTCCGTGCCAATCGACGTGACGAGAGGCTCGGTCATGCCGAAGATGCCAAGCAGGTACTTGGGGATCGTCAGGAACATAATGCCCACCACCGCGGCCACGCCCAGGCCGAAACGCGAGGCGACGGCCACGCCGTGCATCGCACGCTCCGGGTTGCCGGCGCCGAGGTTCTGGCCCGCGATCGTCGCCGACGCGGCCATCAGCCCCACCGACGTCCAGGTGATGAGGGAGAAGAGCTCCGTGTACCCGACCGCGTACGCCGCCTGCGCCGCCGCGCTGTGCTGGAGCGATCCGATGAAGCGCAGCAGCATCAGCCCGGCGATGTTCATCGCGATTCCCTGGACGCCGGTCGGCAGCCCGAAACGGAAGAGCGATCGGATGATGCCGAAGTCGGGTTTCGTGTCCATGCCGCGGTGGAAATGGATCACCGAGCCGGGAGCGAATAGCCTCCAGATTCCCCAGGCGGCGACGATCGTGCTGCTCGCGATGGTGCCCAACGCGGCGCCGAGCGTGCCGAGTCTCGGGATCAGGAGGACGTTGAACACCACCGTCAGCACCGTCATCGTCACGCCGAGCCGCAGCGGGGTCCGTGGATCGCCGGCGGCCCGGAACGCGCCGCTCAACATGAAGAAAAGCATCATTCCGAAAATGCCGAGGAACATCGCGCGCAGGAACGGGAGCGCCTGACGTTGCACCTCCGGCGCCGCGTTGACGACGTCGAGCAGCGCCGGAGCCGCGAAGAAGCCGACGACGCCCAGGAGCACCGCCAGCCCGATCGCGGTCAAAAACGCCTGGTAGACGACGCGGTTGACCTTCTCGGGCTGGTTCGCGCCCGCGAAGCGCGCAACGAGCACGGCCATCCCGGTGAACAGCGAGCTGATGAAGACGACGACGACGATGATGATCTGCCAGCTCACGCCGATGGCGGCGTTGGCGGTGTAGCCCACGAAGTTGCCCACCAGCACGTGATCGATGATGCCCTGCAGACCCGCGATGATGTTCTGCAGCATCGTCGGCCAGGCGAGGCGCCAGACGGCCGGACCGATGGGCCCTTCGACGATCGAGCGGTCGAACCGTTGTGCCGGTTTCAGGGCGGCGTCGGACATTCCCGGGGTGGTACGAACCTCAGAAGGCCAGGTTCAGGCTTCGACGAGGACCTTGAATCCGCCGTAGACCATGCGCTTGGGGTCGAAAGGCATCGCCTTCGGGTCCATCATCGGTGCGAGGCGAGGGTCCTTCATCACCTTCGCGTTGACGCGGTCGCGATCCGCGCGCGACTTGAACACGATCCACGAGAAAACCACCGTCTCGCTGGGCTTGCCCTTGACCACGCGCGGGAACTTCACCCCCCACTTCACGTTCAGGTCGTTGCCGACGCATTCCCGGTACTCGAGCGCGCCGTGCTCGCGCCAGATCTTTCCCGCCTTCTGCGCCATGCGGCGGTAGGCGTCCACGTTCTTCTTCGGGACCGGCAGGACGTAACCATCGACGTAACGAGCCATTCGAAACCTCCTCTGCGATCTGTGCGATCTGGGGTCAACGCTGAATGGCTGAATTCAGCCCTGACCCGAATTCAGCGATTCAGCGTTGACCCCTTTTCGCGTCCCTTTTCGCGTCCAGGCTCCACGGCCCCGGGCCCGCGGCCGAGAAGTAGATCATCAGAAAGCAGTAGAGCACCGCGGGTGTTCCCATGTTCACGACGGTCCAGAAGCTCTGCGGGAAGTGAAACTGGAAGTACGCGACCGCCATCTCTCCGGCCAGAATGAACGCGACGGGTCGAGTGAAAAGACCGAGGAGGATCAGCCCGCCGCCGAACACTTCCAGGATGCCGGCGATCCACGCCTCGGACATCAGCTTCGCCGTTCCGCCATTTGGGGGCATTCCGACTGGAAAAGCGAAAAGCTTCATCGTGCCGAACTGTATGAACATGAGCGCCGCGACGATTCGGAGAACGCTCAGCAGGTACGGGGCCAAAGACTTCCACTTCGCGACGATGTTCGGTTCCGTCATGTTTGCGCGCCTGCCTCCTTTTCGGTTCCCCATCTACTATCACGACGAACGAGGGTGACCCGAAATCGAGGTCGGGCGACCTCGAGAAGAGAAGGGGCCACCCGGCAGCCCGGGGGCCCCTCATCCCAACCCCTCTCTCCGTGAGGAGACTACCCGACGGGAGGCGTTGGCATGATCGGGCGTACCTCGACCGAGCCGGTGCGAACCGCCGGGATCCCGCTCGCGAGCTTGATCGCCTCGTCCAGGTCTTTCGCTTCGACCAGGTAGAACCCGCCGAGCTGTTCCTTCGTCTCGGCGAACGGCCCATCGGTGGTCAGCGTCTTCCCGTTCCTCTGCCGCACGGTGGTCGCGGTGGCGACCGGTTGCAGCGCCTCTCCCGCGATGTAGTTGCCCTTCTTGTGGATCCCCGTCGTGTAGTCCATGTACTCCTGGAAAATCTTGCCCCGCTCGGCTTCTGAGACGTTTGCGAAGGCCGATTCGTTTCCGTAGAGCAGCAACAGGTATTTCATCGTCGTGTCCTTTCTGGTCGATCGTATTTTTGTACTTACGCGAGCACGGTCAGCGCGGTTTCCGCACGAGGCGCGACTTGGCGACGAAGACCGGCTTGCCGGCCTCGATTTCCGTCCACACGGTGCGGAGCTCGTTCGAGCCGACGAATTCCAACATCTCGCCGTCCTCGGCCGCGACCCAGTCTCCGGCCAGGTTCTTGAACCGGTCGAAGGGAGCTGCCGCCGCGGCCGGCTGGCCGGCGGACCCTGGCGACGCGGCCGGCGCGAAAACCGCGCCGATCGACAGGAGGATCAACCCCAGGGCGCCGCATTTCAGTGAACTTCCGAGCATCTCCATCTCCTTTCATTCCGAGGCGCCTCATGCGCTCTCGTCCAGTAGTCGAACGAGCGCGCCCGGAATCGACAGGGAGACAAGAGTTGGTGAAGTCGATAGCCTTGACCGCGATCCATGACCACGCGCCTCCTCATCCTCGCGGACTGCGTCGCGATGGCTCTTCTCGGCATCACGGTCTACCTGACGCGCGCGACCCTGCGCCGCGTCCTCGGAGCGTTGATCGGAGGATTCACCGTTACCGCGCTGATGGCGGGTGTGGACTCGCTCGCGCGCGAGCGCGGCTGGTGGTCCTACCCAAACGTGAGCACGTCTTATGGACTGCCCCTGATGTATGTCGCCGCCGCTCTCTGGTACGGAGCGGGAGTGGCGCTCATCGGCTGGCGGCTGACGCGCCGGTTCGGCTGGCGCGGGCTGGTCGGGTTGGTCGGCGCCGCGACAATCCTCGGTCCGGTGCGCGACTACGCCTACGCGGCCGTAACCCGTGTGATCGTCTTCGGCCCGGGCATCAAGCCCGCCCTCCTGGATGCGGCGTGCTGGAGCTGCGGGATCGCGCTCGTGCAGGGCATCATGCGGCTGGTGGTCGGTCCGGCACGGAGCGACCGACTGAGACAAAGGATGCTCTGGCGTAAGGCGGCATCCTTTCGTTAATGCGTTTCTGAGTTATTCGCAGGCCTTCTCCTGTCAACGGCTTGACGCGGAGAACACCGCGATTCGCGTGACGTCGATCGATCGATGGCAACCGGATTGCTGCTCTTTTCCGACGGAAGAAACGTCATACGGAAAGGAGCGAACATGAAAAACATCTTTACGAGAGCGCTGCTGACGGCGCTCGTCCTCGTTCTGCTGGCGGTCGGACAATCCGCCTGCGGCGGCGGATACTCCTCGCCGACCGCTCCGAAGTCTGCGCCCGGGCAGCCGACTCCCACGCCCAGGCCGGGCTACTGAGATCGCATGGACTCGGGCCGGAGCCAGCGGGTGAACCACTCCAGGTTCCGGCGCATCGACTCGCGCTGCAGGGCGGGCTCGTAGAGGACGTGCCCGCCGCGCGGGTAGATGTCGAACTCGACGGTCTTTCCGAGCGCTTTCAGGGTCCGATAGAACTTCCACGCCCCGGCGATCGGCACGCGCGGGTCGCGCTCGCCGTGCTGGATCAGGAGCGGCGTCGTCACGCGGTCTGCAAACGTCAGCGGTGAGTGCGAGGCATACGACGCGCGGTTCTCCCATGGCTTCTTGAAGTAATGGGTCATGAGCTCGCCGCCGTCGGACAAGAAGAACGGGTCGGTCAGATCGCTGATGCTCGCGCTCGCCGACGCCGCCTTGAACCGCCCGGTCTGCGTGACGATCCAATCCGTCAGGTAGCCGCCGTACGACGCGCCCAGGACGCCGAGCCGGTCGGGGTCCGCGATCCCGCGGCGGACGAGCTCGTCGACGCCGGCGAGGATGTCCTTGTAGTCGGCCTCGCCCCACGCGTTGACGATCGCGCGCTGGCCCGCTTCTCCGTAGCCGGCGCCGCCGCGAGGCATCGGAAACAACACCGCGAAGCCCGCGCTGGCCAGAGCCTCGGTCGGATACGGATCGACCTGACCGACGGTGTGCATGAACTGCGGGAAAAGGCCGTACGTCACGCCGCCGCCAGGTCCGCCGTGGCAGTAGACGATCAAGGGGAGCCGCTTCCCCGAGGTCCAACCCGACGGGGTCAGGAGCAGTCCCCAGATCTCCATCCCGTCGAAGGAGCGCCAGTGGACGGCCTCGAGCTTTCCAGGCGCCAGCGCGCGCAGCTCCGGGTTGACGTCGGTCAACTTCGTCGCACGCCCGGTCGCGGTGTCGAGGACGAACACGTCGCCCATCGTGCGTCCTTCGACCGCGCGATACGCGAGGCGGTGGCCGTCCGCGGAGAGACTGATCGAGTGGTCAACCGTTGCGCCAGGCACGACCCGTTCCGCGTGCCCGTCCTCCACCCACACGCGCGCAATCGGCTGCTCGAACATGTGCTCGCGCGACGCGAAGGTTCCGTCGTTCGCCTGGAAGTAGATGGACGTGCCGTCGCGTGCCCAGACGAACTCGTTCACCCATGCGTCGTCCATCCGATAGATCCGTGGCGCGCCGCTGGCCGCGGGGATGACGGTCAGGCTGCGCGCGGCCATGATGTCGACGCGGGAATCGGTCGAGATGAAGGCAATCAGACGGCCGTCGGGCGACCACTGAGGCCGCGTGTTCATCCCGGCGCGATCCAGGATCGTACGAAGCTCTCCGCCCGCCGTCGGCACTGCATAGAGGCGGGTCTCGTATTGTGCGGTGAAGCCGGTCCGAGGGGCGGCGGAGTACGCTATCTGGCTTCCGTCGGGCGACCACGTGAAGCTGTCGACATAATGAGACGGCGGCGTGAGCGGCCGGGCGGGTGCGCCGAAAATTCTCCCGAAGACGCGCGCCGGCCGCTCCGGCGCATCGACGTGGACGACGAACGACTTGTCCTGCCTCTGCCGAGCTTCCTCGGTGGACACGGGGTCGCGCGAGAGATACGCGAGGCTCTTTCCGTCGGGAGACCACTCGAACAGCGAGACGCCCTCCGGCGCGTCGGTCAGCGCGCGGGGTACGCCACCGCGCACCGGGATCGCAAAGACCTGCGGCTTGTCATTCGAGAGACCCAAGACACCAAGCGTGCCTCCGTCGGGTGACCACCGCAGCCGCGGCGCCGGGAGCGGTGTGTTGAGAATTCGAACGGTCTCGCCCAACCGCATGGAAGCGCCGCCATCCGACGGGACGACATACAGCGCTGCCTCGTGCTCGTTCTTTGCGAGCGACGGCGTCGAGACGACGTACGCGACCCGCTTGCCATCGGGAGAAATCTTCACGTCGACGATCGAGCGGAGCTTCATCTCGTCGTCGACCGTGAAGGTCCGGAGTTGCGCGGACGCGGCGGCGGCGAGAATGGCGGCGAGAAGTACGGCAACCGCTGTCGGATCGCGCTTCACAGTGAGCCTTAGAGTAGCAACACGAGCTCCGCCGCGGTCATCCTCCTCTGTTACGGCACCGCCGTCACGGTCCAACCCGCGACTCCGTAACCGTGCCCGACTGAGTCGAGCGATCCACCTAAACCGCGACCGCACGCCTTACGGTGCGTCTGTCCTCGTGCCTCTTTCGTGCAATCAACGCGTCCAGAGACCATCTGCCCGGTCCGGCGATGAGCAGGAAGGTCGTCGTCATCAGCTGCGCATATTCAGACCGTATCTCGTGCAGGACCGCCCAGAAGCCAATCTGGGGTGGAACTGGAGGCAGAGGCAGAGGAGACGTGCCCAGATACAGAGGAATCTTGGTCGATAGCATGGCGACCAGCATCTCGATGATGAACGGAACGGAGACGAGCCTCGTGAGGAGGCCCGCCATCAGAAGAAGCCCTCCGACGATCTCGAGCACCCCATCGAAGGTCGCCGTCGCCCCGGGGAAGGGAAATCCGAGTTTGGTAAACCGACCGACCCCCTGATTCGTGTAGACGAACTTCAAGATGCCCTCCCACAGAAACACGCCTCCTGCCATGACCCGGAGCAGGATGGTCGCCGCCGGCGCGTCGTCCGGCGGGTTGTTGAGCCACCGCCACAGTCTTTGAATGCCCATAGTGTCCGTCCTTTCTTTTTTTATGACGTTCACCTGTCCAGACTGTCCCACCCACGGAGATAGTCCCGAGCGGCGGCTCAATTTCGGTTGGGGAATAAAGTCACCGGAGAGCGAGTCATGCATTTGGTGGGACGATGCACGGAGACAAGAAGAGTTGCGAGAGCAGAGCGACGTCGCCCGCTTTGAGCAAGCCGTCCTGCCGCATATGGATGCCGCGTACAACCTGGCGCGCTGGTTGACGCGGAATGACGCGGACGCGGCGGACGTGACGCAGGAAGCATTCCTGCGCGCCCTCAAATTCTTCGGCGGTTTTCGCGGGGGCGATACGCGCGCGTGGCTGCTGACGATCGTGCGGAACACCTGCTACACGTGGCTCCGTCGGAACCGGGTGAACGAGCTGGCGACCCCCTTTGACGAAGAGGCGCACAGCGGCGAAAGCGATGATCCGGAAACGATATTGCTGGAAGGCGCAGACAGGGAGATGCTCCGCCAGGCTCTGGAAGCACTGCCCGTGGAGTTCCGGGAGGTCATGATCCTCCGGGAGTTGGAGGGCTTGTCCTACAAGAAGATCGCGGGGATCGCCGACGTACCGGTGGGCACGGTCATGTCGCGGTTGGCGCGCGCCCGTAAGCGTCTTCGGCTCGTCCTGACCAGTGATCCGGAGGGAGGTCGGAAGTGAGCTGTGAGGGCATGCAGAATCTCATACAGGGATACGCCGACGGTGAACTGGACCTGTTGGGCAACCTTCGAGCGGAGGAGCACCTGAAGGATTGCGCGGTGTGCGCGCGGGATCTCCAGAACCATCAGGCATTGAGGCTCGCGTTCACCGGCGAGTCTCTCTACTTCAACGCCCCGCCGACTCTCCGCGGGCGCATCCGGAGCGCCGTGCGGGCAAGCGGCAACGCGGAGGCGAGGCCCGGCTCGTCGTCCTGGCGATGGATGGCTGCGGCGGCTTCATTCGCTCTCGTCGCAATCGCCGGCTGGAGCCTGCTTCTTCGCTCGCGCCCTTCAAGGGATGAACTCCTCGCGCAGGAGATCGTCGCCGGCCATGTCCGCTCGATGATGGCGGGACATCTGACGGACGTCGCGTCCTCCAATCAGCACGCGGTCAAGCCCTGGTTCGATGGCAGATTGGATTTTGCTCCTCCCGTCGAGGACCTGGCTCCCCGGGGGTTTCCGTTGGTGGGTGGCCGCCTCGATTACGCGGGCGGCAGGCCCGTGGCCGCGCTCGTCTATCAGCGCCGCCAACACCTCATCAATCTGTTCGTGTGGCCCTCCGCAGACGAATCGGATGACAGGAATCGGATGGTCGTGCGGCAGGGCTACGACCTGATCCACTGGAGCCGGGCCGGCATGGTCTATTGGGCGGTATCCGACCTCAACCTGAACGAGCTGCAGAAATTCGCTCAGGCGTTGCAGAACTCCGCCTCCCGGGATGACAGGCGATTGAAACGGTAGGGAATTTCTCTGGCCTCCGTCCTCTCTCACTCGGCGGTCCCGCTCGCGCTCGCGGTGGCTCTGGGCCCGACTCGCATTCCCGCTGCGCTCGCGGCTGTCGGCTGCGCGGCGAGCATTCTTCCGGACGTCGATTCGCTCGGCTTCGTAGCCGGAGTGCCCTACCGCCATCCCTTCGGCCACCGCGGGTTTACCCACTCGCTCTTTTTCGCGGCGGCGGTCGCACTCCTCTCACTCCCGTTCGCCCGACGATTCGGGGCCTCGCCGCTCTCGACTTTCGCGTTCGTCTTCGCGAGCGCCGCATCGCACGGAGTTCTGGACGCGATGACCACCGGAGGCCTCGGAGTCGCGTTCTGGAGCCCGTTCTCGAGCGAGCGGTTCTTCCTGCCGTGGCGAGTGATTCTCGTATCTCCGATCGGCGTGGGTCCTTTCCTCTCGCGCCGCGGTCTGCAGGTCGTGAAGTCCGAGCTCCTCGGGATCTGGGCGCCGTGCGGGATCGTCGCGTTCCTGGGGGCAGCCGTCCGACGGCTGGCGGGGATCACCTGATCGCCATTTCGGACCGCAATTTGCATTCCGGATGCGAAGGATGGGTTGACCGATCAAGGAGGAATGACGATGGCGAGATATGGCAAGAAGGCATCCGAGAAAGTCGAGAAGGTGATGCGCGAACGGAAGAGGGGAACGCTCAAGAGTGGAAAGTCCGGCAAGAAGGTGACGAGCCGGAAGCAGGCGATCGCGATCGGTCTGTCGGAGGCGCGACGCGCAGGCGCGAAGGTGCCACGCAAGAAGTCTTCCTCCAAGAAGAAGTAGCCCCTCTCCGTCCCGCGGGCTTTCGCGGGTCGAAACCGGTATCGTTGGCGGCGTGAGAAAACCGGGCGCCGCAATCGGGGCACTCGTCGGCGCGCTCGTCACCGCGCCGCTCATCGCGGTCTTCTATCTCGGATGGAAGCTCGGAGGGCTGCCCTTCGTCCCCTTCAATCTTTTCGACTGGACGGCGCGGGTGCTGCCCGGGCGAGTGATCACGTTCGGCATCGACTCGATGGTGAAGGTGATCCGCGGACTCCACATCGGAGACACGTCCTCCGCGGCCAAGGCTGCCGAGCAGACCATGGCGATCGGCGTCTTCGTCATCGCCGGCATGGTCGCCGGAGCGGTTCTGTTCGCCGTCCTGCGCGCTTTGGACGCGCGGGGCGGGGTCTTCGCGGGGGTCGTTCTGGGACTGGCGGCGGGCGTGGCGGCGGTGCTCGTCACGGAGAGCCTGGGGCGGGCCGAGAGCGTCCCTCCGATCATTGCCGACCTCTGGACGATCGTGGCCTTCGTCCTGTGGGGCGCGGCGCTCGGAGGCGCGGACCGCCGGCTGACGGGGGACAGATCAGCGACCGGGCCCGCCGTGGTCGAGCAGGTGAATCGCCGCCAGTTTCTCGTCCGCCTGGGCGGCACGGCGGCGACGATCACCGTGGTGGGGGCAGTGGTGGGCGCGGTCGGCGGCGCGAAGCGGCGGCGCGAGATCGCGCCCGGGAAGCGGTGGTCCACGGATCACCCTCTTCCCAACGCCGCGGCGGACGTGAAGCCCGCGCCCGGCACGCGACCCGAGTACACGCCGCTCGAAGACCACTACCGCATCGACATCACCACGATTCCACCGGTCGTGGACGAGGCGAAGTGGCGGCTCAAGATCGGCGGCCTCGTCGAGAGGCCACTCCAGTGGACGCTCGGAGAGATCCGCCGATACGAGCCGGTCCACCAGTTCGTCACGCTCGCCTGCATCTCGAATCCCGTCGCCGGCAGCCTGATCGGCACCACGCGTTGGACCGGCGTCAGCTTCCAGCGCCTCCTGCCGGACCTGAGGTTGAAGCCGAGCGCGACACACCTGAAGCTCTCTTCTGTGGACGGCTTCTACGAGGTGGTCGCGCTCGAGACGATCCGGAACGACGCCCGCGCGATGCTGGCCTACGACTGGGACGGCGTGCCGCTCACGACCAAGCACGGCTTTCCGCTGAGGACCTACATCCCCGACCTGTACGGGATGAAGCAGCCCAAGTGGCTGCAGTCCATCGAGGCGATGGACCACTGGGAGCCGGGCTACTGGGTCAAGCGCGGATGGGACGAGACGGCACGGATGAAGGCGACCTCGGTGATCGACACGGTCTCCGTCGACATGATGCTTTCGCAGGCGAACCGGAACACGCTGATCCCGGTCGGCGGCGTCGCCCACGCGGGGGCGCGCGGGATCTCGAAGGTCGAGGTGCGTATCGACAACGGGCCGTGGAACGAGGCGCGCTTACGGGCCCCGCTGTCGGGCCTCACCTGGGTGATCTGGCGATACGACTGGCCGTTCCAGCGGGGAGAGCACACCTTGACGGTGCATTGCTATGACGGCAAGGGCGCGCTCCAGATCGCCGAGATGGCAGCGCCTCATCCCTCCGGCGCGTCGGGCCTCCACAGCAAGAGCGTGATGCTCTGAAGGAGAGAGCAGGATGAGTCGCCTTCTCGTTGCGGCCCTTCTTCTCGCGGGTCTCGCCTCGCCGCGCGCGAGCGCGCCATCGCCGCCGGAGCCCCGGGATCCCGACGCGCGCACTCTGCTGCAGCTCGAGGACTCCTGGGCCGTGGCGCTCGTGCGCCGCGACGGGGCGATGTTTCGCCGGCTGCTCGCCGACGGGTTCGTGTACACCGAAAACGACCGGACCTCGACGCGCGACGAAGTCGTGCACGAAGCGGAAGCGGGATCCGACAAGGTGGAGGCCGCGCACAACGAAGACATGCGCGTCTATCGCTTCGGCCCGGCCGCCGTGGTGACCGGGTGGCTGGTCGTCCGCGGCCGCGGCGCGGATGGTCCATTCGACCGCCGGTACCGGTTCACCGACACCTGGATCCGCCGGCGAGGGCGCTGGCAGATCGTCGCGGCGCACGACTATCTCGCGCCCGCCGCGCGCCGCTAGCGCCTGGTCCCGGGAGAGAGGATCCCTAGCTCTTCTTCTCGCTCCAAGCCTTCTTGACGTTCCGGATCTCTTCCAGCAGGGCTGCCGGCGTCTTGGCGTTCGCGGCGGCGAGGCCTTTGTCCAGCTCTGCGATCGCTTCACCCGTCTTCCCTTGCGCGTCGAGGAGACGCGCCTTGGCGTAATGTGTCTGCGGAGTCGGGCTGATCGCGATCGCCTTGTCCAGCCATGCCCCGGCGTCGTCCAAGTAGAGGCGGTTCTGCGCGAGGTAGTTTCCGGCTCGGTAATACGCCTGCCAGTCGTCGGGCTTCGCTTTCGCGACGCTCTCCCGGAGCATCGCGACGACTCGGACGTTGGTGTCGGTCTGGTTCTTGATCGTGAAGGGGACCTGGAGGTTCTCCCAGACGAGGACGGCACGCGCGGAATTGACCGTCGGGTCCTCGAAGCGGAACTGCATCCACTCTTCCGGGCCGCCCGGGATCGGCGTGACCTTGACGCGCAGCGCGTCCTTTGCCGCGTCGTAGCTGTAGGAGCCCCACTGGTTCGCTTCCTTGTTCAGGATGAGGGTCCATTCCTTCTCGCCCGGGATCGTGTGGAGCGAGTACGTTCCGGCAGGAACCGGCTGACCCTCGACGAGCACGTCCTCGGTGAACTGAATCGTGGTGGCGGAGTTGGCCCCGGTCCGCCACACGGTCGCGTAGGGGACGAGGCCGCCCCAGATCTTCCGGCCCTTCACGCCCGGCCGGCTGTAGGTGATCGTGACGTCGTTCAAGCCGATCGTCTGCTTGACGGTCGCGCCGGGGCTCGCCTGCGGCAGCCGCATCGGCTGCTGCGCGACCGCGATCATCGCGACCAGGGCGCCCGCAAACGCCGCGAGAGCGGCCTTCGATCGAATGGTTGGGAGCGGATTCGGCATGCGTGTCCCTCCGTTCGGTTTTCGGATCGAGAAGGATATCGCCGGCTCAGCCGTCGCGGTAGAGCCCTGCACCGACGAGCACGGCGACCATGACCTCGGCGAGCGACCAGGCCGTGGCGATCGCCATCAGCCGCGCCGGAAAGATCGTCAGGCTCGCCATCGCGATCGAGAACGTGACCGTCGTGAAGGCCCAGACGGCGAAAGCCGCACGGAGCGCGGTCGCCGGGCCGGCTCCGTAGCAGGGCCGGATCGCGGCGTAGAGCCAGATCGCCAGGATTCCGACGACGAAGCTCCACGCAACGGGAAGAAGAAGAACGAGGCTCGTCCCCATCCGGATGCCGAGCGCGCGCAGGGCGGCCTCGTAGTCGCGCCTCAAAAGGAAGCCGAGCAGGCCCTCGCCGGCGTTGACGACGATCGCGGCGACGATCCCGCCGAGCACGACCCGCGTCAGGTTGATCCGGGGCATCGGTCGGCTCAGACCCTATCAAAAGCGACCGGTTTAGAATTCCGCGGCATCCGTGGCGGACTTCAAAGAGCGCAGAGTCGGCGGCCTGACCGTGCGGATCGACCGCACCGTCTGCATCGGCACGGCCAACTGCGCGAAGGTCGCGCCGGAGCTGTTCGTGCTCGACGACGAAAGGATCATCACCTTTCGCGAGCCGGCCGCCGAGATCGAACCAGATTGCGCGGTGGAAGCGTGCCGGGTCTGCCCGGTGGACGCCCTCGCCGCATTCGACGCCGATGGACGACCGCTCGTCCCGTGAGCCCGACGCGCCCCGGGCCGTCCGGGTGCGCCCCGCGCTCGCCGCGGACGTCCCGGGCATCTGGCGGGTCCACAACGATTCGATCCGGGAGCTGTGCGCCGAGCGGTACGGGCCGGAGGAGATCGCGGCCTGGATCGCGTTTCGTCCTGCCGACGCGTATCTCCAGGCGCTCGCGTCCCGGGCGCTCTTCGTCGCGGAATGGCAGGGGGCGATCGTCGGATTCGGCCAGCTCGATCCGGCGCGCGGTGAGATCGAAGCCTGCTACGTCGCCCCGGAAGCCGTGGGATCGGGAATTGGAGCCGCGCTGCTCGCGCGCATGGAGGACGAGGCGCGGCGGCGGGGGCATCGAATCGTCCGTCTGAATGCGACCCTGAACGCCGAAGAGTTCTACGCGAGGAAGGGATACCGCTGGCTGGGCCGCGCGACGCATCGCGTGAGCGCGAAAGTCGATCTCCCCTGTGTCCGGATGGAGAAGGCGCTGTCGCCGCCCGGAAGCGAATGATTCCTCTTTCGAAGATCCGGGCGGCGGCCGGGAGGATCGCTGGAAAGGTCCATCGCACGCCGCTTTTCTCGTCGACCGGCCTGGGCGAGCTCCTCGGCGCGCGGCTCTTTCTCAAGTGCGAGAACTTCCAGAAGACCGGGTCGTTCAAGCCGCGGGGCGCGCTGAACAAGGTCCTGTCGTTGTCCCCGGAGGAGCGCGCGCGCGGGCTGGTCACGGTCTCGGCCGGCAACCACGCGCAGGCCCTCGCCTGGGCGGCGCGGATCGCGGGAGCCGCCTGCACAGTCGTGATGCCGAGCGGTGCGCCGCAGTCGAAGATCGAGGCGACTCGAGGGTATGGGGCGGAGATCGTGTTGCACGACGATCGCGCCACGCTCTTCGACAAGCTCGCGGAGGTCCGCGATGCGCGCGGGCTGGTCTTCATCCCCCCCTTCGACGACCCCGAGATCATCGCGGGAGCGGGCACGACCGGCGTCGAGATTCTCGAGGACCTGCCCGACGCGGAGATTCTCCTCGTGCCGGTCGGCGGGGGAGGGGTCCTCGCCGGGATCGCGTCGGCGGTGAAACATCTCCGTCCGCAGACGAAGGTCGTCGGCGTCGAGCTCGCGGAGGGGCCGGGGCTCGCCCCGGCGCTCGCCGCGGGAACGCCCGTGACAGTGACGCGGCCGTGGGGGACGCTCGCCGACGGGATGACTCCGCCATTCGTGGGGGCGCTTCCTCTGGAGATCGCAAAAGAAGCGGTGGACGAGGTGGTCGGGGTCTCCGAGGCCGGGATCATCGAAGCGATGAAGCTCCTGATGACGCGAGCGAAGCTCTACGTGGAGGGCGCGGGCGCGGCGTCGACCGCGGCGCTCCTCGAGGGGAAGGTGCGCGTCCCGGGGGCAACGAAGGTGGTCGCGCTCGTGTCCGGCGGCAACGTCGACCTGTCGCGGATAGGGTCAGGTCTCCACTTGCCACATTGAGGGTCAGGTCTCCACTTGCCACATTGGGGGTCAGGTCTCCACGTGCCGGTCCACCGTGCCTTCCTGCGGCGTTTCCTCCCGCGCTTGTGAGTCGCAAGATCGCACTGCGCCATTGTGCCGCGCGTGGGGAGAGTCTCTTTCCGCGTGCGATGATTTTTTCAAAACCAAATCGGTTCCGGTCCGTCTCACTTCCTGACGGAAGACGAGGGAGGTCTCATGAGAAACCGGATCATCACTGGACTCGCGGCCGTCGCGTGCGCGAGCCTGGTCGCGTGCTCGACCGTCGCGACGCTCGGCACCGACTCGAACACGGCGTTGAAGGAGCTGACGGCCGTGCGCCAGACCCGCGATCAGCTCTACGCGAGCAAGGACCTCGCGGGACTCTCGAAGTACCACGCGCCGAATCTTCGGGCGAAGCTTGCCGACGGAACCCTTCTCAACCGCGCCGGATACGAGGCTATTCTGCAGAAGGAGATGGATGCCGGCGTCGCCGCGCCTTCGCACATCACGCAGCTCTCGCAGGAAGAGACCGGTTACGTCGCGGTCGTGGAGGGACCAGGCGTGGCGGTGCGCGAGACCTGGACGAAGACGGGCGACGGCTGGAAGTTGAAGTCCGTCGAGGAAGTCCCGGATCCTTCGGCGATCGCGGCGAAGAAGTACGACCACAAGCGACAGAGCTGAGAAAGCGAAGCGGCGCGCCGCGGAGCTTCGAGCCGACTCGGGACAGGCTACCTCTTCTGTTTCGTCGTCTTCGGCGGGGCCGCGGGAGCGGAAGCGGCAGGGCGGATGATCTCTGAAAGCAGGTCGGGACGCGAAGCGTCTCGCTCGAGATGCGGGTATTTCTCCCCCCCGGAGTAATCGAGACGACAGCTTTGGAAAAACTCTCCGTTCTCCACCAGCAGATCGATCGAGTGCCGGGATTTCGTCGCCTTGATGGCCTCGCGCAACCCCTCGCGACTCCAGCGCCGGCCGTTGACCGCGACGAGCTTCATGCCCGGCGACACTCCTGCAGCCGCCGCCGGCGATCCGGGCAGCACGTCGGGGATCCGTCCATCCTCGCCGACGGAGACGCCGATCGCGTAACGGACGTCGGTGAAGCGCCGGACTTCCTCGGCCGCCTTCTGCATTTTCGGAACGCTCTCGTTGTAAGTCAGCTTCCAGCCCGTGGCGGCGACCCCCGCGAGCGGAGCGCCGCGGCCGGTCTTCTCGAGCCGAGACTTCCAGAACCCGCGCCAATCGTACGGCGCCACCGCGTTCAATCCCGCGACGATGTCGTCGAAGGAATAAGGGACGACCTTGGGTGGTCCGCTCTGCCCGCCGTGGAACGCGCGGCAGAAGTCGTCGAGGCTCCTGATCCGCTTTGTCTGCGCCCGGATGACGGTGTCCGCTTCGAGCCAGAGCAGCTCGCTCTCCGGATAGAAGTCCACGCCGCGCCTCCAGGAGTACCCGTCCGAGCGCGCCGCGTAGAGAACCTGCGCGGCCACGGCCGTGTCCTGGAGGGGGCGCCATTGCCTCCCTTCCTGGTGGTCCATCTCGGCCGCCGTCAGCGCGAGCGCTTCCCGGTACTGCTCGGCGGTCAGCAGGCCGGAGCGGGCGGCCAGGATCTGTCCCAGGTACTCGGTCAGGCCCTCGTACACCCAGAGCAGATCGCCGTGCATCGGCTCCTGGAAGCTCCCGATGGCCAGGTCCGCCGGACGGCGATACTTTCCGTTCCAGGAGTGGGTCATCTCGTGGGGAAGCAGACCCGCCATGATCTTGCGGCGGTCGTCGTCGATCAGGGAGCGCTCGTCGACGCGGTCGTCGCTCGACTCGTGGTGCTCCAGGCCGAAGTGCGCTGTGTGGTCGGAAAGCGTCAGCAGGAAGTCATAGTGGCGGTAGTGTCGGGCGCCGAAGAGGGCTCCCGTTTCGGCCACGAGCGAACGGTACTTCGCCGTCAGCTCGGTGCTCATCGCCAGGGCCGCCTCGCTGTCGGCCGCGATGTCGAGGCGGTGGACCGGAAAGCCGGCACCGAGCGTCACCGTCTTGAAGTGCGCTCCCGCCAGCACGGGCGAGTCCACGAGCGTCGTCAGCGACACGGGCGCGAAGCGGACGCCGTCGGAAGACTCCTTCTCGACGTCCAGGGCGGTCGCGTACTTCCATCCGGCGGGGAGCTTCAGCGCCGCGGCGAAGCGGATCTCGTCCGCCTTTGCGCCGGCGGGATAGAGCAGGACCTGGTTCCAGGAGACAAGGGTGAGCCGGGCGGTGGCGGACGAGCCGGAGGAAAAGCCCCCGGCCTCGGCGGGGGAGAGATAGTCCAAAGAGGCTTCTATCGAGGATGCGCCCGGGGGGACGTCCACGTGGAAGAGGTACATGTCGGCGGAGTCCCGTCTCCACGGGAGCGGCTTGCCGACGGCCGAGAACTTCAACCCCGCCAGGTCGGCGATCGGTCCCGTCGGGCCATGCTCGCCCGGAATCCACTTCGGATAGGCGAGGGTGAGCGGTCCGGGAGAGGCGGGCAGGGAGAGACGGGCATGAAAGATCTTTCGCGGCGCCTCGCTCGCGTCCACCTCGAGCGCGATGAGCGCCTGTTGCGCCGGCAGATGCGCTGACCCGACCAGCAGGACCACGACGCAGAGTCCCTTCGCCATCGCGCGCGAAACCATCATTGTTCAACCCCTCGAGCCGAAAGCTTACTTCGGGCTACACTCCTGCCTCTGTCATTCCGAGCGCGCAGGGCTCCTCGAGTCCGAGAGATCCTTCGCTGCGCTCAGGATGACGACGCGCCCTGCGGCCGCTTCGTCAGCTGCGAGGGAAGTCTCGGCGACGACAGCAGCATCGCGAACACTTCCCAGCGCTTCGCGGGATGGTCCGGCGTCCCGCCCTGCGACTCGACGAACTTCCGAACGATGTCCTTCCCCAGGTTGTAATTGATCACGTAGCTCCGGTATTGGTCGATGAACCGCACCCGCTGCTCCGCGCGATCCCGGGGGTACAGGGCGTAGTCCGAGAGCCACCGCGCGGCCGCGGTGGCGTCGATCTCTCCGTTCAAGTAACGGCGCGCCGCTTCGTTTCCAGCGTACGCCAGCCGATCGAGGATCTGGCGCACGCGCTCGAACTCCTCCGCCCGCGCCGGGTCGAGTCCCGCCAGGGGATACAATCTCGCCTTCTCGTACTCGACGCGCTCCCGGCCGGGAAATGCCATCTCGATCCCGAAGTTCGCGCTTCCTTCGGCGATCAGCGACTGCGGCGAGAAGAGCGGATAGACGCTGTACTCGACCCATCCGCGATCCCGTACCAGGTTCTTCTCGAGAAGCGTGTTGTAGACGTGATGACCCGGGTATCCCTCGTGGCACGCGAGGTCGATCGCGCGGTCGATCGTGATCGGCAGGTCCGTGTTGACCTGGATCAGGCTCCTGTAGGTGCCCTGGTACCAGTTGTAGCCGCTCCATGACTTGCCGGTAACGTACTCGACCGTGAAGCTCTCTCCCGGCGGCAGCGCGATGTGCCGAAGCGTCCGATTCCGGCATTCGGCGATCGCCGCGCGGAAGACGCCGTCCACCTTGTCCTTCGGAATCGTGAAGTCCTTCCGGAACGCCTCGTAGCGCTCGACGAGGCTCGCGGAGCCTCCGCGTCCGGGAAGCGCGCGACCGAGCTCCTCGCGGATCTCGCGGAAGTGCTCTTCCGTGTTCACCGGCGCGACCGCGTCGTACAGCGCCTGAGATTCCTCGTCGAACGAGAGCCGCTTGCCTCCGAGCACCGCGACGCACGTCGAGAGCGCCTGGAGCTGCCGCATGAGATAGGCGCGCCGCAGACGGAGCATTTCGTCCGCCGGCTCTCGGAGCGACTGGATTCGCGCGATGAGAGCGTTGGCCTCGGCTGCGATCGCGAGGAGCGGCTTCCGGGCCGCTTTGGCTTCTGTCTTCCATTCGGCAGGTCCGTAGAAAGCGTCGACGTAGTCCTTGTCGTGCTGGCCGACAGCCAGGACGAGCTTCACGTACGCCGGGGCGATGTCGTTCATTTGCGAGAGAAGAATAGATTGATCGGCGGGGCTCAAAGACGCGCCGTGCGTTGCGCGGGCGGTGGCGAGAACGGAGCCGACCAGGAGAACCGCGAGGCAGCTCCGCGTTCGCATCGGCGAAGGATAATGCCGACCATGAAAGCCATCCGAGTGGACGCGCCGGGCGGCCCGGAAGCGATGCGACTCGCCGACGTCCCCGATCCGCAACCGCGCGACGGCGAAGCATTGGTTCACATCGACGCGGCCGGCGTCAACTTCATCGATGTCTACCACCGCACTGCCGCCTACTCGCTCCCTTTTCCGCTGGTGCCGGGCGTGGAGGGCGCGGGCACGGTCGTCGCCGTCGGCGACGGGGTCACGGAGGTCGCCGTCGGCGATCGCGTGGCCTTCTCCTCCGGCTCGGGAACTTATGCCGAGCTCGTCTCGGTCCCGGCGGCCCGGCTCGTTCCCATCCCGCAGGGCGTTTCCACGAAGCAGGCGGCGTCCGCGATGCTCCAGGGAATGACCGCGCATTACCTGGCGACGTCCACCTTCGCCTTGAAGCCGGGCGACACCTGCCTCGTGCACGCCGCGGCCGGAGGAGTGGGACTTCTTCTCTCCCAGATCGCGAAGCTTCGCGGCGCGCGCGTCATCGGGACGGTCTCCACGGAAGAGAAGGGAGAGATCGCGCGCGAAGCGGGCGCCGAGACGATCCTCTACACGAAAGAGGACTTCGCCGCCGCGGTGCGGCGGATGACCGGAGATGCCGGCGTCCAGGTCGTCTACGACGGCGTCGGCCGCGAAACGTTCGAGAGGAGCCTCGACTCCCTCGCCCTGCGCGGGACGATCGTCCTGTTCGGGCAGTCGAGCGGCGCCGTCCCGCCGATCGATCCCCAGATCCTGAACAAAAAGGGCTCGCTCTATCTGACCCGCCCGTTCATCGGGCACTATACGCACACGCGAGAGGAGCTTCTGTCGCGGGCCGGCGAGGTCCTCGGCTGGATCGCGGGGGGGAAGCTGAAAATACGGATCTTCCGCGAGTTTCCGCTCTCCGAGGCGGCCGAGGCACATCGACTCCTGGAATCGCGCCGGACGACCGGGAAGCTGCTGCTGATCCCCTGACTACTGCTCGGTCGGGTACCCGAGCTCCTTCCAGCGCTTCCAGCCGCCGTCCATCGAGACGACGTTCCGATAGCCCATCTTCATGAGCGTGTCGGCCGCGAGCGCCGAGCGATAGCCGCCGCCGCAATAGAGAATGATCTCCTCGTTCCGGTTCGGGATCGCGCGCTCGATGTCTCTCTCGATGACTCCCTTACCCATGTGCATGGCGCCCAGAGCGCGCCCGCGCTCCCACTCGTTGTCTTCGCGGACGTCGATCAGGTGGAAGCGATCTCCCGTCTCCTGTCGTCGCCGGACGTCCTCCGGGGTCGTCTCGCGGACCCGGGTCTTCGCGTCGTTGACGATGTCGAGAAAGCCTTTCGAGTGTTCCATGCGTTTCTCTCCCGTCAATCTCCCAGCGCTGCCAGCCGGACGATGAGATCCACCACGCGGTTCGAGTATCCCCACTCGTTGTCATACCACGAGACGACCTTCACGTAGCCGTCTCCGCTGGCCTTGGTCGAGAGGGCGTCGAAGATCGAAGAGTTCGGATTGCCGATGATGTCACTCGACACGAGAGGGACTTCGCTGTACTCGAGAATTCCGCGAAGAGGGCCTTCCGCGGCGCGCCGCATCGCGTCGTTGACTTCGCTCGCCGCCGCTCTTTTCTTCAACCGGCAGGAGAGATCCACCACCGACCCGTCCGGCACCGGCACGCGCATCGCCATCCCGTCGAGCTTCCCCTGGAGCTGCGGCAGCACCTTGCCGACAGCGCGGGCCGCCCCGGTCGTCGTCGGGATGATGTTCTCGGCGGCCGCGCGGCTGCGCCGGAGGTCCTCGTGTGGCACGTCGGCCAGCCGCTGGTCGTTCGTGTAGGCGTGGACCGTCGTCATGAACCCCTCCTCGATGCCGAACTCGTCATCGAGCACCATCGCGATCGGCGCGAGGCAGTTCGTCGTGCAGGAGGCGTTCGAGACGATCCGGTGCTTCGGGGAGAGCGTGCGGTCGTTGACCCCGACGACGATCATCGCGTCGACCTCGTCCTTCGGCGGGACGGTCAGGATGACCCGCTTCGCGCCTGCCGAGAGGTGCTTCGCGAGCTTTTCGCGGGTCAGCAGGACGCCGGTCGACTCGACCACGATCTCGACGCCGAGCTTCCCCCACGGGATCTGCACCGGGTCCTTCTCCGCGGTCATGACGATCTTTCGGCCGTCGACGTACATCGCGTCCGCGTCCGCGGAGACCTCGCGGTCGAAGACGCGCATCACCGTGTCGTACTTCAGGAGATAGGCAAGGTGTGCATTGTCGAAGAGATCGTTCACCGCGACGACGTCGATGTCGTCGCGGTCCGAAAGGATGCGGAACACGGAGCGACCGATCCGGCCGAATCCGTTGATGCCGACAGGGATGGTCATCGCGGGGCCGCCGCCTTCCGATCGAGCTCGGTGAAGCGGTCGATCAGCTCCACAGCCCGGTGCGCGTAGCCGTAGCCCGAGTCGTACCAGGAGATGGTCTTGGAGACTTTTTCGCCGAGCACCATCGTGGCCAGGGAGTCGAAGGTGCTCGACCAGGAGGACCGGGCGACGTCGCTCGAAACGATCGGGTCCAACTCGAACTTGAGGACGTTCCTCCATCGCTCGGTCGCAGCGGCGGTGCGTACGACCTCGTTGACGGCGACGGGCGTGACCTTGCGCGAATGCCAGCAGACGAGGTCCACCGCCGAGCCGTTTCGCACCGGTACCGCGACCGCGGAACCGGTCACGCGTCCCGCGAGCGATGGAACGACCTCCATCACCATCGCGGGGGAGCGGGACTCCTGCGGAATGATGTTCTCCGCCGCCGCGCGACCGCGGCGCATGTCCTCGGCCGGCACGTCTGCGAGCCGGTGCTGGCTCGTGTACGAGTGGACTGTCGTGTAGAGCGCTCGCTCGATGCCGAAGGCCTCGTGGAGGATCTTGGCAATCGGCGCGAGGCAGTGGACGGTCGACGAGGCGTTCGAGACGATCCGGTGGCGGCTGTCGAGCTCTCCGTCGTTGACGCCCCGGACCACGGTCAAGTCCGGAGCCTCCAGCGGCGGAGCGCAGGCGATGACCCGCTTCGCGCCCGCGCGCAGATGGGCCTCGAGCTCGGAACGCGTGCGCCCGCGCGAGGTCGCCTCGAGGACCGTGTCGACGCCGAGCTCGCCCCAGGCCACGGGACCCTGGTCCTTCCCGGTGATCATGCGGATCTGCTTTCCGGCGACGTACAGGTGTCCCTCGCGGATCGAGACTTCGTCGGGGAAGCGGCCGAGAAGCGTGTCGAACTTGAGCAGGTACTCGAGCGGCTCGGGGGCATTCCAGTCGCTGATCGCCGCGATCCGGACGTCGTCTCTGTTGTAGAGGAGCCGGAAGAGGTTCCGCCCGATCCTCCCGAAGCCGAAGAGCCCGACGACCGCAGTCACGAAACGGAATCTATCGCGTCGAGGAAGCGCCTCCAGACGGACAGATACTCTTCTCCACCCGCCAGAGAGGTTTCGTTGTGCCCCGCGCCGGGAACGACCAGGAGCTCTTTCGGCGGCTTCGCGAGCTCGAAGAGCCGCCGCGCGTGCGCGACGGGAGCGATCTCGTCCAGGGCAGCAGCGACGAAGAGCTTGGGAGGAACGACCCGGGCGATCTTCGACGCGGTGTCGTAGCGGGATCGGACCAGGAAGCGGGGCACGAACGGGTAGTGCTCGCGGGCGAGCGCCGGCACCGAGAGGAAAGGCGTCTCGAGAGCGACTCCGGAGGGCCCTCCGGAGGGGGACCTGACGGTCCCCCGATCTCCCTGGAGCGCGAGCGCGACCTCGACGGCGACCGCGCAGCCGAGCGACTCGCCGAAGAGCACGATCCGCTCCGCCGGAAAACCGCGCTCGACTGCCGCGTCGTAGATCGCGAGCCCATCGCGGTAGAGACCCGCTTCGGAAGGGTGTCCCGCCGACCGGCCGTAGCCGCGGTAGTCGACGAGGAAGAGATCGACGCCGAGGCTCTCGACGAAGAGCTTCGCGCGGTCCAGTCGATGGCTGACGTTGCCGGCGTTTCCGTGGAAGAGGAGGAGGACCCTGTCGCCGCGGCCGTGGACCCACCAGCCGTGGAGACGCACGCCGTCGGAGGCGATCGGCGAGAGCTCTTCCGAGCGCAGACCGTAGTCAGCGGGGAAGGCGTCGAGGCGCCGGAGCGGGAAGTAGAGAAGACGGTCTTCCAGGAAGCTCATGAGCTAGGCTGCCGCGGGAGGATAAGGCGCATGAAAAAATCGGGTCGCGCAGCCGTTCTCGCCGTCGCCGCGCTCTCGTTCGCGATTGCCGCGGAAAGTTCCCGTCCCGCCCGACCGAAGACCCTGGAGGTCACGTACTACTACCTCCCCGGCTGAATGATTTGCGCGAAATTGAAGCCTGCCGTGAGCGGGCTCGAGAATGAGTTTCCCGGAGTCCGCGCGAAAAACGAAGATGCGACGAGCGCCGAGGGGAAGACGGCCATCCGGGAGCTCGGATTCCAGTCTCACGGGATCGTCATTCGATCTGCTGGCGGCAAGGTCCTGTGGAAGCAGCCGGACCATACCGTCAAGATCGAGGACGTCCGCGCGGAGCTCGCGCGCCGGACGCAGCGGCGGCTCAAGTGACGGTCAGTCGCTCGTCGGCTCCCGGCCAGCCCTCTCCCGGAACCAACTGTGGGCGCCCAGGAAGCGGTATTCCGTCGTGGCGCCGTTGACCCCGATGCCGAGAGAGAGCACTCCGGTCTTGATCAGAAACGTCCCGTTCCGGAAAGCTCCCCGCGCCTGATATTCCCCGTCGATGTAGAAGTCCCCGACACGCGCGGTCAACCCCCGAACCTCGGCGAGAGATTTGCCGAGCTTGAGTCGCGCCCGGCCGGCGAGTCCCTCGAGGTCGAAGAGCTTGCCCGTCCAGGCTGGCAGCTTCGTGTGGATGAGAGCCAGGAATGGCTTCGCATTGCGGGCGCGAACGGACACGGTCGTCGTCAGGACTGTGGAATGCACGGATCGAATGTCTCCCGGCGCGAAGTCCAGTCGTGTCCACCACGACCGCGTCGCACCGGCGCCCTCCGAGATCGTGGCGTCGGAGAGCTTCACGTAGCCGCCGTTCAGGTGGAATCCGCCCCTCTCGAGGTTGACCTGAGAAAGCTCTCCGCGCGCCTCCAGCTTTCCCCGCAGGCGGACCTCGAAGATGCGGAGAGCCACATCGGGCACCGAGTGATCGACGGTGGCGCTCGCGACTCCATGCTCCACCGCGCCCCGGACCGCGAGGCGACCCTTGCCGGTCTGAAGCTTCACTCCTCCCAGCTCGCCGAGCACTCGCTGAACGAGCTCCGGGCTGTCCAGCCGGGCGCGGGCCTCCGTTTCTCCCGTCACGAAGCGCAGCATCCGGCTGCCCGGGAATTTCATAGGATCCCACGCGTCGATGACGCATCCGAGCGTGGCCGTGACGTCCTTCGCGAGAGACTCGTCGCCCGACCGAAGGATGCCTCCGCGCGTCGTCAGCGTCGAGCGGAAAACCTGGGCCTGGACCTTCGGCTGGAGAAAGAACGCACCGGTCACCCGGCCGTCTCCTCCGTACCGGTAGGCGTCCACCCAGATCTCCCGCAGAGGGCGGACGTCGATGTCGTCGATACGGATGTTCCACTCTTGGCCGGTCGGCGGCGTCTTTTTCTCGCCCGGGACGAGCAGCGGAGGATCGGGGAAGCCGGGGATGGGAGGAAGGAGCGCGACCCGGCGCCGGTCGGCGGCTTCCTCCCGGGTCAAGCGGTTACGGGCGTGAAACGTGAGACCGTTTCCGCGCAAGCTCGTGACGTGAAAACGGCGGCGGAGCAGATCGAGGACGGAAAAGGAGAACCGCGCCTCCTCGATGACGAATGCCCACTCGGCCTTCGCGTCCCGATCCCGGACCAGGACGTTCTTCGCGCGCGCCCGCCCGGGCCACACCGACGAAGCCGACTCGTATCCGACCCAGGTCTCGTTCGGTCCGTCGTTGATGAGCGAAGAGAGACGACCTCCCGACAGGAGGATGTTCGCCGCCGCCAGGTAGACCGCGAAAATCAGGCACAGCGCGAGAACGAGGAGGACCGCGATCCTTGCGGCCGGCTGGGGAGTCTTTTTCATGGCTCGGCTCCTCTCCGCAAGGCTTGCGCCAGAACGGTCGTCCTGAACTTCCGCCCGGCCGCTGCGTTTAATCCAGTGTGACCACGCCCGTCATCGAGGCGGAAGGCCTCTCGAAGGTCTACAGCTCCCGCTTTGGGACGCGCAACATCCGCGCTCTCGACGGAATCGACCTCTCCGTGGGCGCCGGCGAGGTTTTCGGGCTGCTGGGTCCGAACGGCGCCGGAAAGACGACCGCGGTCAAGATCCTCCTCGGCCTGACCCGGCCCACGGACGGGACGGCGCGTCTCTTCGGGATCCCCGTGGCCGATCCGAAGAGCCGGCAGCGCGTCGGCTATCTCCCGGAAGGACATCGTTTCCCGGGTTACCTGACGGCGAGGCAGACCCTGTCGATCTTCGGACGCATGTCGGGAATGGAGCGGGCGGTCTTGAAAACGCGGATCCCCGAGCTTCTCGGGCGCGTGCGGCTCTCCGACTGGCGGGACGTCAAGGTGAAGAAGTTCTCCAAGGGCATGACGCAACGGCTCGGGCTTGCCGCCGCGCTCGTGCACGATCCGGAAGTCCTGCTCTTGGACGAGCCGACGGACGGAGTGGACCCGGTCGGTCGGCGAGAGATCCGCGACCTGCTGCGCGGCGAAGCGGCGCGCGGCCGGGCGATTCTCTTGAACTCGCACCTTCTCTCCGAGATCGAGCAGACGTGCGATCGCGTCGCCGTCCTCTCGAAGGGGAAGGTCGCGGCGCAGGGCCGAATCGCGGACCTGACCGCCCAGGGCTCCCGTTACCGCATGGCGGTCTCGCCCGCGGACGAGAATTTGATCGCCGCTTTCCGTGCGAGCGGCGCCTCCGTCGAGCGGGTGAACGGCCACCTCGTCCTGACGACGCGGGACCTCCAGCACTTAAACGCTCTCGTCGACATGGCTCGCGCGCGCGGAGGAGTCCTCTCGGAGCTCTCCCCGGTCCGCTCGAGCCTCGAAGACGTGTTCGTGGACCTCGTCGGCAAGGGCGAGAAGGAGGTGAAGGTCCAGTGAAAGCGTGGGCCGCCAGCGTCGAGGAGGTCTTCCGGGAGGCGTCGGCGCGCTGGACGCTGCTCGCTTACTTCGCGCTCTCGTCGCTCTTCATCCTCATCTTCGCGCTCGCCGTCAACCTCGACATCGTGAACGGCGCGCTCGCGGGAGCGAGACTTTTCGGAAAGGCCGTCGATCTCGGAGGAGACAAGATCGACATGGACCGGCTCGTCCTCGGCTTCGAGACCGGCTTCTCCGGTTTCCTCTACATGCTCGGCACGTTCCTGGCACTCTTCGCGACAGCGCATCTCGTGCCGCGGCTGCAGGAGAAAGGGACGGTCGACCTCTATCTCTCGCGGCCCGTCGGACGGGTGAAGGTGCTGCTCTCACGCTACAGCGGGGGACTGCTGCTGGCCGCCGCCAACCTCCTCTACCTGACGGGGTCGATCTGGGCGATCGTGTTCTGGAAAACCGGCGTCGCACACCCGCGCTTTCTCCTCGGCGGCGTGGTAATCCTTTTCGGAATCGCCTGCCTGCTCGCGCTCGCTTTCCTGATCGGAGTCGCGACCTCCTCGACGGCGGTGTCGCTCATGGGAACGTATGCGGTCTTCTTCTTCGCGGCGATTCTCTCGGCGCACGACAGAATCTCGGCGGCGGTTTCCTCCGAATGGAGCGCGGGCCTCGTCCGCGCGCTCTACTGGATCTTTCCGAAGACCGCCGAGCTCGGACGGGCGACCGTCGCGCTCGTTTCGGGCGGGGAGACGTTCCGCAACATCGGTCCGATCGATCGACTCGCCGTCTTCGGTTCCACGGGCCTGTTCGGACTCGTCGCGCTCGGCCTCGCGGCCTGGCTCTTCTCAAGAAAGGATTTCTGAAATGAGACTGGTGCGGAACGTTTTCCTTTCGATCATCGTTCTCGCGGTCGGGCTTCTCGGCGCCGCCCCCGCGGTCCGGGCCGCCGGAACCGACGAGGCCCTCGCCCTCGTTCCCGCCGACGCGGTGTCGGTCGGCGCGGTTCACTTCGATGCCCTTCGCGCGAGCGCCCTCGCCGGGAGGCTCTTTTCCGAGACGGACGAGCTGACGGTCGACGGCGACGCGGCGAAGTTCCTCGCGGAGACCGGCCTTCGCCCCAGGCAGGACGTGGATCTTCTGGTGTTCGCGGCGCTCGCCTCTTCGAACGGGCGACCGGGTTCCAACGCCCTCGTCATTTTCGAAGGGCGGTTCGATCCGGCGCGTCTCGAAGCGGCGATGCTCGCGCGCGGCGGCGTGCGCAAGGAGACTCCAAACGGAAGCTATCTGCTCGTCTCCGGCGGGCACGGGCAGGGCAACCCCGGCGCGATCGCCTTCGTGAGTCGACGGCTCGCGGTTGCCGGGAGTCCGGCCGCGGTGGCGCGCGCTCTCGACGATCACGCGTCCGGCGGCTCCGGGTTCCTCCGCGGGGACGGCCTCGGCCGGCAGATGCATCGCGTTCCCTCCGACGCGTCAGCCTGGGCGATCGTCGATGCGGCGCGCGCCCCTTTCGCGACGGGCCGGTCACGGGATTCCCGCGACGGGGATTCGGCGGACGCGCTTCTCGGCGCGATGAAGTCGGTCACGCTCTTCGTCTTTCACGCCACGGCGCGCGCCGACGCGGTCGAGCTCTCCGCGACCGGACTGTCGCCGGACGAAGACACGCGCGGTCTCTTGGAGGACGCGCTCCGGGGAGTCGTCGCGATGTGGCGGCTCGCGGTCCACGAGAAGGCGCCGGAGCTGGTCCCGATCCTGCGGAAGTTCGAGATCGAGAAGAACGGCGAAGGAGTCACGATCCGGGGGACTCTGCCGGGAAGCTTCGTGAGGAAGATGGTCGAGGAACGCGAGGCGCTCCGGGGGCGGTAAAAACCCCGATGTCCTAAGATCGCGGCCGGTGTCCGCGTCCGCCCCTCTCCCGGCCGAGGTTGCTCTGCTCGTCGAGCAGAAGCGCCTCGCCGATCTCGAGGACGTCTGGACGCGCCGCATGGAAGAGGATCCGGCTGACCTTTCTTTCTTCTTCGCCCTGGCGGCGGCCATCAAGAAGAAGGCGGGTGCCGAGGGGGCCGAACACGCCGCCGCGTGGCTGCGATTTCTCGCGGACTACCAGGCGGAGCGCCAGGACGGCGACGCCCGGATCGAGGTACTTACCGAGATCGTGCGCATGAATCCGACGGATTCCGCCGCCCGGGCGGACCTGGAAGCGGCTCTTCGCGGGCGCTTCGGCGGACATCCCGCCTTCGCAGCCGTCCTCGCGCAGAACTCGATCGCGACCGCGGCCGACCCTTCCGACGTCGCGCGGCGCGTCGCCCGGTGGCTGAAGTTCCTCCCGGGCGAGGTGTACTACCTCGCCGGGCGGGGCGCCGGACGGATCGCCGAGATGAACCCGGCCCTAGACGTCATCCGGCTGGACGTCGGAGGCGCGAAGGTCCCCCTCTCGCTCGTCTCCGCCGAGAGAAACCTCGAACGCCTCCCCGAAGGCCACTTCCTGCGGCAGAAGGTCGAGGATCCGCAAGCGGTCGTTGAGCTCGCGGCAAAGGAGCCGGCGGAATCGGTACATCGTCTGCTCGAGAGCTTCGGGCGGCCGCTCACCGTTGCGGAGGTCCGCGAGCACTTCTCGGGCATCGTTGCCGAAGAGCGGTGGAGCTCTTTCTGGACGTCGGCCCGCCGCCATCCGCAGCTGCTCGTCGGCGGGGCCGCGAAGAGCGCTCCGGTCTCCTGGAGCGCGAGCGCCGACGCGGCGGAGGAGACGTTGCGCCGGGAGTTCACCGAAGCCGATGCCCATCACAAGCTCGACCTCGCGCGCAAGCACGCGAAGCGCTCGCGCGAGCTCGCTCGGTTCTTCGCGGAGTCGCTTGCTTCGGAAGCCCGCAAGGCGGCGGCGGAGGAGAACGCGGGGCTCGCCTGGGAGCTTTCACAGGCGGCGGTCCGTCTCGCCCCGGGAGAGCCGGAGGCGTTTCCGGCGGAGTCGCTCGTCGCCTCCAGCGACCTCGCAGCGGTCCTCGATCGCATCCGGGACTACACGGCGCGCGAGAGGGCCCTCGCCGAGATCCTCGCGCGCCGCGACGACTGGGAGGCGATCTTTCTGGCCCGCTTCGTCGAGGAGGAGGACGCGCGGGTGCTCTCGGCGATCCACGACGCGTTGGGAGCTCGGCCGGAGCGAAGGGACGAGCTCGTCCGTCGCGTGATGCGCTCGCCGAGAATCGGGCCGCGCGCGTTCGTCTGGCTCTGCGAAAGAATGGAGAAGGAGGGGGAGCCGGCTTCGATCCCGCCCCCGTCCGCGCTCTTTCATGCTCTGCTCGACGCGCTCCGCCAGGACGAGTTCGCGCCCGTCCGCGCGCGCGTCAAGGCGTTCTTCGAGCCGGGCGGCCTGGCCGTCGCGCTCGTTCGGCGCGCGAGCTCCGAGGCGGAGGCGCGGGAGCTCCTGACGGCGCTCTCGCGGGCGGGGGGGCTGGAGGAGCACCGGCGCGGGACGGTCCGCGAGGCGCTCCTGATGAAGTACCCCGCGCTCCGCGCGCCCGCAGCCAACCTGCTCTACGCCACGCCGGAGGCGATCGATGCCCGGCGCGCCGAGCTCGCTCAGCTGAAGCAGGTCGACCTGCCCGCCAACGCCGAAGCGATGCGGGCGGCGAAAGAGCACGGCGACCTGTCCGAAAACTTCGAATATCACGCGGCGCGTCAGAAGCACGAGTACCTCTCGGCCCGCATCTCATTACTCGCAGACGAGCTCTCCCGCACGCGGGCGCTCGACTCCACCCGAATCGACACGACCGAGGTTCGGGTCGGGACGCGGGTCCTGCTGCGCGAGCTCGGCAGCGGCCGCGAGGTCGCTGCGACGATCTTGGGGCCCTGGGACTCGCGACCGGAAGAGGGGATCTACTCCTACGAGTCCGAGTTCGCCCGGCATCTCCTCGGAAAGAAAACCGGCGAGGGCGCGCGACTTCCGGACGGCGAGGCCGCGGAGATCGCGTCGATCGATCCCTGGCGATGATGAGAGAATTCACGCCCGAAAAACTTTTCGCGCAGGAGGCCGTCATGCAGCGCAGGTCCACTCGAATCCTTCCGATGTTCGTCCTCGCGCTCGCCCTGGGATGCAGCCTCGCCCTGGGCCAGTCCGCCGCCGGCCCGCCGATGACGGGGCTGCGCGCCGACGTCGTCAGCGAGCTCTCGAGGGTCGAAAAGCAGCTCGTCTCGCTGGCGGAAGCGATGCCGGCGGAGAAATACGCCTGGCGCCCCGCCGAAGGCATCCGGTCCGTCGGCGAGGTCTACGTTCACATCGCGTCCGGAAACTATCTCCTGGGATCGATGCTCGGCGTCAAGCGCCCGGAGAACACCGGCCCCGAGATGGAAAAGAAGATCCGGGACAAGGCGACGATCGTCCCCGGCCTGAAGACGTCCTTCGACTACGCCCGCAAGGCCGTCGAAGGCCTCCCCGACGCCGACCTCGAAAAGAAGGTCGACTTCTTCGGACATTCGGTGACCGAGCGCCGGATACTTCTCCAGCTTCTCAACCACTCCCACGAGCACCTCGGCCAGTCGATCGCGTATGCGCGGATGAACGGGATCACGCCGCCCTGGTCCGAGGCCCCGCCGCCCGAGAAGAAGGCCGCGTCGAAGTGATGGGGCGGATTCCGGCGATATCCTCGCTTCGGAGGACGCCATGATCCGAAAGCTCGCGTCGGGCGGTTACCGGCTCTACTCGCGCAAGAAGGACACGAAGACCGGAAAGCGGAAGAACCTCGGCACGTTCAAGAGCCTCGCCGCCGCGAAGAAGCACGAGAAGGCGGTGCAGTTCTTCAAGAAGAAGTAGCGCGAGGCGGCCTCCCGGTTTCGACGCAGCGCCGTCGCGTCACTGCAATCCGGCGTTCGGGTCGACCTGCCCGCGGTGGCAGGTCGTGCAGTTGACGAACTTCTCCTCCGGCTTTCCTTCCAGGTTCTGCAGGCTCCTCAGGCGATCGTTGATCATCTTGTTCATCGCGATCATCTCGCGGGCCGCCCTCTTCTGCCGCTTGTCGTCGCTCGCGTAATCGTGCGAGACGTGGCAGTGGTAGCAGGAGACTCAGAGCGCGCGGCTGTAGCCCATGTTCATGATCCGGACCAGCCGTCCCGCCGCCGTTCCCTTCAGCGACTGGATGTTGCGGAAGACCTGCTCCGCCGGCTCGTTCTCGCGGCCGGCGATGCGATCGGCGATCGCAGTCGCGACGCGGTCGTTGAACTCCTGGTTCGGATTCTGGAGTGACGCGGCGCGCGGAGAAGCCGGCGTCGTCGCGGGAGGCGACGCGGAAGTCGGACTCGTCGCCGGCGCGGCCGCCGTCCGCGGGGAGGGCGCGCTGCTGCTGCATCCGAGCAGGAGCGCGAGACCGGAAACGAAAGCGGACCTCATCTCATCCTCCTTCCTCTTCGTAGAACTGCAGGCACACTCCGGATGGCACGATCATGTGGAACTCGCGCCGGCCCCACGGTTTCTTTTCGAGAGGCCCGACCTTCGCGGGAACCCGGTGATATTCCTCGTAGAGCGCTTCGAGGTCGGAGACGGCGATGCTGAAGCTCGAGTTGTCGGCCCACGCGCGGTCGTCGTTCCGGACGAGGTTGAAGGAAACGCCGTCGCGCCGGATGCCTGCCATCTGGTCGCCCTGCCAGACGACGGAGAAGCCCAGGTGCTCCGTGTAGAAGGCAAGCGCCGCGGCCAGGCTGTCGCCGGTCGGAATCAATGGCGTCACCGAGCGGAAAGAAGACTTCATCCGACCCGGAGGTTACAGGAGAGGCCGGCTGTGAGCCGGACCTACCCGGACCTCGAGGGATCGTGAACGCGCCTCCGATTCGACTCGAGCCGTCGGATCGCTTCCTTCAGGCGGCGTTCGCGGGTCTCGGGCTTCTTCGCTTCGGTGATCCAGCGCAGGTAGTCGCGGCGGTATGTCGGCGCGAGCGCTGCGAAGTTCCTCCGCGCCGCCGGGTGGGCGGCGAGCGCGCGGCGTATAAATGCCGGAGTCGAAGCGCCGGCGGGCAGCCTCCGACGAGGTTCGGGCACGTCGGTGGGAAGCTTCACGCGACCGGCGTCGGTCATCCGGCCTTCTTCGACCATGCGCCGGAAGCGCTCGCGGTTCAGCTTCGACCAGTTCCGGGTGTTCGTTCGCGGCGTGAAGCGCTGGACGTAATGGTCGGCGTCCAAACGGTTGACCGTGGTGTCGATCCAGCCGAAGCAGAGAGCCTCCTCGACCGCTTCCGCGTAGCGCACGCTCGGCCTTCCCGTGTGCTTTTTCGCGTACACGAGCCAGACTTCCGGCTTGGTCGCGTGATACCGCTCCAGCCACACTCGCCACTCTTCGCGGTCGCGCGCGTGAAATCGATTTCGCCGGCTCAAGAGAGCGCCGCCATCACAGCTCCATTCCGGACTTTCTTGCGCGTCCGGGCGACTGGTGAAAGAGTCTGCCACGCGTTCGGAGGAAAAATGCGCGCCGTCCGGTCCTGGAAGCGCGGCCTCGCCGCTGCCTCGGTCGCGGTCTTCGCGGCGTGCGCGACGGCGCCGTCCGGCCGTCCAAAAGAGCGCGGTCCGTTCCTCGCCGCCGATCTCGTCGAGATCGTGAAGCTCGATCCCACGATCCACCTGGACGTCCGCTACGCGACCTCGAACAACTTCACGGGCCGTCCCGTCTACGGGCAGGCGCGGGCTTTCCTCCAGCGTCCGGCGGCCGACGCGCTCGTCCGCGTCAACCGCTCACTTCGCGAAAAGGGATACGGGCTGCTGGTCTTCGACGGCTACCGGCCCTGGTCGGTCACGAAGCTGTTCTGGGAGATCACCGCGCCGGACAAGAGGGAAAAAGGGTTCGTCGCCGATCCGGCGAAGGGCTCGAAGCACAACCGCGGCGCGGCTGTGGACCTCTCGATGTACGACCTCTCGACCGGCCGGGAAGTCGCCATGCCGAGCACGTACGACGAGTTCTCGGACCGCGCGAGTCCGGACTACAAAGGCGGGACGGACGACGAGCGCGCACGGCGGGATCTCCTGCGTGCGGAAATGGAGAAAGAGGGCTTCACCGTGGATCCCGGCGAATGGTGGCATTTCAACTATCGGGGCTGGGAGCACTACCCGATCCTGGACATCCCGTTCGAGAAGATCCGGGGACAGACCACGGTTTCCAGAAACTCCGCCGCGTGATCGGCATGATGGTGAAAACCGTGGTCTGTCCCCTCTTCGCGTTCGCCTTCGTTGCCACGGCCGCGGCGCAGCAGCCCGTGGACCTCTCGCGCCTGCCGGAACCCAAGAACTTCACGGCTCTGCGGTCTTCCTCCAACAACCCGGATCCGGACTCCAACGACGACAGCAAGCGCCCGATCCCGGGCGAAACGATCACGCTCGCGGATCTGACCGGCCCGGGAGTCGTGACGCACATCTGGCTGACGGTCGCGGACAACGAGTACGGCTGGCCGCGGCTACTGCGCCTGCGGATCTACTACGACGGCAACCGGGTTGCTTCGGTGGACGCTCCGGTGGGCGACTTCTTCGCGGTCGGGCACGGCTTCGAGCGGCCGGTCGACTCGCTCGTCATTCGCGACAGCTCGGAAGGCCGGTCGCGCAACAGCTACTGGCCGATGCCGTTCCGCCGTTCCTGCCGGATCACCGTGACCAACGAGGGGCGCCGCCGGACGTCGAACCTGTACTACCACGTGGACTGGAAGAAGGTCGCGTCGCTTCCGCCGGACACCGCGTACTTCCACGCGCGGTACCGGCAGACGCTTCCCGCGTCGGGCGGCGCTCCGTACGAGGTCCTCTCGGTGCGCGGTCGGGGGCACTACGTCGGAACGGTCCTCTCGGTCGTGCAGGCGGAAGCGGGCTGGTTCGGAGAGGGCGACGACTTCTTTTTCGTCGACGGCGAGCAGAAGCCGTCGATCGAAGGCACCGGCACCGAGGATTACTTCAACGACGCCTGGGGCCTGCGCGTGGACAGCGGCCCCTACGCGGGCGCCTCGGTCGCGGAAGGCACGGGGCTCGGCTCGCGCATGACCGCGTTCCGCTGGCACTTGACGGATCCGATCCCGTTTCGCCGGTCGCTCCGGTTCGTCTTCGAGCACAAGGGCTGGACGTTCAACGCGGATGGCTCCGTCAAATCCGCGTCGGGAGAGCGGACGGACCTGATGTCGTCCGTCGCGTACTGGTACCAGGTCGGAATAGCGACCGACCAGCCGGAGCCGCCCTACGGAGCGGCGCGACTGCCGCAAGGCAATGCGCGGCAGATCGAGGTCGAGGAGACCGCGCTCAAGGATCCCAGGGCGAAGGCGGAGAAGGGAAAGGTGTCCGTCTCGAAGGACCTCTTCTGGTCGAAAGACGTTCTCTTCCTGCAGTCGGAGGGAAGCGGAGCGCGGCTCGACGTCCCGTTCGACGTCGAGGAGGACGGCGAGTACGAGCTCGTCGCCGAGGTCGCCCAGAGCTACGACTACGGGACCTATTCGACGCTCCTCGACGGAAAGCCAGTCCAGTCGGCCGAGCTCGAGCACGAGCCCGGCGCCGACGTCCTGCCGACCGGACAGCTCGACGGATACAAGGCGGAGACCTACGTCGGGCTGGCTCTCCTGCTCGGCTGGCCGCATCTCGCCAAAGGGCGTCACGTCGTATCGTTCGTCTGCACCGGGAAGGCGGAGGCCTCGCGCGGCTACAACCTCGGCGTGGACGACCTGATCCTCACTCGCGTGGGCGGGGACGCCTGGAAAGCGGCCATCGCCCGGCAGCGTCCCGCGGACGTGATCCGGGCTTCGACGGATCCGGTGAAGTGGAAACACGCTCTCGAAAGTTCCGATCCCCTCGTTCGCGAAGCTGGCGCGGCGCAGATCGGGTCGACTCGCGATCGTGCGGTGTCCGCCGTGCCGGAGCTCGCGAAGGCGCTCTCGGATGACGACCCGGTCGTTCGCGGTCTGGCGGCGCTCGCCCTGCGCGCGGCCGGCACCGCGGCTCTGCCGGCGCTCGATCCGTTGATCGCGCGGTTGAAAGATCCGGATCCGAACGTGCGCCTCATGTCGGCGAACGCGATCGGAGCTCTGGGGGCGAAGGCGGCGCGCGCGGTGCCGGCGCTCACGGAGGCGTGCCGCGCTTCCGACGAGCACGTGCACGTCCTGCGGAGCGCGGCGTCGGCGCTGGGTGAGATTGGACCCGCCGCGGCTCCGGCGATTCCCGCTCTCGAAGAGCTCAGGAGGCTGCCGCGGGCTCGCTGGGCGGCGGAGGAAGCGATTCGGAAGATCCGGAGCTGATCGCCCCCGCGATTTCCCCACGGACTCGCTCCGCCAGCTGCGGCGCGTCCTCCACCATCAATCCCCGGGTCGACACGGGCGCGAGCACCGTGACCGTTGCCTTCGTCTCGCGGAACGCGATCGAGCCTTTCGGGAGCGACTCGGCGGTGCCCGAAACCGCGAGCGGAACGACGTCCACGCCGGCCTCGATGGCGAGCCGGAACGCGCCCTCTCGAAACTCTCCCACGGTGCCGTCGGGGCTGCGCGTGCCCTGAGGGAAGACGAGGATCGAGAGCTTGCGGCGGAGCCTCTCGCGAAGCTCCTCCATCGCGCGCCGGGCGCTCTCCTTGTTGCCGCGCTCGACCTCGACGTCTCCGGCGACGCGCATCTGCCAGCCGAGCAGCGGGATGTCGAAGATCGACTTCTTCGACAGCCACTTCATCTCCCACGGCAGCATGGCGACGAGGAACGCGTCCGCGTTCGAGGCGTGGTTCGCGACGAAGACGTACGGCCGGCGCGGGTCGGGGTGGACTTCATCGACGACGCGGAAGTCCCAGAACGGGTTCAGCCGCGCCGCGACGACTGCGATCGAGTGGAAGAGCCTCCCGACCTTGTAGCGGTCGGGATCCGAGCGGAAGGTCGCCAGCCGGTACAGGCCGACGAGCGGCGTCCAGAGGATGACCAGGAGAACGCAGCTCGCCCAGAAGAGCATCGAGACGGGCGCGGCGAGCCATCGGGGCATCGCAGGGAGTCTACGGTCTCGACCCCCTCACGGCTGGTGGTCCGGTTCGGTCTCGGGCTCGAGCTCCGCCTCCGGCTGTTTCTCGGGCGACTCGCGCGACGTGCCGCGCTCGTGCGGCTGTCCCTTGGTGCCCGGATGACGCTCCACGCGCTCGCCCTGTTCGGCGGTCGCGGGGCGTCGTCTTTCGTCGGTCATGCCGCCGGAACTCGCAAAGCCCGCGCCAATCGCGCTATAACTCTTCGATGGCGACGGTCGAAGTTCCCAGACAGACAGGCACTTTGGCGAGCGAGCGGACCGAGGAGCTCTTGACCGTCCTCGCCGAGCGCGTCCTCGTCATGGACGGAGCGACCGGGACCGGCTTCCAGGCCCGCAACCTGACCGCCGCGGATTTCGGCGGACCCGAGTACGAGGGATGCAACGAGAACCTCGTTCTCACGAGGCCCGACGTGGTGCGCGACCTCCACGCCTCCTTCTTCGAGGCAGGCGCCGACATGGTCGAGACGGACACGTTCGGCGGAACGCCGCTCGTCCTCGCCGAGTACGGTCTCGCGGAGAAGGCTCTCGAGATCAACCGCGAGGCGGCGCGGATCGCGCGGGAAGTCGCGGAACGCTTCCGGGAGCGGGGCCGTCCGCGTTTCGTCGCCGGCTCGATGGGGCCGACGACCAAGTCGATCACGGTGACGGGCGGCGTCACCTTCGCCGAAATGATCCGTCACTACCGCGTGCAGGCCACGGGACTGCTCGAGGGGGGCGCGGACGTCCTCGTGCTCGAGACGACCCAGGACACGCGCAACTTGAAAGCCGGCCTGATCGGCGTCGAGCAGGCGTTCGCTGACGTCGCCTGGCGGGTCCCGGTGATGGTTTCCGCGACGATCGAAGCGATGGGGACGATGCTCGCCGGGCAATCGATCGAAGCCTTCTACGCCTCGGTGATGCACGCGCCGCTCCTGTCGGTCGGCCTGAACTGCGGCACCGGACCCGAGTTCATGACGAGCCACCTTCGCAGCCTCTCCGCGCTCGCGCGCACGCGCGTGTCCTGCTACCCGAACGCCGGCCTTCCTGACGAGGACGGGCGCTACTCCGAGACCCCGGAGAAGCTCGCCCTCGCGATGTCGCGCTTCCTCGATCAGGGGCTCGTCGACATCGTGGGAGGCTGTTGCGGCACGACGCCCGAGCACATCCGGGCGCTCGCGGCGGCGGCGGCGGGGCGAACGCCGCGACGGATCCCGGAGGACCGCCGGACGCTCGTCTCCGGAATCGAGATGCTCGAGATCACCGAAGACAATCGTCCCGTGCTCGTCGGCGAGCGGACGAACGTGCTCGGCAGCCGCAAGTTCAAGCGTCTCGTCGCGGCCGGCGAGTTCGAAGCGGCGGCGGAGATCGCGCGCGCGCAGGTCAGGAACGGCGCGCAGGTGGTCGACGTCTGCCTCCAGGACCCGGACCGCGACGAGG
>DASWCZ010000067.1:0-11261 GCA_036395755.1 Thermoanaerobaculia bacterium
CGCGCGAGCTCGCGGTACACCGGAACGGCCGTCTTGCCGACCGGGAGAAGGAGGACCGCTCCTCCGCGCTTCGAGAGCGTCTTCGCGAGCCGATCCGCCACGGCGCGCGCGAGTGCGGCCGGCGTCGGGAAGATTTCGAGCTTCACAGATCCCGAAAACTGATGAGCCGGATCTCTGCCTCCGTGAGCAGCGTCCGGATCTCCCGATCGCAGAGGATCGCCAGCTCGCGTTCGCGCTCCCGCGCGTACGTGCTGCCCAAAACGAGCTTTTCGTCCGCGCGCCCCGGGTGGCACATCAGCTCGCTCGTCTCCTCCGCCAGCCCCGAAACGATCGCGTGCAGATTCTCCGCGGTCGCCCCCCCGCCGTAGAACCCGTCGAGGAAACGATCCGGCGTCGCGACTCCCGACGCCCGCAACTCGTCGCGGGCTCTCTCGCTCGAGGCGCGCGCCGGAATGCCGAGGCGGCGCGCGGCTTCGGCGAAGACCGGCTGGACGGCAGGATGGAGCGCGCTGTGGTGGTGCGAGTCGAGGTGGGACGGAAGACGCCCCGCCATCTTCTCGAACAGAAAGATCTGCGCGTCGAGCTCTCGCGAGACGTCCTCCCGAGACAGGTCGCGCGGAAGCGACTCCGCGGTGCGGGGAAAGCGGCCGCCGACGAGGAGCGATGGAATCCGATCGCGCGCCGAGGCCGGCAGGCCGCCTCCGGTCAGAACGAAGTGCAGCCCGAGGCAGAGGCGCGGCGCGCGGCTCTGTGCTTCGGAGACTCCTTCTTCCGCGGTAGCCTCCAGGACCATCACGGTCGCGGAGGTCACGATGCCGAAGAGGTGGGCCTCGAGCACGCCCGCGTTCACGCCGCTCGTCCGGCCGAAGTCGTCGGCGTTGACAATCAAGCGCTTCACGGCGCGGACGCGCCGGCCGCCGGAGCGCCGAGCGCTTCGATCGCGAGCTTCACGGCGCCCATCGCCGGCTCCTCGACGAGCCTGCGGACGCGGGCGTGCGGCGTCTGGAGGCGGCGGGCGACGTCGACCTCGAGGCTCGGAACGGCCGCGAAAGTCCCCCCGGAGAGGACGACGTCGTAGGGAGCCTCTTCGAGACCGAGACGGTCGCGAACGCTCGATGCGGCGCGCACGAGCTCGGCTGCGGCGTCCGAGAGGATGGCTTTCGCGACGGCGTCGCCGGCGATCGCCGCCTCCTCCACCCGCGCGGCGAACTTCGCGACGCGCGTCCGCGGAAATTCCCGGTCGTAGATCGCGTAGAGGATCTGTTCCGGTTCGGCGATCTCGAAGTGCTTCGAGAGAGCCCGATCGAGCCGGGTGGAAGGACCGCGGCCGTCCGCGGCGCGGAGGACCTCCCGGATCGCGCGCTCCCCGATCCAGAAGCCGGACCCTTCGTCCCCCAGGTGCCAACCCCATCCGCCGGAGCGCGCGATCTCGCCCGCGCGATTCCGGCCCCAGGCGATCGACCCGGTCCCGCACACGAGGGCGAGACCCACCCGCAGCTCCGAGCCCGCCACGAAAGCGATCCGTGCGTCGTTGGTCACGACGACTCGACTCTTGAAGCCGATCCTTCTCAAGATCGCCCGCAGGACGGCCTCATCCGGGGGTCGGTCGGCGCCGGCAATTCCGAGCGCGACCGCTTCCGGCGTTGCAGGCCCGTCGGCGCACGCCTCCTCGATCACTGCATGCAGCACCTTCTCGACTTCGAGCTCGCCATGTGTCCGCAGGTTCGCGCCGCCGCCGAGCGCGCTGCCGACGACGCGCCCCGTCTCGTCGGCGAGGATCGCGCGGGTCTTGGTTCCGCCCGCGTCGATCCCGAGGACGTACCGCGTCGCGTTCAGGGGCGCTCCGCATTCTCGTCGAACAGCTCGACCTGGCCGGACGCGGTGGCCTCCGCCACCAGCCAACCCCCCTTGCTCGGGAAAGCCATCTTGCCGCCCTGGTGGAGCAACGGGATTCCGGCGCGGATGAATTCGGGCGAGACGTGCCTTCCCTCGAGGCTCTTTCGGACGATCTCGTCCGAGAATCGGAAGTTCGATCCGGGCGGATAGAGACGCGCAAGATCGGAGAGCGGGAGCTCCTTCGCCTGGAAGAGGGCGATGACCGTCTGCTTCTCGGGCAGCCGGACCTTGTACGTGAGGGAACGGTCCACATCTTCGATCGCCCCCGTGACCTCCTGTCGTATGGAGCTGCTGTGCGTTTTCGCGACGGTGAAATCGGCGAAGCCCAGCTGGGGCGGCAGTTTCCCGCCGTAATCCTTTTTCTGGATGGTTACCGTCACGAAAGGACCGGCGTCCCGGCGGAGGAGGACGAGCGGAGTCCGACCGATCACCCTGCCCCTCGCGTCTTCGCCGACGCGCACTTCGAGACCGACGGGCACGGAGGAGACCCAGACCTGACCGGGTGCGAGCCGGGGAATACCGTAGTGCGCCGATCGAGTCGTCGAAGGGGGTCCCGCGGACGTCGGAGCCTTCAACGGCGACAGAAGCAGAACCGGCAACAGAGACCACATCGTAAAAGCGATTCCCATCATTCTCTCCTCCTCAGTTCTGCGGCCCGGTCGACCGAATGCCGTGCCGCGCCGCGATGAAAGCCGCTGCCGCGCCGCCGCAGAGAACTCCGGCGACGAGAATCCCCGCGACGCGCACCCAGCCTGCGGGTGAATCGGGAGAAACCAGACGAACCACCTCCGCGGTGAAACCGAGAGGTGACCCGGGATGCGCGCGCGCCGACTTCAAGGCCGCGAGAAGAGCGGAGAGGGCCCCGGCGAAAAGCGTTCCGGCGGCCATTCCCGCGAGGGCCTCGACCGCGAGCGTCGCCTTCGTCACTGGCCGCCGCTCGACCGGTCGGACGTCCGCGATGTCCGGCTCCCGGCGACCGAACGGCGAGAAGCGATGGAGAAGAACGAGCCCCGGGATCGAAGCGAGCGTCGAGACCAGGAAGAACGGGGTCCAGCCGAGAGCGTCCACCAGGAACCCTGCGGGCGGTCCCGCGAGCGTGCGCCCCAGCGCGAAGATGCTCGAGAAGAGCGCGTACTGCGTGGCGGAGAACTGCTTCTGCGTCAGGCGCAGGAGAAGCACGCCGAAAGCCCCGGTCGCCATCGCTTGGCAGGCGTTCTCGACCGCGATCGCGCCGTACATCGTGAGCCGGTGCGCGAGCGGCTGCGCCGTTCCGAGCGGATGGACGCCGCCGGCGCAGGGAGCACCGGGAGTCAGCCGGTCGACCACGACGTAGCCGAGAAAACCGACCGCCTGGATGATGCCGAAGAGCCAGAGCGCCCGCCCGAGCCCGATGCGCTCGGTCATCAACCCGCCGAAGAAGGTTCCGATGATGATCGCGACGAGACCGATCGTCGCGGTCGCGAGACCCACGTCTTCGGGCGAGTAGCACTTCTGGATCAGGAAGGGCCGCGTGAGCGCGGTCGCCAGGTTCTCGCCGAACTTGTAGAGCAGCAGGAAGCCGATGATCTGGACGGCGCGCGAGCGGCGGAAGATGTCGAGAAGCGGATCGAAGACCGCGTCCCGCAGGGTCCGCGGAGCCGGGGCGGCAACGACCGGCTCGGGAGACCAGGCGACGATCGCCATGAGCGGCAGGAAGAGAAACGCGAGACCCCAGAACACCCGGCTCCATCCGATCCTCTCGCCGACCGTGATCGCGACCGCCCCGGCGATGAGAGTCGCCGCGCGGTACAGCGCGACGCGGGCGCCCACCGCGAGCCCCTGCTCCTGCCGTTCGAGCACCTCGACCGCATAGCCGTCGATCGCGATGTCCTGCGAAGCCGACCAGAACGCGATGAAGACCGCCAGCGTCGCGACGAGGGCGACGCTCGGGTCCGCCGCCTGCGAGGCGAGAAGCGCAATCCCCGCGAAAAGGAAGATCTGGCAGACGATCATCCAGGAGCGTTTGCGGCCGAGCACGGGCAACCGGTAGCGATCCATGAGGGGCGCCCACAGGAACTTGAAGGTCCAGGGCGCCTGGGCAAGCGAGAAGAGCCCGATTGTCTTGATGTCCACGCCGCGATAGGTCAGCCAGGCGGGCAGAGCGATCCAGATCAGACCGAGCGGGAGACCGGACGAGAAGGACTGGAGAGTTACCGCGGCGATCCGGCGCGAGCCCAGCGCCGCGGAGAGACTCGCGATGGTTCCGGGGCGCGCGCGCTTTCCCGCGGTCGATCCGGTCATCTCTCGAGAAGTTTCGCACAGCCTTTCTTGACACGGGGCGGCGCGTCTGTTCTCGTTTTCGCGAGGAGAACCCATGAAACGAGGTTTCGCAATCGCGCTCGCTGCCAGCTTCCTTGCTTGCGTTCTCGTCGCGGCGGAAGCCGGTGCGCCGCCGAACGCCGCGCTCGCAGGGCTCGACGCGCTCTATCCGGATCTGCAGAAGGTGTATGTCGACCTGCACCAGAACCCGGAGCTCTCGTTCCACGAACAGAGGACGGCGGCGAAGCTGGCCGGCCGCCTCCGCGCGCTCGGATTCGAGGTCACGACCGGAATCGCGGGCACCGGGGTCGTCGGCCTGTTGCGCAACGGCAAGGGACCCACCGTGATGATCCGCACCGATCTCGACGCCCTCCCCGTCGAGGAGAGAACGGGGCTGCCGTACGCGAGCAAGGCGACGACGAAGAACGACTCGGGAGCGACGGTCTCGGTCATGCACGCCTGCGGGCACGACATCCATATGAGCTCCTGGATCGGGACGGCGACGCTCCTTTCGAAGACGAAGGATCGATGGCGCGGCACGCTGATGATGGTCGGGCAGCCCGCGGAGGAGATGGGCGGCGGCGCCCGGAAAATGCTCGCCGACGGCCTGTTCACGAAATTTCCGAAGCCCGACTTCGCGATCGCCTTCCACGACAACGCGGACATGGTCGCGGGCCAGATCGCGGCGATTCCCGGATACGCGCTTGCGAACGTCGACTCCGTGGACGTCACGATCTACGGAAAGGGGGGGCACGGCGCGTATCCCCACATGACCGTCGACCCGGTCGTCATCGCCGCACGAACCGTCGTCGCCCTCCAGACGATCGTCGGTCGCGAGACCAACCCGCTCGACCCGGCGGTGGTCACGGTGGGATCGATCCACGGCGGGACGAAACACAACATCATTCCGGACGAGGTGAAGCTGCAGCTGACGGTGCGGTCTTACAAGGACGACGTGCGCAAGCACCTCCTCGAGGCAATCGCGCGGATCGCGAAAGCGGAAGCGGCGGCAGCGGGCGCGTCGAAGGAGCCGAAGATCGAGGTGATCGACGGAACTCCGGCGACCTACAACGATCCCGCGCTGACGAAGCGACTCGCCGACATGCTCGCGCGCTCCCTCGGTGCCTCCCGGCTCGAAGTGCGTCAGCCAGTGATGGGCGCCGAGGACTTCTCCGAGTACGGTCGCGCGGGGGTGCCGGCGGTGATCCTCTGGGTCGGCGCCGTCGATCGGAAGAAGTTCGATGCGGCGAAGGCCGCGGGAACGCCCCTCCCCTCGCTCCACTCCTCCGAGTTCGCGCCGGACCCCGAGCCGACCATCAAGGCCGGTGTGACGGCGATGACGCTTTCCGCGCTCGAGCTGTTGGGGAAGCCGTGACCCCCTCGGGACCGAGAACGATGGACTGAGGACTGTCGGCGCAAGCCGCCGCGTATCGGCCGTAAGACCTCGGTTCGATAAGTCGAGTTCTCGGTCTTCTGTCCTCGGTCCCGGTCCTGAGGGCACCGATCCTGCACTTCCCGGAAGTATGGGCAACTTCCTCTCCACGCGCCTCTTCCGGGTCGGAGAGACGCAGGTCACGGTTTCCAGTCTCGCAATCGCGCTCACGATCGTCGCCGCGAGCCTGCTGATCTCCCGGCTCGCGCGCAACTTCATCGCCCACAGATTGCTCGGGCGGACCCGGCTCGCCGTCGGTACCCGCTACGCGATCGGACGGGTCATCGGATACCTGATCCTGTTTCTCGGAGTTCTTCTCGCGCTCCAGCCGCTCGGCGTCAACGCGACGACGCTCGCGGTGTTCGGCGGCGCGCTCGGGATCGGCCTCGGTTTCGGGCTCCAGGACATCGTGAAGAACTTCGTTGCGGGTCTCGTCATCCTGCTCGAGCGCCCCATCCAGGTCGGCGATTCGATCGAGCTCGGCGAAGTCGTCGGGGACGTCACGGAGATCCGGGGTCGGGCGACGATCGTCCGCACCAACGACGACATCCACCTGATCGTTCCGAACTCGAAATTCGTCAGCGACACGATCGTCAACCGCAGCTTCGGCCAGCGCCGGGTGCGTTACCGGGTCCCGGTCGTGGTGGCCTCGGCAAGCGATCCCGCGCGGGTCGAGGCGGCGCTTCTCGAGGCCGCCGGGCGTTCGGAGAACGTCCTGCCGGAGCCGCCCCCAAAGGTGTGGTTCCGCGAGTTCGGAGAGTCCGGGCTGAAGTTCGACCTGCTCTGCTGGACGTCCCGGCTCCTTCACAACGCCGGAGCGTTCCGGAGCGAGCTCAATCACCTGGTCTACGAGGCGCTCGGGACCCACGGAATCGCCCTTCCCTCGCCACAGCTCGACGTTCGCGTCCGGAACGGCACGGAAGGTGCAGCCTGACCGGAGGAGGTCGAGATGGCGAGAGACGAGATCGAGGGAAGGAAAAAGAGGGGAGGCGACCCCCGCGAGGCAACCGGCGAGGAAATGACTCGCGAGCGGATGCGGGATCGCGAGAGCGCGCCGGGACGTGCCGGAGGGACCGGGCGGGTGATCTCGCCGGACGAGGAAGACGTCCCGCGCAGGAGTCCGGGCACGAGCGAAGACCGAAAGCAGCTGGACGAAGGCGGAATCTGAGGGTCTTCGCGGCCGAGCCGCCGGCGCTTTGATTCGCCGATCAGCTCCGAGCGTGACCGCGCGACAGTGTTATCCGCGGCTTCGCACCGGGGTTGACCGCGTGTACGATTCGTCCTGAGATGGCAGCGCCCAAACCAATCCGTCGGCCGCAGCCGGTTCCCCCCGCGGCGCGCTCCCGCCCGGGAGAGCATTTCGAAGATGCGTCGATCCTGTACGGGATCCCGCACTGGGGAAAGCGTTTCTTCCACGTGTCGGAGGACGGCAACCTCGTCGTCCGGCCGACGCGGGAAGCGGACCGCGGGGTCGCCCTGAAGCAGATCGTCGACGAGGTCGGGCTGCGCGGTATCAGTCCGCCGATCATCATCCGTTTCCCTCAGATCCTCGCGTCGGCGGTCGCCGATCTGAATAACGCCTTCGCCCGCGCGATCGAAGAGTTCGAGTACGGGAACGTTTACCGCGGCGTCTTCCCGATCAAAGTCAACCAGAAGCGGGTCGTGGTCGAACAGATCATCGAAGCCGGTCGTCCGTACGGATACGGTCTCGAAGCCGGATCCAAACCGGAGCTGCTCGCCGCGATCGGCTCCGAGCTCTCCCCCGAGGCGCTGATCGTCTGCAACGGCTACAAGGACGACGCCCTGATCGGCATGGCCTTGAACGGCATCCGGATGCAGAAGAAAGTCGTGCTGGTCTTAGAAAAAGTCTCGGAGCTCGACCGCATCCTGACCGTCGCCCGGCAGCGTCGTGTGAAACCGCTTCTCGGGATGCGGGTGAAGCTCTACGCGCGGGGCTCCGGGAAGTGGGCGAAGTCCGGCGGCGAGGCGGCGAAGTTCGGCCTGACGACTCCGGAGATGCTCGAGACGGTGAAGATCCTGAAGCGGCGGCGAATGCTCGACTCGATGGTGATGCTCCACTTCCATATCGGCTCTCAGATCACCGACATCCGGAAGATCAAGGACGCGATTCGCGAGGCGGGCCGCGTGTACTCGAAGCTGCGGGCGCTCGGCGTTCCCGTTCGGTACCTGAACCTGGGCGGCGGCCTGGGCGTCGACTACGACGGCTCGAAAACCGCGTTCGACTCCTCGATGAACTACTCCGTCCAGGAGTACGCCAACGACGTCGTCTATACGATCAAGTCGATCTGCGAAGAGGAGGACGTCCCCGCGCCGACCCTGGTGACCGAGTCGGGCCGCGCAGTGACGGCGTTCCACTCGATTCTGGTCACGAACGTGCTCGACGTCGCAGACCGCATCGAGCAGGGCCGGAGGGTCCGGGTGTCACCGAAAGACCCGAACGTCGTCCAGGAGCTCGCAGGGATACTCAAGGAGGTCAACGCCAAGAACCTTCGCGAGAGCTACCACGACGCCCTCCAGTACAAAGAGGAGTTGTTCACTCTCTTCAACCTCGGCCATCTCTCGCTCGAGGACCGCTCGAAGGGAGAGATCCTCTTCTGGCAGATCTGCGAGCGGATCCACCGGGACTTGAGGACCCTGAAAGAGATCCCGGAAGAGTTCGAGGACATGGAGACGATGCTCGCGGACAAGTACGTCCTGAACTTCTCGGTCTTCCAGTCGCTGCCGGACTCCTGGGCGATCGACCAGCTCTTTCCGATTCTGCCGATCCACCGGCTGAACGAGAAGCCCACAGAGTTCGCGACGCTTGCTGACATCACGTGCGACTCCGACGGCAAAATCGAGCGCTTTATCGACCTGAGGGACATCGACGAGACGCTGCCGCTCCACCCCTTCCGCCACGATCGCCCTTACTACCTGGGCTTCTGCCTCATGGGGGCGTACCAGGACGTGCTCGGCGACCTCCACAATCTCTTCGGCGAAGCGCACGAGGTTCTCGTCCGGGTGGACGAAGAAGGGCGTTCCGAGATCGAGGACGTTCTGCCGGGCGAGACCTGCGAGCGCGTTCTCGAGTACATGAACTACGACCGAACGCACATTCTCGACTCGATTCACGAACAGCTCGTGCGGGCCTCCGGGGCGGGGATGAAGAAGGGCGAGGTCCAGGCGATCTACCGGGAGTTCGAGGCGGTTTTCCCGAGGTACACCTATCTCGAGAGGTAGCGGAGAAGCTTCGGGGGTGAGGGATGCTCCCCATCGGCGACGACAATTCGGACCGCACTCTGACTCCGGTCGTCAACTACCTGTTGATCCTGGTGAACGTCCTCGTCTTCGTCTTCTTCCAGGGCCTGGGATCGAACGAGCGATTCACCTACGCGTTCTCGACGGTGCCGAAGGAGATCGTCACGGGCCGCGACGTGGCCGAGCCGGTGACGATCAAAGATCCCGTGAGCGGCGACGTCGCCGGTACGGTCCAGCTCGAGCCCACGCCGATCCCCGTCTATCTGACGCTCATCACCTCGATGTTCATGCACGGGGGAATCGCGCACATCTTCGGAAACATGCTCTACCTGTGGATCTTCGGTGACAACGTCGAGAACACGCTCGGTCACCTGCGGTATCTGATCTTCTATCTCGTCTGCGGGGTGATCGCCGGGCTTTCTCACGTCTTTGCGACCGTTGCGTTCGGGGGGAATCCCTATCTCCCGTCGCTCGGCGCGTCCGGCGCGATTTCCGGCGTGCTGGCCGGATACCTGGTGCTGTTTCCCAGACGCCGCGTTCGCGTGATCGTTTTCCGGACCATCCAGGAGGTCACCGCGATCTGGGCGATCGGGATCTGGTTCGTCTTCCAGCTCATCTCCGGAATCGGGGTATTCGGCGGCGGCTCGCAGGCGGGCGGCGTCGCGTACGCCGCGCACATCGGAGGCTTCATCGCCGGCGTGATCCTGATCAAATTTTTCGCCGCCGGGAGGCAGAACTACCGGTTCGCGTGACGCGCCGTAACTTCTCTTCGGGCGCGCCTTGGGAGCCGATCGCCGGCTACTCGCGCGCGGTGCGGGTCGGCAACGCCGTCTGGGTGTCGGGCACCACCGCAACCGATGCGTCCGGATCAATCGTGGCCGGGGACGCGGGCGCTCAGGCGCGCCAGGCCCTCGCGAACATCCAATCGGCGCTCGAGCAGGCCGGCGCGTCCCTGTCGGACGTCGTGCGGACGCGGATGTACGTCACGGACGTCGCCGACTGGGAGAAGGTCGCGCGCGCGCACGCGGAGGTCTTCGGCGAGATCCGCCCGGCGACGACGCTCGTCGAAGTCTCGGCGCTCGTTTCTCCGGAAATGCTCGTCGAGATCGAGGCGGAGGCGGTGGTGGAGGAAAAGTGAAGTTCGGTCAGATCCCGACGACCGGAAGACCGTACGACCTCGCGGCCAGCGCGAGAGCGGGGTCGTGAGTGGCCATCGTCAGGTCTGCTTCCGACTGCTCCCGCCAGACGAGCGCCGACGCCAGGTGAATCGCGTCGAGCGTCCGAAGAATCGTCGAGAGAGGTTGCGAAGCTCGCGTCAAAACTGCCCGATCGAGCTCGACGATGACCATCGAGCTCATGAAACGGTAGACCTCTTCCCGTCTCCGCGCGATTTCGTCATCCGTGAGCTCTCCTTCCAGGCGAAATCGATCCACTGTCCGAAGGCACTCGACCTCGACGAGAGGACTTGCGACCGGCGTTTCGATCGCCTCCCACTCCGGCAGCTTCGCTGGCTCACCAAAGACGATCCGGAGAAGGACGGAAGCGTCGACGTAGGCGATCACCTTCCTCTTTCCCGATCTTCGAGCAGAAGCTTGACGATGTCGGTCTTCATCGGAAGCGGCGGCGGGAGGGGAATGTCTTTCAACCGCGGAGCACCTCGAGCAGGCAGGCGAATCCGAACGGAGCCCGACGATCGGTAGGGCACGATCCGAGCGATCGGTTCGTCCCGGTCGAAGACCGTGACCGAATCGCCGCGCCGGACCGCGCGCAAATACTCAGAAAGCCTGGCCTTCAGCTCGGCGATTCGGACCTCTTTCATGACTATATTATAACCAGAAGTAGTCATATCGTCCTCTCGGCGCTTCCCCTGTTTCAATCGTCCTCAGTACATGAGGTACTTCGCCCGCCTCTTCCGGAACTCCTCGAGCGGTCTCTCCCAGGACCGCACGATCGAGTCCGCCGTCTCGCCTCTCTGCAACCGCTCGAACGTGTCGCGGTTCGCAAGCAGCTCGAGGAACTTCTCCCGCTTCCAGTCGACGGGGAAAAGGTCCCTCAACTCAACCGCGATTTCGATTCCGAGAGCGACCGCAGAGAGTGCATCGCGGTCCGTCACCGTGAAACGAACGCCGCCGCAGCGCTCTCCGGCAAAGGTCGACGAGACCGGCGTGAAGTGGATCGGCGTGAAAGCGACGCCCGGAATCTTCCGCGTGGAGAGCACGGCGGCGAGGCGTTTTCCATCGAGCCAAGGAGCGCCGATCACCTCGAACGGCGTGTCGGCGCCCCGGCCGACCGAGAGGTTCGTCGTCTCCAGCAGTCCGATCCCGGGATAGAGCAGCGCCTCCGTCGGCGACCGCATGTTCGGCGAGGGATTGATCCA
>DASWCZ010000068.1:0-22840 GCA_036395755.1 Thermoanaerobaculia bacterium
AGCTTCGGTTCGACGGCAGCCGGCGATATCTCGACGTCGACACGGAGGACGGGCGCAGCGGGCGGCTCTTCACCGCGTCGGTCGCGCGCCTGCGGACCCAGTACACCTTCAACGCGCGGGCGTTCCTGCGGATCATCGGACAGTACGTCGAGACGAAGAGGGACCCTTCCCTGTACACCTTCGCAGTTTTGCGCACGGAAGGGGACTTCAACAGCTCGATTCTTCTCGCCTACAAGCTCAACTGGCAGTCGGTCCTCTTCGTCGGATACGGCAACGACCGCACCGTCTCCGAGGAAGACCGGCTGGAGAAGGCGCGGCGGCAGCTCTTCCTGAAGCTCTCGTACGCGTTTCAGCTTTAGCCGTCAGTCCTCCGGGATGACGGTCCCGAAAACCGGGCGCTTCCCCAGAGCCACGCGGAAACCGTACAGTGCGATGCCGACGAAGACCGCGAGCGCGAGCAGGGAACGTCCCGCGTACCACTGCGAGAAGTCGAGGGTGATCGGAGCGACCTGAAGAAGGACGAAAACGTATCCCAACACCGCCACCGAGAGAAGGCCGAAACGAAAGACGAGGAACACGAGAATCGTGGCCTGGAGAATCGCGATCGGAACCTCGATCCAGAGATTCTCTCCGCTGAGCGAAAGTACGAGGTTCAAAAGGCCGAGCAGCATCGCGGCGAGCCATTTCCGGCGAAGGAGGGAAGAGGCGAGAAAGAAGAAGGACATGATCCCGAGCGAGTCGAAGACGGCCTCGTTCAACCTTGCAAAGAAGAAGCTGGCGGCCTCGCGAGTTCCCCGCAGCAAGAGATCGGAGGGGGGAACCGGCGTCATCCCCGGGGCATCGATCCACGCCGGGAGAGCGTTGGAAAGGTGGACCAGGGCCGCGCTCGCCGCTCCAGCTAGAGCTCCCGCGAGGAGGTCCCGTCCGACGAGAGGATCCCGCAGCCGTCCGGCGAGCAGCCGGGTCCACGAGATCAGAAGGTCGGGCCAACGGCGTCGCACGTAGGGCTCGAGAGCGATGTAGCTCAGCCAGGCGAACGCCACCCCCAGCAGCGTGTCTCCGAGCGCTAGGGCGAGCAGAATCCACTCGCCCCTCACGTCGGGCACGTGGTGAGCCCGAAGGAGCCAGGCGACCATCGACGCGGCGAAGACGACCGCCGAGATCCGCAGCGCACCCCGGCGGTCGCCGCGGCCGAGACGGATGTTTCGCCGCGCGAACACGACGCCCGCGATCAACAACCCGAAAACCACGGTCACGAAGATCGCTCCGCCAATGCGTGCGCGGAAAGCGACGGCGGCCTGCCCCATCCCCGACGGACGTTCCCAGGGGCCGATGATTCCGAAATAGACGGGCTTGCCGCGATACCCGGCGGCAGTCACGTGGATCGGTACGTGCGGAGGGGCGGCGGACGATCCCTGCCACTCCGCGCGGCTGTCGTAAGCCGTCGGAGGAGCCCATTCGAACCGGGCCGCGGCGAGGCGCGCTGGGTCGAGACCAGCCTCACGAAAGAGAGGCCCCCAATCGATTTTCTCTTCGGACCGGGCCGGATCGATTCTCGGAGGCACCGCGCGAAGTGACCGCAACCGTCCTCGCGGGTCGAGGTTGACCGTCACCATCCCCGGGATCTCGTGGGGCGGATCGACGTTCGTGACCATTCCCTCCGCCAGGACCAAACCGTGCGAATTGGAGGGCACCATGAGCCGGGGACTCTGGCGATAGAAGAAAGACCACGGTCCCGGCTCGCCCGTCGCGAGCTCCCGGATGCGCTTCCGGGACGGCTCGTGGAGGCCCAGGTAACGGAGATAGTCGTATTCGCGCTCGAACCACCAAGCGGCATCGGCGGGACGTTCGTCGTAGCCGAACTGCCGCACGAGATCTCGCGCGCGATCCGCGAGTGAATCGGGACTCTTGAGCGGCGGACCGAGAGCGAGGTCCGTCGAAAAACGGGAAAGCGCGACGATCAAGACTCCGATCGCGAGGATACCGGCGAGGAGCGTCCATGCGATGGCCGGCTTGAGCGCGCCCTCCTCCCCGGCGGCGGCGACCATCTCCGGGGATGGCGTCTCCCCCGCCGCCAGCGCCGCGGCAAGAGGATCGCCTCCGGGAAGGGCCGAAGCAACCTGAAGTGCGGAAGAAGGACGGAGGAGCGGATCCTTTTCGAGACACCTCAGGATGACCCGTTCGACCGCGGGATCGAATCCGGGAACGAGCTTCGACGGAGTCTTCGGCGGCTCCTGAGTGTGCTTGCGCCTCAACTCCTCGAAGGTCGCTCCCTCGAAGGCCTTGCGCCCGGTTGAGATCTCGTACAGCACGAGACCGAGCGCATAGAGATCGCTCTGGGCGGTAGAGCTCCGGCCTTCGAGCTGCTCGGGAGCCATGTAGGCAGGGGTTCCGGAGGTTTCTCCGTGTTCGGCGCTCGTCCCGGAAGCAACCGCGAGCCCGAAGTCGGTGATGCGCACACGGCCGCGACCGTCGATCATGATGTTCGAAGGCTTCAAGTCCCGGTGCAGGACCCCGCGGTCGTGCGCCGCCGCGAGGCCGGCGCAGAGTTGTCGCGCGATCTCGAGTGCCTTGTCCTGGGGCAGCCTCCCGATTCTCTTCAGAAGCGAGGCGAGGTCCTCACCGTCGACGTACTCCATCGAAAGGCAATGGCGTCCTTCGACGTCCACCACGTCGTAGACCCGACAGACGTTGGGGTGTGAGACCTGACGCGCCAGCCGGACCTCCGAGTAGAAACGCTCGCGGGCAACCGTATCGTTCGCGAGGCTCTCCGGGAGGAATTTCAGGGCGACGGGCTGCCCGAGCTTCAAGTCGTCCGCCCGGTAGACCTCGCCCATTCCTCCGCGGCCGAGCAGACCAATGACCCGGTAGCGATCCGAGAGGACGGTTCCGGGGGCGAAGCCGCCCGTATCGATCGAGTCGGCCGAGCCGAGCCGGCCGACGGCCGACGAAGAAGGTCGACGCGCGGCGGCTTCCGCGGCAGAGGGGGTCGCGAGCCCGGTCGGGGCCTGCGACATCGGGCCGAGTGGCTCGCCGCAGGAGGGGCAGAAGCGCGCCAGGTCCGAGGCCTCGGAGGAGCAAGCGGGACAGCGGATCAACCACGAAAATCGTACCTCAGTCCACGGGCGGTGTCCTGGGACTCATTTGCCCCGCGGCATCGCCAAAGACGACGGGGTCCGCGGCCTCCGTGGTACCTTTGTACCATGGTAACAAGCAAGCAAAAATCCGATGCAGCCGTGGAACGCGTCCAGACCGGCGTTCGTATGGAGAAACGGATCCTGAAAGTCTTGAAGGCGCTCGCCGACCTGAAGGACCTCTCGCTCGGCGATCTGCTGGAAGGAATCGTGCTCCATGCTTTCGAGGGGAAAGCGGCCTTTTCTCCCGCGACGCTCAAGCAGATCGCCGAGTTGAAGCGGATCTACGGCCTCGACCTCACCGCGAGCGAAAGTCACCGTCTGGTCGAGCGCGGGCGAAAGGCCTGATGGAAGACGCGGACTTTCTCGCAGCGTTCGAGTCGGCGACGCTGCCGGAGGATCTTCCCCGGAGCGGCGCCGGAGCTAACGGCCGAGCTCGTCCGCGAGTTTTTCCGCGAGCGCGCGGACCGTCAGCGGCGAGCAACCCTCCGCCTTGTTGTTGACGAGAACGTACACGGGGATCGCCGCGTCGATCGCGCGGCGGGCGAGCGAGACGACCTGGTCGCGCATCTCCGGGTCCGGGTCGGACAGGCGCGCGAACGGCTTCAACGCTTGGCCCCGCTCGCCGTAGAAGGTCCCCGGCGGGAGAAGGAGGCGGACCATCGCGAACGGCGCCGACTCGACCGGAATCGCCGCCGCCTGCTCGGCCGGCATCGGCATCGCGGTGACGTAGTTGAAGACGTGCGCGACGCCGTGGGCCGCGAGCACCTGCCGATATTCGCGGGTCAGAAGCTTGGGGTCGCGCAGCTCGACCGCGTAACGAAAGTCCGACGGGAGAACCGCCAGGAAGCGATCCAGCCTCTCCGCGAACGCGGCCGGGGGCGCGGGTGGCGAGCTTCCGGCCGGCGGGAATTGAAGAATGAATGGTCCGGCGTGGTCGCGGAAGACTTCTCGAAAAACGCCGAGCACTTCCTCCTCGAACAGCGCGGCGTTCAAGAAGTCCGGGTTGGCCTCCCCTTTCGCGCCGCCCTTTCGCGCCGGCCGCGCCGCGGACGTCACGGCCTCGGGGGCTTTGGCGCAGCACGGGAATCGGGGCGGAAGTTGCTCCGCGTATCGGACGAGGTCCTGCGGCGGGATCGGCGCGTAGTAGCCGCGGTCGATCCCGACCGTCGTCAGGAGCGGATGCCGCGCGTACTCGCCGAGGCCTTCGCGCGAGAGCTGCGACGTGCTCGCATGTCGCGAGTAAACGATTCCCGCCCAGTCCGGAAAGCTCCAGGAGCTCGTTCCGAAGAAGACGTTCTCCGGTAGCCTCGCCGCGATCGCGGCCGCCTCCGCGTGCTCGCGCTCCAGCCGCTCCTGCTCCGGTGAATGCCGGAGTGTTGCCGGCGGCGCGGACGCGGCGAAGAGATCGAGCTGAGATGTCTTCGTGTCGCCCACGCCGGGATTCTGGCACCGGCGTGGTAGCTTCCCGCGAAATTGACCACCGTCACGCGCAACCCCTGGTTCCGCGCCGGCGACGCAAACGCGTGCTTCGCGCTCATGTTCGACAACGTGGCGAACCTGGTCATCCTCGTCGCGATTCTCGTGGGCGCGTTCGGGTTTCCGAAGGACCTCGTCCTCCATCGCATCGTCCCGGGCACCGCGGTCGGAGTCCTGGTCGGCGACCTGATCTACGCGGGGATGGCGCGGCGCCTCGCCAGGCGGACGGGACGCGGCGACGTCACGGCCATGCCGCTGGGGCTGAACGCGCCGAGCGTCTTCGGGATCTCGTTCGCGGTCCTCGGCCCGGCGTACCTCGCGACGGGCGACGCTGTCCTCGCCTGGAAGGTGGGCATGGCGGTCACCGTGCTGGTCGGCATCTTCAAGATGGCGCTTTCGATGTCCGGGAACGCCGTGCGATCCGCGCTGCCGCGCGCCGGCCTCCTCGGCTCGATCGCCGGCGCCGGGCTCGCGTTGATCGCCTTTCTCCCGCTCCTGCGAGTCGTCGCGAACCCGATCGTCGGCTTCGTCGCGTTCGGCGTGATCCTGGTGACGTTCGTCGCGGGCGTCCGGCTGCCGTGGGGACTGCCCGGGGCGTTCGTCTCGGCGGCGATCGCCGTCGGGCTGCACTACGGCCTGGGCGCTCTCGGGCTCTTGCCGGCGGTCGCGGGAGCGGCCGCTCCATCCGGGTCGGCTCTCCGTCTCGCGGTGCCGTGGCCGAGCGCCCGGTTTCTCGGCGGTCTGTCTCTCGCGTGGGGTTACCTTCCGATCGCGCTCCCGTTCGCCGTCATGACAATCATCGGCGGTATCGACAACACGGAGAGCGCGGCGGCGGCCGGCGACGAATACGACACCCGCGGGATCCTCCTGACGGAAGGCTTCTGCACGCTCGTCGCGGGCCTCTGCGGCGGCGTCGTGGAGAGCACGCCGTACATCGGCCATCCGGCGTTCAAGAAGATGGGCGCCGGCGCCGGGTATGCGGCTGCGACGGCGCTCTTCGTCGGGCTGGGAGGGATGCTCGGCTACCTGCCGCTCCTCGTGGACTGGATTCCCGCAGCGGCAGTCGCGCCGATCCTCATCTACATCGGGCTCGAGGTCCTGGCGCAGGGCGTCCTGGCGACGCCCGCCCGTCATGCCCCCGCGGTCGCGCTCGCGATCCTGCCGTCGATCGCGTTCCTGCTGTCGCTCGAGATGGGATCGGTCGTTTCGGCCGCCGGTCCGGCGCTGGCGCACCTGACCGGGAATCTCGCCGAGACCTTCCGCTCGGTCCGCCTTCTCGGCAACGGCTTCATCGTGACCGCGGTCCTCTGGGGCGCCGGCGGGGCCGAGCTGATCGATCGTCGTTTCGCGCGCAGCGCGCTCTACTTCTTCGCGGGCGCAGGGCTCTGCCTCTTCGGCGTGATCCACTCGCCGACCGCGCAGGGCACGTTCTTTCTGCCGTGGAAAGTCGCCGACCCGACCCCGTTCACGTTCGCCGCGGCCTACGCCGCTCTGGGGCTCGTCGTTCTCGCCGCGGCTCTGTTGCCCCGGGCTCGAGACCAGCAGCTCACCGGGCGGTGACGGTCACGATGGCCGAGGGCACCACGTTCCCCTTCGCGTCGTAGGCCTTCGCCTGGAGCAGATAGCTCTTGGTGCTTCCCCTCGCCGGAACCTGCCAGTTGCAGCCGTACGGGCCGGTCGCGTCGGAGCAGACCACGCCCGAGTTGGCGAGGAAGTCCACGCGGCTGACTGCGTAGCTTCCCGGCGTGACCGAGGCGGTTATCGAGACGCTGGACTTGCGTTGCACGGCACTCCCGTTCGCCGGGCTCGTGATCGAGACCTGCGGGAGCGTCGGCGCATCGACCGTAATCGGCACCGCGGCCGAGGTGCCCGTGTTCCCTGCGGCATCTCTCGCCGTCGCAGAGAGAGAGTGCGCTCCGGGTGGCGTCGTCCCGGAATCCCATGTGACGGTGTAAGGCGAAGACGTCGCCGAGCCGATCGGTGTCGTCCCCGAGTCGAGGAAGAAGTCCACCCGCGTGACTCCGAAGTTGTCGGAGGCATTGGCGCGGATCGAGACGTTTCCGGAGACGTGCGCGCCGGAAGTCGGGCTCGCGATCGAGACCGTGGGGTTCTCGGTATCCGGGCCGCCCGGGACCGGCGTCGCCACGACGTATGCCGAGACGAGGTCCACGTTGCCGCCGTTGTCCTGGACCTGAAGTATGAGCCAGTACACGCCGGGAGTGTCGTACCGGCAGCTTCCGAGGGGGCTCGGCGACCCGGACGTGCCGCCACCGTTTCCGCAGCTCATGAAGTACCACTGAATGGTTCCGTCGGCATCCGAGCTCGCGCTCATGTCGATGTTCACGGTCAGGGGAACCGGGCCGCTCGACCTGTCGAGACTGGCGCTTGCGATCGGCGGCTCGCCGGTCGAGCCTCCGAGTTTGACCACTGCGCTCGGCCTCGCGGAGAGGTTCAACTCCTGATCGATGGCCGTTGTCGAAAAGCGGTAGACGCCGGGGCTGTCGAGCTCGACGCTCGTCGTCGAGCCCGTGTAGCAGCAGGCTCCGCTTCCGCCGTTACTCTGACCGATCCAGAGGTCCTTCCCGACCGGACCCCCTTCCGGATCCGTCGCGGGAAAGCTCACGGAAGCCGTGACCGGAAACGTCGACGGATCCGTGGTCGTCACCGTCAGCGTCACCGAAGGCGGAAGACCCGGGCTCGGAGCCGGTGAAACCGTCACGTAGTCTCGGCCGTGGGCTCCTCCGCCGCGGCCGTCCGCTACGGAAGCGTCGTAGGAGGCGATCGCCGTTCGCGCGGGAGAGGGCGCGATGAAGGAGACGGAGCTCCCGCTGGCGTTCGGGAAGAGCTGACTCGACATCCACCCAAAGAGCCACTGCGATGCGGTGCTCCCGGACTTGGCCCAGGCGACCCGGAGCGGATCGCTGTCCGGATCCGAGACGTTCGCCGTGAGGTTCACCGGGCTTCCCGCGGGGGCGAACACGTCCGGCCCGATCGTCAGAGTTGGGAAAGCATTCAGCACGATGGGGTTGGAGAGACGAGGATTTGCGAGCGTCTTCGGAAAATTCAGGCGCCCGCCGGTCGAAGTGGTCTGTGCGCGCGGATCGCTCAACGCGTCCAGGCTTCCCGGATCGAGGACGATGTCGCGAGCTTCGTAAGCGGTGAGCGCGGGGTTCCGGTGCGCGAGTGCCGCTATCACGCCGGAGACGTGCGGCGTCGCCATCGATGTCCCCGAGAGCGTCTTGTAACCGCTCGCATCGCAGATCGCGATGGGCGGGGCAGGCGGAGAAGTGCAGAGCGGGACGGTCGAGAGAGTGCTCACGCCCGGCGCCGCGACGTCCACGTTGAAGAGTCCGTAATTCGTGAAGCCCGCGCCGAGATCGTTCTGGTCGGAGGCGAGGACGGAGATAATTCCGCGACTGTCGTACCCCGCGGGATACATCGGAGAGACGTCTGCATTCTGCCCGCTGTTTCCGGCGGCACAGATGTTCACGACCCCCAAAGCCTCGACATCTTCCATCGCGGTCTTGAGCTCCTGACTGAAGCCGCTCCCCCCCCAGGAATTGCTGGTCACGCGGATGTTCAAGCCTCCCTGTTTCAACGCCTTGACGTGTTGGAAGCAGAGGACGGCGTCCGAGGTGTACCCGCTTCCGTTCGAGCCCAAGAACTTGCACGAAATGAGTTTGACCTGCCAGTTGAGCCCCGCGATGCCGATGCCGTCGTTGGCGACCGCGCCAATCGTTCCCGCGCAGTGGGTGCCGTGCCCGTAGTCGTCCGAGCCCCCGGCCGAACAACTGTTGTTCATGCAGGTCCGGCTGTCCGCGCTGTCGAGGTTGCCCTGGAGATCGGTGTGGGTGAAATCGATGCCGGTGTCGATTACGACGACGTACACGTCGCCGGAGTCGGTCTGGGAATCCCAGGCTGTGGGCGCGGCGATCTTCGTCATGTCCCACTGTTGGCTCCAGAGCGGGTCGGTCGGGAGAGCCACGGCCTCTTGGACGAAGTCCGGCTCGGCGTTGACGACGTTCGGATTTGCCCGGTAGCGCCTTACGACCTCGGCGACCGAGAGCCCCGGTGGATTCGGGATCAGGAAGAGATGGGGATTTCCCGGGAAGGCGCGAGCGGGACCGGAGCCCGGGAGAAAATCGACCGGTGCCCCGTTTCGAAAGCGAACGAGAACGCGCGACGGGTGATAAGCGGGTGCACCGAGGCCCACTGTGGTGACCGCCGCGGCCCCCCGATCGTCCCGGGAGACCGAAGTGGAAACCACAAAGGGCGCCTGAGCGAGTGCCGGAACCGTCGAAGCGGTCAGGAGCGCGAGCGGAAGAAGACCAACCGGAAACAGTGCGCGGTTTCTCCGCTCGGAGGCTCGCGAGCGATGGAACATGACACGCCTCCTTTGACGAGAGGGTCCTAGGACTTAGGACCTAGGACTTTAGTCTAATAGACTTTCGTCGGGTGGGGTCAGTTAAATGGCTCTGGGAGCGTTATTTATGGAGAGGGACTCAACAAAACCGGAGGCTGCGCCCGAGTACCGCCCTTTCGGTCCGGAATGCGGCCGGGCGGCCTGCGAACCCTAGGCCAGAGCCGAGCGGATTCTTCGGCCGAATCGGGTGACCTGGTTTCGGATCTCCTTTGTGTCGAGGGTCCGTAACCGGCGCCGATCCATCAGGACCTTGCCTTCGACGACCACCGTTTGGACGGCGTCGGAGCGCGCCGAGTACACGACGTGCGACGTAGGGTCGAAGAGCGGCAACGCGTTCGGACCAGAGACGTCGAGGACGATCAGGTCGGCGCGCTTTCCCGTCTCGAGCGAGCCGATGCGCTCTCCCACGTGGAGCGCGTCCGCGCCGCCCTGCGTCGCCATGCGCAGAACCACCCGTGCGGGCACGGCCGTGGGATCGAGCGACGCGACTTTGTGCACCCGCGCGGCCGATCCCATCTCGCCGATCATGTCCAGGTCGTTGTTGCTCGCGGCGCCGTCCGTGCCGAGACCGACACGCGCGCCCGCCGCCAGCATCTCGGGCACCGGCGCGACCCCGCTCGCGAGCTTCATGTTGCTTTCCGGACAGTGAACGACCCCGACGACGCCGGCCGCGAGCAGAGCGATCTCTTCCTCGTCCACGCGAACGCAGTGCGCCGCGGTGAGCGAAGGCCCCAGAAGCCCGAGCGCGGCGAGGTGACGGACCGGCGTCGTTCCGTATCGTTCACTCACCATGGCCAGCTCCCCGTCGGACTCCGAGACGTGCGTCAGAACCGGCGCCTCGAATCGAGCGGCGAGGCCCACCGTCTTCTGGAACGTGCGCGGACCGACCGTGTAACAGGCGTGCGGCGCGAGCGCCGGAGTGACTCGCGGATGGCCCGTCCAGTCGGAGAGGAACCTTTCCCCCCGCGCGAGACCTTCCGCCGCGCCGTTGGAGTCGGGCGTTGGGACGTCGAAGATCCCCTGGCCCGCGATGACCCGAAGGCCGGCCTCGTCCACGGCGCGTGCCACCTCCTCCTCGAAGAAGTAGCCGTCGGCGAACGTCGTCGTTCCCGACGCGATCATTTCCCAGCACGCAAGCCGCGTTCCCCACCGCACGAACTCTCGCGTGACGAAGCGCCTCTCCAGCGGAAACATGTACTTCTCGAGCCAGGTCATCAATAGGACGTCGTCCCGCACGCCGCGCAGCAGCGTCATGGCGGCGTGCGTATGGGCGTTGACGAAGCCGGGGAGAACGAGCCGGCCGCGGGCGTCGATCGACCGCCGGGCCCGGAAACGGCGCTCGAGCTTCGACCGCGGGCCGACTTCGACGATGGCGCCGTCGCGGATCGCCACCGCTCCGTCGGAGACGACCGTGTCGCGCGCGTCGACGGTCAGGACCGTCCCGCCGAGCACGAGGAGGTCGACGGATTCCACGGTGGGCTGTTTCCTCATCCTGCTCCGTGAAGAATCCAGGCTCTTCCGTGGCGAGATGAGTCGCCGAATCAGACGACGCGGACCCTAGAGATAGTCGTAGAGCGCATCGTTGTCGTTCTCCCAGGCGTAGCTCAGCTGTCGTTCAGCCAGCTCTTTCCACCCCGACCTCCCGAGGTCTTCTGATTTGAGGGCCCGGATTAACGCGTAAGGCCTTCCGTAGCGAGTCACGACGATCGGTTCATTCGTTTTGCGGGCGCGTCTGATGTAAGCGATGAGATGACGCTTCAGATCTCCGACGCTGGCAAAGGTCATCAAGAGCTCCTGATGATGTTGAAGGCTATCGCCGATGTCACTTTTCCCGCCCGCACGAATGCAATTGCCCCCGGATCGCGCCGCCCGGAAACTTCCGGCTGTGCAGCTTGACGTAGTAGTGCGACGGGTTCGCGAGCACGCGCGCCGCGAGATCCGAGTCGACCGAAATCGAGCCGTCGAGAACCTCGCCCGTGAACCCGGGGTTCAGCTCGACCGCCATCGGCCCGTTCACTCCCGCCGGGCCGATGTGGAGGTGAGTCGCGACGACCTTGCCCAGGTTCGCCGACGTCCGAATGTGGAATCGGATCGACGCGCCGTCGAACTCGAGCCGCGCGGATCCGGTCGCTTCGGGGTCGAGCGCATCGGAGCCAGGTCCGGCGCCGTGGAGCTCCGCGCAATAGGCCGGCGTCGGCCGCGCACTGGCGCAACCGACGAGACCCACAACCGCCGCGCAGAGAAAAAGAGCGGCGCGGACTCCCCGCCTCACTGCCATCTCCGCCGCATCGCTTCCTGCTCCGGCGTCAACGAATCGATCGAGACGCCCAGGGTCTCGAGCTTGATCGCCGCAATCTCGCGATCGATCTCGGCGGGCAGGGGGTGCACGCCCGGCGGCAGCTCCCCGCGGTGGCGCGCGAGATGGTGGATCGCCAGCGCCTGCACGGTGAACGAGAGGTCCATGATCTCGACGGGGTGCCCGTCCCCCCCGGCGATGTTGACGAGCCGGCCTTCCGCGAGCAGGTGGAGTCGCCGGCCGTCGGCGAGGCGGTACTCCGTGATCTGGCGGCGAACCTCGCGCTTCTCCGCGGCCATCGCTTCGAGCGCCGGGACGTCGATCTCGGTGTCGAGGCCGCCCGCGTTCGAGAGCACGGCGCCGTCCTTCATCCGCTCGAAATGCTCGCGGCCGTACACGGCATGCGTTCCGGTCGACGTGATGAAGAAATCTCCGATCTCGGCCGCCTTCTCGAGCGGCATGACCGCGAAGCCGTCCGCAACCGCCTCGAGCGCGCGCACCGGATCCACTTCGCACACCACGACGCGTGATTGAAGACCCGCGGCGCGTCGCGCCAGCCCCTTTCCGCACCAGCCGTATCCGGCGATGACGACGGTTTTGCCCCCCAGGTAGAGATTGGTCAGAGCGAGGATCGCCGTGAACACGGACTGCCCGGTGCCGTAACGATTGTCGAAGAGGTGCTTGCACATCGCGTCGTTCCCGGCGATGACCGGGAAGCGCAGGATCCCCTCCCGCTCCATGTTTCGCAGCTTCGTCACGCCCGACGTGGTCTGCTCGGTGGCGCCCCAGACTCCCGCGACCCGCGCCGTCTCCTTCGTCGAGAGGATGCGAGTGAGCTCCGCCCGGTCGTCGACGAGCAGCGCCGGATTCGTCCGGATGGCGCCGATCAGGTGTTCCTCGAACTCCGCGGCCGACGCCTGCGCGACCGCGAACACGGTGATGCCTTCCTCCGCGATCGCCGCCGCGACGTCGTCCTGGACGTAGCCGGGCGCGGTGCCCGCGAGCGCGACGTTCGCGCCGGCGCGCTTCAAGAGCAGGGTCAGATAAGCCGTCTTCGCCTCGAGTGGCACGCAGACGGTGACGTTGACGCCCCGCAGCGATCCGTCGCAGAGATGACGCTCGAAAACGGCGTTGAGCACGGGCGCGTGCTGCGCCACCCAGCGGATCTTCTTCGCGCCCTCCGGCGCGAGCCGGAAGTCGGCGACGATCGAGGACGAGGACGCGCTCATCGCCAGCTCCGCGCGTACTCCTGCTGCTCCGGCGTGGGCTCCTCGAGGCGCATGCCGAGAAGCTCGAGCCGAGCGCGCGCGATCGCCTCGTCGATGTCCGCTGGGAGCGCGTGAACTCCCGGCGCGAGCTCGGCCGCCCGGTTCGCGAGGTAGTGGATCGAGAGCGCCTGGACCGAGAAGGAGAGGTCCATGATCTCGACCGGGTGGCCGTCGGACGCCGCGATGTTCACGAGCGCGCCTCGCGCAAGGAGGTGGATCCTCCGGCCGTCCGCCAGGACGTACTCGGTGACGTGGAGGCGTGCATCGCGCTCTTCGACGGCGAGCTTCGAGAGCGCGGCCACGTCGATCTCGTGGGCGTAGTTGCCCGAGTTGGCGAGCAACGCTCCGTCCTTCATCGCCTCGAAGTGCTCGCGCCGCAGGATTCCGATCGAGCCCGTGCCGGTCAGAAAAACGTCTCCGGCCGGAACCGCCTCCGCCATCGGGCGCACCTCGAAGCCGTTCGACGCCGCCTCGAGGCCTTTGAACGGATCAGTTTCGACGACCACGACGCGAGCGCCGAACCCCCGGCAATAGAGCGCAAGGCCCTGGCCGACCCAGCCGTAGCCCGCCACAACGACGGTCTTTCCCGCGAGCAGCAGGTTCGTCGCCGCCAGGATCGCGGTCAGCGTGGACTGGCCGGTCCCGTAGCGGTTGTCGAAGAGGTGCTTGCAGCGCGCGTCGTTCGCGGCGATGACGGGGATCTCGAGAGCTCCCTCCCGCTCCATCGCGCGGAGGCGCAGGATTCCGCTCGTCGTCTCCTCGGAGGCGCCGCGGACCGCCGGGAGCAGGTCGCGGCGGTACTGGTGGAGGCGAGAGACGAGCTCCGCCCCGTCGTCCACGATCAGGTCGGGCCCGAAGTCGAGCGTCGCGAGAAGGTGCTCGTCGAAGGCCTTCGGGTCCGCGCCGTGGATGGCGTGTACGGTCAGCCCGCGTCCGACGAGCGCAGCGCAGACGTCGTCCTGGGTCGAGAACGGGTTGCTCCCGGTCACCGCGACCTCCGCGCCCGCTTCACGAAAGAGCCAGGCCAGATACGCGGTCTTCGCCTCGAGGTGGACGGCGATCGCGACCCGGCGGCCCCGAAGCGATCCGTCGGAGAGCCGTTTCCGCGCGAAGGAATTCAGCGTGTGCGCGTGCTGCGCGACCCACTCGATCTTGCGCTCGCCGCCGGGCGCGAGAGAAACGTCACGAATCGTCGAATGTGCGGGCATTCGAAGCGGCGGGATCGTAACACCGCGTGACAACCTGTCATCCCGAGCGGAGCGAGGGATCCCTCGGTCCTTGCGGACCTCGGGATGACAGCCGTTCGATAAACTCCGCCCGCCGGAGGATCCCATGAAGAGATCCCGCACTTTCCGAGCGGGGGTTGCGCTTGCGCTTTCCATCACGCTTTCCGGTCCGGGGATGAAGGCCCAGGTGAAGACCAACGTCCAGAAGCCCGCGGCCTCGAAGCGGCCGGCGGCGGCTCCGGCGCTGACCGCGTCGACGGCCGCGATCGAAAAGGAGCTCTTCGCGAAGTACGGCGAGGGGCAGAGGGACCGGCTCGCGCGCGGGATCAAGCAGGTCGCTCAATTCTGGAGAGCCGAGGACGGCGACGCGAAGGCGTTCGAGGAGTTCGTCCGCGCGAACTTCGCCGGGGACCCGGCGACGCTCGACGCGCTGTTTACGCGGATGGAGTTCGCGATGGAGTCGCTCGACGGTCACATGCTCGAGATCAACCGCGACTTCCGGATGCAGTCGGACCTCGATCGGGGACCGATCTATCCGTTCGACGAGACCCTCGCGGGCTACGACCCGTCGGCGCACGTCAACGACGACTTCTTCGCCAACAAGCTCGCTTTCGTCGTCCTGCTGAACTTCCCCCTGACGACGCTCGAGCAGCGCCTCGCGGAGGGCGAGAGCTGGTCGCGCCGCCAGTGGGCGGAGGCCCGGCTCGCGCAACGCTACTCCAAGCGCATCCCGGCGGACGTCAACCTGGCGATCGCGAAAGCGGATGCGGAGTCGAGGCAGTACATCGCCCAGTACAACGTCTGGATGCACCACCTCGTCGACGACCGGGGAAACCGGCTCTTCCCGCCGAAGATGCGCTTGCTCTCGCACTGGAACCTGCGTGACGAGATCAAGGCGGACTACGGCGACACAGCCAACGGCCTCGCGAAACAGCGCGTGATCCAGAAGGTGATGGAGCGCATCGTCACGCAGACCATTCCGAAGGCGGTCATCGACAACCCGAACGTGGACTGGAATCCCTTCACGAACGAGGTCCGTCCGGCTGCGGAGAAGGACTCCGACGCGCCGCCTCCCGCGACTTCCGCCGTCGCGCCGAAGCCGCCGAACTCGCCGGAGCCGGACACCCGTTACTCGATGCTCCTCGCGGACTTCCAGGCGGCCCGAAAGGCCGACCCGTATTCCCCGACCGCGCCGACATTGATCGCTCGCCGGTTCGACGAGAACCGGGAGCTCCCCGAGGCGCGGGTCCACAAGATGTTCGAGGACGTCCTGACTTCCCCGCTCGTCCCGAGGGTCGCGAAGCTGATCGAGAAGCGTCTCGGCCGGCCGCTCGAGCCGTTCGACGTCTGGTACCCCGGCTTCAAACAGCGGGGCCGGTACAGCGAGGCAGAGCTCGATGAGATCGTGCGCAAGAAGTACCCGACGCCGGAGGCCTACAAGAAGGACATCCCGAACATCCTCCAGAAGCTCGGCTTCTCGAAGGAGAGGGCGGAATACGTCGCGGATAACATCATCGTCCATCCCGCGCGCGGCTCCGGTCACGCCTCCGGCGCCGGCAAGCGCGGGTTCAAGGCCTACCTCCGGACGCGCGTCGAGAAGGAGGGGATGAACTACAAGGCCTACAACATCGCCGTTCACGAGATGGGACACAACGTCGAGCAGACCTTCTCCTTGAACGACATCGACCACACGCTTCTCGCGGGCGTCCCAAACACGGCGTTCACCGAGGCGCTCGCGTTCGTCTTCCAGGGACACGACCTGGAGCTCCTGGGGCTCGTGAAGCCGGACGCGAAGAGCAAAGCGCTCGCGACGCTGAACGACTTCTGGGGCACGTACGAGATCGCGGGCGTCGCGCTCGTCGACATGGGCGTGTGGCACTGGATGTACGACCACCCGAAGACGGCCGCGTCGCAGATGAAGGAGGCGACGCTCGGCATCGCGCGCGATATCTGGAACCGTTACTACGCGCCGGTCTTCGGAAAGCGCGACGTCGTGCTGCTCGGGATCTACTCCCACATGATCGATTCTTTCCTCTACCTGCCGGACTATCCGATCGGACACATGATCGCGTTCCAGATCGAGCGGCAGATGGAGAAGGCCGGCAGCATCGGCTCGGAGTTCGAGCGGATGGCGAAGACCGGCAGCGTGGCGCCGGACCTCTGGATGAAGAAGGCGACGGGCGCGCCCGTCGGCCCGGAAGCGCTGCTCGCCGCGGCGGCCGAGGCGCTGCCCGAGCTCGAAGCGGCGAAGGACTGAGGGCGTTCGCCTGAAGTAGCATCCCGTTCAGGTAATAACGTCCGAATGAAGTGCGTCACCTGCTCCGCGGAGCTCCGGGAGGACGTGCGTTTTTGCTCCTCCTGCGGGTCGCCCGTGAGCTCTTTCTCTCAAATGCCGACGGGGCTCGCGACCCCGTCTTCCGTCGAAGCTGTGCGGCGGCGCGTGCCCTTTTCCGATCCGATCGGTCGCCTCGCCTCCCCCGAATCGCTCGACCCTCGCGGTCTCGCTCCGGGAAGCGTGATCGCCGCGCGCTACCGGATCATCGGCCTGATCGGCCGGGGCGGCATGGGCGAGGTCTACCGCGCGGACGACCTGAAGCTCGGCCAGCCCGTCGCCCTGAAGTTCCTGCCGGAGAGTCTCGCTTCGGATCCGGCCTGGATCGAGCGGTTCTATGCCGAGGTGCGCCACGCGCGAGGCGTCTCGCACCCCAACGTCTGCCGCGTCTACGACGTCGGCGAGATCGAGGGGCGCCACTTCCTCTCCATGGAGTACGTGGACGGCGAGGACCTGGCCTCGCTGCTGCGGCGCATCGGGCGTTTTCCGCCGGATAAGGCGGTCCAGATCGCACGCGAGCTCTGCGCGGGGCTCGCCGCGGCGCACGACAAGGGCGTCCTGCACCGGGACTTGAAGCCCTCCAACGTCATGATCGACGGTCGCGGCCGCGCGAGGATCACCGACTTCGGCCTCGCCGCCGGCGTCGAGGAAGACAAGGGCGGCGCGGAAGTCTCCGGCACGCCCGCCTACATGGCGCCCGAGCAGCTTTCGGGCAAGGGCGCTTCCGTCCAGAGCGACATCTACGCGCTCGGCCTCGTGCTCTACGAGATCTTCACGGGACGCAAGCCCTTCGAGGCAGCCACCCTCGCCGACTGGAGGCGCAAGCATTCCGAAGACCAGCCCACTGCGCCTTCGATCGTAACGCCCGGCCTCGATCCGGCGGTCGAGCGCGTGATCTTGCGCTGCCTCGAGAAGGATCCGAAGGCGCGGCCTCGCTCGGTCGCCGCCGTGGCCGCGGCACTGCCCGGAGGCGATCCTCTCGCGGCAGCGATCGCCGCCGGCGAGACGCCTTCGCCCGAGATGGTCGCGGCGGCCGGCAGCGACGAAGGGATGAAGCCCGGCGCGGCGTGGGCTTGTCTGGTCTCGATCCTCGCGGGGTTGGCCCTCGCCGCCTGGCTCTCGCCGCGTGCATACCGCCACGGCAACGTGCCTCTGGAGAAACCTCCGGACGCGCTTGTCGAGAAATCGAAGGAGATCGCCCGGAGGTTGGGCTACACGGAAAAGCCCGCCGACATCGCATGGGGCTTTTCCGGCAACGGCGAATACCGCCGCTGGGTCGAGGAGCACGACCAATCGAAAGACCGCTGGAAAGGGATCGAGTCGGGACGTCCGGCGGCCATTTACTTCTGGTGCCGGCAGAGTCCCGCCCCGCTCATCTCGGAGCGATTCCGGGGCGACGACGCCGGCGAGATAAGAGTGACGGAGACCGATCCGCCGCCGTTGGTGGCGGGGATGGTTGGCATCGAGCTCGACCCGCTCGGCCGTTTGATCCGCTTCGAGGCGGTGCCGTCTTCGGCAACTCCCACGGCCGCCGACCGGCAGCCGGATTGGGAAGCTCTTTTTTCCGAAGCCGGGCTCGATCGCGCGGCCTTCGCGCCCACCGAACCCCGGTGGCTCCCTCCCTTCTACGCCGACTCCCGGATGGCCTGGAGCGAAGGCAAGCCCGAGCGCGCCGATCGCCCGCTACGCGTCGAAGCAGCCGCACACCGCGGCCGTCCGGTGTACTTCGAGCTCGTCGGACCGTGGAGCCGTCCGCCCCGCATGCCGCCGACTGAGTCGAGAGCCCGGTTCAATGCCTTCGACTTCTTCGTCGCGAGCGTCTTCACGGTGCTGCTCGTCGGTGGCGCCCTGCTCGCCCGCCGGAACCTGCGCCTCGGCCGCGGCGACCCCCGCGGAGCGATGCGCGTGGCGGCCTTCATCTTCGTCTGTTGGATGCTCGACTGGGCGCTCGAAACGCGCCACGTGGGGAACATTTCGGAGTACGCGCTCTTCACCGACGGGCTGAGCGGTGCCTTGTTCTTCGCCGGTCTCAGTTGGTTGATCTACATCGCCTTGGAGCCCCTCATCCGGCGCCGCTGGCCGGACTCGCTGATTGCCTGGACACGCCTGCTCTCGGGACGCTTCACCGATCCCCTGGTGGGACGCGTTCTGCTCGCCGGCGCGCTGCTCGGCGTTTTCGAAGCCATCTCGGTCGAAGTCGAGCAGCTCACGCGCCGGGCGTTGGAGGCGACGCCACCGATTCCTCCCTTCCCTTGGACCGTGACTCTGCGCGGACCCCGCGCTGTCGCCGGCCATCTCGTCGGCGCGTCGGCGATCAGCATGCTCCTTGCTCTCGCGTTTGCGCTGCTCTTCTTCCTTCTGCGGGCCGTCCTTCGAAAAGAATGGCTGGCCGCCGGTGCTTTCGCTCTGATCATGGCGGTGCCGCTCTCCGGCGTCGCGACAGAGCGGGGCGAAGCCGGCGGGCTGATCGCCGCAGCCTTCGGCCTCATCAAGGCCGCTGCCTTCATCCTCGTCTTTCTCCGCTTCGGGCTCCTCGCACTGGTCTTCGGCAACTTTTTCGGACACTTCCTGGAGTTCCCTCTCACGACGGACTCCTCGGCCTGGTACGCGGGGACCTCGCTCTTTCTCCTGCTGGTTCTCGCCGCGGTCGCGATCTACGGCTTCCGCATCGCGCTCGCCGGCCGGCCCATGTATTCCGGAATGCGACTCGAGGACTAGGAGGATCGATGCTCGTCCGCCGCCTCTTCTTCGGTATCTCGCTCACGTTGGCTGTTGCGCCGCGGCTCGTCGCCCAGGTCGGCTTTCCGCTCTTCTCGACCGACTTTCCTCCCGAGGAGTTCACGAAACGCCGCGCGGCCGTCATGGATGCCATCGGCTCGAACGCGGTGGCGATCGTTCAAGGGGCGCCGACCCCCGTCGGCTACACGCGGTTCCGGCAGTCGAACGACTTCTACTACCTCTCGGGCGTCGAGGTCCCGAACGCGTACCTCCTCCTCGATCCGGCCGAGCGGAAGACGACCCTTTATCTGCCGCACCGCAACGAGCGCCGGGAGGTCGGCGAGGGAAAGGTCCTCTCCGTGGAAGACGCGGTCGAGGTCGAGAAGGCCTCGGGCCTCGACACGGTCTTCGGGCCCGAGCTCCTCGGAGAGCACCTCGCTCGAATCCTCCAGCGGCGCGCGCCGCTCGCCGTTTCCACGCCGCTCTTTCCGCCGGAGGGGATCGCCGAAAGCCGCGACCTCGCGCTCCGCCGGGTCGCGGAGCTCGGCTCCGACCCCTGGGACGGGAGCTCTTCGCGGGCCGGCGCCTTCGTCCGCCGGCTGCAGGAGCGCTTCCCGAACCTCGCGGTCACGGACCTTTCTCCGACTCTCGACAGGCTGCGCCTGATCAAGAGCCCGCGCGAGATCGAGATGATCCGCCGCGCGACGCGTCTTTCCGGGCTGGCCCTCCTCGAGGCAATGCGCTCGACCCGGCCCGGCCAGTACGAGCGCGAGCTCGACGCGGTCGCGAAATTCGTCTTCTACCGCAACGGCGCGCAAGGCGACGCGTACTACTCGTTGATCGCGAGCGGACAGAACGCCTGGTGGCCGCACTACAACGCCGGCAAGCGGAAGATGGAGGACGGCGACTTTCTGCTGATGGATTACGCGCCGGACGTCGGCTACTACATGAGCGACGTGACGCGGATGTGGCCGGTCAACGGAACGTTCGCCCCGTGGCAGCGCGAGCTGTACGGCTTCTACCGCGCCTGTTACGAGGCGATCCTGAAGCCCATTCGCCCCGGCGTCGACGCCGCGACCGTCATGAAGGAAGCATTGAAGGAGATGGACCGGGCTCTCGCGACCGCGAAATTCTCCAAAGAGATCTACCGGAAGGCGGCGGAGAGCTTCGTGAAGGACTACCGGGAGTCTGCCGGAAAGCCGGACGCCTCTCTGGGCCACTGGGTCGGCATGGCCACTCACGACGACGGCCCGCACGCCGGGCCCTTGAAGCCCGGAATGGTGTTCACGATCGAGCCCGCGCTGCGCGTGCCGGAGGAAAAGGTCTACGTGCGCCTGGAGGACGTCATCATCATCACGGCGAAGGGGGCGGAAGTTCTCTCCGATTTCGTTCCCCGCGACGTCGAAGCGATCGAGAAGGTCATGAAGGAAGAAGGACTGCTGGAGCGCTACCCGCGCGCGGACTGAAACGAGGCCGCATGCCAATGTGGCAAGTGGAGACCTGACCCTCAATGTGGCAAGTGGAGACCTGACCCCTTAATATCCTCCGATGGAACGCATCGTCGAGTCCCGGTCACCCGTCCAGACGCGCCTTCCCCTCGCCGCGCGGTTCGGGGCGTTCGTCGCGGAGCGGTTTCCGTTCGCGCTCGCCCCCGCGTTCGAGGCCTTTCGCTCGGTCTCCGCCTCCGATCCGGGCCGAGACGAGACCGCCATCGAAGCGCTGCGGCGCCCGGTGTCCGAGGCCCTCCTCCGCGCCATCGATCACCTTCCCGCGGAGACGCTCGGGGACACGGTTCCCGGGGTGACCGTCGAAACGAGGATGCAGCAGGCCAAGACGGAGCTTCTCGAGGCGTGCGACGGGTTTCTGCGGCGCGAGGCGATCGAGGCGTCGCTTACTTCCGAGGAGCGGATCGAGATCCTTCGCGGCATGGTCCTGACGCGCGCGACCGACAACCGGTTGAAGGCGTTCTTCTCGGGCGGCGAAGTCCGGTACGGAGGCGCGCCGTTCCAGGGGAAAGGGTTCCGGTCGCTCGGACAGGAGGCGATCTACGCGTCGGCCATTCGCCTTCGCCGCGGCGAGGCGTACCGCACGGCCGACGGCTCGTGGCGCGGCGACGTCGTCGCGCCGCTCATCCGGGACCTCGGCGCGACGCTCGCGATGCGGCCGGAGTCCGAGACGGTGCGGCAGACGCTTTCCGCGCAGATGGGAAAAGCCGGGCCGCCGATGGAGGGCAAGGACCTCCACGTCGGCGACTTCGGCTGGGGAATCCTGCCTCCCACGGCGCCGCTCTCGATCTCGACGTTGACGATCGCCGGCATGGCGATGGCGTTCGCCCGCGACGGCTCGGGCCGGGTCGGCGTGTCCTACATCGGCGAGGGAGGCACGTCTCTCGGCGAATGGCACGAGGCGATCAACCTCTGCGCCGCGCGAAAGCTCCCCGCGGTCTTCTGCGTTCAGAACAACCAGACCGCGCTCGCGACGCCGGTCGCCGATCAGTCGGCCGTGCGCGTCTTCGCCGAGAAGGCCGCGGGATACGGCATCCCCGGGATCACGCTCGACGGCACCGACCCGGATCGCGTTGCGGCCGCGTTCGCGTGGGCGGTCGAGCGGGCGCGCGCAGGGAAGGGCCCGGCGCTGATCGAGCTCGTCTGCATGCGCATCTGCGGCCACGCGCACCACGACGACATGCTCTACCTCGGCAAGGAGCCGCCGATTTCCTGGGACTACCCGCCTCTCTCCGACTCCGGCTATGCAGACCGCCGGCTCTACGAGTTCTGGTCGAAGCGCGACCCCATTCCGACGTACGCGGCGCGGTTGGAAGCCGAGGGGATCCTGGCGGAGGGCGACCTCGATCGGTTCAAGTCCGAGGCCGAGGCGCTCGTCGAAGAAGAGGCGCGGAAGGTGATCGACGCCCCGTGGCCGACGTCGGAATCCGCAGGGCGAGGCGTCTTCGCGGACGAGCCGCCGCGCCGCCGGATCGAGGTCCTGGAGCCGCAGGCGCGCGGGCGGTTGGTTCCGGACGTTCTGCTGCGCCCCGAGCCGGGCCCGCCCTTCGATCCGAAGGGGAAGACCTTCCTGGAAGCGGTGATGCTCGGCGTGCGCGACGCGCTCGCCGCCGATCCCCGCGTCTTCGTCTACGGCGAGGACGTCGGCGGCAAATACGGCAACGCCTTCCTGCTGTTGAAGCCGCTGCTCTCCGAGTTCGGAAACCGGATCCTGAACTCGCCCCTCTCCGAGGCCGGGGTCCTCGGGGTCTGCGTCGGCGCGGCGCTCGCCGGCCAGCGCCCGATCGGCGAGATCCAGTTCAACGACTTCGTCGCGACCGGTTTCAACCAGCTCGTCAACAACGCCGCGAAGATCCGCTACCGGTGGGGCGGGTCGGTCCCGATGGTCGTGCGGATGCCGTGGGGAGGGCTGCGTCACGCGGGTCCGTACCACAGCCAGAACACCGAGCCGTGGTTCTACCGGACGCCGGGCCTGAAGATCGCCGTGCCGTCCACGCCCGCCGACGCGCGCGCGCTCCTCGCGTCCGCGGTTGCCGACCCCGACCCCGTCCTCTACTACGAGCACATCGCGCTCTACCGCGACCCGCGCGTCCGGCAGCTTCTGCCCGACGAGCCGCCCGCTCCGCTTCCCCTCGGAAAGGCAGCGCTGCGGCGCGAAGGGTCCGACGTCGCGATCGTGTCTTACGGCGCGTACGTCCACGTGGCCCTGCGCGTCGCGGAGAAGCTGGCGAAAGATCGAATCCAGGCGGCCGTCCTCGATCTCCGAAGCCTGGTTCCGCTCGACCGCGCCGCGCTGCTCGCGCTCGCGCGCCGGTGCGGCCGTGTCCTGATCGTGCACGAGGACTCGCGCGCCGGCGGGATCGGCGAAAGCCTGGCCGCCGTCGTGCAGGAAGAGGCGTTCGAGTACCTCGACGCGCCCGTGCGGATCCTGGGGGCTCTCGACACGCCGGTGCCCTACT
>DASWCZ010000069.1:0-176286 GCA_036395755.1 Thermoanaerobaculia bacterium
CGAGTCCCCAATCGACGTTGGAGTCCGAGAGGATGAAGCGGGCGCGCTCGGGCCCGCCCGAGAGCGGGTTGAAGTAGGAGAGCTCGTGCGGGTGGATCCGGAGGAGCTCGTATCCCGAGAGGAGCGGCAGGAGCGCGAGGAGGAGGGTGGCGGGGGTCAGGCCCCGCGGCTTGCCGGGTGCATGTGCGGAAAGACGCGCGAAAACAGACGCGCCGGCGAGGGCCAGGAACGGGTAGACCGGGAGCATGTGGCGGATCCCGATGTTGTACGCCGACCCGATCGAAGCGAGGAAGAGGACCGCGACCGGCAGCAGGAAGAGCCGGCCCTCTTCGCGAAACTGCGAAGGCCGGCGAAAGAAAAAGACGACGGCGAGAAGGGTGACGGCCAGAAACGCGAGCGTGCTCTTCAGCGCGAAAGCCACGAAGAAATACGCCGGGAAACCGTGGACGGAGATTCTTCCGGAGAGGTAGTTCATACCGCCGCCCACGGCGCTCTGGCGCAGCACCGAGGCGAGACCGCCGACGTAGTGCGCGAGCGGCCGGGAGACCGCGACGAGGGACTCGATGGCCGCCGACAGGCGCGGGGCGCCGCGCGCCGCGACCATCTCGTGGATCACGCCGCGCTGATATTGAGCGTCCGTCCGGGAGGTCACAGGCGAGTAGACGGATAGAACGACGAGAAGAGCGGCAGTCGCGACGAGCGCGAGGCGCGCCGCCGCGCTGCCCGCGGCACGTCCGGGGCGGGGCTTACGGCGGGCGGCGATGAGCGACTGGAGCAGAAGTATCGGCAGCAGGAGGATGGTCGAGAACTTCGTCGCGAGCGCGAGACCGAGAACGACAGCGGCGGCGAGCAGGCGAAGCGGGGTCGGACGACGCTCGGCGTGCTCCCATGCGAGCACGGTGGCGAGAAAGGCGACGGCCGCGGGAACGTCGGTGTGGACGACGCCGGCGTGGGCGACGAAGTTCGGGTCGAGCGCGACCAGCGCGACCGCGAACAGCGCGGCTGCGCCTCCATAGCGCGACGCGGCGGTTGCGAAGACGAGAACGAGGAGGAGCGCCAGAACGCCCAGGAAAGGCGCCCGCGCGGTGGAGACGATCGTGTCGGGCCCGACACGGTTTTCGAACAGGAAAGCATGGCCGAAGTCGTAAAAGTTCGTACCCATGGGGACGTCCGCCGGCGGCGGCGGAAGGTGAAGGGTCCGGAGGGCGAGCCCCGCGAGCATCTTCGCCACCGGCGGGTGCTCGATGTTGACGATGGCGTTGCGACCCGCGACCTCGAACCAGCCGGAGAGGATGTGCACCGGCTCGTCGGCGGACAGCGAGTCGTCGCGCGAGTGATCGCGCACGAGGCGCAGCGAGAGAAATATGAGCGCAACGGCGGCCAGTACCGTCGCCGCGCGGCGGCTCATCGGGTGGTTGCTGCCCACGCCGGTCTCAGGCCGGCCGCTCCTCCGCGGCGGAGTCCCCGGACTCCGCTTCCGACCGCGGCGCCGCCGCCGGCAAGGCAATCGCCGGGCGCGGCGCAAACGAGTACTTGACGAGAGCGCCGAGCGCGGAGAAACCGTCCTTCAAGCGAATCTTCTTGCCTTCGGCCTGGGACCGTCCGAAATAGGAGATCGGAACCTCGAAGATTCGGAAGCCCGCGCGAGCCACCTTGACGGTGAACTCGGCGTCGACGCCGAACCGTTTCGATTCGAGGTCGAGCGTCGGTACGACCCGCCGGTGAAAAGCCTTGTAGCAGGTCGCCATGTCCGTCAAGTTCAGGTTGGTGAAGACGTTCGAGATCAGCGTCAGGATCCGGTTTCCGACGGTGTGCCAGAAGAACTGGACGCGCCGCTCCGAGCTGCCGAAGAAACGCGAGCCGTAGACGACGTCGGCGCGTCCCCCCTCGATCGGCCGCAGCAGCACGGCGTACTCGGTCGGGTCGTACTCCAGGTCCGCGTCCTGGATCACGAGGATTTCTCCGCGCGCCTCCTCGAGCGCCGTCCGGACGGCCCGCCCCTTCCCGAGGTTCTCGGGATGGAGCAGGACGCGCACGCCGTCACGGCCATTCCAGCTCTTCAGGATCTCGCGCGTTCCGTCCACGGAACCGTCGTCGACGACCAGGATCTCTTTTTCGATCGGCACCTTCGCGACCAGACGGAGGATCTCGTCGATGGTGCGGGCTTCGTTGTAAGCCGGGATCAGGACGGACAACTTCACGGTTTCCTCCATGATAGCTCTCCGCGGGCGGCTCATAATGAAGTGCGATGGCGTCGCGGCGCGCTGTGCTCCTCCTCGGCCTCGCCGCGGCCGTCTCCATCGGAACGCTCCTCCGGCTTTCGACTTACCGCCAGCTCCACGACGGTCCGCGGACCCGGGCCGTATCGGCGGACGACTACTACCATCTTCGCCGCGCGCGATTCTCGGTGGCGCACTTTCCGCGCACGATCCTCTTCGACCCGCTCATGAACTTTCCCGCCGGAGGTGTCTCGATCTGGCCTCCGCTCTTCGACCTCGCGCTCGCAGCGCCGCCGCGGATTCTCCACGGGCCGGACGCGCCGCGGGAAGCGCTCGAGCGCGACGCCGCCTGGGTCCCGCTCGTCCTCGGGGTGGGGACCGTGGTGCTCGCCGGGCTTCTCGCGGCCCGCCTCTACGGCTCGCTCGCCGGCGCGATCGTCGCGATCTTCGTCGCGATTTCTCCCGGACACCTGCTCTGGTCACAGTACGGGCACGTCGACCAGAACGTCGCCGAATCATTCGTCGGCGTCGCCGCGCTTCTCACGTACGTCGCGAGCCGCGAGAAGCCCGATTCCCCGGGCAACGCCCGCCGAGAGGGGATCGCCGGGGTCGTCCTCGCCCTCGCCGTCCTCACGTGGCAGGGGGCGATCTACTGGGGCGCGATTTTCGCGCTCGCGCTCTTCCTGGAGTCGCTCCGGACCGGGAGGCCGGTCTTTCGCGCCGCTGTCCTGACTCTCGCCCTGCCCGCCGCGCTCACGGCGGCAGCGACGCTCGCCTGGACGCGCGGCCTCCCGACTCCGTTCACCTACATCTCCTTCGGTTTCTTTCAACCGGTCTTCCTCGCGGCGCTGGCCGCCGGACTTACGATCCTCGATACCGCCGCCGCGATGGCGCGCCGTTCTATTCCGGCGAAAGAAGTCGTCGCTCGGGCAGCATTTCTCGTGATCGTCTTCGTCGCGGTCGTTCCCTTCGCCCGCGAGCTCGTGAAGAGTTTCGCGGGCGGGGTCGGATACGTCGCCGGCCGGACGGTCGAGGCCTCCGGCCGCGGCGGTTACGTCTCCTATCCGAGCGGATGGTTGAAAGGAATCTTCGAGGCCCGGCCGCTCTTCGCCGACGGGATCGGGCTGCCGTTGCGCCAGCTTTCTCTGGCGCTCTTCTGGACGCCGATCGCGATCCTGGTGTGGGCGCGGCGCGCCCTCGCGCGCCGGCGGCCGGGTGTGCACGCGGCGCTCGCGGTCTGGGGCTCTGTGACGCTCTTTCTCGCCGTGTCGCAGCGCATGAACGTCTATTACGCCGTCCCGCTGTGCGCGCTCGCCGCAATCGAGGCGGCGCGGTTCGCCGCGGCGTGCCTCCGCAGGCGATCGAGTCTGTCCGACAGGCCGCCGCGGCGCCGGATTACCCTTCTCGTCGCGCTCGGCCTCGCCGTCCCGATGGCGGCGGGCATCGTCGAAGAGGTCCGCGCCGAGCAGGTCGCGGGCTCCGACCTCTTCGAGACGCTCGGGTGGATGCACCGGACGCTTCCCCGCGCGATCGATCCGTACGACGCGCGGCTTTTCGGTCCGCCGCCGTATCCGGCCGGGCTCGCCCGCGCCTCCGCGGTCCTCGCTCCGTGGTCGCTCGGGCACTTCGTCCTGTACGAGGCCGAGCTCCCGGTTGTCGCCAACAACTTCGGATACGGCTTCGTCGACTCGATCCGCTTCTTTCTCGCGTCGTCCGAAGCCGAGGCTCTCGCGATCGCCCGGGATCACCGCGCCCGGTGGATCCTCGCGGCCGATCTCGTGCCGCGCATGAACGACTACGCGGAGTACCTGGGCCGGGCGCCGCTCTTGGAGCAAACCGGCGCCGGGCTCACTCCGCGCCGCGGCTATTTCGAGACAATGCAGTCGCGGCTGTACGACTTCGATGGAGAAGGAGCCGATCTCGCCGGCCTCGCCGTCGCGCCGTTGAGGTCGTTTCATCTCGTCTTCGCCTCGCGAACCGGCACGATGCGCGGCGGCCGCTTCGTCGCCCGATGGAAAGTGTTCGAGATCCGCGAGACGGCTCCGAGCGCTTCCGCAACTCAGGGTCGCGGGCCGTAGAGCTTCCACGCCCCGGAGGCCTGTCGTCGCTCGTCGGCTGTCGTTGCCGCGAGCGCGACGCGGCGCAGGTTTTCTCTTTTCGGATCGAGGCCCGAGTAAGCGCCGTAGATCGCGGCCCGCCAGAGTTTCGCACCGTACGCGGGCTCGGGCGCCCGCAGGCAGAGCGCCACGAGCGGAGCAAGTCCGACAAGCAGAGCCAGCGGAGCGGCGGGAGTGATGGGTCTCGCGGCACGAAGGGAGAGACCGAGCGCCGCCCCGGTGGCCGCGAGCGGAAGGACGAGAGAAGCGGCAGCCGCCGCGCCCGCCGCGGTCCCGAGGTTCGGCGCGACCCATCCCTTCACGAGAAACCACAACGATCCATTCGCGGGTGGGAACGAGAGGTCGAGCGGGAAGTGGGGCCAGGAAAGCGTCGCGAGAACGTGGCAGCCGGCCGAGAAAGCGATCGCCGCCGCGAAGAGTCCCCGGGAGAGCCGGCTCCCGAGCGCGAAGGGCAGCGCCGCGGCGATCAAGAAAAGGAGCGGAAGCAGGTATCGGCTGCCGAGCGACCATCCCCCGTGCCAGTTCGGATAGCCGGTCAGGATCAGGAAGGAAAAGACCGCCGCCGCGAGAGCGAAGACGCCGTCGGCGCGCTCCCGTTTCGACCGCAACCAACGCGCGAATCCGGGTCCCGCCCACAGAAAGAACGGAGAGAAGAGAAGAATCCCGCGAGCCGGATGGAACAGATAGTCGAGAGCGACTCGCGCGCTCGGCGGACCGAAGCCCAGGAAGCGGCGGTGCGCGAGCTCCGCGTAGGCGGGATACGACTCCCGCGCGTAGGACAGGACGAAAGGGGAGCCGAAGCAGGCCGCCTGGTACGCGAGCAGGAGCCCGAGTGGAATCGCGGCCCCCGCGACGAACGCGAGCAACCGCCCCATCCGACTCCTCCCGGGTGACGGCGCTGCCGCGCGCACGGCGAGCGCCAGCGCGACCGGGGCAACGGTGTACTCCGAGATCGCCGCCCAGCCCGCGAGCAGGCCCGCGAGAACGGCGGAGAGCGTCGGCCCTCGGGCCGGCGCGGCCTCTCCCCGTTCCGAGAGCGCGTCCCACGCGAGGAAGAGAAGCGATGCCGTCCAGGCATGTCCGAAGAAGGATCGCGCGTAGTACAGGAACGGCGTTCCGAAGCCGACACCGAAGGTGACGAGGGGGGCCACCGAGACCCATTCGGGCCGGAGAGCAATACGCCTCCCGAATCGCGCGAGTGCGACGACGCAGACGAGCGAGACCGTGAGGAGACGCAGAAGGACGAAGATCGGCGCCGTCGGGGAATCCGGCCGCGGGAAGAAGAACCGCAGCAACCGGTAGACCGGGATCGCGGCGAACGCGAGCCCCGGTGCCTTGTTCGAGTAGAAGTGTCCGCCCGACGCCGCCTTGTCTTCGTGGTCGCCCAGTGTCGCGAGCTCTCCGTCGATCGCGAACGACCCGCTCTCGACGAATGCGACGACCGCCTGGAGGCGCGAGAGCTCGTTCGGGTTGAAGAAAGGCGGGAAGAAGCCGGTGAAGTATGCGCAGAGGAGAGCGAAGGCTCCGACGACCGAGGCCCGCGCGCGAGACGGATTCAAGCTGCCAAGTGTAAGGTTGAAATTACAATCGGTTCATGTCGCGCCGAGGCCGCGCCTTCCTGTCCGGCCTCGGCGTCGCTCTCCTCTTCGCTCTTCCGCTCTTGCCCGAGATCCTCGGCTCGCGCCGGCTGGTCTTCCGCGACGCCCACGTGACTCATTGGCCCTGGCGCCGGGTCGCGATGACGATGCTCGCTTCGGGAAAAGCGCCGCTCGTGAACGACACGGCCTCCGGCGGGCAGCCATTTCTCGCCAACCCGAATGCCGTGCTCCTCTACCCGACCGTCCTCCTCGAGAAAGTCCTCTCCCCCGCGGCCGCGTTCAACTTCCACTACCTGCTCCACGTGCTGTGGGCATACTTTGGCGCACGCGCGCTCGCGACGCGCCTGGGGCTTTCCGAGGGAGGCGCTTTTTTCAGCGGAGTCGCCTTCGCTTTTTCGGGGACGATGCTCTCCTACGGCTCCGCGTTCGCGAACGCCGGCCCGGCGGCCTCCTGGCTGCCCTGGTGCGTCGCCGCGGCGCTCGACGTGGCGCGCGCCGAGACGCTCCGGCGCCGGTTGACCGCCTCTCTCGCCGCCGGACTCGCCTTCGGCCTCCAGCTCCTCGCCGGAGAGCCGGCGATTTCGCTTCTGACGCTCCTCTTCGCCGCGCTCGCCGCCGTCGCCGCGTCGGTCGCCCCGCCCGAGCGCCGGCTCGCGCGGACCGGAAGGACGATGGCGGCCGGACTGCTCGCCGGCCTTCTCGCGGCCGGCCTCGCGGCGCCGCTCCTCTTTCCGCTCTCGCAGGCCTTTCGACTGACCTATCGGGGACAGCACCTGTACTCGGCTCGCGCCTTCGGAGCCTCCCCTTTCGCGGCCTGGCGGATGGTCGAGTGGCTCTTCCCCCGGTTCGGCGGCGATCCGGGCGCGCTCGGGCAAGGGGCGCACTGGCAATATCACCTTCACGCCGGCGACCTCGTCTATATCTGGTCGGTGACCTTCGGGGTCCTTCCCCTCCTCGCGCTCGCGCTCGCTCTCGCGCGCCGTCGCTTCTGGTCCCGCACGACGCTCCTCTTGACGGGGGGAGCGCTCGTGACGCTCCTCTTCTCTTTCGGATTCGCGCTTCCGTTCTACCGGCTCATCTATTCCACCGAGTTCCTGCGCCGCCTGCGATATCCGATCAAGTTCTATCTGCTGACGACTCTGTGCGTCGCGCTCCTGTCGGGTTTCGCGATCGACGCCCTGCGGCGCCACCGCGGCGGCCGGCTCGAGGCGCTTCTGCTGGCGGGATTCGTCGTCCTGTACGTCGCCGGCTTCCTCGCCGCCGCCGAGAACGGACCTCTCGAGCGGGCCGTGCGTCCGTATCTCGCCGGTCTCGCGACGCCCCCCGACGAACTCCTGCCCGCCATTCGCCGGGTTTTCCGGGGAGACGCCGTCTTTGGAATCACGGCGGCCGTCCTCGTGGGCATCGTCTCGTTTTCCCGCCGCCCGGCGCGCGGCGGCGGTCACGCGCTCGGGTTCGCGACGCTCCTCCTCGCGCTGCCGTGGGGTCTCCCGCTCTTCGTTTCCGCCGATCAGAAGGACTTGAGCCGCCCGCCCGCTCTCCTGCCGGATTTGAAGGGCGCGGGCCGCCTGTACGTTTCGCCCCGACTGCCCGAGCTCGCCGTGCTCCAGGCCGGCAGCTCCCATCGAGAGCTTCCGCCCACGGTCGCGAAGCTCTCGCGCGTCCAGGTCGAGGAGATGATCCCCGCGACGGGGGCGCCGTTCGGAGTGCGCTATCTCTTCGACGAAGACCCGGATGGGTCCTACGGCTGGGTCAACCGGATCGCCGGCGAAGTGCTGACCGCTTCGAATCCGGAGGAGCGCGGGCGCATCCTGACGCTCTTCGGAGCGCGATGGGTGCTCACGGAGGCGGGAAACGCCGTCCGGGGCTTTCACGCCGTGACCGGGTTTTCGGTCGCGGGACGGCGGCTGGTGCTGCACGAGGCGAACGCTTCGGTGCCGGAGCTGCGCTGGGCGAGCCGCGTCGCCCGCCGGGCATCGCTATCAGGCTCGCTCGAGCTCGCGCGCTCTGATCTCTTTCGTTCCGCGACCGACGTCGTCCTGCCGGGAACGCGGGACGAGAACGCCGGTCCGCCGGCATCGCCGGCGACAATCACGGTGCGTGCCCTCGACTCGGATCGAGCGTCCGTGGACGTCGAAGCGCCGGCGGCCGGACACCTCGTTTTTTCGCGGACCTTCTTCCCCGGCTGGAAAGCCATCTTGGACGGCGCGCCCGCGCGGACTCTTCTCGCCAACGGCCGGGATCTCGCCGTGGCCATCCCCGCCGGCCGCCACTCGGTCCGGTTCGAGTACGACCGCGCTCCATTTACCCGGGGAGTCGTGATTCAGGCGGCTGTTTTCCTCTCGATCCTGGTCACGGCGGGCTGGGCAGCGACTTTTCGGCGTGCTCCGAACCCTCGGACCTGAGCGAGCGAAGCTCGCGGACCTCCCAGAGCAACCAGCCGATCGCCGCCCACCACGGCCCGTACCAGCCCGGGCCGAACGCGATGTCCTCGCCTGCCGGGCGCGCAAGCTGGAAGATGGACGCCGCCGAGACCGCGGTGTAGACGAAATAACCGGGACCTCCGAACAGTGAGCCCAGGGCAATGGGCCAGACGAAGTACTGGCGGCCGATGCCCGGCGAGAAAACGAGCACCGTGAGAAAGAGCAGAAGGCTCGCGCGCGCGATCTCGACGCGTCGAAGCAGGATCAGCGCAGCCGTGGCGGCGATCGCGAAGATCGCGGTCGCGAGCCAGTCCGGCACGCCCGGAATCAGCAGCAGCGCGTCGATCCCGTAGAGCGAGCGCAGGCCGCGGTACTCGAAGACGTTGGCTCGAATATCTTTCCAGAATCTCAAGTAGGGGACAAAAGAGAGCCCGAAGACGAGATATGGCACCAGAACCGTGAGCACGCGCGGTTTGCCGAGCTTCCCTTTGAGCGCGAAGAGAACCGGGTGGAACCATGTCATGTGCTTCGCGAGAACCGAGGCGGAGAGAGACGCCAGGGTCGCGCCGGGCCGCTCGACGCGGCCGCTCGCGAAGAGGACCGCCAGCGTCAGAAAAAAGACCGACACGCCGTCGAATTGGCCGTGCGCGCTCGAGATCGAAATGGAAACGGGGTTCAGGAAGAAGAGCAGAGAGGCAGACAGCCCGCGGAAGCGGCCCCACCGCGAAGCGGCGATCCGGTAGAGGGTCGCCGCCGTCAGACCGTCGAAGACGAGCAGGACGAGCCCGACCGAGAAACGGAGATCGCTTCCGATCGCCTTCGCCAGGGCCGCCGCCACCTGGAGCAAAAGAGACCAGGCGGGCGAGGAATTGTAGCGGCTTGTGTCGCGATACAGCTCGCCCCCGTGCTCGAAGAGACCGACAACCTCCTCCCAGGAGTGAGTGTCGTAGTTTCCCGGAAAATACCAGAGCACCAGAAGGCGGATCGCCAGAGCCAGGACGAAGCCGACAAGGAACAGCACAGGAGCGCCCCGAGGCAAGGTCGTGACGCGAGGACGCTGATCATTCGGCCCGGTATGCCCGCCTCTTCGCTGCTTCTTCAGGGCGAGAGCTCCGGGAGGAGGCCCAGGTGACCGAGCAGACGGACGTAGATGTCGGGACGGCAGCCGTTCACCGGAATAACTCCCCACGCATAGACGAACGCGAGGGCAACGTACGGCACGAAGATCCAGCGGAACGCCCGCGTGTCGATCACCTCCCGGAACCCGACGACGAGCGCGAAGGGCGCCATCGCGAGGAAGTAGCGGCTCCAGTCTTCCGTCGAGATGAAGAGGTGGAGGCCGAGCTCGAACACGCAGTACCAGAAGATGACCGGAAACGGCCGCAGTCGCGAGGTCCCCACGGCATAAACGAGAGCGAGCAGAATGTGGAACTCCGCCTGGTGGTACAGCCCTTTGCGGAAGAGCTGCGGAAGGAAGCCGAACGGCACGAAGACCGAGATTTTGTCGCCGTGCTGGGAGAAAAACTCCAGGAAGTTGCCGGTCCTCGACGCGCAGAAGAGGAAGTAACCGGCCAGGCCCGCGGGGATGAGCGCGAGCCACAGGATTTCACGCAACCGGCGACGGCCCGCGAGCACGACCGCAAACGCGGGAGCGATCATCAGCCCGGAGATTCGCGTCAGCGTCGCCAGGGCTCCGGCGACCGAAGCGCCGGCGACCCGGGATCTCTCGAGAAGGAAGACCGACGCGAGCGTCGCCGCGATGTAGACGGCCTCCGTCGAGCCGGTCGATCGGTAGAGCAGCCATCGGGGGGGAAGGAACAGGAAGACGAGCGTCAGAAACGCGGGCGAGGAGAGCTTCCAGACGTCCCGGCAAAGACGGTAGAAGAGAAGGGTCGCTGCGCAGGTCGCGAGCACGGACACGACGAGCAGCGCCCGCTGGTATCCGAAGAACGAGAGGCCGCGGACGAGCAGCGGATAGACCGGAAAGTGGCGCAGAAAATAGGTCGGCGTGTGGACGTAGGCCAGAAGCGGGTTGTCGGGCCGGACGTCGTAGAGCGTCCGCGCCACGGTCAGGTAGTTCGGGGCGTCCCAGAAGCGGTAGACCTCCGTCATGCGCGTCAGAAACGGCGCGTAGACCAGGAACGATCCCGCGACCGCAGCCGCGAGGAGGAGCACCTCCGGCCGGACCCGCGGCCCTCTCCGGTCGTTCGTCTCGGGTCGTCGGTCCTGGCTCACATGCCCCTCCGGTCCCGGACCATGGGTCTCGAGTCTCGTCGCAGCTCCCAGAGCAGCCAGAAGACCGCGCTCCACCAGATACCGTGCCAGCCGGGCAGGTGCCTAAGTGGAAGATTCATTGCGTCCGGAGATCCGAGAAAGAAAGCGGACACGACGAGCGTGTAAACGGCATAGCCCGCCCCGCCGAAGAGCGACCCGAGCGCGACGGGCCAGACGAAGTAGTACTCGACGACTCCGGGAACGAAAATGAGGATCACGAGAAAGAGGAGCAAGCACGCGCGTCCGATCTCGAGCCGGCGGAAAAGAACGACCGCGCCGAGCACCGCCACTCCGAAAATCGCCATGAGGGCCCAATCGGGGACTCCGGGAAGCTTCCTCAACATTGCGGTCCCGTAGTCTTCGGAGAGACTGCGGTATCCAAAGACGCCGTGGAAGACGGCGTCCCGCGCGCCCCAGTAGAGAAGAAAGGACGCGAAGAAAGCTCCGTACGGCAGGAAGAACGCGAGCGACCGGCTTCTCCCTCGGGCTCTCTGCGCGAAAAGAATCGGATGGAAAAAGGTCACGTGTTTGACGAGGAGCGAGGCCGCCAGCGCGACCGCCGTCGAGGCCGGCCGTTCGGGCTTCCGACCGGCGAGCCAGACCGCGGCGACCAGACAGAGGATCGCCACGTTGTCCCACTGAAGGTGGAAGCCCGTCACGAAGACCGATACGGGATTCGAGAAGAACAGAAGCGCGGCGCCGGCGGCGCTCTCGGAGGGCCGCCCGAGACGATCCCGCGCAATGCGGAACAGGAGAAACGCCGTCGCAGCGTCCGCTAGAAGAAGCAGCGAGCCGACCGCCTTTTCGAACGGGATGCCGACCGGGGAGACGGCTCGCGAGAGCCCGACAAGGAGAAACGCCCACACCGGGGAGTAGTGATACGGGGCGTCGCGATAGAGGTCTCCGCCCCGGGGCGCGAACTCGACGAACTGACGGTAGGCTCCCATGTCCCAGTTGTCCTGGAACGCGCAGAGCCAGGCCCCGCGCGCCGCCACGGTCGCCGCGAATCCGGCGGCCAAAGCCAGACGGCGGGGCGGCAGTCTCAACCCTTCGGCCGCCGCGGCCGCCGGACCGGTCGGGCCGCGGGCACCCGCCGGAACACGACCTCCGTCGCGACCGCGGAGAGGATGACCCAGAAGAGCCCGACCAGAAAGCCTGCCGTCACGTCCGTCATCCAGTGAGCCCCCAGGAACACGCGCGACCAGGCGATCATCCCGATCGCCGAGAGCGCAAGAGCGATCGCTCCGAGCCTCGGCGCGGCGCGGTCGGACAGGTGGAACACGACCGCGGCGAGCCCGCCGAAGAAAACGGTCGACATCGCAGCGTGACCGCTCGGAAAGCTGTAACTGTGCTCGGTGACGAGCGCGGGCCAGAGATCGGGCCGCGCGCGATGAAAGGTGATCTTGAGAAGCGCGTTCAGAGCGAAGCCGCCCAAGACCGATCCGACGAAGAGGAGCGCCGAGACCGGATGTCTCATCCAGCGCAGGAGCGCGGCCACGACGAGCGTCGCCGGCAGGACGAAGAGGTGGCTTCCGAAGAACGTCACGACCATCGCGAAGTGGTCGCGCCCCGGAGTCTGAAGTCCCCGGACGAAGAGCGTGACCTCGCGGTCGAGAGGTCCGGCCCGCGCCGTCAGGAAGACGTCGCGGGCGAGCAGGCCGAAGAGCCCGACGAGCACGGCGCAGACGAAGAACCCGGCGAGGAGAGAAATCCCGATGGCCTGGATGCGCGTGACGACGAGGTCGAAGAATCGCGGCTGCCGCCGCGGTGGGCCCGTCTCGACACCGCCTCTCAGCTCTTCCATCGGATGCCTTCCGAGAAGCTCCAGCGGCGGTGGGGGGGGCTCCATACCCCGGCGGCCGCACGTTCCGCCGAGACCTCGAAGCGCAGGACGTCGCGCCGGTAGTCGTACGGAGATCCATCCCGCGCATGGATCGCGGCGTCCACCGAATACACGCCGGGCGCGAGATCGAGCGACGGGATGTCCAGAATGACGGTTCCCGCGGCGGAAAGCTCGGCCGCCTCGAATCCGTCGATCGTCGTGTTCGAGCCGAAGACTGTCGCGCCGGCGACCGTCGAGATCGCGAATCCAAAGACGAAGTCGGTGATTCGCTCCGGCGCCTCGACCTCCATTACGAGCCGCGCCGGCGCTCCCGAGAGGAGCCGCGCCGACGGCCGGCCCTCCGAATCGAGAAGCCGGACCGCCTCCACCGTGGCCGCGCCCGATCCGACCCGGAGCGCCCGCTCTGCCGGCGCGGCCGTCCCGGGTTGCGCGCGACGCTCGGCCTCCCGCTCGGCAACGCGCTCGCGATAGAGGGTGACCGTCTCTCCGGCCGGGCCGTCGGCGGCGACCCGTCCGCGGTCGAGCCAGATCGCGCGGTGACAGCGCTCCGCGATCAAACCCAGATCGTGCGAGACCAAGAGGAGCGTCTTGCCGGCGCGCTCGAACTCCGCGAACTTCTCGAGAGACCGGCGGGAGAACGCCTCGTCGCCGACGGCCAAGACCTCGTCGACGAGCAGCACGTCCGGATCGCAGTGGGCGGCGATCGAGAACCCGAGCCGAACGGCCATGCCGGAAGAGTACGTCTTGACCGGCGCGTCCAAAAACTCCTCGAGTTCCGCGAACCGGACAATCTCGTCGAAGCGACGCGCGATTTCCTTCCGGGAGAGACCGAGCAGGAGTCCGTTGATCTCGATGTTCTCGCGGCCGGAGATCTCGGGATGAAACCCGGCGCCGAGCTCGAGCAGAGCGGCGAGCCGGCCGCGCACGGCGACCGAGCCCGCAGTCGGCCGGAGAATGCCCGCCAGGAGCTTCAAGAGCGTGGACTTGCCCGAGCCGTTCGGTCCGACGACGCCCACCGTTTCCCCCGGCGCGATCGCGAACGAGACGTCGGTCACGGCCGGGATCGCTTCATCGGGCGCCAGGGCCCGGCCGGGTCGGCCCGAGAGGAGCGCGGACTTGAAGGTACCGATCGAGCGCTTTCTTCCCCAGCGCCGGTAGAGCTTCGTGACCGACCGGACGTCGATTGCCGGCAGCGGCAGGATCATGCTTCCTCCGCGATCGAGTCGCGCAGCCGCTCGAAGACGATCGCGCCGGCGGCGAGCGCGAGGATCGTCCAGACGATCATCCCCACCCAGGCGCTCGCCGGAACCGGTCGGAAAAAGAAAGCGCTCTCGTGAACCGCGACGAAGAACGGCGCGAACGGATTCAGCCAGAAGAGGAGACGCAGCCGCCCGGGGGCCGCTTCGATCGGATAGAGGATCGGCGTCAGGAAGAACGTGAGCGTGAGCAGGTTGGCGAGCAGGTCCCGCACGTCCCCGAAGTGGACCGAGAGCGACGACACGACGAGCGCGAGGCCCAGGACCATCGCGGCGAGAAGGACGAGGACCAGCGGAAACTGCAGCGCCGCCGCGTCCGGCCGGACTCTCCCGGTCACCGCGGCGATCGCGATCGCGCCCGCCAAGACCGGAAGCGCCAGGACCAGATGCGCGAACCGCGCGCCGGTGGCGACCGCGGGGAAGACCTCGGGCGTGACCGTCGTCTTGCGCAGGAGCGGGCCGTTCGCCCGGAACGTCTCAGCGGCGTCCAGGAGCGCCGAGGAGACAAAGCCCCAGCAGAGGACTCCGGCGAAGAGAAAGAGCGCGTAGGGGCGAACGTCGGAGCGCGGCGTGAAGACGAGACGGAACACCGTGGCGTAGACGAGGAGGAGGAGCAACGGGTTCAAGAGGGACCAGAGAAAACCGAGAACACCCCCGCGATACCGAGCGAGGAGCTCGCGTCGCGCGAGGGCGAGCACGAGCGCGCGCTGGCGCCAGGCGCGCTGGAGGGGGGACCACACTCGCGACAAGTATCCGATATCCTCCGGCGCGTGTCGTCGCCGGATGCGCGCGCGGCGCCTTCTTCGGCGCCCGCGGTCGTCTGCGAGCGGGTCTCCAAGGTCTATCCGGGAGCGCGGCCGGTCGTCGCCTTGGACGCGGTCGACCTCGCCGTGTCGGCCGGCGAGTTCCTCGCGATCGTCGGGCCGTCCGGAGGCGGGAAGTCGACGCTCCTGCACCTCGTCGCGGGGATCGATCGCTCGACCTCCGGCTCGATCCGGGTCGGCGGCCGCGACATCGGAAGTCTCCCCGAGAGCGAGTTGACGCTCTATCGCCGCCGCGAAGTCGGCGTGGTCTTCCAATTCTTCAACCTGCTGCCGCATCTGACGGTCCGGGAGAACGTCGAGCTGCCGCGGCTTCTCGATGGGAGGAAGGACGCCACCCTTCGCGCGCGCGAGCTCCTCGATCGCGTCGATTTGACCGGGCGCGCTGACGCACATCCCTATGAGCTCTCGGGCGGCGAGATGCAGCGGGCTGCGATCGCGCGCGGGCTCGTCACCGGAGCACGCCTGCTCCTCGCGGACGAGCCCACGGGCAACCTCGACTCGCGACACGGAGACGAAGTTCTGGGGCTGCTCGACCAAGTGCGGCGCGAGCGGGGGGTGACCCTCCTCCTCGCGACGCACTCGCCGGCGGCCGCGCGGCGGGCGGACCGGACCGTCGAGCTCTCCGATGGACGCATCTCGTGAAGGGCTTTCGCCTGGTGCTCTCGGCCCTCGTGACCGGACCCGGCCGCCGTCGACCGATCCGGGCTCTCCTGCCGGTCGTCGGCGTCGCGATCGGGGTCGCCGCGGTCGCCGCGATCCACCACGCCAACCGGAGCGTCATCGAGTCGTTTCGCGAGTCGGCCCGCGCGGTCGCGGGAAGGAGCGACTTTGTCGTGGTTGGCGCGCGCGGGGTGCCGCTCGACGCCATCGAACGCCTGCGGTTCCTCTGGCGGATCGGCTCGTTCGCGCCGCTCGTCTCCGGAAGCGCCGTCCTCGAGGACGGTACCGGCGAGGTCGTTTCGATCCTGGGAACGGATTACGGTGCCGAAGGAGCGGTCCGCGAAATGCGACTCGTCGCGCCGGCGACCGGCGCGGAACGGGCGAGGCTTCTCTCCTCGGGGACCGTCCTCCTGCCGATCTCATTCGCGTCGCGTCACGGTTTCCGGATCGGGTCGCGCATCCCTCTCTCGACCGGAGGCGTCCGGACGCAGGTGACGGTCGGGGGCCTTCTCGCGCTGTCCGGGCTCGCCCGAGCGGCCGGCGGCGACATCCTCGTGACCGACGTCTTCACGGCGGGACGGCTCCTCGGGAAGTCCGGCTTCGTCGACCGCGTGGACGTCGTTCTCGACCCCGGCTCTTCGGCAGACGCGGCTCGCCGGGAGATCGCCCGCCGGCTGCCTCCGGGTCTCTCGGTCGAGCCGGCCGGGCGCGCCGCGCTCGCGGCGGGACGGATGGCGCGGGCGTTCCGGTTCAACCTGAACGCGCTCGGTTCCCTGACGCTCTTAGTCGGGATGTTCCTCGTCGCCAACGCGGTGTCGATCTCGGTTCTGCGCCGCCGCCCGGAGATTGCGACGCTCCGGTCGCTCGGGGCATCGCGGGCTTCGATCTTCGCCGCCTTCGCCGTCGAAGGACTCGCGGTCGGCGCCGCGGGCACGCTCTTCGGAGAGGTCGGCGGTCTCGTCCTCGCGCGGATCGCCCTTTCCGCCGTGTCGGGGACCGTCTCGAGCGTCTACGCACCGGCGGCCAAGATCTCCGCGGCCGGGTTCGGAGCACCGGTCCTCGCCGCCGCGGCGGCCGGAGCGCTGTCTTCCTTTCTCGCCGTGCTCCTGCCGGCCGCGGAGGCAACGCGGGTTCCTCCCGCCCCGGCAATGCGGCCGGGCTCGACCGAGCAGGTCCGGCGCCGCCGGCTCCGGCCGCGCGCGGCGGCAGCCGCTCTGGCCCTCGTGACCGCGGCCGTGCTTTCGCGCGCGAACCCGGTCGCCGGATTCCCGTACCTCGGATTCGCCGCCGTCGCACTCGTCGTCGTGGCGCTCGCGCTCGTCTCGCCGATCGCCGTCCGCGCCGGAGCGGCGTCCACGCGGCTTCTGCTCGCGCGTCTCTTCGGGCCCGCCGGTCGGCTCGCGACCGCGTTCTTCGGAGGGTCTCTCGCGCGCAACGCGGTTGCGGTCACCGCGCTCGCGATGGCGCTCGGAATGACGCTCGCCATGATCACGACCGTCGCCTCGATGCGCGAGACGGTGCGGGCGTGGGTCGAGTCGAGCCTGCGCGCGGACGTGTGGGTCCGGCCCGCATCGGGAAGGGCCGGAGCCGTCGTCGGCGATCTTCCCGCCGAAATCGTTCCGTTCGTGCAGTCGGTCGCCGGGGTGGCCGCAGTGGATCCGATCCGCATTCGCGAGGCTTCGGACGCGTCCGGTCGGGCGCTGACGGTCGGCGCGAGCGACTTCCGCGTTCTCGCCCGCGCCGGCGGGGCGCCGCTCTTGGACGGGCGCGATTCCCGGAAGACGGCCGAGGCAGCGCGCCGCGAACGGGAAGTTCTGGTGTCTGAACCGTACGCGCGCCGGTTTGGAACGTCCCGCGGGGACGTCGCGTCGTTGCGAACACCGAAAGGACCGCGCTCCTTCCGAATCGCGGGCGTCTACCGGGATTTCACCAGCGATCGCGGGACGGTTCTCCTCGATCGGTCGCTCTACCTCGATCTCTTCGGCGACACGCGCGTGACGAGCGTGGGGATCCTGGCCCGGGACGGCGTCTCGGCAGACGATCTGCGGCGTCGAATTCGGACGGCCCTCCACGGCCGTTTCGCGGTCGACGTCACCACGAACCGCGAGCTGCGCCGCCAGGTCCTGCGGATCTTCGACCGGACGTTCGCCGTGACGCGCGCGCTCGAAGGCATCGCGGTCGTCGTCTCGGTGCTCGGGATCGCCAACGCGCTCGTCGGCTCGGCGGTCGAGCGGAGGAGGTCCTTCGGCCTCTTGCGCGCGCTGGGCGCGTCGCGGGGCCAGATCCGGAGCGCGGTTCTGCTTGAAGCGCTGCTCGCCGGCGTCGTCGCGACGGTCGCCGCCGTCGCGGCGGGTGCCGCGTTCGCCGCGCTCCTGATCGGGGTGATCAACCCGCAGTCGTTCGGCTGGAGCTTCGTGCCGCGCGTTCCGATCGGGAGGCTCGCGGCTGCCGTATCGCTCGTTCTCCTCGCCTCGCTCGCTGCCGGGCTGGTGCCGGGCCGGATCGCGGCCGCGACGGACCCCGCGGCGGCGCTCTCGGAGGAGTAGCAGCCGTGAAATGGATTCGGGCGGTCGCCTTCGCCGCGCTCCTGCCGGCGGCGCCACCCGTCACCTTTCCCCGCGATCACGGCGCACACCCTGAGGTCCCCGTCGAGTGGTGGTACTACACCGGGCACCTCTCCGACGGCGCCGGGAGAAGCTACGGCTTCCAGCTCACGTTCTTTCGCGTGCGCGACGTCCACCTGGCGCACTTCGCCTGGACGGACGTCTCCCGCCGGAAATTCCGCTACGTCGAGAAAACCCACCTGGGTCTTCCCGGAATCGCGTCCGCGATCGAGGAGGGCTTGGACGTCTCGAACGAAGACTGGTCCGCCCGGCAAGGACCCGCCGGCGCCCACGTCCTGACCGCTTCGGGCCCGGACGGAGAGCTCGAGCTCACGTTGACGCCCGTCAAAGCTCCCGTCCTTCACGGCGAGAACGGCCTGTCGAGAAAAGGAGCGGGACCGCGCGAGTTCTCGCGGTACGTGTCCATCACGCGGCTCGCAGCCCGAGGCTCCCTCGCGCGAGGCACCCGCCGGGAACCGCTCTCGGGGACCGCGTGGTTCGACCACGAATGGGGATCGGGAGTGCTTCCGGCGGGAGCGGTCGGCTGGGACTGGTTCGCGCTCCAGCTCGACGACGGCTCCGAGCTCATGCTCTACCGGATGCGGAAGCCCGACGGGAGCGCCACTGCCTTTTCCTCCGGCACGGTCGTCCCGCCGCGCGGCGCCGCGGTTCACGTCGCGTGGAGCGACGTTCGTTTGGCCGAGTCGGCTCATTGGACGTCTCCGCGATCGCGGGCACGCTATCCCGCGGCGTGGCGCATCGCGGTTGCGTCGATCGGTCTCGACGTGGAGATCGAACCGCTTCTGCCGGACCAGGAGCTCGAGACCTCCGCCTCGACCGGCGTGACCTACTGGGAAGGCGCCTGCCGGGTGAAGGGAACCCGCAGCGGGCGGCCAATCGCCGGCCGGGCGTACGTCGAGCTGACCGGTTACGCCGGAAAGGACGTGCCCGGGACCGCTTTCTAAGGCGCTACTGCGCCGACGGAGGCTCCGTCGGCTTCGCTTTCGGCTGGTACTTCCACTTGCCCGTCGGCTTCGTCTCGACCGTCAGATAGAAATAGCTCGCGCTCTTCAGGTTGCGGTAGACGTAGGGGAAGCGGACGGTGAACGAGTCGCGCTCCCCTTTGTCGAGGTCGCCGACCTTGATCCCGCCGCTGCCCGCCGCGAGCATCGTGCCGTCGGCGTCGAAGATCGCGAGGGCGACGCCCACTTCCTGGTCGCGGGCGGAGTTGTTGTCGACGCGGACGACCGCCTTCGCGCTCGATACCCGGAGCGGCTTGAACGTGTCCCCGAGATCGAACCGGATTTCCGAAATGGCGAGGTCGTTCCAGTCGAATCGCAGACGCTGGATGCCGTTGACCGGCGACCAGTTGAATTTCTGCGTGACGATTTCGGCGGAGAGGAGCTGAGAAAAGAAGAGCGCGGCGAGGACGAGGGAGAGCCGACGAAACATCGATGTCACCTCCGATTCGAGGGTAGCACGGCGCCTTCGGAGGCGACCGAGGAGCCCGTCTTCAACCCTACGCCTCCGAAGGCGGGATGGCCGCCGGGTTGTAGGTGGGAGGCGCCGGAGGTGTCCGAGGATGCCGCATCCGGCTGTGCCGATAGCCGTAGAGAAGGTAGATGACGGCTCCCACTCCGAGCCACGCGACGAAACGCCACCAGGAGGAGGGCGGCAGGTAGTAGATCAGGCCGAGCGACGAGAGGATCCCAAGCGAGGGCAGGAGGACCGGGCCGAAGGGGACGCGGAACGGCCGCTCCCGGTGCGGATCCTTGAACCGCAGGATGACGATCCCGATGCAGATCAGGATGAAGGCGAAGAGCGTCCCGATGTTGGTCAGGTTCACCATCTCGTCGAGAGTCGTGAACATGGCGGTGACGCCGACGGCGACTCCCGTCAGGATCGTCGTCACGTGCGGGGTGCGGAACTTCGGATGCACCCGCGCGAAGACCGGCGGCAGGAGGCCGTCCCGCGCCATCGCGAAGAAGATGCGCGGCTGGCCGAGCTGGAAGACGAGCAGCACGGCCGTGTGCGCGACCACCGACCCGAATGCCACGACGCCCACCATCCAGTTGGGCATCACGACGTACTTCATGGCGAGCGTGAGCGGTTCCGCCTGCTCGGTCGCCAGCGTCTGGCGCAAAGCTGCGTACGGGATCATCCCGGTGAACACTGCGGCGATCAGGATGTAGATGACCGTGCAGATGATGAGCGAGCCGATGATGCCGATCGGCATGTCCCGTTTCGGGTTGCGCGCCTCCTCGGCCGTGGTCGAGACCGCGTCGAACCCGATGTAGGCGAAGAAGACGATCGCCGCGCCGGCGGCGATCCCGGAAAACCCGTTTGGCGCGAAAGGCGTCCAGTTCGCGGGCTTGACGAAATGGAAGCTGACGAAAACGAAGAATCCGAGCACGACGAGCTTGATCGCGACCATCCAGAAGTTGAACGACGCGGACTCGCGGATCCCCCAGACGAGCACGGTGGTGATCGCGGCGACGATCGCGAAAGCCAGGATGTTCAGGACGATCGGGACTCCGAAGACGTGCGGTGCGGCGGCGACGACCTCCGGCATCTTGGAATGCGCGGTGTGGTAATCGATCGTGAGCCAGCGGGGAAGATGAATCCCCATCCCTTCCAGGAGCGTGTTGAAGTAGTTCGCCCACGAGATCGCGACCGCGACGTTTCCGATCGCGTATTCCAGGATCAGGTCCCATCCGATGATCCAGGCGATCAGCTCCCCGAGGGTCGCGTACGAGTACGTGTACGCGGAGCCCGCGACCGGCACCATCGAAGCAAACTCCGCGTAACAGAGCGCGGTGAAGCCGCAGACGATCGCCGTCAAGACGAAGGACAGCATCAGCGCAGGACCGGCGCCGGGTCGGTAGACGTCTCCCGCCGTCGCCGTCCCGATCGTCGCGAAGATGCCGGCGCCGATGATGGCGCCGATTCCGAGCGCGATCAGGTTTCCGGGACCGAGCGCCTTCCGGAGCCGGTGCTCCGGCTCCTCGGTCTCGGCGATCATCTCGTCGAGGGACTTGGTGCGGAAGAGCCCTTCCGGAAAGCTCAACTTGCCGGCAGGATAGCAAACGGGGTCAAGGAGACTTCATCCGAGCCGGCCGGGGATCTGCGCGAGCGTGAGGATCCGGTCTTCGATCTCGGGACAGGCATTCCGCCGGTCGAGGAGCAGCGCTTCGAGGCCCGCGGAGCGCGCTCCCTCGAAGTCTTCCGAGACGGAATCGCCCACGTGGAGCGCCTCTGCCGGTTCGACGTCGAGACGCCGGCAGGCGCGGAGGAAGATTTCGGGATCGGGCTTTCCGATCTCTTCGATGGCCGACACCGCAATGACCGGGAAGAAGCGGTCGAGACCGAGCTCCGCGAGGAGCGTCGGGAGGTGGGAGTCCCAGTTCGAGACCACCGCCAGCCGGAGGCCGCGCCGCGCGAGCTCTTCGAGCGTCGGGACGACGTCGTCGTAGATCGCCCACGCGTCCGCGCTCCGGAAGTGCCGCGCGAGCCGCTCGAAGGCGGCGGCGGAGAGCGTCCCGCCGTCCAGCAGGCAACGCACGCGGGAGAGGAACGCCTGCCAGAACTCCGCCTCTCCGCGCACGCCGCCGTAGCGATCCGAAGCCGGGTTCGCGTGGACTTCCTCCCACGCCCTCGTCAACGCGCGGGCGAGGTCCTCCTCCGCAAACCATGCCCCGTCCGCGGAGAACTCGCGCGAATAGATCGCCTCGACCGGAGGATCCGGGTGAACGAGCGTCGCCCCCGCGTCGAACAGGATCGCGCGCACCCGCACGACTCCCGCCAAAGGCCTACGCCGCGAGGCCGTTTTCGCGCATCACTCCGTCGAGCACGCGATGGAGCGCGTCGAGACAGCGTGTCGCCGCCTCGAGCGCGCTCTCCTGGTCGGCCGCCGTCGTCGCCACGCGCCCGAGTGACTCACGCTCGACGTGGCGGTGCCAGAGGTCGGCTTCCTCGTGGACGGTGAAGAACTGGACGGCGTGGGCGTCCTCAATTCCGTAGAAGGCGGCGAGACCTTCCCGCTTCGTGCGGGAGATCTCGGGGATCTGCGACTCGTACGCGTAGAGGGCCGCCAGCCCTTCCGCGACCGAGCCCTCGCGCGTCGCGCGGCGAAATTCGGCGATTGCCGAAGCGACCTCGGGCGTGCGGGGCCGCGTCGAGAGATCGGTTTCGCGGGCGCCTAAGGCCGCGGCGAAGCGCCGCCAGAGGGCGGGATGGTTCACGGGACCGCCCTCCTCCTCGACCAGGTTGTCGAGGAGCTCCCGCCGGAGCGCCGGATCGTCGCATCCCGAGTGAACTCCCGAGACGTAGGTCGGAAACGCGGCCACGTGCGGGTAGTACGAGACCGCGTACTCGCGGATGTTTTCCAGGGTCAGCTTTCCTTCGCTCCAGAGCGTGTAGAAGGGGTGCTTCAGAAGGTGCTTGTCGGCAACGAGAGCATCGAGAGTCTCGAGGAATTGTTCGGTGTTCATCTTCCCCCCTTTTTCTGCGTATCCCGCGGCCCGCGTTCCGTGTCCCGTCATCATGGCATGACCTGCCCCCCGTCCAGAACGATCGCCTGGCCCGTGATGGATCTCGCCTCCGCCGAGGCCAGGTAGGACGCGAGCCCGGCGACCTCCTCCGGCTCGATCACGCGTCCGAGCGGCGCCATCTCCGCAGCGAGTCGACGCCCTTCCTCCTCTCCGCCTCCCCGGTGAGCCCCGATCCGGCGGAAACCGTCCCGCGCCATTTCCGTCTCGACCCAGCCCGGGCACATGGCGTTGACGGTGATCCCGCGAGGCGCGAGCTCGAGAGCGAACGTGCGCGTGAGGCCGATCACGCCGTGTTTTGTCGCGGAGTAGGCGCCCATCCGCGCCACCCCGAACCGTCCCACGACCGACGACAGGTTGATGATCCGCGCGCCCTCGGAAAGGTGCGGGAGCGCCGCGCGCGTCACGCGAAAGACCGCAGTCAGGTTGGTCGCGATGATCGCGTCCCAGCGCGAGTCGTCCGGATCGTCGAGCGGGGTCGGATCGCCGAGGCCGGCGTTGTTCACGAGAACGTCGATCCGGCTCCACCGCGAGACGACCGCCGCGATCGTCTCCGCAATCGACCGCGAGTCGGTCACGTCGCATCGAAGCGCAATCGCCTCGCTGCCGGCGGCCTCGATCTCCCCCGCGATCCGGCGGCAGGCCTCTTCCTCGCGCGCCGCGAGAGCGACCCGGGCGCCGTCGGCAGCCAGGCGCCGGGAAATCGCTTCCCCGATCCCGCGCGAAGCCCCCGTGACGAGGGCAACTCTTCCCTCGAGCCGGCGGCCTTCGGGCACGACGTCGGACCTCTTCTAGCCGGAGACGCTCGGAAGCGCCGGGCTCCCGCGGAGAACGCGGGCGAGGTCGACGGGAAGGGGAAAGTGGACGTCTTCCTCGATCGAGACGAGGTCTTCCACTTCCTGCGCGCCGAGCGACTTCAGGTTCGCGATGATCTGATCGACCAGGAACTCCGGCGCCGATGCCCCCGACGTCACGCCGACGGTGTCCGCGCCTTCGAGCCAGGCCGGATCGACGCCCGACGCGTCGTCGACGAGATAAGCCTTCGATCCGGCAAGGAGCGCTTCTTCGACGAGCCGGTTCGAGTTGGACGAGTTCTTCGAGCCGATCACGAGGATGACCGGCGCCTGCCTCGCGAGCGCGCGGACGGCCAGCTGGCGGTTTTGTGTCGCGTAACAGATGTCGTCCTTCGCCGGCGCCTGGATCTTCGGGAAGCGCCGCTTCAGCGTCTCGACGATCGGGCGCGTATCCTCCATCGAAAGCGTCGTCTGCGTGATGTACGCGACGCGCTCGGGGTCGGGGACGACGACGGCCTGCGCCTCGGCGACCGAAGAGACGAGCGCAATCCGCGCCGGAGCCTCGCCCATCGTGCCTTCCACCTCCTCGTGGCCGCGGTGGCCGATCAGAACGATCGAGTATCCGAGCCGGGCGAAGCGGACTGCTTCCAGGTGGACCTTCGTCACGAGCGGGCACGTCGCGTCGATGACGTTCAACCCGCGGCGGGCGGCATCTTCGCGAACGCGCGGGGCAATGCCGTGGGCCGAGAAGATCACGGTCGCGCCGTCCGGAACTTCGTCAAGCTCGTCGACGAAACGGACGCCCCGCTGCTCGAATCCGCGCACGACGTGGAGGTTGTGAACGATCTCCTTGCGCACGTAGAGCGGAGGATCGACGCACTCGAGCGCCAGGTCGACGACGTCGATCGCCCGCACGACCCCGGCGCAGAAGCCGCGCGGGGCGGCGAGCAGGATTCGCTTCGGAAAGACGGCACGCGCCGGGTCGCTCATGACGCGGCGGATTGTATGGGGTCTGATCCCCGCAGGGGGTCAGATCCCTCCCCGTCTGATCCCCGCAGGGGGTCAGATCCCTCCCCGTCGGATCCCCGAAGGGGGTTCGATCCTGCCACGAGGTACTGAATCAGCTCGCGCTCGCAACGCTGGCGATACGCGGGGAACGTGACTTCCGGATCGGCTTCCGCGAGCCACTGCATCATGAGCCCGTCGAAGATCGCCCGCAAAGTCGACGCCGCGGAGACTGGATCACGGATCACGAAGACGCCGCGCCGCATCCCATCCTCCACGATCGCGCCGTCGATCTCGCGGCATCCCTCGTAGAAACGGGCGGTCACCTCGCGAAAGCCTTCGCGGCGCGCCGCGAGCCCGCAGAAGTCGACGAACGTCCGGAAGAACGCGCGGTTCTTCGACGGCGACGGGAAGGTGATCGCGACCAAGGCCTGGAGTTTTTCGACCGGGTCGGTTCGCTCCGAGACCGCTTCGCGCATGCGTGCGTGGATCGAATCCACGAGCCATCCGAAGAGCCGCCGGAAGAGATCCTCCTTCGAGGCGAAGTAGTACAGGGTGACACCCTTCGACACGCCCGCCCGGCGCGCGATGTCGTCGAGCGTGACCTCGGCGAAGCCTTTCTCGGCGACCTCGCGGAACGCGGCTTTGAAAAGCGCCAGTCGGCGCTGCTCTTCGCGCTCCGGGACTCTCCCGTTCATTCCGGAAGGAACGTAACTGACCGGTCGGTCAGGTGTCAAATCGTTGCACCTCCGGAAGGTAAACTTCGGCCTCCATGCAGGTTCGCGTTTTCTACTTCGCGTCGTTCCGGGATGCAGTCAACCGCGAAGAGGAAACCCGGCGGATGCCGCCCGGGAGCCGGGTCCGGCACCTCTGGGAGGCGCTCGCCGGAGACGTCCCTTATTTTGCGAGATTCGGGGCCATGCCGCCGGCGGCCGTCAACCGCGAGTACGCCTCGGCCGAAACGGAGCTCCACGAGGGAGATGAAGTCGCTTTCCTCCCTCCCGTGGCGGGAGGCTGATGGAAACGCACCTGACGAGGAGTCCGATCGACGTGGCGGCTCTCTTGAAGGAAGCGCGTCGGACCGATGGAGCGCTCTGCGTTTTCGTCGGCGTGGTGCGCAACGAGAGCGGCGGCCGTGGGACGGTGGCGATCGACTACGAGGCTTACGCCGCGATGGCGGAATCGGAGCTGGCTCGGATCGCGAACGGTCTCTCCCGCGACTGGCCGGAGGTTCGCGTGCGCATCCAGCACCGAATCGGACATCTCGAGGTCGGAGAGGCCTCGGTCGCCGTCCTCGCGACCGCGCCGCATCGCGACGACGCTTTCGCGGCGTGCCGCGCGGCGATCGACCGAATCAAGACGACCGTGCCCATCTGGAAGAAGGAGATCCGCCCCGACGGCACGGGTGAGTGGGTGGATGCGACGCTCTGATACGATTTTCGAGGAAACACGTAATCAGGAGGCCCCATGAGCACCCCCGTTCAAACGCGCGACTGGACGAGCGCCGCCCTCGACCACGAAGTCGTCCACTACCGCGCCGACGCCGGCATCGCCGTCATCGAGATGGACGACCCGCCGGCGAACACCTACACGTACGCGATGATGCGGCAGCTCGACGACGCCGTGCTGAAGGCGCGCTTCGACGACGACGTCCACGTGATCGTCCTCCGCGGCAAGGGCGATCGCTTCTTCTCCGCCGGCGCGAACATCGGGATGCTGAATGCGGTCACGCCCGGCTTCAAGTACTTCTTCTGCCTGCACGCCAACGAGACCCTGCTCCGACTCGAGCACACGCCGAAGCTCGTGCTCGCCGCGCTGAACGGGCACACGGTCGGCGGCGGCCTCGAGATCGCGATGGCCGCCGACATCCGCCTCGCGCGGAAGGACGCCGGCAAGATCGGTCTGCCGGAGGTCACTCTGGGGGTGCTGCCGGGCACCGGCGGCACGGCCCGCCTGGGAAAGTTGATCGGCAAGTCGCGCGCGATCGAGCTCATGATCACCGGCAACACGTTCTCCTTCGAGGAGGCGTACGACCTGGGTCTCGTGAACCAGGTCATCGACGCGACCGCCGCAGAGTGGTGGGAGCAGGTGATGGACTACGCCCGCCAGTTCGTCCCGCCGAACAAGGCGTCCAAAGCTGTCGGCCGCATCAAGCGGTCGGTGCAGTCCGGCTGGGACCTGCCGCTCGAGTCGGCGCTCGCGGTCGAGCGGGAGCTGCAGCAGCTCCTTTTCCAGAGCGAGGACGCGAAGGAAGGGATCGCGGCGAACCAGGAGAAACGGGTCCCGAAATTCAAGGGACGGTAATGGCCGCGGAGACGGTCCCCGGCCTGGCGATCAAAACGGACCTCTTCATCGGCGGCGAGTTCGTTCCCTCCGCCTCCGGAAAACGTTTCGCGACCACGAACCCCGCGACCGGCGAGACCCTCGGGCAGATCGCGGAGGCCGGACGGGAAGACCTCGACCGCGCGGTCGCCGCGGCCCGCCAGGCGTTCGAGTCCGGACCGTGGGCCTCGATGAAGCCGCGGGAACGCGGCCGGATCCTGATCCGGGCCGCGGAGATGCTCCTCTCCCGGGCCGAGGAGCTCGGGCGGATCGAGACGCTCGACAACGGCAAGCCGATCTTCGAGTCCGCGAAGGTCGACATGCCCGCGGCGGCCGACGCGCTCTCCTACTTCGGCGAGTCGGCGGACAAGCTGTACGGCGACACGTATCCGGCCCGCCCGGACGCAATGCTCTTGACGCTGCGCGAGCCGGTCGGCGTCGTCGGGGCGATCACGCCGTGGAACTTCCCGCTCCTGCAGGCGATGTGGAAGATCGCTCCGGCGCTCGCGCTCGGCAATACAGTGGTCCTGAAGCCGGCGTCGCTCACGCCCCTGACCGCCCTCCTCTTCGCCGACCTCCTTCGAGAGGCCGGTCTTCCCGCTGGCGCCTTCAACGTCATTCCGGGTCCGGGCGCAACGGTCGGCAACGCGATGGCCGAGCACCCGGGCATCGACAAGATTTCCTTCACAGGAGAGACCGAGACCGGCAAGAAGATCCTGCGCGCGGCCGCGGGGACCATGAAGCGCGTCTCGATGGAGCTCGGCGGCAAGTCGCCGAACGTCGTCTTCGCCGACGCGGACTTGGACGCCGCCGCGAAAGGCGCGATCAACGCGATCTTCTACGGCAAGGGGGAGCTCTGCTCGGCCGGGTCACGACTGCTCGTCGAAGAGTCCGTCCACGACGCGCTCCTCGAAAAGGTCGTCGACCGTGCAAAGAAGATGGCTCCGGCGGACCCGCTCCACCCCAAGACGCGGTTGGGCTCCCTCGTCTCCGAGAAGCAGCGGGAGAACGTGGAGCGATACGTCGAGAGCGGGAAAAGCGACGGAGCGAAGCTGGTCGCCGGCGGCAACCGGGCTTCGGTCGACGGCAAGGGGGCGTTCTTCGAGGCCACCGTGTTCGACGCGGTGAAGCCCGAGATGCGGATCGCGCGCGAAGAAATTTTCGGGCCGGTGCTTGCAGCGCTGACGTTCCGGGACGAGGCCGAAGCGGTCGCGGTCGGCAACTCGACGATCTACGGGCTCGCCGCCGCCGTGTGGACGAAGGACGTCAAGAAGGCGCTCCGGACCGCGAAGGCGTTGAAGGCGGGGACGGTCTGGGTCAACGCGTACAACTTCTACGACCCCGGACTGCCCTTCGGCGGCTACAAGGAGTCCGGTTTCGGCCGCGAGCGCGGCCATTACGCGCTCGAGGAGTACACGCAGGTCAAGAGCGTGTGGTTGGATCTATCCTGAAGAAAATCCTCGCGGCTCTCGCGATCGCGATCTGCCCGCTCCCGGCGTCCGGGGCCCGCAAGCCTTCCGTCGAGTCCGTCCTTTCGACGCTCCAGAACGTCCAGGAGTTCGACGGGACGGCGATATCACCCGACGGAAAGCGCGTGGCATGGGTCCGGAAGTTGAAAGACGCGAACGGCGCCTTGAAGCTCGCGGCCGTGGAGGTCGCCGATCTCTCCAGGCCGGCACAGTCGCCGCGGCGGGTCACCGGCGCCCAAGAAGGCCGCGCGCGCGACGAACGGTGGCCGGCCTGGTCGCCGGACTCCCGATTCCTCGCGTTCCGGTCCGACGCCGCCAAAGTGCGGCAGGCGCAGGTCTGGGTGGCGCCGGCCGCGGGAGGGCCGCCCCGGCAGATCACGCACGCCACGGGACAGATCTCCGACGTCCGCTGGTCGCCGGACGGCCGCTCGATCGCGTTTCTCTTCGTCGAGGGCTCGGCGCAGGAGACGGGCGCGCTGATCGCGTACAAGCCGGACGCCGGCGTCGTCGCCGAGACGATCGAAGAGCAGCGAATCGCGGTTGTCGACGTCGCGACCGGCAAGATGCGGCAGGTCTCCCCCGCGAATCTGTACGTCTACGACTACGACTGGTCGCCCGACGGAAAGCGGTTCGCCGCCGAAGCCGCGGAGGGCTCGGGCACGAACAACTACTGGATCGCGCAGCTCTATACCGTGGACGTCGGGAGCGGGCGGGCGTCGTCCATCTGGAAGCCGCCCTACCAGATCGCCTGCCCGCGGTGGTCTCCGGACGCAAGCGAGATCGCCGTGATCCACGGGATCATGAGCGACGAAGGCTCAACGGGCGGCGACATCTGGACCGTTCCGGCGGCGGGAGGGACTCCCAGGAACCGCACCCACGGGATGAAGGCGTCCGCGTCGGCGCTCTTCTGGCGTTCCCCCGGCGAGATCCTGTTTACGGAGTACGTCGACGGCGACGAGGGCGTCGCGGCGCTCGACCTCTCCGGGAAGATCCGCACGCTCTGGCGCGGCCCTGCCGTCGTTGCGAAGTTCTCGGCCGCGAGAGAGGGGCCTGCCAGCGCAGCGATCCGGTCCTCGTTCTCGCAGGCCCCGGAGGTCGTCGCCGGACCGATCGGCGCGTGGACCCCCTCGACGCATTCGAACGCCGGAATCCGACCTCTGTGGGGAGAGGCCCGGAGCCTCAAGTGGACGAGCGACAGACTGGGAGTGCAGGGCTGGCTCCTCTCGCCGCTCGATCGCGACGCGGGCCGAAGGTCTCCGATGGTGGTGTCTGTCCACGGAGGTCCTTCGGCCGTTGCCACGCCGGGGTGGCCCTCGCGCTGGGCCGCGGTCCTGTCGAGCCAGGGCTATTTCGTGTTCCTGCCCAATCCGCGCGGGAGCTTCGGTCAGGGCGAGGCGTTCACGCGCGGCAACGTGAAGGACTTCGGACACGGCGACTTCCGCGACATCGACCGGGGAGTGGATGCCGTGCTCGCCGCCGCCCCGATCGATCCGAAGCGGCTGGGGATCTGCGGCTGGAGCTACGGCGGGTACATGACGATGTGGGCGGTGACGCAGACGAACCGGTATCGAGCCGCGGTGGCCGGCGCGGGGATCGTGAGCTGGCAGAGCTACTACGGCCAGAACCGCATCGATCAGTGGCTCCTGCCGTTCTTCGGCGCGTCTGTCTACGACGTCCCGGACGTCTACGCCCGGTCCTCGCCGATCACGTTCATCAAGAAAGCGAAGACGCCCACGCTCGTCCTCCACGGCGATCGCGACTCCGAAGTTCCGACGCCGCAGGGTTACGAGTTCTGGCACGCGTTGAAGACGCTCGGGGTACCGACGACCCTCGTCATCTACGAGAACGAAGGTCACGGGATAACCGACCCGAAGCACCAGCTCGACCGGGACCGGCGGCTGGTCGAGTGGTTCGACAGGTACCTGCGCTGATGTCGGACTCGGAGCACGGAATCCTGTTCGACTCGCTCGTCGTCTGCGACGACGTGCGCTTCGAAAACAACGGGAAGCTGCTCTTGATCGGCGTCTACTCGGACGTCGTCCAGGTCGTGAAGCTCCCTTTGCAGATGCGCTCGCTCGGCCTCGCGATCAAGGCCCGGGTGATCTCGACCGGCCGGTATCCGTTCGCGGTCTCCGTCGCGGACCCGCAGGGCAATCAGCTCCTGGACGCGAACGGAGAGCTGAATTACGAGGGGGAGCCGGGGCGCACGATCTGGTTTCCGGTGGTGATGGGACCGGCGCTCCTGACGACCGAAGGCGCCTATGCGGTCCGGATTCGCCTGGGCGAGGCGCCCGCGGTGCACGAGACGTTCCTCGTGCGAAAGGCGGCCGTCCCGGAGGTCCGCATTACCGAGACGAAGCCGAACTGAGAGTAGTGAATCCTCGAGCTCGGGACCTCTCGGTATCCGAGGATGAACTCACCGTATCGTTGGCCGACGGTCGTCGAATCAGCGTGCCGCTGGTCTGGTTCCCGCGGTTGCTACACGCTTCGCCAGCCCAGCGCTCGAAGTGGGAGCTTCTTGGTGACGGCGAAGGTATCCACTGGCCCGACGTTGACGAGGACCTGAGCGTGGCCGGAATTCTGCGCGGCACGCCGGCTTCGCCCACAATGGTTCGCTGAGGTCTCAGCGGCCGTCGCGACGCGGCGCCGTCCCGCAGCCGCGAGGTTCTACCCCCGCGCCGCCTTCAAGACGACGTCGAAAGTTCCCAGAAGACCCTTCGGCTGCCTCACGAGCTCGATGATCCGGTGCGGGTCGTCGGAGTGGCAGGCGGGGCCGCACATGTCGTGTCCGAGGTATGGATCCCCCTTGAAGTAGAGCTGCGTCGTCAGAGGCTCGTGCCCCGGGCTCGAGATCGTCATGTGGAAGTGGGCGGGCCGCATGCCCCTCGAGTCGCCGTAGTTGCCCGGCTTCACGCTGTCGAATTCGTACTCGCCCCGTTCGTCGGTCAACATTTGGCCTCGCAGTCGGTACGACTCGCTCGCCCCGTGGTAATTGCCCTTCGCGTCGGCGTGCCAGACGTCGACGAGCGCCTTCGGCAGAGGACTCTTGCAATCGGGACCGAAGACCGTCCCGTGGATCCGGACCCGCTCGCCCGGTTCGTTCGGCGGGGCGAGCGCGGTCCGGCGGGGCGCGCCGGGGACGTACATCGGGCCCAGAAAGTCCTGCTGGGTCACCGCGCACTCGGAGGCGAAGGCGCGTCGAGCGGCCAGCGCAATCACCGCGGGAATGCCGGCCGCCCAGAGAAGGATCGAGCGCCGATCGAGATCGGGTTCTGCCATATCTTCTCCCTTCATTCATCGTAACGCCGGAGGGACTCGTCATGTTCGACCCGAAAATCCTCGCGGAGAAATCGGTCTTGGTCACCGGCGGCGGCTCCGGGCTCGGCCTGGCGATGGCGAAGAAGTTCGCGGCCCACGGCGCGAAGGTCACGATCGCCGGCCGGACGCTCGATCGGCTCGAGAAAGGGGCGCGCGAGATCGGAGACGTGGCCCGCGAAGGGGGCGAGGTGGATTTCCTACCCGCGGACGTGCGCGAGCCCGACGAGGTCGAGAAGCTCGTGGCGCATGCGATCTCCCGTTTCGGCAAGGTCGACTCGCTCGTCAACAATGCGGCTGGCAACTTCCTCGTCACGTCCGAGGACCTGACCCCGAACGGTTTCGACGCAGTCGTGCGAACGGTGCTGCACGGCTCGGTCTACTGCACGCTCGCGGTGGGCCGGCACCTGCTCGAGCGCAAGGCGAAGGGCTCGATCGTGTCGGTCGTGACGACCTATGCCTGGACCGGCACGGGCTTCGCGCTCCCCTCCGCGTGCTCGAAAGCCGGCGTGCTCGCCATGACACGCTCGCTCGCCGTCGAGTGGGGACACGCCGGCATCCGTCTGAACGCGGTCGCGCCCGGCCCGATCCCGACGGAAGGCGCCTGGTCGCGGCTGATGGCGTTCCCGGAGGCGGAAAAGAACACGATCGACCGCATCCCGCTGGGCCGGCTCGGCACCGCGGAAGAGCTCGCGAACCTGGTGACGTTTCTCTTGAGCGACCTGTGCCCCTACCAGACCGGGGACTGCATCACGATGGACGGAGGCGAGTGGCTCGCCGGCGCCGGTGAGTTCTCCGACTACCGCAAGATCCCGCGAGAGGTGTTCAAGGCAGCGCTCGAGAAGATGCGGAAGAAGCGGAAGTAACGCCCGCTACTCGGATTCGGGTGTTTTCTTCTCCAGGTGAAACCTGTGCAGAAAGCGGTGCACGGCCGGAGCCAGAACGATCCCTGCGACGGCGATGAAGAAAATGCCGCTGAAAAGCGCATAGAAACCCGCGAAGAGCTTCCCGGCGTTCGTCGTGAGCGGCCCCAGAGGGCCCATCCCGGACAGGATCATCGCCGCGTTCGTGAACGCGTCGATCCACGACATCTTCTCGAAGCCGTGGTAGCCGACCATGCCGATGCCGAGCGCCACGAAGATGAGAACAATTCCGGTCAGGAGACTGATCGCGAGCCGGCGAATAAAAGCCGTTCTCGGCAGCAGCGGCCCGGAGCTGTGCTCAAACATGACGGCTGGCGATTGCTACCGACCGAACGCCTCTTCCAGGAGCTCCGCGAGCTCCCGCTTGTGCACGGAAGCTGAGCCGGTCGCCGGCGACGCGGAGGGCGCGCGCCCGGCGTACCACAGCGCCGTTTCCACAGGCCGGACCTCGGCCAGGAGCGGCTGGATGAACGTCCACGCACCCATGTTCTTCGGCTCCTCCTGGACCCACACCACGTCCCGGGCCGACGGATACCCGGACAACGTCAGGCGAAGTCTCTCCTCCGGGAACGGATAAAGCTGCTCGACCCGCACGATGGCAGTCGATAGATCCTTCCTCTGCGCGCGCGCGGCGGCGAGGTCGTAGGAGACCTTTCCGCTGCAGAGAAGGACGCGCGAGACCACGGCGCGATCGGAGACCTCGGCGTCGTCGAGCACGGTTTGAAAGATTCCGCGCGCCAGATCCTCCAGCGGAGAGAACGAGGCGGGAAGGCGCAGGAGGCTCTTCGGCGTGAAGAGGACGAGCGGCTTGCCGTGCGGCTGCCGCATCTGGCGTCGCAGCAGGTGGAAGTACTGCGCGGGCGTCGTGACGTTTGCGACCTGCATGTTGTCTTCGGCGCAGAGCTGCAGGTAGCGCTCGATCCGGGCGCTCGAGTGCTCGGGACCCTGCCCTTCGTAGCCGTGCGGCAGCAGCAGCCCCAGTCGCGACACCTCCCGCCACTTGTCCTCGGCGGAAGAGACGAACTGGTCCATGACGACCTGGGCGCCGTTGGCGAAATCGCCGTACTGCGCTTCCCAGAGAACGAGCGCGTCGGGAGCTTCGACGCTGTAGCCGTACTCGAAGCCGAGGACGCTCTCCTCCGACAGCGGGCTGTCGTAAACCGCGAGCACCGCCTGCGCGGGATCGAGATCGGAGAGCGGCGTCCAAGTGTCGCCGGTCGAGGTGTCGTGAAAGACGACGTGCCGCTGGGAGAACGTCCCGCGGCTGGTGTCCTGCCCGGTCAGGCGGATCGGCGTGCCTTCGAGCAGGAGCGACCCGAACGCGAGCGCCTCCGCCGTGGACCAGTCGAGTGGCTGCGCGCCCTCGGCCATCTTCCCGCGGCGCGCGAGCTGCGACACCATCTTCGGGTTCAGGTGAAAGTTGGCAGGCACGGTCGTGAGCGCCCGGCCGATGCGAGAGAGCGTTTCGCGGGGGACGGCGGTGGAGACTTCGGAAGGCATGAGCCGTGAGTCGGGGGCCACAGTGGTCGCAGGCTCGACCTTCTGCCGTAAGGCGATTTCCTTTGCCTTGGCCAGCGCGGATTCATAGGCGGCCTTCTGCCGCTCTTCGAGCTCGGCGACTTCGGGTTCGGTCAGCACCTTTTCCTTGACCAGCTTCCGCGCGTAGAGCGACCGCACGCCCGGGTGCTCCTGGATGCGCTTGTACATTAGCGGCTGCGTATAGGTCGGCTCGTCCCCCTCGTTGTGGCCGTGCAGGCGGAAGCCGATCAGGTCGATCACGACGTCCTTGTGGAACTCCTGGCGGTAGTCGAGCGCGATCCGGAGGACGCGATGAGCCGCCTCCGGATCGTCGGCGTTGACGTGGAAGATCGGGACCTGGTTGATCTTCGCGACGTCGGTCGAATAGAGCGACGATCTCCCCGAGGCCGGAGGCGTCGTGAAGCCGATCTGGTTGTTGACGATCAGGTGGATGGTCCCGCCGGTCCGGAAGCCGCGGAGCTGCGCGAGGTTGAAGACTTCCGCAACCATCCCCTGACCCGCGAACGCCGCGTCGCCGTGGAGGATCACCGCGAGCACGCGCTCCCACGCCTCCGGCCCGTGGCCGCGGCGGTCCTGCTTGGCGCGGACCATTCCTTCGACGACCGGGTCGACCGCCTCCAGGTGCGAGGGGTTCGACGGCACGGTGATCGCGACTTTTCGCCCGGTAGCGGTCTCGTGGGTCCCCTCCGCCCCCTGGTGGTACTTGACGTCCCCTTCGTCGGCCGGAAAGTCGGGGTGCACCGTCCCTTCGAAGCCGGCGAAGATCCGCTCGGTCGAGTTCCCGACCACGTTGGCGAGGATGTTCAGCCGCCCGCGGTGCGTGAGCCCGATCGTGACCTCTTCCACTCCGCGCTCGCCCGCGCCCTCGAGCAGCTGGTCGAGGAGCGCGATGACCACCTCGCACCCCTCGATCGAGTAGCGGCGCTGTCCGATGTACTTCGTGCCCAGGAAACGCTCGAAGGTCTCCGCGGCAAGAAGCTTCTCGAAGGTCCGGCGCCGGACCTCGCGCCGCGGGGCCTCCGGAGGCGCGCCGACCTGCTGGCGGATCCACTCCTTCTCGGCGGGGTTCGAGATGAAACGGTACTCGATGCCGACCTTGCCGCAGTAGACCCGGCGCATCACGCCGATGATTTCCCGGAGCGGCATGTGCTCGCCGCCCTTCAAGCCGCCGGTCCAGAACTCGCGATCGAGGTCCCAGATCGTCAGCCCGTAGGTTTCCAGGTCGAGCTCCGGGTGCTCGTGCACGGGGACCATTCGGAGCGGGTCGACGTCGGCGATCAGGTGGCCGCGCACGCGGTACGCGTTGATGAGCTCGAGCACGCGTGCCTGCTTCTCGATCTCGTCGCGCCGACCGAACGCGGAGTTTCGGTCCACGGCCCAGTGCAGCGGTTTGTGCGGGAGAGCGAGATCCGAGAAAACCTCCTCGTAAAAGCCGTCCCGGCCGAGCAGGAGCTCCTCGATCCTTCCGAGGAAGGCGCCCGACTCCCCGCCCTGGATGATCCGGTGGTCGTACGTGGACGTGAAGGTGACCACTTTGCTGACTGCGAGCTGCGACAGCGTCTCGGGCGCCATCGCCGCGAACTCCGCGGGATAGCCGATGGCGCCGGTCGCGACGATCAGACCCTGTCCCGGCAGGAGGCGCGGGACCGACGCCGTGGTGCCGAGCGTGCCGGGGTTCGTGAGAGAGATGGTCGTGCCCTCGAAGTCGGCCACCTGGAGCTTTCCCTTCCGGGAGCGGTCGACCACGTCGTCGACCGCGGCGGCGAACTCGGCGAAGCCCATCTTCTCGACCCCCCGGACGTTCGGGACGAGGAGAGTGCGCGAGCCGTCCGATTTCTCCACGTCAACGGCGAGCCCGAACCGGATCTCGTCGCGGCGGATCCGTACCGGCGTCCCCCCCGAGGCGTCGTAGGCGTCGTTGACGCGCGGAAACTCCGTCAATGCCTGCACGATCGCCCACGCGACGAGCTGCGTGAAGGAGATCTTCGACTCGTCGCTCGCCGCGCGGGACTCGTTGATCAGCCGCCGGTTCTCGTCTAAGAGCTTGATCGGAATCTGCCGCTGCGAGGTCGCGGTGGGGACCGCGAGAGACGCCTCCATGTTCTCCGCGATCCGGAGCGCCCCTCCGCGAAGCGGCGAGACCTCTTCCGCGCGGCTCGAGGAAGGCGCGGACGGCTTTGCCGGCTCGGGCGCGCGCGGCGCTTCGACGGGAGTCGGCGGAGCCGCCGGCTGCGGCACGGGTTCTACCTGGGAGGTCGGGGGGCCACCCGCCCCTCCGCTCGAGGTCAGTCTTTCACGGAAGAACTCGCGCCACTCCTCGTCGACCGCGTCCGGGCTCTGCCGGTAACGGGCGAGAAGGTCCGCGACGTAGGTCGCGTTGTCGCCGAACTCCGCGACCAGCTCGTCGGCGAGGTCGGCCGTCTTCTCGGTGGCCACGGTCCGATTCTAAGACGGGTCCTTCGCTGCGCCGCGGTGCCTTCGGCACTTGGTACGATCTCGCGTCCCTGACCGATGAGGAGGTTCGCTTGAGACGGACGACCGTCCTCGCCCTGATCCTGACGTTCGCGGCCGGCCTGCCCTCGCCTTCCCGGGCCGCCGACGCGGCCCCGGCTCTCGCGCCGGAAATTCGCACGACTGCGGAGTCGCTTCGCGAAATGGCGTTTTCCGGAACGCGCGCCTCCGAGTGGATTCGAAGCCTGGTCGATCACTCCGGGCCGCGCCTGTCCGGCTCGCCCGGAGACCGCGCTTCGATCGCCTGGGGCCTCGAGACGTTGAAAGCCCTCGGCTTCGCGAAGGTGCGCGCGGAAAAGGTCATGGTCCCGGTCTGGCAGCGCGGAAACGAGTCCGGCGAAGTCACAGCTCCCTACGCGCACAAACTGTTTCTGACCGCGCTCGGCGGCAGCGTCGCAACGCCCGAGGCCGGCCTCGAAGGGGAGATTCTCGAAGTCGGCTCGCTCGACGAGCTCGCCGCGAAGAGCGAGACGTCGGTCCGGGGAAAGATCGTCTTCTTCAACAAGCGGATGCGGCGGACGATCGACGGCGCCGGCTACGGGGAAATCGTTCCGGTGCGCGGCTCCGGCCCGTCGCGCGCCGCAAAGAAGGGCGCGATCGGCGTGCTCATCCGGTCCGTCGGGACGGACTCGAACCGAACGCCGCACACGGGATCACTCCGATACGAGGAGGGAACAACAAAGATCCCGGCCGCTGCGCTCTCGAACCCCGATGCCGACCTCCTCGAACGCCTCGACCGCGAGGGGAAGCCCGTGCGCGTTCGTTTCACGCTCGGATGCCGCGAGATGGGAGAGACGGAGTCGGCCAACGTGATCGGCGAGATCTCGGGAAGCGGCAAACCGGAGGAGATCGTGCTCCTCGTCGGCCACCGCGATTCGTGGGACCTGGGAGAAGGCGCGATCGACGACGGAGCGGGATGCGGGATCGTGATCGAGGCCGCGAGGATGATCGCCGGACTCCGAAAGCGGCCGCTCCGCTCGATCCGCGTGATCCTGTTCGCCAACGAAGAGAACGGCCTCGCCGGAGGGAAATCGTACGCGGAGACGCACACTGCCGAGCTCGAACGGCACGTCGCGGCTCTCGAGGCCGATCTGGGAAGCGGCAGCCCGATCGGGCTCGCCTGGAACGCCGGACCCTCCGCGGAGCCGCTCGTCCGGGAAATTGCCGCGCTTCTCGGGCCCCTCGGCGCGGCCGACGTCACCTCGACGGGAGCCGGCGGTGCGGACATCTCGCGGCTCGTCCTCGCCGGTGTTCCGCTCTTCTCGGTCCACCAGGACGCCTCGCGCTACTTCGACTGGCACCACACCGCCAACGACACGTTCGACAAGATCGAGCCGGAGTCGCTCGACCGCATGACGGCGGCCGTGGCGGTGTTCGCGTGGGTCGCGGCGAACGTGCCGCAGCCGTTCGAACGCATTCCGAAAGAGAAGAGAGTGCTGCCGAAGTTTTAGTTAGCCGACACTTGTCGGCGGAAGGACGAACTCGGAATGAAAGCTCGATTCACGTTCGGTGTGATCGTGTCCCTCCTTGTCGCGGCGCCCGCTTGGGCTTCGATAAACCTCAACTCGTCCAGGAGCGATATCTACCGCCTGACCTATCCCAGCGATCTCGCGAGTCCGGCTCAAGCGAAGGCAATTCTGGCGGAGCTGGACAAGATGGGTCCAGCCGACGAAGCGAAGCTGAAGCGCTGGCTGCCAGCCAACTTCAAGCGCTTTGGCATCGCAGGAGACCGGATCAAGAAGCTGATCGTTCTGCCTCGCGGTAAGGAGATGAAGGAAATCGGGATCATCCTTTTGACAAAGCCCGAGGATGAGGCGGCGGCGATCGCGGTCACGGTCAAGTCCAGCAAGTCCAACAGTTCCGACTGAGAACCAGGGCGCGGCAAGCACCGAGTGGTGCCCAGGTGCCGGCTGACACGTCGCTGCACAGGACTCGCGTAGCTCGCTGCGCTCGCGCAGCTCGCCGCTGATCGCCCGACCGTTCATCACCGCAGCCTGAATACCCGCGTCACTTCGCCGACCTCGGTAAAGTGCACCGTGTGGGTCGTGAAGATGTGGACCCACGCGCTCCCGGTCCACAGCGTCGAGATCCCTTTCACCACGCCGTAGAAGCCGATCTGCGCCATCCAGGCGAGTGAGACCGCGGCCTCGGCCGGCGTCCCCCAGCGGAGATAGAACTCGAAAGGGTGGAAGAGCGCGTAGGCGAGGCCCGACAGGACCGCGCCGGTCATCGCGGAGCGGCCGAGGATCGCGAGCCGCGGCGCCAGCAGGCTCTCGAAGAGGATCATCACCGGCAGGAACGTCCCCGCGCTGAAGAGAAGGAGCGCCGCTCCGTAACCAGCGAGCGGCTGACCGAACGTGACGTGCGGATCTCCGGCGAGGAGACCCGACGCGCCGGCGACGAGACAGAAGGCAATCCATTTCCCGCCGCGCGGGAACCCGAGAAGGAGAGTCCGGGGACCGTAGCGTCGGACCCCGAGGAAGAAGACGAGCGGCACGACGACGCCGGCGACGAAATGGAAGACCGCCCATCGCAGGGCGGAGCCCGGAGTCTGTGTCTGCCACACGACGGAGGCGCCCCCGCTCATCCCGGCCGAGGCGATGTGCGCGCGGATGCCGAGAGCCCGACCGACGGCGAGCACGGCGGCGAGATACGCGAGGATGCCCGCGCACTCTGCGCCGGGGTTTCGGATCGGAAGACGGCTCCCGTGATCGATCGGGCGCCGGTCGCGGGCGAGCCGGAGAAGCGCGGCGACGAGCGCGAGCGCAATGACCTCGGCGACGAGGTAGTGGACCGTTTTCGGCGCGAGGGGAAGAGTGCGTCCGCGATCGACGAACAGGATTCCCCACGCGAGGAGCCACAGCCCCAGGAACCCCAGGAGAAGCGGGTTGCGGGTCACGAGCTCGCGAGCCCTAGCCCCGTTTCGCGGCGACTCTCTCCCGCACCGCCTGGACTTCCGGATGCTGGAACCCGAGGAGCTCGGCGATCCGCCGCGCGAGCTGCCCCTCGACCGCGGTCAGGACGCCGTCGGAGTAGACGACGCCCCAGATCGCCTCGATCAGCCGCAGCCGCTGCTCGCGCGAAAAACTCTCCGTCACGAGCTTCGTGAATTGATAGAGGTCCACACTCGCCTTGCGGGCTTCCTCGGCGAGCCGCAGGACCTCCCGCACGTCCTCCGGGGCGACGCCCAGGTCTTCGCGCGCGTGTCGCGCGATCCTTTCCTTTTCGTCCGCGGTGAACGTCTCGTCGGCGTGGGCGATCTCGAGGAGCAGCGCGCAGGCGGCGACTGCGACGGGGTCGGGCACGCCGCTTTCCGGCTCCGCTACTTTCGAGGAGAAGAAAGAACGCAGCGCTTCGAGGACCACTCGAGGAGTCTAACCCGATGGAAATAAGGTAAAGGACAGGTAAACCCGGAAACTTTCCGTGCGTCTCGTGCGTACAGAGAGGTTGGAGTTATCAATGAATCGCCGCGAGCTCGAAACATTTTTCCTGACGCTGGAATCCACGCCCGCGCTTCTCGCCCGGGCTGCGGCGGAGCTTCCGGAGGACAAGGTGCGACAGCGGGGCACGGCGGGAGGCTTCTCTCTGGTCGAGCACGTCTGGCACCTCGCGGATCTCGAGCGGGAAGCCTACGGCGTCCGCATCCGCCGGCTCCTGACGGAGGACGAGCCGCTTCTTTCGAACTTCGAAGGAGACCGCGTCGCGCGCGAGCGCGTGTATCTCCGGCGCGATCTCGCCGAAGGCCTTCTCGTTTTCACGACGGCCCGCACGCGCAACCTCCAGAGACTCCGCGACGTATCGGCCGAGGACTGGAGACGGGCGGGAGTGCAGGAAGGCGTCGGGCGGATCGAGCTGTCGGACATCCCGAAGATGATGACCGAGCACGACCGCGCCCACGGAGTTGAGATCGCCGAGCTCGTCCGCGAGCTGCGGGATCGGATCGTGCCGCCGGCGAGCCGGCCGCCGCAGGTGTCCGCGTTCGCCTGAACCCGGGAGTCACTCTCCGGTCGCGAGGGCGCGACGTTTCTTCCACCACTCCCGCGCGAACGCGATGATCCCGGGCAGGATCGAGAGGAGGACCACGATCAGGATGACGACCTCGATGTGCTCGCGCACGCCCGGGATTTTCCCGAGGAAGTAGCCGATCCCGGTCATCGAGACGACCCAGAACAGTCCCCCGAAGACGTTGAAGGACAGGAAGCGCCTGTAGTTCATCTCCCCCATTCCCGCGACGATCGGGGCGAAGGTCCGCACGACCGGCATGAAGCGCGCGATGATGATCGTCTTGCCGCCGTGCTTCTCGTAGAAGTCGTGCGCGCGCTGGAGATGGGCAGGGTTGAAAAGAAGCGACTTCGGCCGCTTGAAGAGGGCCTGCCCGACCCGCCGCCCGAACCAGTACCCAACGGTATCTCCCGCGATCGCGGCGGCGACGAGGAGCGCGTTCAAGGTCCAGATGTTCAGCTGGCCGGCTGCGGCGAAGACCCCGGCCGTCACGAGCAGCGAGTCCCCGGGGAGGAAGAACCCGACCATGAGCCCTGTCTCTGCGAAGATGACCGCCGCCATCGCGGTCAGGCCTCCGACGCGGACGAGCGTCTCGACGTCGGTGAGCTTGTGGAAGAGCTCTTTTGCCCAGTCCATCGGTCAGGCGGCCGGGTAGCGCGCTTCGACGACGGAGGAGATCCCGCCCCGCGAAGAGAACCGTCCCGTCACCGTCATGCGCTTCGGGCGGCAGGCCGCGACGCAATCCCGGAGGATCCGGTTCACGGCGTTCTCGTAGAAGATGCCGACGTTGCGATACGCGACGATGTAGAGCTTCAGAGACTTCAGCTCCAGGCAGAGCTCGTCGGGGACGTACCGGATCGTCAGGTGCCCGAAGTCCGGCAAGCCGGTCTTGGGACAGATCGCGTTGTACTCCGGGATCTCGACCGCGATCTCGTAGTCGGGATACTGATTCGGCCAGGTCTCGATTGCGGGCAGCTTGGCGTCGAGCCCGGACCTCGCGTGCTCGGGGGTGTACTCCGCCATCGCGCGCACCGGCCCTTCTAAGTTGCGAGCCTGACGCGCGCTCCGCGAAACTCCGCCTGGAGCGCTTCGCGGATCCGTGCGGCGACCGGACCGGGCCGTCCGTTCCCGATCTTGCGGCCCTCGATCTCGACGAGCGAGTAGGTCCAGAGCGTCGTCGAAGCGAGAAAGACCTCGTCGGAAGAGAAGAGCTCCTCGACCGCGATCGGTCGCTCCTCGATCGCGAAGCCCAGATCGAGGGCGGCCTCGAGCGCGGCGGCGCGAGTGACTCCGGGAAGAATGCGCGGCCCCTTGGGCGCCGTGCGCAACACCTCTCCCGAGACCGCAAAGAGATTCGCCTTGGTGCCCTCCCACGCGATCCCGTCCCGCACGAGAATTGCCTCGGCGGCGTCGGCCTCGCGGGCCTTCTCAAAAGCGAGCACGTTCGGCAGCAGCATGACGGTCTTCACGTCGCAGCGTCCCCATCGCTCGTCGGGCGCGAAGATCGCGCGGCCGCCTTCGGGGGGAGGCGGCGGATCGGTCAGCCGCGCGAACGCGAATATGGTCGGCGGAGTCCCGGGTGACGGAAAGGCGTGCGCGCGGGGGGCGGCGCCGCGCGAGACCTGCGCATAGACGAGCGCGTCCTCCAAGTCGAGGCCGTTCTCCTCGAGGAGCTGCCCCGCGACCCCCGGGAAAAAGAGCGGCTCGATCGCGATCTGGAGGGCCGTCAAACCGTCGCGCATACGCGCGAGGTGCTCCGCCAGGCGATAGGGACGGCCGGACGCAAAGCGGACGACCTCGTAGACCGCGTCCGCGAAGAGAAAGCCGCGGTCCTCAGGAGAGATTTTCGCTTCCTCGCGCGGAAGAAAACGGCCATTCAGGTAGACGATCACGCGGCGGATTGTACGCGGAGCGCGCGCCAAGCCGGAGTAAAAACCGTCGTTTGAAATCTCCGTTCGGGAAGCGAATGCCGCGGACCCGTTTCTCAGTCTTCGCCGATCTCGCGCGGTCTTCTCGCCGTTCCGGTTTCCCGTTTCCCGCCCGGGAATTCCTCGACGGCTCTCGCGAGATCCCGGCTTCCGGCGAGCAACCGGTAGGCGACCTCCGCGTGGGGAAGCGCTTCCGCCAATGCCCGGCGTCGCTCGGCGCGCAGGAGATCGCGAGCGCCGGCGAGCGCGGCGGGGCTCGTCGCGAGAAGCTGGTTCACGAGCCGCTCCGTCTCACGCTCGAGGTCGAAGGGCGCAACCGCGCGCGCGGCGAAGCCGGCCTGCGCCGCTTCGCGGCCGGACACCGTCCGTCCGGTCAGAATCCAGTCGGCAGCGCGGGCCCCGCCGATCCGGACGGGGAGAAGCGCCGTGGCTCCCGGCGGAAAACACGCGAGCCGGATCTCGGGGAAGCCGATGCGCGAATCTTCGGTCGTCAGGACCACGTCACAGGCCGAGGCCAGCTCCGCTCCGCCGCCGAGACAGGCGCCGGATACCGCTGCGACCGTTACGGCCGGCGTGCGGACGAGCGCGTTCAATGCGCTGCGCATCCCCGCGAGCATCGCCTCGATCGCGTCCGGATGTGGAAGGTGTTCCGCTACGGACACTCCGGCCGAGAACGCGCGGGGCAGCCCGGAAAGGACGAGCACGCGCGCGCCGGCGCATTCGAGGACGAGCCGGGCGAGCTCCTCGAGCGCCGCGACGTCTAAGACGTTGACCGGGGGGATTTCAATCGAGAGGTCGGCGCGGCCGGAAGTCGTGGCGAGGCGCAGCGGCACGCCACCCTTCTTACCTCAGGAAGCGGTCTTCCTGGGAGGAGTCTTTCGAGCAGCCGGCGCGGGAGTCGTCGTCGGTCTCGTGAGGTTGTCCTTTTCCCGGCGGTACACCGCGAGCGCGTTCTTGATGTGGGCGTCGGACATGGGGACGTTCGGGATCCGGTTCTCCGCCTCGCGGAGCTTGATCTCGACATACTCCTCGGGCGTTCCGGAACGAATGATCTGCTTCACGATCTCGTTCAACCTCTTGACGTACGCGAGCGTATCGGCGATTCCCGTGGTCGGGCCGATCGTCCCGTGACCCGGGACCATCTTCTCGACGGGTGCCGCAGCGAGCCGCGGAAGCACCTTCGCCCACGATTCCGGATCGGCGTCCGGCAGATGCAGGTCCGGGAGGCGTCCGTTCAACGCCAAATCGCCGGCGAAGAGCACCTTTTCGCCGGGGAGGAGCACGACGAGGTCCCCGGTCGTGTGGCCCGAGCCCAGCCACTGGATTTCCGCGCGGCGCAGCCCGTCGAACAGGATCAATCTCTCCGAGACGGTCATCAAGGTCGGCGAGATGCCGCGTTTCCCCGACAGCGGATCGGCGGGATCGTTCGACGGCTGGGTGATGTAGCCCAGGATCGTCGTGGCGGCGTGCTCGTGACAGATCACCTGCGCTCCTGCCGCGATGAACGCGCGCGTGCCGGTCGTGTGATCCGCGTGCGCGTGGGTCAGGACGAGGTAGCGAACGGGCTTCCCGCCGGTCGTCTCCGCGATCTGGCGCAGCATCTCCTTCGCGGTCGCCACGTCGCCTCCCGAATCGACGGCGACGACCCCGTCGCCGTAGAGGAACCAGCCGACGTTGGCTCCCTTGTCCGGCTGCGCCGCCCAGATTCCCTCGGCGAGCTTCTGGACCGACAGTTTCGCCTGCGCGGAAGCGGCGAGAGCGGGAAGGGCGAGGACCAGGGTGAGCGTTGCGACGCGGGATCTCATGCGGGAGGCTCCTGTCATCGAAGTTGAAATCTCCGAAAGCCGCACAACCGGCGGAGTTTCGGCCGAATTCCTTCCCCTTCGGGCCTCGGCTACTTCAGGCTTCGGCGCCTGACTTCCGCGACGAACTCCCGAAAGAGGCGTTGCGAGACGGCATCGTCCGTCAGGTTCTCCGGATGCCACTGCACGGCGACGAGCCATCGCCCGTCCTTGGCTTCGATGGCCTCGATGACGCCGTCGGGCGCCGTGGCGGCGACGGCGAACCCGTCCGCCGCGCGTTCGATCGCCTGGTGGTGCCGGCTGTTGACGTCGATCTCGGACATTCCGGCGATCCGGGCGAGGCGCGTCCCCGGCTCGACTGTCACCGGGTGATCGCGCCGGTTCTCCTTCTTCGGCACGCGGTGCGCGACCTCCGACGGCCTTTCCAACGGCAGGTCCTGAACGAGCGTGCCGCCGCGGGCGACGTTCACGACCTGGAGTCCCCGGCAGATCCCGAGGACCGGAACGTGCGAACGCCACGCCTCCTCGAAGACCGTGAAATCGACTGCGTCGCGTCCGTGATCGATCTCGACGTTGGCGCCCTCGAGGACGTCGCGGCCATATCGGACGGGGTCGACGTCGTCGCCGCCCCCGATGACGACTCCGTCGAACTCCCCTTCGATCGGATCGCCCGGCCGCATCACGACGAGCTCGTCCCGCCGCACCCCCGCGTCCGTGAGCGCGCGGACGTAGTCGTTTTCTTCGGCCGGGACGTCGCTGTCGAGGGTCAGAGCGATCCGCACGGTTCTACCGTTCGAAGAGTACCGCCATTCCCATCCCGCCCGAAACGCACAGGGTCGCGACGCCTCGCTTCGCATCGCGCTTCTTCATCTCGTGCAGCAGGGTCGTCGCAATGCGCGCGCCCGTCGCGCCGATCGGATGGCCCAGAGCGATCGCACCGCCGTTGACGTTGACGCGCGAGAGATCGAGGGAAAGCTCCCGCGCGCAGGCGATGACCTGCGCGGCAAAGGCCTCGTTCAGCTCGATGACGTCCAGGTCAGGAAGGGTGAGCTTCTGTTTCGCGAGAAGCGTTTTCGTCGCCGGAACGGGTCCGATCCCCATGCGCTCGGGCTCGACTCCGGCGGAAGTCCACGCGACGACGCGGCCGAGCGGCTCGTTCCCGGCTCGACGGACCTCTTCCTCCGACGCGAGAACGAGCGCCGACGCCGCGTCGGTCACCCCGGAGGAGTTTCCCGCGTGAACGGTGCCCGACTCGGGATCGAAGACGGGAGCGAGCTTCGCGAGGCTCTCGACGGTAGTGTCGGGACGGGGATGCTCGTCCTTCTGGACGAGCGTTACGCCTTTCCGGCCCTCGACCGTGACGGGCGCAATCTCGTCGGCGAAGCGGCCCGAAGAGATCGCCTCTGCCGCGCGCCGCTGTGATTCGGCGGCGTAGGCGTCCTGCTCGGCCCGCAGGATCCCGTACTCCGAGACGAGGTTCTCCGCCGTCTCTCCCATCAATTCGCCGCACAGCGGGCACAGAAAACCGTCGCGGTACATCGCGTCCACGATCTCCGAATGCCCCATGCGGTATCCGAAGCGCGCGCGCGTCAGAAGGTAAGGCGTCGCCGACATGCATTCCGTCCCGCCGACCAGCACAGCTTCGCTCTCTCCCGCGGCAATCGAGAGCGCGCCGAGCGTCAGCGCCTTCAAAGACGACGCGCACGCTTTGTTCACCGTGAACGCGGGGACCGAGTCGGGGATGCCGGCGCGGTGAGAAACCTGCCGCGCCGTGTTCGGGCCGCCGCCCGCCTGGCGAGCGTGCCCGAAGATCGTCTCGTCGATGGCTGCGGGAGGAAGGCCCGAACGCTCGATCGCCGCCCGCGCGGCGACCTCTCCCAGGTCGGGAGCGGACATCGACGCGAACGCGCCACCGAACTTGCCGATGGGCGTACGAACCGCGGAAAGGACGAAAACCGGTCTCACGCTCGGATTCTCAACTGCCCTTCTCCAGTTCGAGATTCCCGTCCGACGGGGTTCCAGTCGCCGCCGTCTTTTCGCAGGTGCAAGTCGTAGCTTCCGACGAACGTTCTCGTGTTCCGACCGAACGCGTTCGGCAGGTAGTGCAACGCGATCCCGTAACAGAAGGCGTCCGCCTGATCGCCTTCCACCCGGACCCGGAAATTGCCGGTCTGATGGTGCACGGCTTTCAGAGACCGCAGCCCCTCCTCCCATCCCGCGATGATCTTCCCCGAATCGACGGCCGAGGGCTCCGCGCCGGTGACCGACTTCATGTCGAATTCGACGCGGGGCGAGAGAGCCCGGGCGACCCTTTTCCAATCGCGCTCGTCGGTGCCCACGAACAGATCGTTGATGGTGTCGAGGATCTCGCGCGTTTCCCGGAGAAGGCGAAGCTCGTCCTCCACGTTTCCTCCTAGGTCACCCGCGGCAATCGCACCGTCACGGTCGTTCCTCTGTCCACCTCGCTCGCGATTTCCACCGTCCCTTTGTGGGCCTCGACGATCCAACGCACGATCGAGAGGCCCAGACCGGATCCTCCGGTGTAGGCGCGGCGCGCCCGGTCGCTGCGGAAGAAGCGCTCGAACACGAAGGGAAGGTCCGCTTCGGGGATCCCCACGCCGCTGTCGGAGACCTCGATCGCCGCCTCGGCCGGCGTCGTCCGAAGGCGGACCCGGACGGATCCCCCGGCGGGCGTATACCGCATCGAGTTCTCGAGCAGGTTGTGCAGGACCTGCTGCATCCGGCCCGGATCGACGAAGGCGATGACCGGATCTTCCGGCACCTCGACGGAAAGCTCCATCTCGTGGTCCGCCGCGGCCGGCAGGAGCTCGCGGACGACGTCCGCAACGAAGCGTCCGAGGTCCTGGTTGGAAAACGAAAGCGTGACGCGGCCGCTCTCCCCCCGCGCGAGAAAGAGGATGTTCTGCGAGATCCGGGCGAGGTGCCGGATCTCGAGGAGGGCGTTGCCGATCGCCTCGCGGTATTCCTCGGCGGAGCGGTCCTCCTCGAGCGCGACCTCGAGGGTGCCCCGAAGGACGGTCAGCGGCGTGCGCAGCTCGTGCGAGACGTCCGCAATGAACTGCTGCTGCTCCTTCCCGGTCCCGGTCAGGGCGTCCAGGCGCGCGTTCAGGCGAAGGGCGAGGTCGCGCGCCGGACCGGAGAGATCCGCCGAGGCGATCCGGCGCAGCGGGTGCGTTTCCGTCTGGATCAGGCGGTCCCGCAACATGGCGAGCTCCGGCTCTTGACCGCCGGAGTTGGGTGAATTCGCCGTCGCCGATGGAGCTCCGACCGCTCGCGGCAGAGCGAGGCGTCCGCCCAGGAAGACGAGGACCGCGAGAGCCGCCAGCCCTGCGGCAACGAGGACGAGGACGCCGGAGGAACGGACGAAGAACGAGACGATGGTCAGGATCGCGGCAATCCCGAGAAGAGCCGCCGCCGTCAGCGACCAGGCGCGGCCGGCCACGGCCTATCCTCCGGATTCTCGGGCCGGTTCTCCCGGCTCGCCCAGCCGATAGCCGACTCCCCGCACGGTCTGGATGAGCTTCTCCTTTTCGCCGGCGTCGAGCTTGCGGCGCAGAGCGTTGATGTAGACGTCGATGATGTTGGTGGAAAGGTCGAACGAGTCTTCCCAGATGCGCGCCTGGATCTCCGAGCGGGAAACGACCTTACCGCGCCGGCGAAGCAGGAGCTCGAAGAGAGCGCCTTCGCGCGCTGTTAGGCGAATGAGCTCGCCCCGGCGGCGGACCTCGCGCGATTCCGGGTCGTAGGTGAGGTCTCCGTAGACGAGCGGCCCGGGCTCCGGAACCTCGGTGCGGCGCGCGAGCGCGCGAAGCCGGGCGAGGAGCTCGCGAAACGAAAACGGTTTGACGAGGTAGTCGTCGGCACCCGCGTCGAGCCCCTCGATCTTGTTCACGACGCTGTCCCGCGCGGTCAGCATGAGCACCTTGGCCGGAATTCCCCGGGTGCGGATCTCCCGGCAGAGCTCGATCCCGTCGCGCGAGCCGGGCAGGAGGAGATCGAGAATCACCAGGTCGTACTCGCCCCCCTCCAGCCGCTCGAGAGCGCGGTCCGCGTCCGCCACCGCCTCGACGGAATAGCCCTTCTCCGTCAACCCCTTCCGGAGGAACTGCGCGATCTTCTCCTCGTCCTCGACGACGAGAACCCTCACGGCGACTCCCGATCCTCTTCCTCGGTGCTCCCGCGACGCGGGTTCGAAAGGAACGACACGACGAACGCCGCTCCCGCCCCGGCGGCGAAGCCCCCGGCGAAGGAAGATGTTGGCTCTCGGGTTGCGATCGCGGTGAGCGCGCCGGCGGCGACGAGCGCAAGGAGGAGCACCCGCGAGACTTCGACCGGCGGTATCAGGGTCATGGGGTCAGGCCTACAGCGACCACTTTGCCTCGTATCTTCCTCGAGCCGAAAGACTTGGGCAAACCTTAAGAGATCCGTCTTCCGATATCGCTATTCCCAACGACGCACACGGGTTAACTCCAATGTGGCAAGTGGAGACCTGACCCTTCGTCAATTGGCCGGCTTCATGGTCATCGGGTCTCGCAGCGGCAGGTCCACTATCCGGTTTCCCGCGAGCTTCTCAAGCGAGACCGTGTGTTTCAGATCGCCCGCCAGGATGTCGCTCTTCTTTCCGACGACCAGGATCACGAGCTTCTCGGATGCCAGGAACTTCTTCGCGACGCGCTGCACGTCCGCAGCGGTCACTTTTTCGACCTTCGAGCGGTAGTTCTTCCAGTAATCCGGGTCGGAGGCATAACGGCCGGTCAGCTCGTCCTGCGCGAACGCCGTCGCGACCTGCGTCTTCGTTGCGAAGGTCCGCGGAAACGTCTCGACGAACGACTTCTTCGCCGTGTTCAGCTCCTCGGCCGTCACCGGTTCTCCGGCGATCCTCCGGATCTCCTCGACGACGACGGACGTCGCGTACGCGACCGTACGCGACTTCGACTGGAAGCCCGCGCGGAACGCCGACGGGTAGTAGACGCCGCCGGGAAACGTGGATCCCGCGCTGTAGGCGAGGCCCTCGTCCGAACGCACGCGATTGGTGATGCGCGAAGTGAATCCGCCGCCTCCCAGGATGTCGTTCATCACGAGGACCGGGAAGAAGTCCGGGTCGTCCCGGCGAATGCCCGGGAGAAGGACGGACACGCGACCCTGGTTGACGTCTTTGTCGACGATGTAAACCCCCGGCTTCGCGAAGGAAGTGTTCGTCGGCACCGCCGGCGCGGTGTTCCCCCGGAACGGCCAGTCTGCGAAGAGCTTTTCGAGCTTGCCGACCATGACGGTGCGGTCGAAGTCGCCGCTCGCCGCGACGACGAACTCGCCCGGATGGAACCACCTCCGATGGAAATCTCCGAGGTCGGACTTCGTGAGCCCCTTCAGCGAGGTCTCGGTCTCGTACCGGTTCGCGAAGAAGTCCTCGCCGAACGAGAGGAAGCCGCGCTCGCGCGCCTCGATCGCGGCCGACTCGTCGTTGCGCTGCTTCATCGCCTGGAGCATCTGCTGCTTGCGCAGCGCGATCTTGTCGTCCTGAAACCGTGGAGCAGCCAGGACCTCGCGCAGGATCGCGAGCCCTTCGTCGAGGTCCTTGGACAGGAGATTCAGGCTGACGCTCCCCTGGGTCTCGCCGACCGCGGACGTCAATTGCGCGGCAAGGAAGGCGAGCCGTTCCTCGAGCTCCTCGGCGCTCTTCGACTTCGTGCCGCCGCGCGCCAGCAGGTATCCGGTCAGGTCCGCGAGCCCTTCCTTGCCGGCCGGGACCACGAATTGCCCTGCTCGGACGTGAACGACGATGTTGACGAGCGGGAGCTCTTTGTCCGGCACGACGTAGGCGACCGGACCGCTCGCGAGCTTCACGCGATATTCCGCGGGAGAGGGAGGCTCGTAGACGAGCGGCGGGAACGTCAGCTTCTCCGGGCGCGCCGGGATGGCGGCGCGCGCCGCGGCGGCGGAGCGGGGCACCGCGGTCCGCTTCTGCAGCGGGGTCGGTGCGGCGGCGGGCGCCGCGCTCGCCACGATTCCGGATAGAACGATGCCGATGGCGGCCCTCCTCATCCCTTTTTCCCCTTCGCCTTTTCGAGCTCGTCGATCCGGGCCTGGATCTTCTTCTTCGCGACGTCGATCGCCGATTTCATCTCCGGCGGCGAGCTTGCCGCGCGGGACTCGATCCCCGCCAGCATCTGCCGGAGCTCCTCCGGGTCGTTCGCCGTCTGGAGCCGCTGCGAGAGCTGACGGACCATCTGCTTGCCGCGGTCGTCTAAACCCGCCAGGTCCGGGTCCTCGCCTCCGCCGGCCGCTCCCGCCTTTCGGGTGTAGATCGCCACGGCGCGGTTCTCTTTCGTGAAATACCGGTTCGCGACGCGCTTGACGTCGGCGGCGGTGACCGCCTGGATCTTCGCGCCGGCCTCGTTGACTTCCCGCCAGTTGCCGCGCCCGTCGCTCTGGATGAGCTGAATCAGGACCGGGAAATTCGAAGACAGCCGCCGGTACTCCGCGGCGGCGAAGTTGTTCTTGACCTTCTGGAGCTCCTCGGCGGGGACGTTCTCCTTCTGGAGCTTGCCGATCTCCGCGTAAATCGCCTGCTCGACCTCTTCGGGCCGACGTCCTTCCTTGGCTTCTCCGCCCGCGTTGAACAGCCCCGCCCATTTGCGCGACTCCTGCCGCGCGAAGGCGTCGGTCGCGACGCCCGATCCGAGCACGAGTCCCTTGTACAGGCGGCCGGTCCGCGTCGAGAGGATCTGCGCGAGCACCTGGAGCGGATAGGAATCGACGTGGCCGAACGGGACCGTGTGCCAGAGAATTTCCACCTGCGGGTTGGCTTCCGCCTCGGCGTACATTCGTTTCTCCGCCGGTTGCGGGACCTCGAGCGTCACGACGTCGGGAACCGCCGTACGGCCGCGCGGAATGCGGCCGAAGTAGCTCTCCGCCATCCGCGCGCTCTTCTCGACGTCGACGTCGCCGACCAGGATCAACGTGATGTTCTGGGGCGCGTAGTACGTGCCGTAGTATGCGTCGGCCTGTGCTTTCGTGATGGCCGGGATGTCCGAGGGCCAGCCGACGACCGGCCAGCCGTACGGGTGCGACTCCCAGAACAGCGAGTCGAAGCTCTCCTCGAACTTCCCGAGCGGGGTCGACTCCGTGCGCATGCGCCGCTCCTCGAAGACGACGTCGCGTTCGGCGTAGAACTCGCGGAAAACGGGGTGAAAGAGACGGTCCGACTCCATCCACATCCAGAGCTCGAGCTTGTTCGATGGGACGGTGATGAAGTAGCCGGTCATGTCCTGGTTGGTGAAAGCGTTCATGCCGGAGCCGCCGCCCGTGGTGTAGATCCGATCGAACTCGTTCTTGACGAGGACCTCCCGCTGTTTCTTGATCAGCTCGTCGAACTTCTTTTCGAGCTCCCGAAATCGCGGCGTCTTGTTCTCCGGCTTCAAGAGGTCGTCGATCTCGCCGCGCCGGTAGGCGGCGCGCATCTTCGCTTCCTCCTGCCGCATCTCGTCGCGGACCTGCTCCTGTTCCTCGATGACCGCCACGTCCTTGCCGTAGTCTTTCGTGCCGATCGTCGGAGTGCCCTTGAACATCATGTGCTCGAAGAGGTGGGAGATCCCGGTGATGCCCGGCCGTTCGTTGGAGCTCCCGACGTGCGCGACCCAGCCTCCGGCGACCGTAGCCTCACCCGCGCGGTGAACGACTAAGAGGTGCATCCCGTTGGAAAGCGTCTTCTCGGCGACCGGGATCTTCTGCGCGCCGAGCGGCGCGGCGGCCGCGAGCACGAGAACGAATCCAGAAATCCGACGGCGAAAGCTCATTCGCGGCCCTTTCCGATGCCTCCCCGCGCGCATGGATGCACGGGAATGCCATTTGCAGGGCCGTATTGTCTATCATCGGAAACGCGAAGGAGGAAAGATGAAGACGACGAGATTCTCAATCCTCGCGGCTGCTTTCGCGGTGGCCGCGGCAGCCGCCCTGTCGACGGCGGGCTGCAAATCCGCGTCCTCGACGGCGTCGCCTACCAAGGCGGCGGGACCGCAGGCGCGCGCGACGATCGAGCCCAGGAGCGGCTCGAACGTGAGCGGCTGGGCGACGTTCACCGAGCGCCCGACCGGCGGCGTCGCCGTGGTCGTCCACATCGAGAACGCGCCTCCCGGAGTTCACGGCCTCCACGTCCACGAGAAGGGGGACTGCTCGGCTGCCGACGCATCCTCCGCCGGCGGTCACTTCAATCCCGGTGCGATGCCGCACGCCGGGCCCCACGACGCCATGCGTCACGCGGGCGACTTCGGCAACATCACGATCGAGGCGAACGGCACGGGCCATCTCGAGCTCGTCAGCGACCTCTTGACGGTGCGACCGGGACCGAACTCGGTCGTCGGCAAGGCGGTCGTCTTCCACGAGAAGGAGGACGACCTGAAGACGCAGCCCTCCGGCAACGCGGGGGCACGCCTGGGCTGCGGGGTCGTTCAATAAGAGCTTCGAGATCCCGGATCGAGGGAGCGGCGATGATTCAATAGCGGCATGAGCCGCTCTTCCTTCGACCTCTCTCCCGACGAAGTTCGCCGGCTCGGACGTCTCGCGGCCGACGCCGTCGCCGAGCATCGCGAAAAGCTGTGCGACCGGCCGGTCTTCGGCAAGATCGGGACCGACGCCTCGCTCTTCGAGGGGCCGCCGCCCGAGGTGGGCCGCCCTTTCGAGGACGTCCTCGACTTCGTTCGCGAGCACGTCCTCCCGTACCCCTTCGGCAACTCGCACCCTCGTTTCTTCGGCTTCATCAACGCGACCGCCGACCCCGTCGGCTCGACCGCCGACTACCTCGCGGCCGCGCTGAATCCGAACTGCTGGGGGGGCGATCACGCCGCGGTCCACGTGGAGAACCAGGTGATCGGGTGGCTCGCCGCGCTCCTCGGTCTCCCGCCGGAGGCGGAGGGAATTCTCGTCTCCGGCGGATCGATGGCGAACTTCACCGCGCTCGCCGCGGCGCGACGCGCGATGACGCCCGGCAACGTCCGCGAGGACGGGCTCTCCGGGGAAGGCCGGCCGCGGCTCGTGGTGTACGCGTCCGACCAGGTGCACCACTGCGTCGACAAGGCGGTCGACCTGCTCGGCATCGGCACGCGGCACCTGCGCAAGATCGAGACCGACGAACGATTCCGGATCCGGATGGATCTGCTCGAGCGTTCGATCGCGGAAGACCGGGGCGCGGGCTTGTCGCCGGCGATCGTCGTCGGCACGGCCGGAACGGTAAACACCGGCGCGATCGATCCGCTGGACGCGCTCGCGGAGCTCTGCCGGCGCGAATCGCTCTGGTTTCACGTCGACGGAGCGTATGGAGCGATGGCAGTCCTCTCGCGCGAGCTCGCGCCCCTCTTCGCCGGGCTCGAACGCGCCGACTCGATCGCGGCCGACCCGCACAAATGGCTCTATGTGCCCTACGAGGCGGGGGCGGCGCTCGTCCGTCAGCCGGGCCGGCTCGCCGCGACGTTCCGTAAGTTCCCGGAGTACCTCGCCTCGGACCCGGAGAGCCCGTTTCCCGGGCCCGCCTGGTTCGCCGAGCGAGGCGTCGAGCTGTCGCGGGGCTTCAAGGCGCTCAAAGTCTGGATGGGCATCCAGGTGCACGGAACACGCGCCTATGCCCGCGCCATCGAGAACGACGTGGCGCTCGCGCGATTCCTTTCGGACGCGGTGGACGGACGGTCCGATTTCGAACGGATGGCCGATCCCGTGCTGTCGATCGCGAACTTCCGTTATCGCCCGGGGGGTGCCGCGTTGTCTGAGGGCGATCTCGACCGGCTGAACCGCCGGATCATCAACCGCCTCGTCGGAGCAGGATCTTTCTTCCTGGCGCCGACGATCCTGAAGGGCCGGACCGCGATGCGCGCGTGCATCGTGAACTTCCGGACGACGCCGGAAGACCTGACGTTCCTCCTCGACGAAGCGGCGCGCGCGGGTAAGGAACTTCTGGAGGAGGTACGGCGATGAAGTTTCGTCTGACGGTGGACCTGCTCTTCGAGGCCGACAGCCTCCAGGACGCTTACCGCCGACTCGCAGCGCACTTCCTGCGGGCTTCGATGAAGGATGGAATCGAGGAGCCGCCGTGGGTGCACGGAGTCCTCGAGGTCACGCCCGAAGAAGAGCCGTACACCTAGGCGGGGTGGCGGAGCCGACTCCGCGAAGGAGGGAAGGGCGGGGCTCGGTGCCCCGCCCACACGCGAAACCTTCCCGCCCGGTCCGGGTCGAGTCTTCCACTCGACTGATCGCGGCGACTCTATCCCACCGGCTGCGTACAGGCGCTGCAGCGCCGGGCCGAGGCCGGGATGAGCGTCCGGCACTCGGGGCATTCCTTCGTCGCAGGTTTGGCCTCCGGCCTGGGCAGCGCATACCGGATGATCAGGAACACGACGAACCCGATGAGGGCGAAGTCCACGATCGCCCCGATCAGATGCCCGTAGGTGATCCCGTTCTCGACGACCTTCCCCGTCGCGTCCGTCGTCCGCGACAGCACGATCTTCGCCTCGCGCCAGCTGCCGCCCGGCAACGCGAGACCGATGATCGGATTGACGACGTCTTCCACGATCGACGTGACTACTTTCCCGATCGCGGCGCCGATGATGACCGCCACGGCGAGAGCGAGCGCGTTCTGTTTGACGAGGAATTCCTTGAACTCCCGGACGAATGCCACGGCTACTCCTTCCCGCCTCTCGTCGCCTGCCAGGCGGCGAGGTTCCGCTCGATCTGACCCGAGTGCTTCTCGAGGTGCTCCGCATAGGTGTTCAACCAGTCTTCGGCGGTGTATCTCCCCGACTCGGTATGCCGGGCGATCGCGGACCAGGCCTTTTCCGGCAGGCGGCGCAGGAGAGGTGCCGTGTTCGCGCGAACGGCTTCGACGACCGCGAGAGCCGGTTCGAGCGGCGCTGAACGGTAATCAAGAGTCCGCGCCCACTGCGCCTGGTCATAACCGACGATCAGAGGATCTTCCTCGGCCGCGAGATAGCGGATCCGCAGCGAACCGTTCGCTTCGGAGTCGCCGCAGTGACAAATGATCTCGTGGACCGACCACTTCCCTTCGCCGGGACGCCACTCCCTCGCCTCGGCTGGAACTTTCGCGAGCGCGGTTTTCAACAGCGCCGGTCCCTGCTCGTAGCGCCGGATCAGTTCCTCGCGTTCGGCGGGGGTCAAAGACATGGGAGTTCCGCTCTTGCGCGGAGTCTACCGTGTCGGGGGGCTACCAGCGCGTGCCGTCGAGCGAGACGACCGTTTTCGCCCCGACCACCTCCGCGGAATGGCGGGTCCCGGCGGGGAGATAGAGCCGATCACCGGGGCCGAGATCGTAGGTTTCGGCGCCGACCGTGATCCGAAGAGTCCCCTCGACGACGCCGTCGCACTTCGCCTGTGCGTGCTCGTGCGGCGGGAATGTGATCCCTTCGCGATAGGCGTAGACGGCGACCTCGTAGCCCTCGGCTTCCATGAGGCCCAGCATCCGCTTCTCGGTCAGGGGACCGTCTTTGGGGTCCCAGCGTTCGAGTTGCGCTCCGCCCACTAGCGAAGTGTAGGGCTGCGTCAGAGCCGAGCGACGGCTTTTCGACCGAGCTTCTTCAGCTTCTCGATCTTGGCCGCCTCGACGTCGGGTCCTCCGACGCTCAGCCGAAAGTAAGAGTCCCCTTTGCGAACGTAGAGACCGCCGACGATGGCGGGCCCAACCCAATAAGCCTCGTCCCCGACGCCGGCGATCTTCCGGGGCGGAGAAGATTCCTTCTCCTTCTCCTTCTCCCCTTCTGCTTCCCGCTGACCTTTTCGCGACCGCGCATCCTCCTCTCGCTCGCTCGCTTTCGCGGTCGCTCCCCGGAACATCGCTTTCCACTGGTCTTCCGGTTTTTCCCTCTCGTTCGCGCGCGGCCGGGTCACCTCGAGGCTGATCGACTTCGAGAAAGTCGGGAGCGAGTAGAAACACTGTGACACGGCGAACCTGCCTCTCTCGGGCCGGCTCGCCTTCGTTGCGGTAACGCGCTCTCCCTGAACCGACTCGATCTCGCTCTTCGTCAGGAGCGCACAGGGATCGGGGTTGCTCTCCGCGGCCGGCGCACTCGGGGCTGCGAGCGAGATCGAGCCGGCGAGAAGGACGATCGAGAAGCCATGCACGTTCCTCGAAGCCTACCTCGCGACGAGCGGGGTCGCCGCCGTCCAGACGGTCACCGGCCCGACGCCGAGGTTGATGAGCTTCACGACGTAAATCCCGGAACGGGAGATCGGAGTCTGGATGACAGCGAACCCGGAAGAGGCGTCTGCGGTCTGGACCACGGCGCCCGAGGGATCGATCAGAACGAGCTGAATCGGGACGTTGACGCTCGGCTCAGCGACGACGGAAAGAGCCAGAGCACCCGCGGGAACGGTGAGCTGCTGCACCGATTGCTGACCGGCCGCGAGCGTGCCGACGTTCGAGGTCGTCTGGCCCGGGCCGCTCGAGGGCTGCGCGTTCGATGCGGAGCTCTCCAGGCAGAAACCATCGACGTAGACCGCCCCGGAAATCGGCCTTACCTCGAGCGTGTGCGATCCGCCCCGAAGTCCGGCGTAGCGGACGCCGAAACCGAACTGAGGAGCACGCGTCGAGCCCGCAGAACCGCTGTAGCTGATGACCCCCTGAGACACTCCGTCCAGGAAGATCTCGGCGCTTCCTCCCTTCGGGCTCTTCGCGTACTTGTACGTGACGGCGCCGAACTGGCCGGCCGGAACCGTGAAGGTCAGGGTCGCCGAGCCCTTCCCCACGTTGAGGCGGAAGTGCCCGCCGGAGGCGTCCGGGTCGCTGACGAGATGCCAGCCGTTGGCGTAGGCGATGTGCGAATCGTCGTCCTCGAGACAGCTCACGGCGGGCGGGGCGCAGTAGGCGTTGCCGACCAGCACGTAAGGGTCGCCGGTCGCGGTCTGGTCGATTGCCGTGTTCGACCGCGTGGTCTGGTTTCCCGTCAGGACGAACGTCCGGGCGTAGGTCGAGCCCAGGATGTCGCCCGCCTTCGGGCTTCCGACCTTGCTGTTCGCGATCGTGAAGGTGATCGTGCCGTCCGGCGTGAAGCCCGCCGCGTCCGGCGCCCCCACTTTCGTCGTCGAGGGAACCCCCAGCACCAGACCGACCACGGCGACCTTGGCCGTGCCGTACTCGAAGGTCACCTGCGAGTTGTTATCGGTGCTCATCCCGACGTAGTAGATCCCGAAGGGCGCGGCGGGCGAGTTCCAGAAGAGCCTCCACTGTGCGTCCGGCGGAAGGCTCGAGAGATCCGCCACCTTCAGCGTGAAGACGAGCTTCTGCGAGCCGTCGAAGGCATAGGGCTCGGCGACCGAGATCGACTGGATGTCGAGGGCGGGAGATGCCAGCGCCGCGCCCGGATCGCCGGTCGGGTCGGTCAGCACCCGCACGCCCGGTGGCACGCACGAGCTTCCGACCGGAACGGAGGTGACTTCGTTGCTTCCGCAGGAAACGCCGAAGCCGTTCTGCGCGGTCACGCCGTAGGAGTACGTCGTTGCTGGATTGATCGTCGGGTCGTCATATCTCGTGGCGGAGCCGACCGTCACGAGGAGCGTCGAGGTGCCGCTCCCGGATCGGCGATAGACCCGGTAGTTCGTGATCGACGAGCCTCCGTTCTCCGATTCCGACCACGAGAGGTGCGCAACGTTGCCGTTGCGGGTCGCCGTGAGGAAGGGCGCGCCCGGCGCCGTCGGCTCGGCTGGATCGTACTCGTGGAAGAGCCGGCGGCCCCCCGTCTGTCGCGCGATCGCGGCGGTCGAGGTATATCCGTTTCCCGTCGCCCCGGCCGGCGCCTGGACACACCCCGCGCCGCAGCCGTCGGCGTACCCCACGAGCACGCGGCCTTCCCGGTCGACGGTCGCATCCATGAAGTCGAGAAGGTTCCGGCAGATGTTGGATCCTCCCAGGAACCAGATGCAGCCGCGCTGAACCGGATCGTTCGGGGTGGCGTCCGTGGTGAGCCACGAGGAGCCGCCGTCGTAGGTGTGCGCGACGTAGAGATGCCAGATGCCCGGGAAATTCGGGTCCTGGATGTTGCCGGTGGAGGTCGTTCCCAGAAACGCGAAGGCGGCTCGGTCGTTGTCTCCCGCGACCATGGCCGGGAAGGCGACGTTCTTGATGCCGAACGCAGCGCCGACGTCGAAGACCTTCGTGGTATCCCACGTCTTTCCCTTGTCGTCCGAGACTGCCACGACCGCGTAGTTGTCGGAGTGCGCATATCCGAAGTAGACGCGCCCGTCCTTACCGATCGCGACCGAAGGATCGCTGTTCGACGCCGAAGAGACCAGGATCTTTCGGACGTCCCAGGACATGCCGTTGTCCTCGGAGACGACGACTGCCTCGTTGCCGAGACAGTCCTTGTTGGGCAGGTAAGCCGTTCCGTCGGGGCCGACCTTGATGTGGCCGTGCAGTCCCCCGCACTGGGACGGCAGGTACGCGATCACCGCCGGCCCGTATGTCAGGCCGCCGTCCACGGAGAGCGCGCAGTTCGCGGCTCCCAGCTGATCCTGCGCGGCGATGTGCTGCGCGCAGTAATAGATCGGGTTCGGGTAGGCGACTCCGGTCGGAATTGGAGCGTGGAACGGTCCGCCGCCTCCGACCGTCTGGTGATCCTCTCCCGCATCGATGCCCGCTCCCTGGCTCGGAATCCAGATGTCGCCGTCGGTGTCGCTGACGGACGACAGACTCCCCATGAGGTCGAGCTGCGAAACCACGGTGCGTCCGGTCTTGCTGTCGGTGAAAAGGATGGGGTCGAAGCTCTGCGCCGAGGTCGGCGCGCTTTTGTCCTCCCAGGTCGACCTCGGCGTGGTCTGGCACACGTCGTCGAAGCCGACGCGCAGCGTCTGAACGATTCCGCCTTCATAGAGGACCTTGCCCGTATTCCAGTTGGCGCCGATCGAAGGCTCGCCCGAGCCCGCGCCCAGGCCCGCCGCGATCTGGGCCGGCGTCGGCGCGGCGTTCTGGTAGCGCGGCGCGAGCCCCGCGCCCCGCGGGGCGGGAATCGGGTTGGGAGGCGCCTGCCCCAGTGTCGCCTGCGCCGTGTAACTCGGCGTGGTCGGAGCCTCCGAGAAGGGAACGGCAGTCGCCGTATAAGTCCCCGCGACCGGATTGGTGAGGATGACCGTCTCCAGCTGTCCCGCGGCGTGGCCCGAGCCGTTGATGAACTTGTGATCCGGCCCGTAGACCTCGAGATCCCAGTCTGCGTTGCCGCCGGGCTGAAGGGTGATCGTGACGAGGTAAGGCCCGAACGAGCTCGACGGCGGGACGATCGTCAGCTTGAAGTTGTCGCACGACGGGTTGTCGTCCGACCCGCAGCCGCCGGCCGTCGGGACGAGGAAGTCACCGGACCACGTCACGGTCGGGTTGGCCTGTGAAACGGTTCCGGACGCCGGGTCCGCCGCTTGAAGAAGTCCCGACGGGATCGCCAGGACGAGAGCCGCCAGAACGAAGCGTGTTGGCCGTGGCATCGGTTTACTCCTTTCGAAGCCGGAAGCTGAACGCTCCCGCGCCGCTTCCGATCACCTGCGAACGTTAGGAGCAGGAAGGAGGCCCCGCCAATGAGGGAAATCCCCCAGAAAGAACGGAACCCGGGCCTCATTTTTCCGATCCGCTGTCATTCTGAGGCGCGCAGCGCCGAAGAATCCCTCCCTCTTTTCAGGAAGGGATCATTCGCTCCGCTCAGGATGACACTTGAGATAGATAACTTGGTTCTTTTGCGAACGCCGGCAAATAAAACGAGCCTCCGAGCCCGAGAGCCCGGAGGCCCGTCCCCCCGATGCCACGGGGAGGAGGATCAGAAGAGTGGCGGCTTCTCCGCTCGCATGAAGGTCACGATAAAAAGAAGAGGCGAAGACCGCAATGAGGGGAACTCCTCATTTTTTCCCCGCCGTCATCGGTCTCTCAGCAGATCGCGGAGCTTCGCCGCCAGCGCGTCCGGCTGAAACGGATTTGCCAGATAGAACGCGACGCCGTCGTGGAGTCGTGACGCTTTCGACGCGTCTCCGTTCGCCCTCGACAACAGGAGCAATTTCGCTCCGCGGGGCATGTGTTTCTTGATCCCCTGCGGCCCCGCGATTCCGGGCTGCGCAAGGTCCGCCACGACGAGACGGACCGACTGACCTGAGCCTGACAGGATCGAGAGCGCTTCGGATGCGTTCCTCGCTTCGAGCACCTCATGCCCTTCGGATTCGACGATCCGGCGAAGAAGCGCCCGCAGCGGATCCTCTCCCTCGACGAGGAGGACACAGGATCCGATCGGAGCGTTATCGGAAGGCATCGTCGTCCGCGGCCGACCTTTGCGCACCCTCCCGGCGGTACGTCTGCGGCCCGTTGGTCGTCGTCATCGGCGTTACTCCTGCCGCTCGCGCGAGATGCCACGCGGACGCGCTTCTCAGGGATTCAGGTTAGGTGATATCGGTGACGCAGCTTTCATTGTCTTCGCAGAAGAGGGGGGCCCCGCCATCGGGCGGAGCCCTTCGTCCTCTGGGATCGAACTACCTCATGGCGACACGTTGGTATTGACGCTACTCGTGTTGTTTCCGGAGACCGGATCGTTGGGCGACGTCGCAGCGACGGAGGCCATGTTGACGAAGCTGCCCTTCTTCGTGGGCTTCAGCGTGAGGGTCACCGTGACCGTGCCCCCATTCGCCACGGTGCCGATGTTGCACACGACCAGCTGCGAATGCGGCTTCGGAGCGCAAGTGCCTTGCGTCGAACTCACCGAGCCGAACCCCGTGTTCTTTGGCATGGTGTCGGTGACCGTAATTCCACTGGCCGTTGATGGACCCCTGTTACTCGTCGTGATGGTGTAGGTAATGGACTGACCCACGTGACCCGTCGCTGGCCCTGTCTTGACGATCGCCAGGTCCGCAGTGGGCTGGGCGGTGACCTGGATGTCCACGCTCGCTGCGTTGGTGCTCTCCTGGCCATGCGAGTCCGTCACCGTCAGCGTGGCGTGGTATGTCCCCGGGTTGTTATAGGTGTGGGAGACGGTGGGAGTCGACTGCGTTGCGGGGGGAGAGCCGTCTCCGAAGTAGAAGGTGTAGGAGGCGATGGAGTCTCCCGCGTCTGGATCCATCGAGCCCGAGGCGTCGAAGTTGACCGTCAGCGCGGCCGGGCCGCTGGTGGGCGTCGCTAGCAGGGCCGCCGTCGGCGGAGTGTTCGGGGCGCAGAAGTCGTTGCCGGAAACCGTGTACGACCCGCCCGCGGTGGAGTCAGCCAGCACCAGGAGGACTCCGACGAGGTTACGGGTCTCACCATGGATGCCGGAGATGAGCGAGCCCGCCGACGGCGGCGCCGCCGGTCCCGGCCCATCCGGGTCGAGCTTGCTGTTGGAGAGGGTGATCGTGATCGTCCCATCCGGAGTGAACGTGCCGGCATCCGCCTGCCCGAGGACGTTTTCCGTGTTGAAGCCGGTACTGGGGTCGATGGCGAAGAAACCGTAGTTGAAGGTGGGCGTCCCTGGCGTGCTCGCCGTCTCCATGTCGACGAAATAGCTGACGCCTCCATAAGAGAAGTGCTCGTACCAGTAGGCGTTGGGTTGCGGCGTCGGGCTCAGGTTCTGCACCTTCAGCGTGAAGACGAGCTTGTTCGTGCTCGGCGCGAAGTAGGGCTCGGCGATCGCCACCGACGTCAAGTCCTGCTGCGCCGTCCCCGTCTGATCGCCGGTCGGGTCCGTTGCCACGACGGCCCCCGGCGGGACGCACGGGTCGTAGACCTGGGTCACGACGCTCGCCGTGTTGTTCGTGAGGTTCGGGTCCGGGCTCGACAAAGAGAGCGTGGCTGTGTTCGTGAGATTGCCCGCCGCCTTCGAGTGAACCTTCAGAGTGATCGTCTCGAGATCGCCGGCTGGAAGGTCGCCCAGGTTGCACACCACTGTTGCCGTGCCCTGACAGGAACCCCTGCTCGAGGTCACCGACAGCAGCGTGACGGCGCTCGGCAGAACATCCGACACGGTGGCGCCCAACACTGCGCTCTGTCCCGTCGTTACACCGATGGTGTAAGTGAAGTCGCTGCGTTCCCGGACGAGCGACGAGGATGCGCTCAAGCTCAACTGCGGATCGCCGCACACCGGGAGAGTGAAAGAACCGATGCGGGTGTTCCAGTTGAACGTGCCGGTGCCGGCGTAGTACTCCGTCGTGTACCAGAAAGTGCAGCCGTCGGGGTCGACCGAGATCGAACTGTAGTCGCCCCACCGGCGGCCGGTGTCCTGCTGCGACCCGGTTCCCTCGATGATCGTCCCCTCGCCCAGGGTCATCTGGTTCAGCGGGTCGGAGGCTTGCCGGGCCGCGTAATTGATGGCCGGGTGCATCGAAGTGCTCGACTTCGAGTATCCCAGTGCGATGTCGCCGGCGCTGTCCATGGCGATCGAGCCCATCCACCGGTGGGCTGCGTCGGGGGCGTAGGTCGACTGCTGGAAGACCGCCGGCATACCATTGGGATTCTGGAGCTCGTACCACCGGATGCCGGCGTGGCCGTTGCCGACGAAGGTGTCACCCGGCCCGGCGTTGACCGTGTGGTTCAAGACCAGCGACTCGTGGTCGCCGAAGTTCCGGTACGCGAGCCGGTACATCAACCTGTCGCCGATCGAGTCCAGATAGTCTCCGACGTCCGGCATCCCGGGGAGCGAGTAGTCGGCGTTCGGATCCGCGTCGACCTGGGGGATGCAGTTGCGATCCTCCGCGGTCTGATCGCCGTTGCAGACCAGACCGAAGTCGGCCACGGGGATCTCGATCGGCGATCCGTTCCCGTTCGGTTTCCCGTTGCCGAAGGTCGAGCTCGCCGGGTTGGTCCAGTCGACGTGGAACTTGAACAAGAGCAGCTTGTCCTTGCCGGCCGTCGTGCTGTCGAAGAACTGCATGAAGAAGTTCGGCTCTCCCGCGGAGGGCGCGCCGCGGAAGTTGGCCCCGACCCCGGTTCCATCCAGGTCGGACGGAAGCTGCCCTCCGTAGATGTAGTTTCCGTTCGCGTCCTTGGGGTCGAACGTCGATTCGTCGAAACACACCTCCCGCGCGTTGGGGTCTCCCGCAATCATCTTCGCCCGCTCGAAGGCGCAGGCGCCGGCGCTGTGGAAGTCGGTGTTCGGCGTCGTTGTATCGAACTGGTTCACCGACATGTAGTACGCGTCGGGCCAGACGCCGAAGTGCGGGTAGTCGTTGAACAGCGTCGCGCTGTAGTTGAAGTCGTAGAGGTAGTAGGCGCCGGTGGGATCGGGCGTCTGGGAAATCGCGATGCACTGGTCGTACGGGGGCGCGATCACCGCCTCGCCCGGGAAGTTGAACTGGCTGATCAGCCAGCGGTCTGCCAGAGGGTCGTATTGCACGATCGGGTCGCCCCGGCTCTGGGTCGTGCAGTTGAACTCCGCAGCGTTCGGGGCGCTCTTCCAGAGGTTGTTGATCGGGGTCGGCCCGGTCAAGCGCGTTCCCGTCTTCGAATACACCGAGAAGACCGTGTTCACGATCTGCACGTAGTGGTTCGGGCCCACGTCGCCGTTCGTATCGGGGGGTGCTCCGACGAAGACGCCGTCGCTGCTCGATTCGCCGACGTCGGTGCCCTCGAAGTTCTGGCTGGTCGGCGGGATTCCCGAGCCGGGACCGCTCTGCTGGAGCGCCGGGTCCGGACCCTGAAAGCTCCCGTCCCCGGTCGGGTGAATGAGCGCGCTCTCGCCGATCTCCGGCGCCAGTGGCAGACCGGATGGGGCCTCGGTCTTCGGGATGTTGCGCACTGGCAGGGATTGCCCGAATGCAACGGCGGAGCTGACGTTCGGCTGCGTCGCTGCGGCAAGCTGAGCGCTTCGGACTCTCAACGGCCGCTTTGAGGCGGCGACTGCTGCCGCGGATGCCACCAGCACCAGCGTTATAACCGCGGTGACGATACCGACGCCGCGCAGCGCCTTCCGAAAGTGAGAGGTCATGATCCTACTCCTTCCTCGAATGGTTTCTCGGTGTAGCCATCGCTCAAAACGACGAACGGAATGGACCTTGCCGGTGTGGTGACTCCGTCTTTCTTCTGTAACGCCGTAAATGTCCGGAGTCCATATTCGTAGCCAGTACCGACGATCGCGGCTTCGCAGGAGCTGCACAATGAGGCGAACACCTCAAAAGGCGCGTGAAACCACCTCATTTTTCTCGACGGGAAGAAACGGTCGGCTTACCGATCTCCGACCCGCGGACATTCCTCTACCGCTTCTCCGTCAGTCGGGTTCCCGCCTCCAGCCGGGAGAGAGGAACGCCCGACGAAGCTGCCTGGACCTTAGTTATTCAGGAGAGCAGTTTGTGCTTCGCCGCGAAGCGCACCAGCTCCGCGGTTCCATGGAGGCCCAGCTTCTCCATCATACGGGTGCGGTGGTTGTCCACGGTCTTCGGACTGATGAACAGGAGGTCGGCGATCTGCGCGTTGGTCTTCCCCTCGACGACCAGCTGAAAGATCTCCCGCTCGCGGTCGGTCAGCCGCTCGAAGGGATCGTCGGGCAGCGGCCGGGCGCTCTGGTACGCCTCGGCCAAGGCCCGGCTCGCATGTGGCCCGAAATACGCCTTTCCCGCCTTGAGCGCGCGGATCCCCGCGATCAGCTCTGAGCCGGCGCTGTCCTTCAAGAGGTAGCCGGAGGCGCCCGCGCGGACCATCTTCAGGACGTACTCTTCGTCGTCGTGCATCGTCAGGACGAGCACGCGGGTCGCGGGCAACGCTTCCCGGATGCGCCGCGCGGCTTCCAGCCCGGAGAGATGCGGCATGCTGACGTCGAGCACGACGACGTCGGGTTTCAGCTTCGCCGCCTTCTCGACCGCCTCCGCGCCGTCGGACGCCTCTCCGACGACCTCGACGTCTTCGCTCGCCTTCAGGATCCCGACGATTCCCTGGCGAACGATCGTATGGTCGTCGGCGACGAGGACGCGAATCCGGACCATCACTCCTTCTCCTTCGCCGGATCCGGCAGCGGAATCTCCGCCTCGACGACCGTCCCTTCGCCCGGCGCCGATCGGAGCGAGAAGCGGCCGTTCACGAACTCGACGCGATCCCGCATGGCGCGGACGCCGAAGCCTCTCTCCTCGTCGTTCGCGGAGAGAAGCGCTTCCGGGGCAAAGCCCGCTCCCCGGTCCGCGATCCGCACGGACAGCTTCCGCCGCTCCCGGGAGAGCGTCACCGTCGCGGCTCGCGCCCCGGAGTGGCGCGCGACGTTCGTCAGCGCCTCCTGCACGATCCGGTAGACGAGCGTTTCCAGGTCCGGATCCGACCGCTGCTCTCTGCCCTCGAGCGAGACCTCGACTTCGATCCCCGTGCGTTCCTGAAACGTGCGCGCGAGCCAGCGCAACGTCGGCTCGAGCCCGAGCTCGTCGAGCATCTGTGGACGCAGGAGATGGGAGAGCTGGCGAACCTCCGCGAGGGAGGTATCCGAGAGCTCACGGGCGGCCGCGATGCGCGAGGCGAGCGCGGAGATCCCCGAGGCTTCGCGCTCCAGGAGCTCGAGCTGAATCTTCAACGCGGTCAGCAGCTGGCCGATGCCGTCGTGCAGGTCGCGCGAGATCCGGCTGCGCTCTTCCTCCTGCAGACGGAGAACGCCGCGGGAGATCCGGCGGAATCTCCGCTCCGATTCCGCGACCCGCTCGACGAGCCGCAGGTTCTCCGACTTGATCCGAGCGACCTGCTCCGCGATCCGCTCGATACGGTCGGGCGGCGCAGTCGGGGCATCACTCATGCTGTCCGGCCGGCAGACCCGAGACGGCCGCGGACGGAGCGCGGGAGAGCGCTTCGCGAACGGCCGGCAGGGACCTGAACGAGGCGAGCATCGCGGGCGGGACATTGTCCTCCAGCCGGCGCGCCGCGTCCGCGCTCCGGCGCCGGGCAAGGGCGGCGCCGCTCGAATCGCCGCGGGCTTCCAGGATCGTCGCGAGGACCGCGTGCAGGCGGTACCGCCCGGCTTCCCAGCCCGTCTCTTCCGCGACGGCGAGGGCCTTGCGCGCAACCTCCTCCGCCTTCGCCCAGTGCCGCCGCGCCGCCTCGACTCGCGCGAGGGCCTCCGCCGCCCGGATCGTCAAGAGCGCATGGCCGAGCGACTGAGCCTCCGAGAGAGCGTTCGACAGCTCCACCGCGGCGCGTTCGGTCTCCCCTCTGCCCGCAGCGGAGGCGGACGCGATCCTCGCCTGCAGGAGAGCGGCCTTGCCTCCGCTTCTCTTCGCGAGGGAGATCGCACGCGCGAAAGCGCGGCGCGCGGCGTCGGCTTCTCCCCGCGCCAAAAGCCACTCGCCCCGGAGCGACTCGAGGTCGGCCGACTGCTCGCGGTTCTCGGTTTCCGTCAGCCACTTCTCCGCCGCTTCCAGCCTCGTTCGCACCTCGTCGCCCTGCCCGAGCTCGAACCGGACCTCCGCCTCTTTCAGGGTGAACTCGGCGAGCGCCGGCTTCAGATCGAGCGGGCGCAGCAGGGCGAGCGCTGCCTCGAACGACTCGAGCGCCGCCGCGAACCGTCCCCGGTAAGCCGAGACCGTCCCGATGTTGCCGAGAGAGATCGCTTCGGCGTTCTTGAAGCGGATCGCACGGCTCTCCTCGAGCGCCTCGACGAACGATTTCAACGCGTCGTCCCACTTGCCTCGAGCGGTCTGGAGGAAGCCCATGTTCTGGACCGACAGAACGATGCCGTTTTTCTCGCCGATCCGCCGTCTCAGCTCGAGCGCCTCTCTCCAGTAAACGAGCGCGTTGTCGTACTCGCCCTCCAGGTAGTAGATGTACCCGACGTTGTCGTAGCTCTGTGCGAGGAGTCGTTCGTCCCCCAGGTCGCGGCGAATCTTCAATGCGCCCTGGTAGGCGACGAGAGCCGCCGCGTACGCCCCGCGCCCCTCGTGAAGAAGCCCGACGTCGTTCATCACGTCGGAGAGGCCTCCCCGATCGCCGATTTTCTCGAAGAGCCCACGCGCGCGGCCGAGGTCGCCTTCCGCGTCGCGGGAACGGCCGAGCGCGAGATTCACCATCGCGCGATTGCGCAAAGTCGAGGCGAGACCGCGGTCGTCCCCGAGCTTCCCGCGCGCCTGCGACGCTGCCGTGTAGGCCTCGAGCGCCCGCGGATACTCGCCCAGCTGCTGGTGCGCGACGCCCATCGCGTTCAGGACGTCCGCCTTCCCCTTCTCGTTGCCGAGGCGCGTGTGCAGGGCGAGCGCGCGGACCAGGTAATCGCTCGCGGCCCGCGCCGGGTCTCCCGCGAGAATCGAGTTCTTTCCAAGCAGGAACCAGGCGCGGGGGTCGCCGGGATCGAGCTCCACCGCCTTTTTCAGCGTCGCGACCGCCGCCGAGTTGTGTCCCTGCGCTGCCTGCGCGGCCGCGAGGTCCAGGCGCGGCTCCTCGTCGAACGGGTACCGCGTCAAGAGCTCCTGAAAATGCTTCTCGGCGTCCTGCGGCTTTCCCGCGAGAAGGGCCGCGCGCGCCCGGATGCGATAGGCGAGGCGCGTCTCGCTCGACCCGACCTTCTGGAGCGCGCGGTTGACTGCCGCGACCGCCTGGTCCTGTCGCCCGAGGCTCTGGTCGGTCTCGGCGAGCCGTTCGAGCGCGGCTGCAAAGGAGGGGTCGGCGGCGACGGCCTGCTCGAAAGCGGGAGCCGCTCCGAGGTCGTCCCCGACGAGGAGCCGCTGGCGGCCCGCTTCGTATGCTTTCGCCGCGGCGACGGACGCGGTCTCGACGGCGGGCTTCTCCGAAGCCTCGCGTCCCGCGAACCCGAGCTCGCCGCGAAGCCGTCCCGCGAGGGCGCCGACGAGCGCAAACAATCCTTCGGGTCCGGGAGCTTCGGCCGAGACGTACCGGCTCGCGAGCCCGCTCGTCCCGGCGCGAACGAGCCGCAGGTCGACGCGCAACCTCTGACCCGCGCGGCGAACGGATCCGGTGACGAGACGCCCGACGCTCCAGAGATCGGCGAGCTCCTTCAACGCCGCCTCGTCGTACCTGCCCGGAGTCAGCCGCAGGTCGTGAAGGTCGCGAAGGACGCGAAGCGAATCGAGGATGCGCAGCTCTCCTGTCTCCGAGAGGTTCGCCGCGAGCATCTCCGGGATTCCGGTGCTCGTCCAGGCGAGGCCGGGCTCTGCCGTCTCGTCGGAAAGCGGCAGGATCGCGATCGCTTCGCGGGCGCCGGCGGGAGCCGCTGCCGAGCCCACCCGGGAGGTCGCGGAGGCGGCGGGCCGGTGCGCGCGATTCCGGGTCGCCGTCCAGACCCCGAGGCCGAGAGCGGCCGTGACCCCGAGCGCGGCGGCGACCAGCAGTCGACGCGGAGCCTGCCGCGGGACGCGCCCCCGGTCGAGGTCGTCCGAGAGCGCGCGCGCGTCGGGATACCGCCGCGCCGGGCTGCGCTCGAGGAGCTTCCGGACGATCGCGCGCAGCCACGCGGGGGCCTGCACGCCTGTCTCGGACACGTCGCGGGCGCGACCGCCCAGCCTCTGTCCCAGCATCTCGGCTTGCGAGCCCGCGCGGAATGGCAGCTCGCCGGTCAGCATCTCGTAAAGGACGATTCCGAGCGCGTAGAGGTCGGTTCGCCCGTCCACGGGATCACCCGCGATCTGCTCGGGCGAGAGATAGTCCGGAGTGCCGACCACCGCGCCCGCGCGGGTCAACCCGTCCCGGCCAAGCGATCGGGCGATCCCGAAGTCGGTGATGTAGGCGGTATCGTCTGCATCGAGGAGGATGTTGCCGGGCTTCAGATCCCGATGGATGACCCCGGCGCGGTGCGCCTCCTCCAAAGCGGAGGCGACTTGGCGCGCGATCGCCACGGCGCGCTCCGGCGACATCGGCCCGTCCTTCTCGAGGACCTCGGAGAGCGATCGTCCCTCGACGTACCGCATCGTCAGAAAGCGAAGTCCCTCGTGCTCCCCGATGTCGTGGATGCGGACGACGTTCTTGTGGCTGACCTCGCGGGCGAGCAGGAGCTCGCCGCGGAAGCGCTCGACGACTGCCGGATCGCCCCCCAGGTCCGGGCGAAGGACTTTCAGGGCGGTATCGACGTCGAGCTCCTCGTCGTGCGCCCGATAGACGACCCCCATCCCTCCCACGCCGGCGATTCCGAGCACGCGATACCGGCCGGCGACGAGGGTGCCCGGGGCAAACCGCCGCGTCACGTCGACGCTCGTCACCGTCGGCGTCAAACCGGGGGAGGCTTTCGTCGGCGTGTCTCCCGAAATCGCCGGAGGAGTCTTCTCGCGGACGTTCGACGGGTCAACCACCGCTCGGGGTCTCCGGCGGCGCGGCCCTCACGGGGAGGAAAGACTTCCGCGCGCGACGCCGGCCGGACGCGCGGCTCGGGCGATTTCGAGAACGCGCCGCCCGAGCACGTCCAAGAATCGCCGGTCTTCGGGGGCGTTTCCTGGCGATCCGCCCAGAATTTCCCGGATCTCCCGATCGATCCGGAGGGTCGAGAGGATCACCGAGACGCTGGCGGCTAAGGCTTCTAAGATCTCGAGGTCGAGGTCCGTGAAAACCCCGGCGCGCTTCTTTCCATCGACGTAGATGAGGCCGATCCGTCGGTTCTCGGCGGAGAGCGGTACGCAGGCAAGCGTCCCGATGCCGAGCTCGAGCACGCTCGGCCGTCTCCCGAGGAACGCGTCGTTCGCGGCATCGGTCGCGACGACCGACTCGCCCGTCTCCAGAACGCGCTCGATTGCCCCGAAGCTCCCCTCGAAGCTCTCGCCGAGCGAGCCGGTGGAGAAGCCGGAGGCGACCTCGGCTTCGAGGTCACCGGTCGGACCGATCAGGAGCACGAACCCCCGCTCGGCTCCGGTCACCGACAGGACGGACTGGAGCAGGCGCTCCAGAAGGACACGGGGATCGCGCTCGGCGGCGAGCTCCCGTTGCAACTCGACCGAGGTCCGCAACCGGCGGGCGCGTTCGGACTCGAGCGTGGAGAGCTCCTCTTCCGAGACCAGCTCGAACCGCGCCAGGAGTCCGCCGAAGCTCACCCAGTCTTCGTCCGCCAGCGGAGTTCTCGAGGCGGGCGATCCGGTGACGAACGTGCCGTTCTTGCTTCCGAGGTCGCTCAAAATCCATCCCCGGCCCGTCCACTCGAGGCGGGCGTGGCTTCCCGAAACCCGCGGGTCGTCGAAGACGAAGTCGTTTGCGGCCGGGTCGCGCCCCGCCTGTCGGGTCTCCCCGTCGTAGAGAATGTAGTGGCGAGACGTGCCGCGGGCCGGGTAGAGCGTCAGCTTCGCGGCCACTTCGAAAGTCTACTCCCGGGAGCGGTGTTCAGCCTCCTGCAGCGCTTCGCTTCAGGGCGTCAGGTTCGACTTGAAGGCGAGGCTGAAAGAGAGCGTGTCGGCCGAGGAACGCAGAAGGCCCGCGACGTTGACCGGGCCGCCGTTGGCGCGCCACACGTTGGGGATCGCTCCGCCGCTCTGCTTCTTGACCTGGTCGCCGAAGGCAGCGATGTCGTCGATCGCTGCGGCGAGCGACTTCGCGTCGTAAGCGGACCGGGCCTGCGAGAGACGCTGCTGCAAGTCCGCGGCGACCGCGGGGTCGATCGCGGGCGCGTTCGCGGAGAGCTGGCTCTGGAGCGCGTCGAACTTCCCCGCGATGACGGTGTCGATCAGCCTCGCGTCGGCGACGATCACGAACTCGGAGAAACCGGGTCCCGATCCGCCGGCACGCACGCTACCCGGCTGGAGGAATCCCGTCATGTCCTGGAAAGACCCACCGGACGGCGCGCGAAAGAGGCGCAGCGGGGAGTTCGCCGCGAGCGTCAGGTTGTTCGTGTGGAGCGACAGCTTGTAGACGCCCTCGAACGAGAGCGCGCTCGAAGCGGTCGGGTCGATCCGCAGGACGACCGGGAACGCTCCCGGGATCGAGACGGCGGGGTCCGGCAGGCGACCGGCGAATCCAATGTCTTTCGGGTTGATGAGCGTCGCGGTCAGGGCGATCGTGGACGGATTCAGGCCGATGACTTTTTCGAACGTGATGGTGAGATCGGCCGCGACGCCGTTGGCGAGCTCGATCCTGGCCGTCAGCTCATTGCCGGAGATCGTGGGGACGACGGCCGTCTGGGCGTATCCCGGCACGGAGCTGGCGGTCAGAAGGAGAACCGAGGTGAGGAACGTCCACAGTTGTCTTCTCATGAATTCCCTCCCGTGGCATTGCGGACTCTACTATGCACGCGCCGTTCCATCGAAGCCAACCTGTGATCGTCGACACACCGACTTTCGTCGACCGCGACCGGCGGCCCGAAAAAGAAAAAGGGGGGCGAACCCCCCTCGAGCGTCTCAACGCCGGCGATGCAGCCGATGCGTAGGCCTAGTACCGGTCGCGGCCCGGGCGGCCGCTACCGCCACCGCCGCCGCCCGTCTTCGGCCGCGCCTCGTTGACCGTCAGCGCCCGCCCGCCGTATTCCTGGCCGGAAAGCGCCTGGATCGCGTTGCGCGCCTCGGAGTCGTTGCCGAACTCGACGAACCCGAAGCCCTTGGAGCGGCCGGTCTCGCGGTCCGTGATGACGGCGACAGAGTCGATGCTTCCGTACTGGGAGAAGAGATTGCGGAGGTCATCCTCCGTCGTGTTGTAGGGGAGATTTCCAACATAGAGCTTCATCGAGACGAAATCCTGTCCCGGCGTTCATTAATTCGACCCACCGACGCGCCGCTCGACGGTGCCCGACCCCCCCGTGGATCGTCGGACTTCATCGAGCGCGAAACTGCGTGCGGAAGGCGAGCGAGTACGGGAAGAAGGACAGGATAGCAGTTTGAGCCCCGAAAGCAAGGGCGGAAAGCCGGACGGAGGACTACTCCGGCGCTTCGTGAAAACCGGGAATTTCCGCGATCAACCGGTCGCGGAGGATCCGCGGAGCACGAACAGCCCTCCAATTGCGATCGCGGCGCCTGTCGCCTCCTCCCCGAGATGCGTTGTCGGAATGCTAGACCAGGTCGGCGAGCGCGGCTCGGACGAATTTCGCGGTCATCTCCTTGCGCCAGAGGAACGAGAAGTCGGTGTTGTCCATGGGCCGCGAAGGACCGGCCGCGGCCGCCGAGGCGTCGGCGATCGCGGCTTCGTCGAGCGCCCGGCCGGCGAGCGCCGCTTCCGACGCCGAGAGGCGGATCGGCGCAGAGGCCACGCCGCCGAGCACGAGGCGCGCTTCCGTGATGGTCGGGCCGTCGCGCCAGACTGCGGCGCCGACGGAGAGGACGGGAAAATCGAACGCCCCGCGGCGGCGCAGCTTGCGATAGCTCGCGCGCCAGCCGTTCTCCGGCGGAAGGAGGACCTCGGTCAACAGCTCTTCCGGTCTCTTTCGGAGGTAGTCGATCCCGTCATTTCGGTACAGGTCCTCGACGGCGATCTCCCGTTCCCCCTCGCCGGAGGAGAGAACGGCGCGCGCGCCCATCGCGATCAGGACCGGAACCGTGTCGGCGGATTGCACCGCGAGACACTTCGGAGAGCCGGGTGCGACCCAGCAGATGGTGCCGTCTTTCTTCATGCAGAAGTCGATCGCCTTTCGCCACTCGTAGTTCTGGTCGTAGTAGTTGCAGCGCGTGTCCAGGAGAAGGTTTCCCCCGAGCGTCCCCATGTTGCGCAGCGGCGGCGTCGAGATCTCCGAGACCGCGTGCGCGAGCCCGCGGTAACTCTTTCGCACGCGCGGGTCATGCTCGACCTGGGAGAGAAGGAGTCCCGCTCCCAGAGAGAGCCGACCGTCCTCCCGCTGCTCGACTCGCGCGAGCTCCACGATTCGGGAAAGGCCGACGACCACCTTCGGAGTCTGCTGACGGCGCTTCATGTTCGGATAGAGGTCCGTGCCTCCGGCGACGTAGGCGCCGTCGGGGTCGGCGTCGGCGCGGATCGCGACCGCCTCCGCGACGGTGCGCGGCGCGTAATAGCGGAACCGGGGAAGGCGCATCATCCTCGTACGCCTCCCGCACCGGCCGTGGTGGTCGTGAGAGCTTTTCCGTCTCCGCCTTCTTCCGGACTGAGGACGCGCATCGGCGGCGGGTACGGGACGTCGGGGAATCGCGTCGGCCCCACCCGGGGAGGTTTCCCCGCGGCGGCAAGCTTCAGCGCCGCGTGGATCTTCTCGGGCGTCGCCGGAATCTCGTCGATCCGGACTCCGACCGCGTCGAAGAGAGAGTTCGCGACCGCGGGCGGAATGGGCAGGAGCGGCCCCTGTCCCACCTCCTTCGCGCCGAAAGGACCGTTCGAATCCGGGTCCTCGACGAGCAACGTGACGACCTCGCTCATCTCCTTCGTCGTCGGACTCTTGTACTCGAGGAGCGACGGAAACTTGTGGACGACGTTGCCGTTGACGTCGGATCGGTACGTCATCTCCTCCATCATCGCTTCGCCCAGGCCCATGTAAACCGAGCCCTCCACCTGCCCGACGACGAGGACCGGATTGATGCACTTCCCCACGTCGTGCGCGATCCAGACCTTCGGCACCGTGTAGATTCCGGTCTGAGGATCGACGTCGACCTCGACGACCGCCGCCGAGTATGAGTACGCCGGCGACGGCCCGACTCCGGCGCCGCGATAGCGACCGGGCGAGGGCGGCGGCGTGTACGAGCCGACCGTGCCGATCGTCCCGAACTGCGACTCGGCGAGGACGACGGCGTCCGCGAACGCCATCCCGTTGTCCGGGTCCTCGACGTCGAAGACCCGTCCGTCCGCGAGAGCCACGCGCGCTTTGGAAATCGCGAGTTTTGCCGACGCCGCCTCGACGAGAAGCTCCCGCGCGCGCTCTGCCGCCTGGAGCGCCGCGTTTCCCGTCATGAGAGTCACTCGGGAGGAATAGGAACCGAGATCCACCGGGGTCAGGTCGGTGTCGCCGGTGACGACGCGGATGTCGAACGGATCGATCCCCAGCACCTCCGCGACGACGTACGCGAGAACCGAGTCGCTCCCCTGCCCGATGTCGATCGAGCCGCAGAACACCGTGACACCGCCGGAGCGATCGAGCTTCAGCTGCACGCCCGACTGCGGCATCGAGTTCCAGTAGATCGGTAGACCGGCGCCGCAGATGTAAGACGAGCAGGCGAGTCCGAGCCCCCGCCCAAACGGTAGCTTGCCGCGCCGCCCGCGCCAGCCTGACGCTTCGACGACCTTGTCGATGCACGCCCCGAGTCCCATCGAGCCGACCCGGAGGAAGTTCGCGGTGACCGAGTCCGGCGGCACGAGGTGGGACTTGCGCATCTCCGCCGGGTCGAGACGGAGATCGCAGGCGATTCGGTCTAGCTGGACTTCGAGCGCGTACCGCGGCTGCGGCGTTCCGTGGCCGCGCTTCGGGCCGCACGGAGGCTTGTTGGTGAAGACGCGCGCGCCGTCGAAACGGTACGCCGGCACGCGGTACGTCACCGTCTGGAGCGCGCCCGTGTAGTACGTCGAGGCGACCCCGTAAGAGCCGTAGCCCCCTCCGTCCAGGACGGTCTGGAAATGCATGGCGGTGATCGCGCCGTCTCTCTTCACGCCGGTCTTGACCCGCATGAGCGTCGGGTGCCGGCCGCGATGGCAGTAGAAGACCTCCTCGCGCGTCAGACAGATCTTCACCGGCCTCCCCGTGACGCGCGACAGGTGCGCGACCACGATCTCGTGGTTGAAAGGATCCGACTTGCCGCCGAAGCCGCCGCCGTTGGGCGTCGCGATGACGCAGATGCGGGACGCCGGCAGTCCGAGCACCTTCGCGAGCGCGCGGTGGACGTAGTGGGGCGTCTGCGTCGACGACCAAAGCGTGAGCTTGCCGTCCGGGCCGAAGTCGGCGACCGCGGCGTGCTGTTCGAGCGGGAGATGCGTCGATCCCTCGTAGAAGAAGAGGTCGTCGTAGACGCGGTCGGCGTCGGCGAACCCCTTATCGGTGTCGCCGAATTCCATCGAGACGAGCTTGTGGAAGTTCCCGCCGTCGCCGTAGTCGTGGATCCGCGGCTCGGGCCGGGCGACCGCGTCGTCGATCGTGCCGAACGGCGGTAGAGGGTCGTATTCCACCTCGATGGCTTCGAGGGCGTCGAAGGCGGCGTCCTCATCGATCGCCGCCACGGCGGCGACCGGATCCCCGACGTAGCGGACCCGGTCGGTGGCGAGCGCGTGCTCGTCCTGCGAGACCGGCAGGATCCCGAAGGAGACCGGCAGGTCCCGGCCGGTCATGACCGCGACCACGCCGGGCGCCGCGAGCGCCTTCGACGCGTCCACGCGGATGAGCCGCGCGTGGGCGACCTTGGAACGGAGCAGCTTGCAGTGCAGCATCCTCGGCAGGAACAGGTCGTCGGCGAACTTCGTCTGCCCCGTCACTTTCGCGGCGGCGTCGACCTTCGGATACGGCCGGCCGACGACGCGAGTCCGGGAGCGGCTCATGGAGTTTCGACGACGGGCAGAAGGCCGGAGGGATCGAAGTCCGTGCCGTAAAGCGTTTCCGGTCGGGGCGCCGCGTTCTCTCCCCGCATCCAGGCTGCAGCCAGCTCGACCGCCTCGAAGATCTTGATGTAGCCGGTGCACCGGCAGAGGTTCCCCGCGAGCGCTTCCTTGATCTCGTCTCCGGTGGGATTCGCGTTCGCGTCGAGCAGAGCCTTCGCCGTCAGGAGGATCCCCGGCGTGCAGTACCCGCATTGCGCCGCTCCCAGGTCGGCGAACGCCTTCTGGAGAGGATGCAGAGCGGCGGCCGACGCCATCCCCTCGACCGTGTCGATCCGTCTGCCTGCACACTCGAGGCCGAGATAGAGGCAGGAGAGAACCGGCCTCCCATCCACGAGGACCGCGCACGTGCCGCACTCCCCGAGCTCGCAGCCGTGCTTCGTGCCGGTCAGCGCCAGGTCTTCCCGGAGCACCTCCAGAAGCGTCTTGTGCGGCGCGAACGCAACCTCGACCGGCTCTCCGTTGACGTGGAAGCCCACGTGAACCTTGGTCCGTTCGGGAGGCAGGAAATTCTGAAGTTGCTCCATTCGTGGAGAGTCTAAACCTCTTGTTTTGAGAAGGAAAACCCGGCCGACTTATCCGACCGGTCAGACAGAACGCCGGCCGCCGCCTAAGCCAAGCCGGTGGATTACTTAGGACTCTCTACCCTGGCCTTCGGACCTTCCCCGGCGGTCTTCTCGCGGGCAATCCACGAATCGATCCTTTTTTCGAGGACGTCGAGCGGCAGGGCGCCGGCCGAGAGCACCGCGTCGTGGAACCTGCGGACGTCGAACCGCTCACCCAAGTCGCGCTTCGCCCGCGCGCGGAGCTCTTTGAACTTAAGCTCCCCCGTCTTGTACGCAAGTGCCTGCCCGGGCCACACGATGTATCGATCGACCTCAACGGTGATGTCATGCTCGGTCTTCGCGGTGTTCGCCCTCATGTAGTCGATCGCCCGCTGCCGGTCCCATTTGAACTCGTGCATGCCGGTATCGACGACGAGCCGCGCCGCCCGCCACATCTCATAGGTGAGCTGACCGAACTTCGAGTACGGATCCGTGTAGAAGCCCATCTCGTCGCCGAGGCTCTCCGCGTAGAGGCCCCATCCCTCGACGAAGGCCGTAAAGCCTTCGTGCCGGCGGAACTTCGGAACGCCCGCGAGCTCCTGCGCGAGGGCGATCTGAAGGTGATGGCCAGGAACCGCCTCGTGGATCGTCAAGGCCTCCATCTCGTACTTCGGCCGGGTCTCGAGCCTGTACGTGTTCGCGACGAAGTAGCCGGGACGCGGCGCCTCGGGCGACCCGGGGCGGTAGTAAGCGGTCGTGGACGTCGGCGCCTCGAAGTCGGGCGTCGGGATGACCCCGTAGGGAGTGCGGGGCAGCGTGCCGAAGAACCGGATCAGCTCGGGGTCGATCCGTTTGCAGATGTCGCGATATCCCTGGAGGAGATCCGTCGCCGTCTTGTAGTAGAAGCGCGGGTCCGTCCGGAGGAACTTCACGAAGGCGTCGAAGTTCCCCTTGAACTTCACCTGCCGGATGATCTCCTCCATCTGTTTGCGGATCCGCGCGACCTCGGCCAGGCCGGTCTCGTGGATCTCTTTCGCGGTCCGATCCGTGGTCGTGTGGAAGCGGATCGCGTACGCGTAGTACGCCTCGCCGTCGGGCAGCGACGAAGCGGCGATGTCCTTGCGGGCCGCGGGCAGGTAGTCGCGAGTGAAGTAGGTGTAGAGCTTCAGATAAGCGGGGAAGACTTCGTTGGCGATCCGCCGCCGCCCCTCGATCCGAAGGGCTTCGCGGTCTGCTTCGGAGACGCTCTCAGGGAATTTCACGAAGGGCTTCCAATGGGCGCTCTTCTCCGGGTCCGGGAAGATCTGCGCGCGGATCGCGTCCGGGACGTCGCGCAGCGGAACCGCCGGCAGCACCCATCCCTTCTGTTTCCCGCGCTCCATCAGGGCGATCGTCTGATCGACCTGTTTCGGAAAGGCGGAGAGCCGGGCGAGATAGTCGCGGTAGTCCTTGACCGTCCGGAACTGGGTGACGGTCGACAGGATTGCGAAGTCCTTGTGGATGCCGTCCTGCTGGTTGATCGGCATGAGCTCCGTTGGAAAACGAGCCCCTTCGATCGACCGCTCGAGCTCTCTTCCGAAGAGGTCGTAGGAGAGGCGGTCGTCCTCGGAGAGCGCCTCGGGGTCGATCTTCTTCAAGCGCGCGAGGGCATCCTTCGAGTGCTGGTGGCGCCGATCGATCGCCTCCTGCGAAAGGTCGGTCAGACGGTCGTTGTAGCGGGGATCGCCGAGGGTCGTCGCCCGCTCGGGGAATTCCCTGAGGCCCCACTCCCACTCTTCGTCGAAGAATTTCGCGAGGTCCTTTGCCGTCGCGGCGCTCTTCATCGCGGCGGACCCGGCTTTCGCGGGCCGTTTCACCGGCGCCGCGGCGAGAAGAAAGAAGCAGGAGATGGCAAGAACGCTTCGAATCATGAGATCACTCCTCGTTCCGACGGCTTACCGCTCACGGGTCGCGTTTAAGCGTCCGGGAGACTCTAGCAGGGGTCAGCGCTGAATCGCTGAATTCGGGTCAGCGCTGAATCGCTGAATTCAGGACCTGCTGAGCTCGCGAAGAATAGCGGCGAGTTCCTTGCGAAGCTCGCATCGCGCTGCAAGTTCCGCCTCGAACCTTCGAAAATCTCTGACGAGAGTCGTTCCGTCCCGATGGCAGAACTCTGCGACTTTGGTGAGAGGGATACGGCCGATTCTCCGAGCGACATAACCGATCATCGCTCTCGCCTGCGCCCGCTCCGTTGAAAAGGCACGACCTCTCATCTCCTCGATATCGACACCTGCTCTACCCGCCACCACTCGCGCCAGCCGTTCGACGCTCCAAGTTCGTGGGCGCTCCGGTTCGGCTGCTCTCTCGAACGCGATCCGCGCGAACCTCTCATCCCCCTTCACGACGCGCGCTACCGCGTTGAGGTCCTCATATGACTCCGGTTGCTCGCAGCTCATGAACTCCCGATATCGGCGAGCCTCTCGGCCAGAGTCGGCACCAAGTAACTCGGAAAGTCCGTGCGTATCGAGCCACTCAGGCGGACGCTCTCCCCGATAGAAGCGATCGCTTGACCAGCGGTAAAGCCGCGGCTCGCGCACGATTCCGGCCTTCACGGGATTCTCGTGAATGTAACGGACGAGGGCGAGCAGGTAAGAGGTCTTCTGAACGAGTAAGGCCTTGTAGCGCCCTTGAAAGAGATGCCCTACCCGTTGGTGGCGCTGGTTGAACTTTTGAGCGTATGAACCATGTAGCGCCAACACGATCCGCGACAACGGAACCGGTCCGGTCTCGACTGCGAGGTGGACATGATTCGTCATGAGGCAATAGGCATAGAGACGAAAGCGGAATCGATCGCGGTAGTGAGCGAGCCGTCGAAGGTAGATCTTCCGATCTGAGTCGTCTCGAAAGACCTCACGCTGCTCGTTGCCTCGCGCGATGACGTGATACACCGCGCCCGAAAACTCCAGACGCTGTGGGCGCGACATCAGCGACCCCTGGACAAGACCGACACTCTTATCTCATTCCCTGATCTCTTCTTGTCACAAGCAGTCCGCGATGCAGCGATTCAGCGATTCAGCGCTGACCCGAATTCAGTGATTCAGCGTTGACCCTAAAAAAGCCCCTCCCGCGGGAGGGGCTGGAAGAGTGCGGCAGAAGACCTTACGGGTTGAACGTCGTCACGATCACCGCCTTGCCGAAGTTCGACGTGTCCGTTGTGTTCACTTCCGTGGTGATTCGCGACGCGTCGATCGCGTGGCGATCCACGAGATACGCCTTGGCGTTCTCCGCGCGCTGGCGGGCCAGGGATTCGCGGCGCGAAGCCGCGGTCCCGGTGTCCGGATATCCGGTGATGACGACAGCCGCACGCGGGTTCTCGCGCAGACGGAGCGCCACGGCGTCGAGACGCGCCTTTGCGATGTTGGTGACCCGCGCGCTGCCCCGATCGAAGTCGATCGTGTCCGTCGTAGGGGCCGGCGGAGGCGGCGGGGCGACCACGGGCGGAGCCGGCGGCGGCATCGGGGCGGGCGGAGTCTCGGGCGGAGCCGGAGGAGGCGGCGGCGGGGGCGGCGCCGGCGGCGGCGCGATGACGGTCGGCGCCGCATGGCCTCCGAAGTGGAAGAGAAGGCCGATGTTCGGCTCCACGTCGATCCGGCTGTCCTGCTCGAAATCGCCGAACCGGTCGTGGAGGGTCTTCTTGAAGTCGTAGACGCCCTTCGCTTCGAGTCTCAGGCCGACCGCCCGGCTGAACCGGTACTCCGAACCGAACGCAAGATAGGCGATCGGGACGCTGTCTCCCCCGGAGAACAGCTTTTCCCGAGAGATGCCGCCGCCCACCCCGAGGTACGTGTTCCACCCGGGCACGCGGGGGGTGAAGTCGAACATTGCTCCGAGCGTCGCCTCCCAGTACTTGGGCCTCGAGTCGAAATACTGCGCGGTCAGCTCGAGCGCGAAGTGGTTCGTGACGAAAGTGCCGAGCCTCCCGCCGTAGAAGAGGTAGTTGGTCTGGTCCAGATTGCAATTGCACCGGAAGTCGCTGTCGCCGATGAACACGTAGCCGACGTGCGGACCGATGTACCACTCGCCGGCGAGATCCGACGATGGGACCACCCGGTCGCTCACGTCAGTGTACGTTTGTGCCGACGCAGCTCCCGTGACCAGCAGGAGCGCAACCGCCGTTGTCAGGATCCCCGATTTCACTTTCCTCATCTTCAAGCCTCCGCGCGGATGCGCTCTCAACATTTGTTCAGGAACAGGAAGCCGCTCGCCGTCTGCCCCGGTGTAAGGGTGATCGTGTAAGTTCCGGGAAAGCCCTGCGACCCGGGGAACGTTTGGAAGAAGTTCGTCGGCAGGATCTCGGAGAGGACGTAGGTCCCTGCCGGGATGTTCGTGAACGTGAAGTCCCCGTTCGCGTTCGAGGTCGTCGACGCAACCAGGTTGCCGGTCGTATCGCGCAGCTCGAACACGATGCCTTCGAAGCCTCGGTCATTCCCGTCCAGAATGCCGTTGCCGTTCAGGTCGAGAATCTTGCGGCCGGTGATCGTGCCGGTCCCGGACGGGTTCGCCTGGTTCCCGAAGAGAAGTCCCGAGACTCCGGTCGTCTCCGTCACCGTAGCGGAGAACGTCCCCGGAGCGGCCGGCGCGGTCTGATGGAAGCCCGTCGGGAGGACCTCGGCCACCGTGTAGGTCCCGGCCGGAATTCCCGTGAAGGCGAAGTTGCCGGACGCGTCGGTCGTCGTCGTGCGAACCGTGCCCGCGGCGTCGGTCAGCCGGATCGTGACACCCGGGAGCCCCAGCTCGTCCGCGTCGCGAACGCCGTTTCCGTTCAGATCGTTGAACTTCACTCCGCTGACCATCGCGCCCAAAGCGCGGTTTCCGAAAAGATTCCCCGACGAGGTCCGCTGTGCAAAGTTGATCGTCGCCGAGATCGTCCCCGGTGAAGGGGGAGCGGTCTGGGCGAAACCGGTCGGGACCGTCTCCGTCAGCGTGAACGTGCCGAACGGAACTGCTGCGAACGTGAAGTTGCCGTCTGCGTCCGTCACAACCGAGAGGTTGGCCCCCGTCGGGTCGTTGATCGAGGCCGTGCGGGTGATCGTGACGCCAGCCAGGCCGGGCTCGCCAGCGTCGAGGACTCCGTTTCCGTTGACGTCGAGGAACTTGGTTCCGGTGATCGTTCCGGTCAGGACTCCGCGAAAGTTGCCGAACGTGTTGTCGATCGAGCTGCCCCCCGAGGCGAGCGTGACGGGAATCGAGTTGGCGGCGGGCACGGTCAGGGAGAAGCCCTGCCGCTGCGTTTCCGAGAGCGTGTAGCCGCCCGGCGCGACGTTGGTGAACAGGAAATTACCGTTCGCGTCGGTCGCCACGGTCTGCGGAGCAGGACCGCCGGCCGCGGTAGACGTCAAAGTGATGAGGAAGCCGGCCAGTCCGGGCTCGCCCGGGTCCCGGACGCCGTTGGCGTTCAGGTCCTCGAACTTGATGCCGCCGATCGCGTTGGGGATGAGCTGGTTGCCGAAAATCAGGCCGGAGAAGTTCTCGTCGCACCCCTCGACGAAGTAGCCGTGGTCGAGGGCAATCAGGCGACGCGAGATGCGCCGGTCATTCGGCGCCGTCTGCTGATAGCCGAACGGCACCGTCTCGACGATGCGGAAGTCCCGTGCGTGCTCGAGACCACACACCTGGAAGGAGCCGTCGGCGCCGGTCAAACCCCGAAGCGGAGCGCGGCTCGCGTCGTCGACGTCGGATGCGTGGATCTCCACGCCCGGCAATCCCGGCTCGCCCGAGTCGCGCAGGCCGTTTCCGTTGCGGTCCTCGAACTTGGCGCCGGAGACGCAGAACGTGTCCTCGCAGAAACGCTTGTCCTCCACGCGGAAGCTGGTCGTCAACGAGAACTCAGGCCGGAAGCCGTGGAAGCAGCCGGTCCCGCACACCGGATCGATCTGCGTCGCGTCCCCTTCGAAACGGGAGACCGGCGTCAGCCAGAGGAGATACGACGCCACGAGATTCCCCGCGTCCCGGAACGGCGCAACGCCGACGGCGAGCGCGCCGCAGGGTCCCTGCGCCTCCGTCGAATGCGTCGTTCCATCGTAAGAGGAGAGCACGCCGTTGTGGACCGTCACGACGCGCTCGGCGACCGGATCGGAAGATAGCAGTCGCCTTCCGGAGAGGTCGGTGACCTGGAAGTAGTACCGCCCGTCGGACACGAACTGGGTGAACGCGCATGCAGAGTTCGTCGGTCCCGCGGTGAAGAAGACCGCCTCCTTGTCGGGGAAGATAGAGACGGCGGTCGAGCTCGCGTCGACCGTGGTCACGACACCCGGCACCTGCGCGAGAGCGCCGAGCGAACACAAGATGAGAGCGATCGCGGCGACTGGGAATCGCACCCGGTTCATCCTTCCCTTCCTTCCTTCGCTTTCCTTTTCGGGGATACGAGTAGGTCCGCTGACCCCTCCAACCGTCCGCCGGACTGCTGCAAGGAACATGCCCCCGAAGCCCGGTACAAAAAGGGTTTCGAACGAAAGGGAGCTCGAAGGGTTTCGAACGAAAGGGAGCTCGCCGGCGGTCACCTCAGCAATGGCGAGGGCGAGGGCCGCCGAATCGCGGGCCTCGCGGGACGAAAAAGGGCCTCCGAGCGGTCAGCGCGGAGCGTAGCGGAAGATCCGACCCGCCTTCATCACGAAGAAGACCCGCTCGGTCGCGTGGATGTCCTTCAGCGGATCTCCCGGCACGGCGACGATGTCCGCTTCCTTGCCCTTCTCGAGCGTTCCGATCAGCTTGCCGAGTCCAAGCAGGTCGGCCGCCGCGGGTCCCGCGGCGCGAAGGGCCGCGGCCGGAGCCATTCCGAGACCGACGAGCAGGCCGAATTCCTGGGCGTTGATGCCGTGCGGAGAAACACCGGAGTCGGTGCCGAACGCGATCCGGACTCCGCTCTTCAACGCGCGCCGGAACATGTCGGATCGCGCGGCCAGGGCGGCGCGGGCCTTCGCTGCGATCTCCGGGGGAAACTTGTCCGCCTTTCCGCCGGTCCATTCGCCGGCGAGGAGAGTCGGGACGAGGTACGTGCCCTTCGCCTTCATCAGTGCGAGCGTTTCGTCGGTCAGAAAAGTGCCGTGCTCGATCGAATCGATCCCCGCTTTGACGGCCGCTCGCGCCGCGAGATCTCCATGGGCGTGCGCTGCCGCCTTTCGTCCCAGCCGATGGGCCTCGTCGACGATCGCCGCGAGCTCCTCGTCCGTCAGCTGCGGCGCGGCGACGTCGTCGGCGAGGGAGAGGACTCCCCCCGAAGCGCAAGTCTTGATGACGTCGGCGCCGTACTTCACGTTCAGCCGCACTGCCTCTCGCGCCTCGGCCGGGCCGTGAACGATCCCTTTCTCCGGGCCGCGCTCGGCTCCAAAGGTGCCGACCGGGAACCCCGTCTGGTCGCAGTGTCCGCCCGTGGCCCCGATCGCGTTGCGCGCCGCGACGATGCGGGGCCCGGGCACGAGCCCGCGGTTGATCGCGTTGCGAAGGCCGACGTCGATCGAGTCGCTCGAGCCGACGTCGCGAATCGTGGTGAAACCCGACTCCAGAGTCTTGCGCGCGTAGCCGGCGGCGAAGAGCGTCTTCTCGGCAACGGAGCGGCGCAGATTCTCGTAGAAGTCGACGAACCAGTTCTCCGACGGCTCCTGCGTCACGTGCGTGTGGCAGTCGATGAAGCCGGCGAGCAGCGTCGCGTCTCCCAGGTCGAGCGCGGTCGCTTCTCGCGGGATCGGCAGGCCCGATCCGACGTCGCGAATGCGCGAGCCTTCGATGATCACCACGCCGCTTTCGATCATCCGGTCCGAGCGACCGTCGAAGACCCGCGCGGCTTTGAGAGCCACGACGGATGGGGGGGAAGGCGACGCCGCCGGCCGCGGATTCTGCAGCGCGACACCGACGACCGCGGCGCCGAAGATCAGTGCGCCTGGAAGGAGGATCGCTCTTATGCGCCGGGCGCTCATCTCATGCTGGAAGAGTGGCGTTCTTAGCACAGGCCGCGGGGGCCGGCAAGCGACCGCCGCGAAGATTCACGCCGCAGTCCGCGCCTCCGGAGGCTCTTTTCCGCGTCTGGCGGCGTAGATCGCGCCGCCGATCGCGAGCGCGATGCCCGCGGCGATCCAGCTCTTTCTCTCCGCGGCGAAGAGGAACAGGAGGCAGAAGGCGAGCGCCGCGATCGGGATGGTCAGACCGCCCGGCAGTCGGATCGTCCGGGCAGTCGCCGGCATCTTACGCCGCAGCACGGGGACGGCGGCCGCCGTGCCGATGTAGGTCGCGAGTCGCGCGATCGCAGAGAGCATCGCGAGGCGCTCCGCGAGCCCGAGGGAGCTCTTCGCCGGGAACAGAAGGTTGATCGACCAATCGAGGATGATGAGAAGGAGGGCAACGCCGGTCTGGGTCAGGATCGCGACGTGCGGCGTGCGGTAGCGCGGGTGGATCCTCGCGAAGACTCCAGGGAGCCTGCCAGTCTCCGCGAGCGCGTAGAGATAGCGGGGGCCGGCGAGCACCGTGTTGTTGTTGGTGCCGAGGACCGAGAGAACCGCGCCGAGCGTCAGGAGGAAACCGCCGACCGGACCCATCATCACGGCGGCGGCATCGGCCAGGGGAGTGGGTGAAGAACCGAGGTTCGCAATGGTCCCGATCGCGACCAGCTGGACCGTCGTGTAAATCGCGGTCACGATGGCGATCTGCGTGATCAGCGCGAACGGCACGTCCCGCTTCGGATTGAGGAACTCGCCGGCGGGAGCGGGCGTGTTCTCGAAGCCGGCGTAGGCGAAGAGGACGAGGAGCGCGGCTTTCATGAAGTTCCCGCGTGCAGGCATCGGGACCGGGAACACGCGGCTCCAGTTGACCCAGAAGAGTCCTACCGCGACGAAGAGCACGAGCGGCAGGACCTTCCCCCACGCGAGGATGACGGCGGTCCGCGCCCCCGACTTCACGCCGCGCACGTTGATCCACGTGAGCACGAGGAGAGGCAGGACGACCGTCGTGGCCTGCCCGATTCCCCCGCGAGCGCCGGGCCAGAGGTAGCCGACCGCCCGAGCGAAAAAGACGGAGAGGCCGGCGATCGAGGAGATGCGCGCGATCCACGTCATCCAGCCGACCTCGAAGCCGACGAAGTCCCCGAACGCGGCGCGCGTGTAGACGATCGCGCCTCCCGGCCGGTCAAAGAGGCTCGAAGCCTCCGCGAAACAGAGCACGAGGAGGAGCACGGCGAAACCCGCCGCGAGGATGGCCCAGATGCTCGCCGGGCCCAGCAGCTCCGCCGTCGCCACCGGGAGGATCAGGTAAACGCCGCTCCCGATGACGTCGTTGACGGAGAGGGCAACGATCTGCCAGCGCGAGACCGCGCGAAGAAGACCGGTCTCTTTGTCGATCCGCTCGATTCCGGAGGCCAAAGCGCGGCCATTCTCTTCCGACAGCCGCCGTTTCCAGAAGTCCAAAATGAAAAAGCCCGGGTCTCGCCGGGCTCCTTCGGACTCGAGACTCGGCTTTATCCGTTCCAGCGCGCCTTCGTGCCGCGAGCGTCGATGTGGACGAACGGGCCGTGAGAAGAAGTGGCCGGATAGATCCCGATCCCGCCGACGAGGTCCGGGTCTTTGTGCTCGACGGCGTCCGCAGCCGACGCGAGGATCGCCGCATCCTTCAGATCGACCCGACCGTCGTGGTTCAAGTCGTCCAAGCGACCGTCGTGATCGTCGTCGGGATAGACGTCCGCTGCGTCCCCATACTGGTGGCGCGACACGGCCGACCGTCCGCCCGGCCCGATCCCCTGCTCGTTGTACTGGGGCGTGCGGAATCCGCTCATGATCGTCAAACCCTTCACGGGATATCCCATTGCGTGGAGCTCTTCGATCGTGAGCTCGAGCTTGTCCAAGAGACGGCGGTCGAGCACAACGTATTTCGGCCAGACGTCGCGCTGATCCTTCGTCACGAAGTCGCCCAGCTTGAAGTGCTCCGAGACGCTCGTGCCGAAGGTCTCGTGGGTGACCTCGATGAAGCCCTTCGGGGTCGCATAGATCGGGCTGCGCGGCTCGCGCCCTTCGTACGGCCAGTTGCCGATCCGATAGGAGCCGATGCGGCCGTTGACCTTCGCGGAAAACGGCTTCATCACGACCAGGGAGAGATTCCCCACGGTCGTGTCCGTTCCGTCCGGCGAAAGCGGATAGACGCCGGGTTCGCTGGAAGCCGCGGTCAGCTTCCCGGCCGGGAGGTCACCGGGGAGCGAGAAGATCGCCCGGAGCTTTCCGGACTCTCCGATCAGGGCGGAAAGGCTGCCGAAGGCGGTCGCGGACGTCCCGCGTGCGGGAAGGAGCGAAAGGACCGCGAGAGCGGGGGCGACGAGAAGGAGACGCATCAGCCGGGCTGTGACAGTCACGGTTATCGTGGTCCTTTCTTCGACAGAATGACCGGGGGATTCCGGCAGCAATCCTAGCGTCTTGTCGATGCCGGGAGCAATGAAAGAACGGCCGGGTGCGCGCCCCTATTCCAGTCCGAGCCGGAAAAATCAGTTCCCCAAGTTACTGCATATGCTCACGTTATTTGCGTGATCAGCGGGGTAGGGGACGCGACCGCGACCGTTAGACTGCCGCGATGCTTCGCGCCGGAATCGTCGGGCTTCCGAACGTGGGCAAGTCCACACTCTTCAACGCCCTGACGCGCACGCGAAAAGCGGAAGCGGCGAACTACCCGTTCTGCACGATCGAGCCGAACGTCGGGGTCGTCACCGTGCCCGATGCCCGGCTCGAGACCCTCGCGAGGATCTCGCGGACGACGCGCATCATCCCGACGACGATCGAGTTCGTCGACATCGCGGGGCTCGTCAAGGGAGCGTCGAAGGGGGAAGGGCTCGGAAACCGGTTCCTCCAGCACATCCGCGAAGTCGACGCGATCGTGGAGGTCGTGCGGTGCTTCGAAAGCCGCGACGTCGTGCACGTCGCCGGCGCCCTTGACCCTCTAGGTGACATCGAGACGATCAAGACGGAGCTGGTTCTCGCCGATCTGGAGACGGCCGGTCGGTCGAAGGAGAAGGCGGAAAAGACGGCGCGGGGCGGCGACCGGCAGGCGAAGGCTCTCCTGGCGGTTGCCGGGAAGCTCGAGAAGCATCTCGATTCCGGGAAGCGCGCGCTCACCCTCGTGCTCGACCCGGAGGAAAAGGAGATCGCCCGGCGGCTCTTCCTCCTGACCTCCCGGCCGATGATCTTCGCGGTGAACGTCGGGGAGGACGAGCTCGCGAGCGCCGACGAGCTCCCCCGCGTGGCGGCGGTGCGCCATTACGCCGAGACCCACGTCGGCACGGAGGCGGTCGTCGTCTCCGCCGAGATCGAAGCGCAGCTCGCCGAGCTTCCCGACGACGAAGCCGCGGATTATCTCGCCGGGTTGGGCGTCGCCGAATCCGGGGTCGACCGGCTGATCCGGGCCGTGTATCACCTCCTCGGGTTGCGCACTTTCTTCACCGCCAGCGAGAAGGAGGCGCGCGCCTGGACCTTCCACGCGGGAGACGCCGCCCCTGCGGCCGCGGGCGTCATCCACTCCGACTTCGAACACGGTTTCATCAAGGCGGAGACCGTCTCTTTCGACGACCTGGTCGGCGCCGGTTCGATGGCGGGGGCTCGCGAGCGCGGCCTGCTGCGGCAGGAGGGGAAGGACTACCTCGTCGCGGACGGCGACGTCATCCTGTTCAAGTTCAACGTGTAGTTTTTCGGAGCGCGAGCAGAATCCGGAGTCCCTTCCATCTTCCCTCCGGTCAAATCTCGGGGAGCCGAAGAACCTGCCCCGGAAAAATCAGGTCGGGATCCTTGATGTGATCCCGATTCTCTTCGTAGATCTTCTCCCAGAGACTCGCCTTGCCGTAAACGTGCTGCGCGATCTTCGAGAGCGAGTCGCCCTTGACGACGGTGTAGCTCTGCATCGTGTGGTCTTCCTTCGAGGAGAGCTGGCTGCCGCCCCCGAACACGACTCCGCTGTCGGCGGGGTCGGAACCTCCGATGGACGTGCCCCCGCCCGAGACGATTCCATTCTTGCTGTCGGGCATGGATCCTCCTCGCTCACGTGGAAATGCACGCTCCGTGCCGGATCATCGCTGCGACATTCGGACAAATCGTTCGTAAAGATCGACCTCGAAGACGCTTCCGATCGCAACCGGAATCCTCTCGTGGAGCTTGCGCGGCGCGAGCTCGAGCACCCTCTCCTTTCCGGTCGAAGCGCGGCCCCCCGCCTGCTCGACGACGAACGCGAGCGGATGGGACTCGTACAGCAGCCGGATCTTCCCCGAAGGCTTTCCGGATGAAGCGTCCGCGGGATAGAGGTAGATCCCGCCTTTGATCAGGATCCGGTGGACGTCGCCGACCATCGAGCCGGAGTAACGGGTCGAATAGGGGCGGCCGCTCGCTTCGTCCGGCTCCTTCAGGTGCTCGACGAACGCCCGATCGGCCTCCGCCCATCCCGCCCGACGGCCTTCGTTCACCGCATATCCCCGCCCCCGCTTCGGCATCTCGAGACGCCGGCGGACGAGCACGAACTCCCCGATCGCTGGATCAAGCGAGAAGACGTGCGTTCCTTTTCCGCTGGTGTAGACGAAGAGGACGGCCGGCCCGAAAAGGATGTAGCCCGCTGCGACCTGCTCGGTGCCGGGCCGGAGCAGGTCGGCCTCGGTCCCGCCGCCGCGGGGCCGGATCGAGAAAATCGTCCCGAGAGTGCCGTCGACGTCGATGTTGGAGGAGCCGTCCATCGGATCGAACAGCACCGCGTACCGTGCGCCGTCGGCGCGTCCGCGATAGACGTGAGGCTCCTCCAGCTCTTCGGACGCGACGAAGCTCACGAGGCCGCCGTAGTCGAACGTCTCGACGAGAATGTCGTTCGCGCGGACGTCGAGCTTCTTCTGCTCTTCGCCGGAGACGTTCGCGGTGCCGGCTGAGCCGTGCGTGTGCTGGATGTCGGCGATGGCGAGCTCGCGCGCGATGCGCTTGCCCGCGACGCCGAGCCGCATGAGGAGCAGCGACAACTCGCCGGTCGACGCCGGATGCTCCTGCTGTCCCTCGAGAATGAAGCGGTCCAGCGTGACAGGCGGCCGCGTCATGGGCGGCGATTCTACGGGATGGCCGACGCCGACTTCGTCCACTCGCGCCACGCCGGCTTCGGTCTTCCATCGGCCTGGACGAGGCCGCGATTGGCGAAGAACGCCGTTCGGCGCGGGCCCTCTCCCCCGCCCCCTCCTGCCGCCGGGAGAGGGGGCAACCCCCCGGAGTCGTGCGGATCGGGATCGCGCCACGGAACGTATCGCGCGAAGAGGAGACGCGACCGCTCGGTTGCCGCGGCGAGCCGCCGCATCCGCCGGACGAAGTCCGCCTGCTTTTCCGGGGTCGAGCCGTTTTCCGGCGCGGAGGAAAAGCTCACCTCGGTGAACCCGACCGGCCGGCCCGCGGCGCCCCGGAGGATTGCGTTCCAGTCGCGATCGATCGTTTCCGGAGAGCGGTGGGTAAACGGCGCGGCGGGCGCAAACGGCGCGTAGACGTAGAAGAGCGCCGGGCTCTTCCGATGGAGCTCCGCTTCGACGGCGGGGGCTTGAGTGTCGGTGGGCGCGGCGGTTGTGACCCCCACCAGGAGGCGCGGAGATTTCTTTCTCAGAAAATCGACGGCGCCGTCGAAAAGGCGTACGAATTTCCGGAGCTCGTCCGGCTTGTCGGCGAAATACGAGTCCGCCTCGTTGCCGAGCGAGAGCGTCGAGAAATCGGCGAGAGCCGGAAGGAGAGCGTCCAGGAGCTTTCCGAGCCGGACGGTCAGCTTCGGATCGTCGAAAGAGACTTGGGCGAGATCGGCGGGGACTTCGCGCTCGCGGCCGTTGACGAGCGGAAGGTCGAGATGAAGGACCGCTCCCGACTGACGGAGCAATCGGGCAGCCCGCGTGACCGAGGCGACGTCATAGCGGCGCGGCCGAGGCTCGGCGGCCGGCCAGGAGACCTCGAGGGCGAAGAGCGAGACTCCGGCGCGCCGCACCTGCTCGATCGCCTTCTGTCGGTCCGCAGCCGAGGCGGACTCGGGAAGATTGACGGCGAGCCCGAGCGCCGCCGATGCGTTCGCGGGGCGCGGCCGCGGCGTGCTCGCCACGGCGTGTGAACGAGCGGGGCGGGCGAGGAAGAGCGCGAAAAGGAGAGCGGTCACTGCCCTATTGTGCACGCACGAATAGAATCGCAGCGGAGGTGCCGATGAGAACGAACCGCTCCACCGCGGCTGCCGCCGCGGCCCTGGGATTTCTTCTGACGACGGCCGCGTGCAAGAGCTCCGCTTCCACTCCCACCCCCGCCCCCGCGACTTCTTCTCCGATCGTCGCGGCCGCATCGACTCCCGTTCCGGCTCCGCCGCCGGCGCCGGTCGCCGAGCACATCAAGCTCCAGCACATCCTCATTTCCTTTACGGGCAAGGTCCCGGGCAAGAACATCACGCGAACGCAGGACGAAGCGCGCGCGCTCGCGCACCAGATCTTCGGCCGCGCGAAGAAAGGGGAGGACTTCGATTCCCTGGTGCGCACCTATACCGACGACCGCGCCCCCGGCATCTACGCGCTCGCGAACTCCGGCGTTACTCCCGGCGAAGGAGAGTTCTCGCGCGACCGGATGGTCCCCGCGTTCGGCGAGGTCGGTTTTTCGCTCGCTCGGGGCGAGATCGGCATCGCCGAGTACGACCCGGTGAAGAGCCCGTACGGCTGGCACGTCATCAAGCGGCTCGAATAGGTGTCTTCGGGAGCCCGTCTCCGCGTCGCCGCCGGTCTGGCGGCGGCGGCCCTGTGCCTCGTCCCCGCGCGAGGCCTCGCGGAGAAGAGAAAGCTGTCGATCGAAGACACCGTCGCCGAGCCTCCGTTGGCCGGACGTCCGGCCGCCGGCGTCACGTGGCTCGTCGGCGGATCGCGGTTCTCCTACGTCGTCCGGAAAGGCTCGGGCGACGCCGAGGTCTCGGAGCTCTGGGTCGAGGAGACCGCCGGCGGAAAGAAGAGGATGGTGGTCTCGACCCCTGCGCTCGCGCTCCCCGAAGAGCCGGCGCCCGAAAAGAAGGGGAAGCCGGAGACCGCTTCGCTCGAAGGCTATCGCTGGTCGCCCGACGGACGCGCCGTCCTCGTCAGCGGCGGCGACGACCTCTGGCTCTACGATGCCGTCGCGAACTCGATCAAGCGGTTGACAAGCGATCGGGACAAGGAAGAGTTCCCCTCCTTCTCCCCGGACGGCAAGCGAATCGCGTTCGTTCGAAAGAACGACCTCTTCGTGATCGAGCTCGACGGCCGCCGGGAGACCCGGCTGACGAGAGACGGCGGCGAGCAGATTTCGAACGGTCGGCTCGACTGGGTGTACGAAGAGGAGCTCGCGAGCCGCGACGGCCGCGGCTACGAGTGGTCGCCGGACGGACGCTCGATCGCTTATCTCCGCCTGGACGACGCGCCGATCGCTCGGTATCCGCTCGTGAACTATCTCGCCGTTCCCGCGACCGTCGAGTGGCAACCCTATCCCAAGGCCGGCCAGAAGAATCCGAGGGCTTCCTTTCACGTCGTGGATGTCGATGGAGTCGAGCGCGGCGCGGTTGCGCTCGACGGCGACGGTTACGTCGTTCCCGCTTTTTCCTGGACGACCGATTCGAGATCGGCGTGTTACCGCGTTCTGAACCGCGCGCAGAACCGTGAGGAAGTTCGTCTCTTCACTCTCGCCGGGGGGACCTCGAAGACGCTCTTCGTCGAGCAGGCTCCCGACTGGGTGAACGTCGCCGATCCCCCCCGTTTCCTGCGCGACGGCCGCTACGTCTGGAAGTCGGAGCGCACCGGATACGCGCACCTCTTCGTCGGGAGGAGCGCGGGGGGTGAGCCCGCGCAGATCACCCGCGGGGACTGGCTCGTGGATAAGATCGCCGGCGTGGACGAGGTTCGGGGGCTCGTCTACTTCACGGCGACCGAAGAGAACGTCCGCCGCCGGCAGATCTACCGAGTGTCTCTCGATGGAACCGGCTTCTCGAGGCTGACTTCGTCGCGCGGGCAGCACTCGCCGGAGCTTTCCCCCGACGGCCGCTTCCTCCTCGATACGTTCTCGACCGTCGCGCAGCCACCCGTGCTCTCGCTGATGGACCCTGCGGGCCGGGAAATCCGCGCCGTAGACCGGCCGGACAGCCGCCTCGACGAGTACGAGCTCGCGACGACCGAAGAAGCCAACGTGCGCGCCGACGACGGCGCGCTTCTCGAAGCGAGGCTCGTCAAGCCGGCAGACTTCGATCCGTCTCGAAAATACCCGGTCGTCGTCTTCGTTTACGGCGGTCCGCATTCGCAGGTCGTCCGCGACGCATGGGGAGCGACGACCCTCCTCGATCATCTGCTCGCGAGCCGGGGGTTCCTCGTATGGAGCCTCGACAATCGCGGCGCGGCCGGACGCGGTCACGCCTGGGAAGCCCCGGTCTTCCGCGACATGGGCCGCCGCGAGCTCGCCGACCAGCTCGCCGGGGTCCGCTACCTGAAGACGCTTCCCTACGTGGACGGATCCCGGATCGGGATCTGGGGCTGGTCATACGGCGGGTACATGACGCTCTTCGCGCTCACGAACGCTCCCGAGGTCTGGAAGTGCGGAGTCGCCGGCGCTCCGGTGACCCACTGGAGGTTCTACGACACGATCTACACCGAACGTTACATGCGCACGCCGGCGGAGAACCCGGACGGCTACGAGCGCTCGGCGCCGCTGACGAAAGCGAAGGATCTTCGCGCGCCACTACTTCTGATCCACGGCGCGTCGGACGACAACGTCCATCTCCAGAACACCCTCGCGTTCGTCGATGCGCTCGCCCGGGCGCGAAAGCCGTACGAACTCCAGATCCAGCCGAGAGAAAAGCACGGCTTCCACGGTACCGACGCGCTCACCTTCCGGAACCAGGCGATCGTCCGGTTTTTTGAAGAGCACCTGTAACCCCAAGTAACATTTCGGGGAATACGCCCGTCTTTCCCAGGCCTGCAAGGCCGAGGAATCCCTCCGTTTTTCCGAACAAAGAGGTCCCTCGCTGCGTTGCGGTGAATCCGGGCATGGACTTTGCTCGTACGTCAGGTCGTCGGACCGCGCCTTTCGCACAAACTGGCTGGACCGACCAGAACACGCCGCTCCGAGAAATCGGAGCGGCGTTGCTTTCGAGGTCGTCTATCCCGACGGCGTCCCGACGAGCACGATCGGACCAGACGGCTGCGGTAGACCCCCCCGGGGCTCGACGGTGACCGCGAAGTTCTCGGCGGTCGAGATTGCCGCCAGGTTCTTCGACTCGAAGAGGGCGCGGCCGGACGGATCCGCGTCGAAGACGCCCGCGTCCACGGGCTTTCCGTCGACAAAGACCCAGAGCTGATATTGCCGGTCGGCCGGGAGAGGCGCGAGGTTGCCGGCGACCAAGACTCCGCGCTTCGCCCTTTCGCTCCAGAAGACTTTCGCCCGCGCGTTCGGCTGCGGTCCCTTCCCGCCCAGGAACAGCAGGCGCACGTCATCGCTCTCCAGCACCCGCGTCCGTAGATCGCGCCGCGCGAGCTCCGACCGGCTGGTTTCGACGGCAGAGGCGAGCTCCGAGTTGCGCGCGCGAAGTTCTTCGCGCTGCCGGCGCAGGCGCGCGTCGTCGAGCGCGATCATCACGAAGAGGAACGCCGCGGCGGCGGCGAACGTCCAGGCGGCGGATCGGGACGGGCGAGACGCCGGGCGACGGGCCGGACCGAGCGACGCGAGAAGGTCATCGCGCAGAGACGGACGCGGCCGGCGCGGAGGCACGGCCGCCGCCAGGCTCGAGGCCGCGAGACGCAGCTCGGGCAGGAGGCCTTCGCAGGTCGAGCAGCGGTCCTCGACTAACCGGGCGTATTCGGCCGCGTCGTCCTCCAGAGGGAGGCCGAGGGCGGCGAGGGAGACGAGCTCCTCGTGTCTCTCGCTATGCATCTCTCTCTTCCCAGTACGGCCGCATGCGTTCGCGGAGTTTCATCAAACCCAGGCGGATCCGCGTCTTGACGGTGCCGAGCGGGGTGGCCGTCCGCCCTGCGATTTCCTGGTGGGTGAGTCCGTCGAAGTAGGCGAGCTCGAGGGCGCGCCTCTGGTCGGCGGGGAGGTCCCCGATTGCGGCGCGGCAGATCGTCTCCCACTCGCGCGCCGCAGAGCCCGCTTCGACGTCGTCCCGCGCGGGGGCGTGCGCCAGCGGATCACGGCCGTCCGCGGCGCCCGAGGCCATCGGCCGCCTCGTTCTCAGACGATCGATGGCGCGGCTGCGGGTCGCGATGATCAACCAGGCCAGCACGGAGCCGCGGAGGGGGTCGAAGGACGACGACGCCCTCCACGCGTAGAGAAAGACTTCCTGGACGACCTCCTCGGCCTCGCCGGTTTCGCCGAGGATCCGGTGGGCGACACCGAGGAGCCGCGCCGCATGACGGTCGTAGAGGCGCGCGAGCGCATCGGCGTCGCGCGCTTCCATCGCGGCGACGAGCACCCGGTCGCTCCGATCGGTGTCTGCCGGCTCTGCACGCGGATTCATGGAACGTCTTTCCGAGCGAGGGGGCCGAAGGATACTCTTTTCGCGCGAAGCGGAAATCCAAGCGACGCCCGCCATCCGTATTCGACCACGTAACGAAGGAGGAACCCGATGAAGAAGCTCTGGCGTCTGTCACGGAGCGGTACGGTCTGGACCGCCGCGCTCGCTTTCTCTCTCGCCACCCTGCTCGCCCCCCCGGCCGCCCGGGCCTCGAGCCACCGCGAAGCGCCGCTCATCAGTGCGGACCCCGAGGCGGACAACACGGACGTCTATTTCTTTCTGGATCCCGTAGACGGCGGACGGGTTGTGATGATCGGCAACTGGATCCCTCTGGAAGAGCCCGCCGGAGGACCGAACTTCTCGCATTTCGGCGAGGACATCCGCTACGAGTTCAACGTGGACTGGGACGGCGACGCGATCGAGGACGTCGTCTATCGCGTCACCTTCCACCGCAACGTGCGCAACCCGAACACGTGGCTCCAGAACACCGGCCCCGTGAGCTCCCCGACCGACACGAACCTGAACGTCTACTACACGTACAAGGTCGAGAAGATCCTGGGCCCCTCTCCCAACCAGAGCGCGGCCTCGAAAACCGTCCTCGGAGAAGACCTGATTGAGGCGCCCAACAATGTCGGCCCGAAGTCGTTCCCGGGTGATCCTGCGGGCTCCGGCTATGGCAAGGGCTCCAACATCGCGAGCACGGTCTACACGGTCGACCAGGACACGAAGGTGTTCGCCGGACCGCGCGCCGACGGCTTCTACGCGGACCTCGGAATGATCTTCGACCTGATCAACTTCCGGCCCGGCACGCTGCCCGGCAACGCGGGCGGGGGCAAGAACGACCTCGCCGGGTTCAACACGCATACGATCGCGATCTCGGTCCCCATCTATCAGCTCACGAAGAACCACACGCTGCCGACTCTGACTTCCGACCCCAACGCGATCATCAGCATGTGGTCCTCGACGTGGCGGCTGCAGACCCGCGTCCTTTCCGACAGCGGCGAGAAGCCCACGGACTCCGGCGCCTGGGTGCAGGTCTCGCGCCTCGGCGTGCCGCTCGTCAACGAGGTCGTCATCCCGCTCGGCCAGAAAGACCTCTTCAACGCCTCCTATCCGAAGGACGACGCTCAGTTTGCGGCTTCGATTCTCGACCCGGAAGTTCCGAAGATCCTGAAGGCCCTCTTCAACATCGATTCGCCGCCCATGCCGCGCAACGACCTCCTCGCGGTCGTGCTCGGCGTCGACGGATTGACGCGCCGTCCCGGAGAGGTCATCTCCGACCAGCTCCGTCTGAACGTCGCCGTCTTCCCGACGCCGCCCTCGCTCGCCAACCGCATGGGGGTCCTCGGCGGCGATCTGGCGGGCTTCCCCAACGGACGGCGTCCATACGATGACGTGGTGGACATCGAGCTCCAGGTCCTGGCGGGCGTCCTCGTTCCCGCGTTCAACCACGCGCCGAACAACCAGCTGGGCGACGGGGTGGATGGACCGGACAAGCCGTACAACCCGGCGTTCCCGTGGCTCGCGACGCCGCACTCGGGCTTCGATCACCGCCACGACGCGGCGCCGCAGATCACGCACTTCGGCGCGCAGTAACTCCCTGTCTTTCGGCTCCCCGGTCCGGCCGCGCGCCGGGCCGGGGATTTTTTGCGACCGTGCAGTAGGCTCCCGGCTCACGAGGAGGGTCGAATGATTCACCAACCGCGCCGCGACTTTTTTCGCGCCGCTGCCCAGACCGGGCTGGCGCTCGGTCTCGCCGCCGCCGGCCGTCCCCTGATCGCGCTCTCTCCCAAAGAAGGCGGTGCCGCGGGGGACGACATTACCCTCCTGAACACGGCTCTCGCACTCGAGCACGAAGCGATCTGGGCGTACGGCCTCGCGGGGAAGAGCGGTCTCCTCTCCGCAAAAGCGAAAGAGGTCGGGCTCGCGTTCCAGGGCAGCCACGAGATCCACCGCGACCTGATCGTCGACGCCGTCAAGCGCAAGGGCGGAAGCCCGGTCGAGCCGAAGAAGGAGTACGTCTTCGGGGTTCCCCTCGCGAACGAGAAGGACGTGCTCGAGCTCGCGTTCCAGCTCGAGGTCGGCGCGGCGCGCGCCTACCTGACCGTCGTCGACAAGTTCCAGGACCGCGCGCTCTCCGCATCGGCAGGCCGGATCCTCTCCGACGAGGTTCTTCACGCGACCGTCCTGAGGAGCGTCCTCGGCCGGGACGTGGTCCCGACCTTCCGACTCATTGAGAACTGATGGGGTCAGGTTGGGGGCCAGGCTGCCACATTGGGGTCAGGTCTCCACTTGCCACATCGAGGGCCAGGCTGCCACATACCCGCCAGACCGGAACTCGCCGTAAGACGTGAAGAGACGCGGATCTCTCGCCGTACTCCTGGCACTCGCGAGCGCCTGCCGCGGAGAAGGCGAGCGGCCGCTCCGTATCGGGTCGAAGAACTTCTCCGAGCAGGTCATCCTGGGCGAGATCGCCGCCCAGGGTCTCGAGGCCCGTGGCGTGCGCGTCGACCGCAGGCTGAATCTGGGCGGCACGTTCGTCTGCCACCAGGCGTTGAAGGCCGGCGAGCTCGGCCTCTATCCCGAATACACCGGGACCGCGTTCACTGCGATCCTCGCCCGAAAACCGGTCTCGGAACCGGAGCTCGTCCGCGCCGAGGTCGCGAAGGAATACCGGAAACGCTGGAACCTCGTCTGGTCGCCGCCGCTCGGTTTTGAGAATACGTTCGCGCTCGTCATGCGCCGCGAGGACGCGGCGCGTTTGCACATCTCGAAGATCTCGGACCTGGCGGCGCACCCCGAGATCCGGCCGGGGTTCGGATACGAGTTTCTCGAGCGCGAGGACGGCTTTCCGGGGCTCGCGAAGACGTACGGCCTGCGCTTCTCGCAGCGGCCGGCGCAGATGGACCTGGGACTTCTCTACCAGGCGCTCGCCAGCCGCAAAGTCGACCTCGTGGCAGGCAACTCGACCGACGGCCTGATCGACGCGATCGGAGGGGTCGTGCTCCAGGACGACCGGCGGTACTTCCCGCCGTACGAGGCGGCGTTCGTGCTGGGCGCGGAAGTCTGGAAGCGGCCGGCGGTCCGGGCGTTCTTCGAGTCACTCGCTGGAACGATCGACGCGGCGATGATGCGAAAAATGAATGCGTCAGTCGACCAGGACAAGCGCCGTCCGGAGGACGTCGCGCGCGAGTTCCTCAGGCGCTCGGTAAAATCACCCTAGCAGGCATGTGGCAACCTGACCCCCAATGTGGCAAGTGGAGACCTGACCCTCTCAAGGCTGCATCCGCCGCTCGAGGAACCCCAGCAGGCCGTCCGCGGCGAGGGCGAGGAGCGCGGCCGGAACCGCTCCCGCGAGGATCAACCGGTGATCGACGATCGCGACGCCGCGGTAGATTAGGACCCCGAGTCCCCCCGCTCCGATTGCAGCCGCGATGGTCGCGAGCCCGATTGACACCACGGTCGCGATCCGGACCCCGGCGAGAACAACCGGCAGCGCGAGCGGCAGCTCGACGAGCCGGAGGCGCTGCCGCGGCGTCATGCCGAGCCCGATCGCCGATTCGATGACCGCGGGGTCCACCGAGGAAATCCCGACGTGCGTGTTTCGAAGGATCGGGAGGAGCGCGTAGACGACGAGCGCGGCAATCGCGGTGCGCGCGCCGATCCCGCCGATGAGCGGCATCGGGATCAAAAACCCGAAGAGAGCGAGGCTCGGAATCGTCTGGACGACGTTTGCGAAGCCGAGGATCGGACGCGCGAGACGAGGGCGCCGCGTCAGCGCGACCCCGAGCGGAACGCCGATGGCCACGGCGAGGGCCGTCGAGATGAGCACCAGGACGACGTGCTCTCCCGTCAGGGCCACGATTTCCGCCCGCCGTTCCCAGAAGTACGCGGAGAAATCGCTCAGGGGGCCGCCCCCGGCAGCTCGTCGGAAACGAACTCGCGCACGAAGTCGTCCGCCGGCGCGGCGAGGATCTCCCGCGCGGTGCCGGTCTGCCGCGCCCGGCCGCGATCGACGATCGCGACGCGGTCGCCGAGCCGGAACGCTTCGCGCAGATCGTGCGTGACCAGGAGGACGGCCTTGTGAAGCCTCCGCTTCCAGTCCAGGAATTCCTTCTGCATCGAGCGCCGGGCGATCGGATCCAGCGCGCCGAAAGGCTCGTCCATCAGCAGAACCGGCGGGTCGGCGGCGAGCGCGCGCGCGACACCCACCCGCTGCCGCTGTCCGCCGGACAGCTCTCGCGGCCGCCGCTCCCCGAACTCCGCTGCGGGAAGCCCGACGAGCCCGAGGAGCTCTTCCGACCGCGCGCGTCTCTGGGTTTCCTTCCAGCCGATCAAGCGGGGTACGGCTTCGACGTTCTTCCTCACGCTCCAGTGAGGGAAGAGGCCCGCCTCCTGGATGACGTACCCGAGCCGCCGGCGCAGCGCGATCGGGTCCTCGCCCCGGACATCGCGGCCGAACACGAGAACCTCTCCCGAGTCGTGATCGAGCAGGCGATTGACGAGCTTCAACGCCGTCGTCTTCCCGCACCCCGAGGGACCGACGAGCGCGAGCGTCTCCCCAACGCCCACCGTCAGGGAGAGTCCGTCGAGCACCGAACGGCCGTCTCCGAACGACTTGCGGACGTCGCGAAATTCGATGACGGGAGGGGACAAGATGTTCGCTCCGGCTCCAGGTGAGCTTAGCTTCTCTCTTTGAGAGAATGGGAACGATGTCGCAGCCTTACGACGCGGTCGTGATCGGAGGAGGCCCCGGCGGCTCGACGGTGGCCACGCTGCTCGCGCGAGCGGGCCGCAAGGTCGTTTTGCTCGAGCGTGAGAAGTTCCCGCGTTTCCACGTCGGGGAGTCCCTTCTTCCCTACAACCTTCCAATCTTCGACCGTCTGGGCGTGGCGGAGAAGGTCCGCGCGGCCGGCTTTCAGCAGAAGCGCGGGGCGTACTTCTGGAACGAAGAGACGGGCGGCATCCGGCCGGTCGACTTCTCGACGGGGATCGACGACAGGCACCCCTCCGCTTACCAGGTCAAGCGCGCGGACTTCGACCAGCTCCTGCTCTCCCACGCCGCGGAGGCCGGGGCGGAAGTCCGCGAGGAGACCGCCGTTCTCCGGGTTCTCTTCGAGAACGACCGGGCAGTCGGGGTCGTCGCCCGCCGCCGGAGCGGCGCCGACCTCGAGATCCGGGCGCGGGTCGTCGTCGATGCGTCGGGGCAGGACGCTCTGCTCTCGCGTCAGCTCGGCACCCGGCGCTTCGACAAACGCTTGAAGCGCGCCGCGCTCTTCGCGCACTACGAGGGATTCCGCTGGCCGCAGGACCACCGGCCGGGCGACATCCTGCTGCCGATCGACCGAGGCGTCTGGTACTGGATCATTCCGTTTTCCGACAAGACGTGCAGCGTCGGCGCAGTATTCGAGCCCTCGTTGGCCCGAAGCGGCGCCGGAGAGAATGCCTCGGTCGAAGATCGCTTCGACTGGCTCCTCGCCCGATCGGCACGCACGACCGAGCTCCTGGCCGGATCCAGACGGACGAGCCGGGTCTTCGGGATCTCGGACTACTCGACCTCCTCCGCGCGCGCCGCCGGCGATGGATGGGCGCTGGTCGGGGACGCGGCGACTTTTCTCGATCCGGTTTTCTCGACCGGCGTGTTCCTCGCGATGGCCATGGGAGAGCGCGTGGCGAAGCGGATCGACCGCGCGATCGAGACCCGCGGAGCCGTCCGCGCCGCCGACCTCGAGCCCTACAGCAGGGAGGCCCGCCGCCTGGTGGCGCGCTTCCGACGCTTCGTGTACGCCTTCTACGATCCGGTCTTCTTCGAGGCGTTCTGCTCCAAGGAGCCGTTCGACAGGATGCGCGCCGCCGTCACCACGATCCTCTCCGGAGGAGTCGAAAAAGTTTCCTTGATGTCGCGAATCTGGATCGAGCTCGTCTTTCTTTCGGTCGGCTTCGACCGTTTCCGCCGAAAGCTCGGAATCGGTCCGAAACCGGAGAACGCCGCGGCCTAGCTTCGATCCCGCGGTCAGCCGCCGAGCAGCCCTTTCTTCAGGTCGGCCTGGACCGGGCTCGGGCCGAGCCACACCGCGAAGAGCGCGTCGGCGAAGTCTTTCCCCTCGATGACGCCCTTCTCGACGTTCTTCGCCGAGACGACCGTTCCCTTGCCCGGGACGTAGGTGAGCGTAATCCGATCGCCCTTCTCGACGTTCGGAATCATCGAGTTCAGCCGGTCGAGGCGCGCTTTCAAGCCGGCGAGCTGGCTCTTCGAGTTCTTCTCGAAGCCTTCGGTGATCGCTTCGGTGATCTTCGAGTGGTCGAGCGCCCGCAGGAGCGAGAGCTGCATCTGTTTGACCTGGTCGGAAGAGATCACGGCGTCGGCGTCCTTCGACGGGGTCTCGAGATACAGCCCGGCCACGTAGACCTTGAACACGACCTTCGTCCGCAGCCCCATGCCGTTCAACCTTAAGGTCTTGCCCTCGACAGTCGTCGTGTCGGGAAGCGTGACCCCGGCGACCTCCCGCGCGAAACCGGGCGAGACGATCGCGAGCGTCGCGAGTACCGCAAGGAAAGTCTTTCTTTGCATCGCTGGCCCTCTTCTGGCGAAGTTTACTTTGGACTTCGACCGGGACTCAGCCGGTGTACCTCGCCCGGGCCAGATCGACGATTTCGCGAATCAGGTCGGTGTAGCTGCGACCCGCCTTCTTCGCAGCCATGGCGAACTCCGCGGTGGAGGCGAGCCAGGGGTTCGGGTTCGCCTCGATGACGAACACTTCTCCCTTCTTCGTCAGCCGCATGTCGACCCGCCCGTAGTCGCGCAGCTTCAGAGCCTGGTACACGGAGAGCGCCGTCTCCGAAAGTCGTTTGATCGTCGACTCTTCGAGATCCTCGGCGGGAGCCGACTTCGTCATCTTGTACGCCTCGGTCTCCTTGTCCCACTTGACTTCCTTGCCGGCGATCTTCGGCGTTCCTTTCGGAAGCTTCGAGAGATCGAGCTCGACCATCGGCAGGACTTCCGGATTCTCGTTGCCGATGATCGCGGCGTAGATCTCACGTCCTTCGATGTACTCCTCGATCAGGGCCGGCGAATCGAACTCCTGCTGGATGTAGTGAATGCGCTCCATCAGCTCCTTGATGCTCTCGACGACCGAGCCGGCGTCGATGCCGATCGAGCCATCTTCGGAAGTGGGCTTCACGATCAGCGGGAAGGAGATGTCGTGCGAGTGGTCCAGCTTGCCGCGATAGGAGGTCGCGAAATATGGAGTCTTGATTCCATGGAACGCGAAAATCTTTTTCGCGAGAGCCTTGTCCTGTGCGAGGTAGAGCGCATGGGGGCCGGCGCCGGTGTAGCGGCAACCGAGCAGCTCCAGGTAGGCGGCGATGTTCATGTCCATCGTGTCGTCGCCGGCGTACGACTCGGTGAGGTTGAAAACGAGGTCGACATCGAGGCGCGCGAGCGCGATGAGGGTCTTCTCCGCGCCGTCCAAGACCTGGTAGAACGGTTCATGGCCGAGCTTTCCGAGAGCCTCGAAGATCTCCTCGCGATCCGGCTTTTCCTGCTTCTTTTTCCGCCGTTTGCCGCGGACCGGCTTCGCGGAAGCAGGCTCTGGTGCCGGCTCCGTCTCCTCCCAGACGTCGTAGAGAACCGCGACCTTGAACTTCTCGGAGCTCATCCGGTCAGGGCTGCACGAACTTTCCGCGCGTCAGGTAGTTCATCGCGAGGGCCGTCGCGTACACGGTGACCTCCGTCAGGTGCTCCTTCTCGTACTTCACCTCTGCTCGCAGACCGAGCTCGCCGACCTTCGATTCGATCGCCTGGACCAGGCCCTTGACGAGCGGCCGCTGAACCCCGGTCCAGTAAGTGAGCTTGTCCACCATCGCCTTGTGGTTCTCACGGAGGAGATCGACCGCCGGGCGAACGCCCCTCTTCCGCCGGCGCGATGCTTTGAAGATGTCGTTCAGGTCGGCCTCGAGCGGCAGCTCCTCGGCAGAGAGCGGCTCGGTGAGCGCCTTGCCGTAGAAGTCGGCGACCGTGGTCTCCATCTCCTCGACGGTGATGTCGGTCCGTCCCTTCGAACGGACCGGCTCGGCGTCGCCGAACTTGCGCGCCATGCGATCGGCGTACTTCAGCTTCGCCAGAGCACCCCAGCCGCGATACTTCTTGCGCCAGTTGGACCGCGGGGTGAGCCACACCGCAAAGGTCTCGGCGAAGTCCTCGTCCGGGTGCTTCTGCGCGTACCACCCGTCGATGTGGCGGACGTAGCGCTTCGAGAAAGGGACCGGCCGGTAGCTCTCGCGATACGGCCGGCGGAACGGGCCGAAGAGGGCGCGCCACTCCGGCGTCTCGTAGAGGCGATACGCGTAGTTGAACGCGTGTCCAGCTTCGTGCCGGAGATACATCATGATCTCGCGCTCGTCCTCGAGATCGTTCATTTCCTTCTCGAGCCGCGCGAGCTTCGGGTTCGCGAGGTAGAAAGGGATTCCTATGACCGGCTCTCCGGACGGGCATCCCCACTCGTCCGTGAGATAGCAGAGCGGCCGGAACCTGCGGATCCCTTTCCGCTCGAGCTCCCGGTAGAGCCTCTGGATCGAGCGCTCGAGCGGAGAACCCTCGAGCTTGAGCCCCAGCTCCTTGATCGGCTTGGAAAGGATTTCCTGGACGTCCGGAGGCGCTTTTTCGAAGGCTTGCAAGGCTTTTCGGAAAGGGTAGCACGGCGCGCGGCGATTCCGTCGAGGACCTCGCTTCACAATGACGAACGATCGTCGCGTTCGCGAGCGGGGATCAGCGCCGAGGTCGAAACGGAGGTCGCGATCGTGGCGCCCGTTGACCGGCGGCGCGCAAGTCTCTACCCTTGAGAGCAATACATGAACATCTTTTTCCTGGGCCAGCTCCTCCACACGGTCGGGGCTGCTCTCCTCGCCGCGATCTTTCTCTATCTCTCGCGCGGGAAGGGCAACCGGGCGCTGAACGCGGCGGGAGTGGCGTTCGTGTTCCTTTCCCTCTCGCTCGCTTCGCTCCTACTCCTCTCCGGCCGAGGTCTTCCCTTCGAGAACTTCCTCTTTCAGTACTGGAAGACCCTTTTCATCGTCGCGCTCATCGTGGCGGCGCGGCGGATGGACCGCAACGCGCCGCTCGCGCGTCCGCTCACCGTCGCCGCCGTCGTCGCCCTGCCCATTTCTCTCGCCGTGGTGTTCTGGAGCGGTCAGAGCGTGCTTTTCTACGCGGTCCACGCCGGGCTGCTCGCGATCGCCTGGTCCGCGATCGCGGTTTTGATCGGCGCCGGCCGCTCATCCGGTATCGGAAAACGATTCGCGGCGCTCCTCGCGGTCATGACCGTCGCCTTCCAGGCGACCTACGCGGTCTTCTCCGCCCTCGCCGTCGGACCGGGACAGCACGATTCGTTTCTTCTCTATGCCGGCTTCTACGACCTCTTTCTCGAGATGCTCTTCGGCATCGGGCTCATCATCTGGGCGATGGAGGAGACGGAAGCGCGGCTGTCGGTCATCCACGCGCGGGCGCTCGACGACACCCGGCGTCGCAAGCGGCTTGCTCTGATCGATCCGCTGACCGAGGTCTACAACCGGCACTTTTTCGACGAGATCCGACCGAGCCTCGACCGGGAAGCCGCGGGAGGTACCGTGGTTCTCGTGGACGTGGACGAGCTGAAGACGATCAACGACACCCAGGGTCACGACGAGGGGGACAAGGCGATCTGGACGATCGCGACCGGAATCAAGAAGTTGATCCGCGGAGCCGACTTCCTGATTCGATGGGGAGGGGACGAGTTCCTGGTGATCCTTCCCGGTATGGACGAAGAGATCGCCAAGCGGCGGTTCTACCTGCTCCCCCAAAAGATCGAGGAAGTGCGCCAGGCGCCCCGGCTGAAGGAGCGGGCGTACCCGAGGTTTCTCGCCGCGTCGGTCGGGGTCGCCCCCTTCTCGCGCCGGATTACGATCGAGGACGCGATCGAGAAGGCCGACGCCGTCATGTACGAGCGCAAGAAGGCGCACAAGGAAATGCGGGGATAAAAAATGTGGGGTCGGGTCTTCACGAGTCACCGCAACCAGCGTTCAGTCGGACGGAGCTTTGCCACTTTGCATGGCAAAGTGGCAAATGGAGACCTGACCCCATGAACTACCACTGGGCCGATTGCCCCAACTGCCTCTGCCACCTCGCGGTCAACTGGACGATGCGTCCGGGCGAGATTCTGGGATCGGTGCGCCGCTGGTCCGCCGATCGGTCGATCAACGACGGAAAAGCATTTCAGCTGCCGGGGGCCGCCGGCGCGACCCCTCTGGTCGTTTCGTGCGTCTGCGGCGCTCCGATTTCGCTTCCCGACCCGCCCGACGCCGTCGGCGGCGAGCGCTCCGATGACCTGCGCGTCAAGCTCACCGCCGACTGAGGTGCGGCTGACCGCCGTCCGCTCTTGAAGCAGATTCCGATCGAGGACTCCCTCGATCTGCACTCGTTCCTTCCGCGCGACATCGGCGACGTCGTCTCGGACTACCTCGACGAGGCGCGCCGCCTCGGGTTTCGCGAGGTCCGGCTGATCCACGGAAAGGGGCGCGGAATGCGCCGGGCGGAAGTCCGCCGGCTGCTCGCCGGCGACTCGCGGATCGCGGACTTCTTCGATGCCCCGCCGCAACGGGGCGGGTTCGGCGCGACGGTGGTGGTCTTGAAACTGGAGCCTTAGGGCGAGACGGCTTCGACCTCGACCTTGACGGGCATTGCCGCGCGCGCGACCTTCGAAATGATGCAGTACTTCTCGGACAGCTGCAGCGTCTTCTCGATGCGTGCCCGGTCCCCCTCGATGAGAGCGACCGGCACGAGCGCGTGAATGACCGCGCCGGTCATCCGGTATCCGCCCGCCGGGTCCTTCCCGAGCGTTCCGTGCACGCGGATTGCCGGCTCGGCGTACGCGATCTGGAGCTTCTTCAAAAAGATCGCCCACGTGTTCACGAAGCAGGCCGCGACGGCGGCCAGGAGGAGCTCTTCCGGGTTTGCCGCCGCCGCGGGCTCGCCCGCGTCGCGGGAGCCGGCGATCGGGATCGTCAGGCCGGCATCGGGCAGCCGGATCGCGCCCGTGCCGGAGCCGTCCCCTTTCCAGCTCGCCGACGCTTGGAAAACCTGTCCGGGCTCGGTCTCTTTTCCGGATTCGACGGACTTCGGCGCCACCGCGCCGTCGGCCTGGGACTCGCGCGTGTTCTTGGCCGACGGATTCTCCGAGTCCGCCATCGCCACCTCTCGAAGGATCATAGACCGGTGAAAAGGTGGCGAATGCTGGCGATCGGCGTGATCGCGCTCGCTCTCGGAGCCGGTTGCGCGAGCCGCCCGCGGCCGACGGCGGAAGCCATTCGCCGCGTGACGAATCCGCCGGCGATCGTCGAAGGCCGCGTCGTCGATCGAGAGGGTCGTCCCGTCGCCGGTTTGACCGTGTGGGGTCTGCCGCGAGAAAAGGACGTCGGCTGGTCGGCGCCGTCGGTGACGGACGAGGGGGGACGGTTTCGGCTCGTGCTCGTCGCGCCGGGGGAGTACGGCTTCCTGATCTCCTGGAAAGGAATCACGGTCGTCACGCCGCGAAAGGACGATCCCTCCCGGGTTGTCGTCGCACTCGGCGCCCGCGAGAAGCGCGCGGGCGTCGAGCTCGTGTTCCATCGCGAAGAGTGGGATCACGCATTGATCTCGCCCCGCGCGCCGTAGAATCCGGGCATGGCGAGCGAACCCGGGAGGGCGACTCCCCCGCCCCGCCGCGTCCGGTGCGCGATCAACGGCGAGGAGATCGACGTCTGGGACGGATACCGACTGTGGGACGCCGCCCTCGACGCCAACGCGAGTCTCTGGAAGTGGTGCGGCGGCAACGGTCTGTGCACGACCTGCGCGGTGCTGCCGCTCGCTGGGGGCGAAAACCTCTCCGAGCCGACGCGCCGCGAAAGGATTTCGGTCGCGACGTGGTGGCTCGGCAAGCCTCTCGCCTTCATCCGGAAGCGCTGGAAGGGAAAGCCGATCCGGCTCGCCTGCCAGGCCTACGTCCGAGGTCCCGTGGAGGTGGTCGGACTTTTCGGGAAGAAGGCCCGCAAGGTTCGCGCGGCGCACGGCCTGCGGTAGCCGGACGATCTTGACCCGCGCTGTCCGGCGCTTCTTCTTCTTCGTCTCCGCGGGCGCCGCACTCTTCATCGCGGGGTCCTGGCTCGCGTCGCGACGCCTCGCGGCGCGGCTCGTCTCGGCAACCGGCCTCGGACCGACCTCGGACCGGCGCGGAGAGCTGCTCGCCGCGCTTTCCGGCGCGGCCGACTTCGCGGAGGAGCTTCGACACGCGGGGAGTGTGCTCGATCCGGTCGAGCTCGTCGCGACGTTCGCTTCGCCCGGCCACCCGGAGCGCAGGCCCACGCTCCTCTTCCTCCATGGAAAAGGGGGCGCCGCTTCCGAGTGGGAAGACGATGCCCTCCGCGCGATCGCTCTCGGTTACAACGTGCTGCTTCCGGACCTGCGCGGACACGGCCGCTCCGGCGGGCGGTACATGACGTTCGGCTTCCTCGAGAAAGACGATCTCGCAAACGCGATCGCCGCAGCGCGGGAGCGGTGGAACATCGACCCGCACCGACTGGGCATTCACTCCTGCTCGGCCGGATCCTCCATCGCGCTCGAGCTCGCCGCGAACCGGACGGGAGTCCGCGCGGTCTGGCTCGAGTCGCCGTTCGCCGATCCGCGCGAGATGGCGCGCCACTACCTGTCCGCCGCGACCGGCATCCCGGCGCTTTTCCTCTCGCTCGCGACGCGCTGGGCGGTGTCCCGAACGCTCTCGGGGGTCAAGCGGGACCTCGGGCTTGAGCGCGTCGCCGGCGGTCTCGAGCACGCCGACCCCGTCGCGGCGCTCGAGCGCGTGCGCTGTCCGGTCCTGCTCGTCTACGGGGAGGAGGATCGTCTCGTCCCGCCGCGTTTCGTCGAGCGCTTGATCGAGGCCCTCCCGCCGGGGAGCGCGGTCTTCCGCGCGACCGGGGCGGGACACTGCCACCATCCGAACGAGGCCGCGGTCGTGGTTCGCGAGGAGTACCTCCGCCGATGGACCGAGTTCTTCGCAAAGCACCTACCGGTTCCGGGTTGAACCCCGCTTTTTAGCGGTGGCGGGTGCAGGTCCGCGGGACCTGTCCCCGCGCCATCTCGGATCCTCGGTCCTCCCTTTCAACTGCCCGCATGCCGCGGAGGTGTCCGGCCCCCGGCTTCTCCGGACGGTCACGGGAATCCGGGCCGCGGCGAGAGCGGCGGCGAACCCGTCGATCACGGGCTCGGCTGGCCTTTTCCAGCCGGGCAGGTAGACCGGATCCTCGTTCAACGGAATGACGTTGACCTTCGCGTCGATTCCGGTAAGGAGTTTCGCCAGCCGCTTCGCGGCGTCCGGAGAATCGTTGCGTCCCGCGATCAGGACGTACTCGACGGTCAGCCGGCGGCGGGGCTCGAGCGGCCATTCCCGCATCGCGCGAAGGAGACCGTCCAAGGGATAGGTCCGGTCGATTGGCATCAGCGAGGCGCGCGTCTCGTCGTCCGAAGCATTCAGCGAAACCGCCAGGTTCGGGCGCCTCTCGAGGGAGGCGAATCGGGCGAACACCGGCGTGATGCCGGAGGTCGACACGGTCACGCGGCGCGGCGGGACGACCTCGAAGAGCACCTCGAGCGCTCCCGTCACGCCCTCCGGGTTCAAGAAGGGTTCTCCCATCCCCATGAAGACGACGCGCAGGCCCTCGGCGCTCCGGTTCACGTCGTCCGTGACCGCATAGAGCTCTCCCACGATCTCTCCGGCGGTCAGGTTGCGCCCGCCGCCCAGACGCCCCGTGACGCAGAACGCGCAGTCGACCGCGCATCCGGTCTGCGACGAGAGGCACACCGTGAACCTGCCGGCGCTCCCGAGAGCACCGGCACTCGAGGGTCGGGGTGAGGGGGCAGACTTCGCCGTCGCTCGGGCGTCCTCGAACTCGTTGACCTGGGCGCCGCCGGGGTCCCCCGGCATGTAAACCGCTTCGATGAGCGCCCCGTCGTCCAACCGGAGGCCGTATTTGACGCTCCCGTCACGGGATGCCTCGCGCCGGACGATCGAGGGCAGTGCGATCGGCATCTCCGACCCGAGCCGCTCACGCAGCTCCCGCGGCACTTCGTGGATTTCCGCGGCCGAGCGCGCCCCGCGACGGTGAATCGCATCGAAGATCTGCCTCCCGCGATACGCCGGAAGCTGCCAGCTGCGCGCGAGGGACTCCCACTCCGAGCGCGAGAGGCCGAGCGGGTGCGGAGAAAGGTTGGGTGCCGTCACGTGTGTTGCGGCGCGGCCGGGAGCGCCGCGCGCCGATCCTACAGCGCGAGAAGCGTCAGTCGCCCTTCAAAGCCCGGGATCGCCGGGCGATCCGGGAGACGCGGACCATCGGCGTCCGCCGGTTTCGCACCTTTCGGGTGGGATCGATCCCGAGGGATCGGAGAAACCGCAGGTCCTTGACGTTGATCCGGAACGCGGCGCGCTCCTCGGAGGGCCGCTCTTTCTCTCCCCGCGCGCCGGAAGACCGCGACCGGGAGCCGCCCCGGCCCTCGCGGCGGTTCACGCCCACCTTCGCGTCGAGGACCATGTAGAGGTTGTAGCCCTCGTCGCGAATCCGCTGGATCGACTCGTGCACGCGACCGGACCCGGAAATGGATTCGTTGATCGCCTGTCCGAGCTCCTTCAGCATCTCGCGAAGGTGATCGTTCAGTTCCATGGTCGCGGCGATTATGAATGCCTGCTCGCGCGAGCGTCAAGCATGTTTCGATCTCTCGATTGGTGCTATTCTGATGCGCCGCTTCGCGCGTGGCGGGCATGCCGCGCGTTCGCCGATTCACTCCCTCAGGTCTCCTCGATGCGGCGGCACCAGTGCGCGGGAAGCGGGTGCGCGCACGATTCGGGCGGACGCCACGCGGCGCGCGCGAAGATCGCGGCAGCTTCGCTCCCAAAGCTCGGACGGAAGCAGCGTCGCAGCCGCTCGCGGAAATCTCCGCGGCCACATCGGGCGAGCGCGCGGGCGACGCCCCCGTCGCTCATCCGCTCGTAGCGGAATCGGGCCGCCAGTGATGCGCGCGTGAGCGGCAGCGCGAGCTCCTCCCGGAGGGCGTCGAATGATCTTCCGCGCGCGATGCTCTCCGCGGCGAGCAGCCCGTCCGTGAGCGCCCCCCGGAGTCCCAGGCCGAAAAGAACGTCGCGCGAGCCGGCGGCTTCTCCGATGAAGCGGCAGCCGCCGGCCTGCGAAGAACCGGGGACGACGCAGCTCACGCGGCCGGTCGCCGTCCGGTCCCCCGCAATCGAGAAGTCGGAGATTCTTCGAAAGCGATTGAGGACGTCGTCGAAGTGTCGGTCCAGACGTCGCCGGTCGCGCGCGACGAGGCAGCCGAGAGTGCCGGCGCCGTCCGCAACGAAGAGCCACGCGAAGCCGCCGGGAGTACGGACCGGGTCGAACATCAGTTGAACGCGATCCTCCGCGCCGGTCGCGAAGACCATTCGTTTCGCGAGGAGATCGGGCGCGGGCGGGCCGGTCGCCAGCACGTCGACGTCGGAGACATCCCTGCGCTCGCCGAAGCGGATCTCGACGCCGAGCTCGCGGGCGCGTGCCAGCAGCATGGTGTCGAGAGAGCCGTCAACGGCCCCCCGCCGGACGAGGTACGCGAACGGGCGCCGGCTCGCGACACGCGTCCGGCGCAGCTCTCCGTCGAAGAGCTCGGCCGCCTCGACTGCAACCGCCCAGACTTCTTCGAGGCCGAGCACCTCGAAAACCTGGCGGGCGTCGTTCTCCTCGCTCCAGTTCTCCAGGAGCTCGATCGAGCCGGCGCAGGCGGTCGCCGTGCCGTCCCCCGCTTCGAACACCACGGTCGGACGGCCGACCTGCGCGAGCGCGATCGCGCAGGACAGCCCCGCTGGCCCGGCGCCCGCGATCCGGACCATTTCGTTTCCGCGGATCATCGATTCGATTGTAGCGAGCCGTTGCCGGATACTGCGTTTCGATGTTTTCCTTTTTCGCGCACCTCGCCTGCACGAAATGCGGGCGGCTCTACGAGCGCGACAGCCGTTTCGGGGTATGCCCGGCCGAGGGTTGCGGAGGACCCCTTTTCGCGCGATACCACGACCGGGCGCTCGACCGCGACGCGGCGCCCGATCGGCCGCGGTCGATCTGGCGGTGGCGCGAGATGATGCCCGTCGAGGAGCCGGACCACATCGTCTCGCTCGGCGAAGGGGGGACGCCGCTCTCGCCTGCGCGCCGGCTCGGCGCCCGCGAAGGGTTCTCCGACCTGTGGATCCAGGACGAGTCGGGGAATCCCACCGGCTCGTTCAAGGCGCGCGGCCTCTCCGCGGCCGTCTCGAAGGCGAAGGAGCTCGGCTTCGCGCGCATCGCTCTTCCCTCCGCCGGCAACGCGGGCGGCGCGGCGGCGGCCTACGCGGCGCGCGCCGGGATGAAATGCGACGTGTTCCTGCCCGACGACACGCCGGAGCTCTTCCGAATCGAGTGCGAACGATACGGCGCGCGGGTGACGCTCGTTCCCGGACTGATCGACGCTTGCGGAAAGCTCGTCGCGGAGGGGGCCGCGCAGGGGAAGTGGCACGACGTCTCCACTTTGAAGGAGCCGTACCGCGTCGAGGGAAAGAAAACGATGGGATACGAGCTCGCGGAGGACTTCGGCTGGGAGCTGCCCGACGCCGTGATCTATCCGACGGGAGGAGGCACGGGTCTGATCGGAATGTGGAAGGCGTTCTCCGAGATGGAGCGGCTCGGGTGGATCGGGCCGAAGCGGCCGCGCATGATCGCGGTGCAGGCGGCCGGCTGCGCTCCCATCCCGAAGGCGTATGCCGAGGGGTGTGCGACTGCGGAGAAATGGGAGAACGCCACGACCTACGCGTCGGGGCTGCGTGTTCCGAAGCCGTTCGCCGACTTCCTCATCCTCGCGATCCTTCGGGAGTCCGGGGGCGAGGCCATCGCCGTGACGGACGACGAGATGCGCGCTGCCGAGTCGGAGATGGGAGAAACGGAAGGACTGTTCGTCTGTCCGGAGGGCGCGGCGACGTGGGCCGCGGCGAAGAACCTGGCCACCGGCGGAAAGCTGGACCGCCGGTCCCGAATCGTGCTCTTCAATACCGGAACGGGGTTCAAGTACCTGGTACCTGGGGTCAACGCTGAATGACTGAATTCAGCGCTGACCTGAATTCAGCGATTCAGCGTTGACCCCGTTAGAATCGGTGATTCCATGCGCTACTCCTCCGTCCGGCCGCGTCTCGATCCCATCCTCCCGACGGTCGAGAAACCGGGCCGCTACGTCGGCCTGGAGCGCAACGTGGTCCGCAAGGACCTCGGAGCGTCCGCGGTGACGGTCGCTCTGGCTTTTCCGGATACGTACGAAATCGGGATGAGTCATACCGGGTTGAAGATCCTCTACGAGATCGTCAACCGCCGCCCCGAGTTCGCGTGCGAGCGGACCTACGCCCCGTGGGTCGACCTCGAAAGCCGGATGCGCGACCGGGAGATCCCTCTTTTCACGGTCGAGTCCTTTGCGCCGGTGGCGGACTTCGACGTCGTCGGGTTCTCTCTCCAGTCGGAGCTGAACTACTCGAACATCCCGAACATGCTCGACCTCGCCGGAATCCCGCTGTGGCAGCGCGACCGCGGCGACGCGGACTCGATCGTTCTCGGCGGAGGCCCCTGCACGGCGAACCCGGAGCCGCTCGCCGACTTCTTCGACGCCTTCTTGGTCGGCGACGCGGAGGAGGCGCTCCCGCGTTTTCTCGACGCGTTGTCCGACGCGCGCGGGTCCGGCGTTGCCCGGCGGGATCTCCTCGCGCGGCTCGCCTCCCTCGACGGCATCTACGTCCCCTCTCTCTACGACGTCACGTACGACGAGGCCGGTCGCGTCCTCGCGATCACCCGGAACGACTCCCGCGCGCCGGAGCGCGCGCGGCGCACGTGGGTTCCGGTCCTGAAACCCGAGTACTACCCGGATCGACCGATGGTTCCTTCGGTCGAGATCGTCCAGGACCGCCTCGGTCTGGAGGTGATGCGCGGCTGCACGCAGGGCTGCCGCTTCTGCCAGGCCGGGTACTGGTATCGCCCCGTGCGGGAGCTCGACTTGGACGACGTCGTATCGATGACGAAGACGTTCATCGCGGAGTCGGGGTGGAGCGAGGTGGGACTCCTTTCGCTCTCGACCGCGGATTACTCACAGATCGAGCCGCTCGTTCGCTGTCTCGCCCCGCAGCTCTCCGACCGGCGCGTGTCGATCTCGCTTCCGTCACTTCGCGCCGAGGCGTTTTCCGTCGGCCTCGCCGACGCCGTCTCCGAAGTGAGAAAGTCCGGCTTCACGTTCGCGCCGGAGACCGGTTCGGACCGGCTGCGCCGAGTCATCAACAAGACCTTCACGAACGCGGACATGATCCAGGCCGCCGACGTCGCCTTCGCGCGCGGATGGGACCTGATCAAGGTCTACACGATGATCGGTCTCCCGACCGAGACGAAAGAGGATTTAGAGGAGCTGGTCACGCTCGTGGAAGGAATTCTCGCGCAGGGACGCAAACACGGACGCAAGGAAGTCAACGTCTCGGTCGGGCCGTTCGTGCCCAAGTCCTGGACGCCTTTCCAGTGGGCGCCGTTCGACGGCGTCGAGCTGCTCGAAAAGAAGCTCGGCTATCTCAAGGAACGTTTCCGCCGCGTCCGCGGCGCGAAGATGAAGTGGCACGAGCCGCGCGAGGCCGAGATCGAGTGCGTTCTCTCGCGCGGAGACCGCCGCGTGGCGCGGATCCTCCATAGGGCCTGGGCATCCGGCGTGAAGTTCGACGGCTGGAGCGAGCACTTCCGCTACGACCTGTGGAACCGGGCGTTCGAGACGGAGGGGATTCCGAAGTCCGCCTGGCTACGCGCGTACGACGTCGACGAGGTCCTGCCCTGGGACGTGCTCGATGCCTCCATCACGAAGCGATTTCTCAAAGTCGAGCTCGTGAAGGCGAAGAAGGAGATGCGCACCGAGGACTGCAAGTGGGGGCACTGCTACGCCTGCGGCGTGCCGGGCAACGGCGAGGACACGGTGCTCGCGACCTCGATGCAGGGGACCCTCCCGACGCTCGACGCGTCGGTGTCTTCCGCCGACGATCCCGCGGCCTACCGGGAGGTCGCGAAGGGCGCCGCTTACCGCCAGAAGGCAATGCCGGACCTGCCGTCGGCCGTGCGGCGTTCCGCGACCCCGGTCCACGAGGTCTTCCGCCACCGGATCACGTTCGAGAAGTCGGGCGACGCGCGGTTCCTGTCGCACCGCAACACCATGGACGTTCTCGAGCGCGCCATCCGCGCAGCCGGGCTTCCCGCGCGTTACTCGGAAGGCTTCAATCCGCACATGAAGCTCTCGATGGGGCCGGCGCTCGCGCTCGGCCTCGAGAGCCGCCACGAAGTTTTCGACGTCGAGGGCATCGCGCCCTTTGGAGCCGGCGCGGCCCGCGCGATCTCGGAAAAGCTGCCGCCGGGCCTGTCGGTCTCCCAGGTCCGGGAGCTCGGCTCGACCGAGCCGTCCCTCTCGCGAGCCGTCAAGTCCGCACGCTACGTCGTGCGCCTCGACTCGGCCGATCACGTCGGCCGCGCGACCGAAGCGATCGCCAACGGCTGGCGCGAAGAGATGCCGGCTCTTCGCGCGATCTCGCTCGAGGAGGACGCGGAAGGCGGGCGGCTGACCTTCGAGGTGAACCTGGATCAATCGGCGGGCGAAACCTCGACGCCGAAGAAGGTGCTCGAAAAGCTGCTCTCGATTCCGCCCGAGGCCCAGGCGATCCTTTCGATCACGCGCGAAGCGACCGTACTGGGATAGTCCATCCCATGCCGTACCGCGTTACCGTCACCGCGCGGTTCGAGGCGGCGCACAACCTGATCGACTACGCGGGAGGACCGGAACCCCTTCACGGCCACTCGTATCGTGTGGAAGCCGTCCTCGAGAACGAGAAGCTCCAGCAGTACGACCTGGCGATCGACTTTCTGACCGCCAAGAACGCTCTCGAGGCGATCGCGAAGGAGCTCGACTACAAGTACATCAACGAGCACCCCGCCTTCGCCGGGCGCAACACGTCCGCGGAGAACATCGCGCGCTGGTTCGCCGAGCGCCTCGACTCGTCCGGCGCGCTCGGGTGGACGCGGGTCGCGGAAGTCACGGTCCGGGAGGGTCCCGAGAACCGCGCGACGTATGTTCCGAAAGGAACCTGATCCTCCAGGCGGCTTCGAGGCCGACGCCGAAACCGTTGCCGAAGTGTCGATGAAACGGGAGACACGGCGGAAACGGTGTTACGAAAAGTAACGAAAATCCCCGGAATCCCTCTGGTGAGAAGTGTCACCGAACGGACTAACTCACTTCTTCACAAAGATTAGTGGCTCTCCGGGACGGCGGCACAGCGTTCGCTAAGATGTCCGTCGGCTCCCAGGAAGGTGCGGACTCAAATTTTCTATCTGGGCGGGGATGAATTGACTTCTTCGAAAGATGTACCGCGACACGTGTCGCCGGAGGTGATCGGAAATCGATCGGGCGTCGCGGGCCGGCGCCAGCGGGGCATGACGCTCATCGAGGTCCTGATCGTCATCGCCATCCTCGCCGTGCTCGTGCTGCTCGCAGCCCCCTTCGCGGGAAAGATCATCCGCCGCGCGAACGACCTCGGCGCGTTCGCCACCATCCGACAGGTCCTGGCTTCCGCCCGTCTCCAGGCGGTCAAACGCCAGGCGAACGTGGTCGTTCTCATCAGTCTCGACAACAAGCGGATTCACCTCTACACGTTTCAGGACCGGGCCAACGACGACACGAATCCGCTTCCCGCCGACGAGGCCGCGGCCGCCGGCAACTTCCAGCAGGACGGCGGGTTCGTGAAGTCGGGCGCCGACGAGCCGACGTTGGGCGACGTCACACTCAGCAACTACATCAAGCTCTGGAAGTTCGGAGGCAGTCCTGACGACCTGACGAACGCCGCCGCCTTCAACAAGTATCTCGGCAACGCAACCCTGTCCAGCCGCATCGCGTTCACTCCGGCCGGCGGCATCGTTCCGCCGGAGGACACCTCGACCTCCGCGCTCCCCACGACATCGGGAGGCCGGGGCATCTACTACGCGGACTTCGGCGCCAAGAACTTCTTCCGGGTCACGATCGACAGCGATTTCTCGGGCAAGCTGCGGATCGACAAGTACGTCGAAGGAACGGGGTACACGACGACCGGATGGATCTGGAGATGAGAAAAGAGAACCTGTCGGGTGAGCGGGGGTTGACGTTGATCGAGATCCTCGTCGCGCTCTCGATCCTCGCGCTCGCCGTGCTCGCCCTGGCGCCGCTCTTCACCGGCGCGATCCGCACGAACGCCTCTTCCAATATGCTGACGAACGCCAACACGCTGGCGCGGGAGAAGCTCGAGGAGCTCTCGGGCTACCCCCGCAACGATCCCCGCCTGAACGTCACGACGCCCTCGAACGCAGCGGCTCCGACGGGCGTGGCCGTCTCGCCTGCGCCCCTCGCGGTCGTCGGCGCCTGCGATGCGGTTCCGGGCGCCAGCCCCGCCCGAACGTACTGTGAGAACGATCTCCCGATGTGGTACCAGCCTTCCACGGGAGCGACCTCCTACGCGGCCACGTCGCCCGGCGCCGGCTGGTTCCGCTTCCCGTACTCGAGGGTCTACACGATCGAGCAATTCGACGGGACCCTGACGACCCGCATCGCGTCTCCCAACCCCTACATCGTCAAGCTGATCACGGTGATCGTGCAGCCGACTATCGGCCCGCTGCCGGGTCTGCGCCGGACGACCCAGTCGCTCTACCTGCGGGTGAAAAATGCCTGAGCGGAACGAACGCGGGATGACGCTCATCGAAGTGCTCGTGTCGCTCGCCGTGCTGATCACGGTCGTGGCCGGCCTCTACACGCTGCTCGACCGCGGAAACAAGCTGGCCAAGCAGGAGACCAATGTCGCCGAGGCGCAGCAGTCCTCGCGGATCGGCATCTACGAGCTGTCCCGGCAGATCCGTCAGGCGCGCGTCGGCGGCCTCTTTTTCGCCAACGCCGTCCTGCCGGTGGAGAACAACAGCGCGGGCGGAGTCAGCGTGAACGACCTCTCCGGCATCGCGCACTTCACCCGCAAGGGGACCGACGTCATCGAGGTCCGCGGCATCCTGTCCGGAGACAAGTACTACTTCGCCTCCGGCGACGTCACCTGCGCGGGCAGCTGCGCGACGACGACCGCCGCCACGGTGACCATCCACTCGACCTCGACGGGCGGCGTGTCCAACTTCGCGCCGGGCAGCGCGCCCTCTCTCATCAGCCGGACCCGTCCCTTCTTTTTCGCCGTGGCGGCCGGGGCAAACGACGTCGTGAACATCTCGGGGACCGATTACCTGGTCCCGGAGTACATCGTCGGTCTCGTAGACACCGGCGGGACCTGGTACACGCAGACCGCCAGTACGTTCACGTTCACCATGAACCCGCAGGATTCGGGAGCGAAGAAATTGAACGCATCCAACTCGACCGCTCCCAGCATCGACAAGCCTTTCTCGGGAGGCATGGTCGATGAAGTCCGATTCTTCGTCGATGAGGGCCCGGCGGACGTCTCGGCGAGCAACGCCGATACCCATCCCTCGCTGGTCGAGGCCACGTTCGACCCGGGCTCCGGCAACTACGATATTCAGCCGCTCGTGGACGAAGTGGAGGACTTCCAGGTCGCCTACGGCGTGGACGGCGCCGACGCCTCGGTTCACGACAAGGGGGTCGATCCCGCGAAAATCGATACGAGCGGCAGCAACAAAGACGAGTGGGTCGGCAACGTCGCCAACGAGGTCTCGACGACGCTTGCGCTGAGCTCCACCGATCCGAAATTTGTCCCGGGGTTCGTAGATACCACCGTCCCAAGCGGCTCCTCGGACCCCGCGCTCGCCCTTCCTTCGCTCCGCTCGGTCTGGCTTTCGCTCGTCGTCAAGTCGACCGACCCGGACTTCGTGTACGGCGGGCCGGGCGCGCGGGGCATTCAGATCCTGGATTCGACGATCAAGAACTTCTCGACCGCGACGGGCCGGCCCTATCGACGCCGGCTCCAATCTTTTGCGGTCTCGCTGAGGAACTACTCGTGAGGCCCTCGATCGGGGTGGAAACCATGAGAATTCTTTTGCATCCGAAACACCGCGGGCGCGGCGAGAGAGGCATCGCGCTCTTCCTCGCGATCCTGCTGCTCTTGATCCTGACGGTCATGGGCGTCGCGCTCATGTTCACCGCCTCGATCGAACAGACCCTGTCCGCCACCGAGACGAAGATCTCGAAGATCTTCTACGCCGCCGACTCCGGCATCGAGTACGGCACCGGCATGCTGAACAACACCATCGCCTACAACGGCGGACTCATGCCGGTCGGGGTTTCCAGCAACTACCCGACGGTGACGACCCCGGACATGGCCGTGACCGTCTCTCAGCCGGTTCTTCTCGGTTACTCGATCCTCCCCGGAGATCAGATCCAGTCCTCGGGCAAAGGGTACGGGACCAGCCAGATCGTCGAGAACGTCTACGCGCTGACGTCGACCGCGAACTCGACCAACATTCAGGCGAGCAAGACGATCGATGCCGACGTGGGCATCTATCCGAAGACGCTTTCCATTCCGACTCCATAGGAGTCGAGGAGAAACCATGCTCCGTCACGCGCGCTGCTTCCTTCTCGCCCTGGGAGTGATTTCGGCCGTCGTCCAACCGGTCCTCGGCGACGACAAGGACCTGCTGAAGAGCGGTGACGCCTCGGGAACGCCGCCGAACCTGCTCGTCGTCTTCGGCAACACGGAGACTACGACGCAGTCGCTCAGCGTGCTTCTGAATACGCCCATGAGCACCTGGGACGGCGACGCGGACTCTGCCTCAAGCAAGCTCGGCGCCGCAAAGCGAGTGATTCGCCAGTTCGTCGCCGACCACCACACGCAGTTCAACATCGGTCTGACCGCGTTCTCCCGTCCTCCGAACAACAATCAGACGAGCATCCTCCAAAAGCACTGGATCTACGCGCCGGTGGCGACCGACTTTCCGGCCGAGACGTGGGCAGAACCGATTGGAACCCTCGAGAGGTGGGGAGTCGGCGGCGAGGGCCCGTGCACGAACAAAACGGTTCCCGTCTGCAGCGACCGGTCCCCCGTGCTCACGCTTCCGAGCGGAAATGCGGGCAGTCTGACCGGTCCTTTCTTCGGCTCCAACCCCGGAACGGCGGGCACGACGTGCGGCTCGGCCGGTATGGCCTGCATCAACCTCTCGAACAACGAGCGGATCCGCGTGCGGATAACGACCGGCAAGTACGGCGACGCGTTCACGGATGGGACGCTCGCCACTTACACGCTCGGAGGCTCCCCGCCTCGCTCCGTTCAGGTGACGAAGGAATATCAGACGAAGTCCGGCAACACGTGGACGACGCAGGCGTTGACGCCGCACAGCAATCCCGGGACCATCGTGGTTCCGTACGTCGCGATGGGCTCACCCATCCCGGCCTCGGGCGGCTCGCCGGACCCGACGCTCTTTTATGCGACCGGCGCCACGAACTCCACGGGAGGCTCGATCGCCGGCCGGTCGCTCGGCTTCTTGAGCGAGCCCCAGAGCGACTTCACTATGCAGGCGAACTGCTCGGGCCTGGAGTTCCAGCAAAACGGGAATCTGCTGGTCAATATCCCCCGCGACTATCAGATCCCGGACCCGAACAACCCGGGTCAGTGCCTGCCGGCGAAGGACTCCTACCCCTGCGTCAAGCGGTTGCTGCGGCCTCAGGCGTACATCGAGAACTACGACACCTCGACCGGCACGTTCACGACCAACGACCCGGACAACCCGGGCTACACACAGACCGGGCAGAGCAAGTACGCCGACGGCTGCGACCCAACCCTCTTGGGCGCCCTAGCCGGCAGCCAGAACCTGGACAGCGTCGAGAGAACGGTGATCCTGACCGCAAAGAACGGAAACCAGGCTCCAATCAAAAACGCTCTTCAGAACATCCTCGACTACTTCACCAAACCGGGGATCGATGGGTTCACGAACGGCGTGCGCGGGGACGATCCGAACGCCGGCTGCCGCAACGGCGCGGTCATCCTGATCTATGACACGTTCAACGCCTGCACGAATGATAGCTGCGGCTTCCTGACCAGCAAGTTCCTGACCACTTTTAAACAGCTCGGCATCCCGATCTACGTCATCGGCTTCGGGGCGAGCGCCGCGGCCACGGCGGACACCGGCGTCTGCATCGCGCACAATAGCGGCGCGATCCTCCCCGACGGCAGCGACGGCTATTTCCCGGTCACGACCGCCGCTCAGCTCGTCCAGGCATTGAACGACATCGCCGTGTTCGTCCTCCAGAGCCAGAAAGGCTTCGTCGCGGCGACGATTTCGACGGCGCAGGCCGCCGGAGACCAGATGGTGTACCTCGCGACGTTCAACGCGGCGAGCTCGCGCTCCATCTGGGATGGACGGGTCAATGGTTACAGGCTCGACGCGAACGGCAAGCTCCAGCTCGGGACGCGGACGATCAAGGACCAGAACGATCCGTTCGCCAACGTTCCACTCCCGGCCCCCTCGAACGACCCGGCCTCGCTGATCTGGAACGCGGGCCAGAACCTGGCGCAGACGCCCGGGACGGGAGCGACGAATTCCTCCGCCATCCTCGCTCCCAACGCGACAAAGACCAACGGAACCTACTCGGACGGCTCGAACGACACGGTCTCGACGATCGCGACGACCCGCTACCCCGGGCGAAAGATCGTCTTCTCGCTGCCGACGGGCTACACCGATCCGGTGCCGACTCTTCCGATTCCCCCTTCGAGCTCCGTGCCGGAAGGCCGGCACGACCTGACCGCCTCGACAAGCGCGACCTGGTGGCCGGCGCTGAAGGCGCTGCTCGGGCCTCAGACCTCGCCTCCGGCGGTGGTTTCGCCGGCGCTCACCGACACCGACGCGACCGACTCTCTCCGGTTCATCTGGGGAGATCGGGACGCCGTCATGGGCGCGCTCGCCTCGACCGCCACACAGAAGTACACGCCTCCCAACAGCTCGTTCCAGTTGAAGCTCGGGGACATGTTCCACGCCGGCCCGGTTCTGGTCGGACCGCCGAGCGAGTTCGCGTACTACGCAGCGAACCTGAACAACTACCAGACCTACCGAAACACGTTCCTGCGGCGGCGCCGCGTTCTCTTCTTCGGCGCGAACGACGGCCTGTTCCACGCCGTGGACGCCGGCGCCTGGGACCGGACCCCGTCGCTCTGCGTGAATCCGGACGGGACGCAGGGTCACTGCTTCGACCTCGGAACCGGCGCGGAGCTCTTCGCTTATGCGCCGCGGGCGATCATGCAGCTCTTCAAGCCCCTGAAGGATGCCGTCGGAGCGCAATCGAAGCGGGACGAATGGTCCGTGGATGGCTCCCCGACCGCGGGCGACGTCTTCATCGATTCCGCGAACAACGGCGTGCCAACACCTGCCAACCGGATGTGGCACACCGTCCTCGTCGGCGGAATGCGGGAAGGCTCGCCGTTCGAAGGGACATCCGGCGCCGCGCCCGCGGTTTCGCTGGGAAGCTATTACGCGCTCGATCTGACGCAGCCGGACGAGCTCGTCCCGGACGGCAGCGGCGGCTTCACCATGCCGGTCCCGGCCACGTTCAATGCCCCGAAATGTCTGAACGTGTCGGGCGACTCGACCTGCGCCCGCGACTGGCCCACGGTCCTGTGGGAAATCTCGGACGTCGGCGACCTCGACGTCGCTCCGTCGCCGGGGGCCGGATTCGGAGACATGGCTGAGACCTGGTCGAAGCCGGGCCTCGGCAGGGTCCGGGTCTGCACGGCCAACTGCGACACGAGCTCGCCGACCACCGAAGACCGGTACGTCGCGATCTTCGGCGGCGGGTTCGACCGGGAACGCCTGAACCGGCGCGGCAACTGGATCTACTTCATCGACGTCGAGACCGGTCACGTGCTCTACCGCGCGAACTCGAGCTGCGGGATCAACTCCGGGTCGGGATGCTCGCCGACCTACTTCGCTTCGATTCCGTCCGAAGCGGCCGTGCTCGATACGTCCGGTGATGGGTTGCTCGACGTCGTCTACTTCGGAGACCAGAAGGGTCAGCTCTGGCGGATCGACCTTTCCGACCTGAGGATGAGCGCTTCACCGCCGGGCAGCCGCTGGCAGACCCAGATCGATCCTTCGGCGGGGTCGGCGAAGCCGTTCCTCGTCTTCCAGGCTCCGCAGCCGGTGGCCCCGGCAGTCGATCCCTTCTATCCGATCTACTACCGGCCGACGGCGGTTTACCTGGGCTACAACGTCAACGGCAAGGCCGCGTTGGGTCTCGCGTTCGGGACCGGAGACCGGGACGACATCCTGTCGAGGAACTTCCCGGGAAGTCTCAACTTCAAGCAGCGCTTCTACTACGTGGTCGACAAGGCGAACACTCTGACGCGGACGGAGAGCGACCTCTACGACATCACCTCGTCGACCGCCCCGAGCACCACTTCGGTGCCGGCGAACGGCTGGATGATCGAGCTCGCCAAGGGCGAGCGCGTGATCACCGACTCGATCTCCATCAACGGCGTCATCTTCTTCACGACCTACAACCCGAACGGTACGGTGACAGGTCCCAATGCCTGCGGGAACGCCGGCAAGTGCGGCCTCGCGCCCGGGACGGCAAGGTTGTATCGGGTTCTGTACGCAACCGGGAACCCGTACAGCGGCACGGACCGCGCGGAGGTCCAGACGCAGGGCGGCTTCCTGTCGGAGCCGGTGTACTTCCAGTCGAGGGACCAGCAGGGCAACATCTTCTACAGCACCGAGAACACCGTGAAGACTGAGAACGCGCCGGGCGGCAAAAAGACGTCGATCAAGGGCTGGAAGGAACGCTCCCGACGGCCCTAGTCGGGGGGGCGAAACGGAGGACCGGGGCGGCCATTCGGCCGCCCCTTTTTTTGCTGCCGGGGCTCAGGCGCTTTCGGCGCTCTTCCGCCGGCCGTGGTCGAGGATCCGTTTGCGCACCCGGATCGCCGAGGGCGTCACCTCGACCAACTCGTCGTCGTTGATCCACTCGATCGCCTGCTCGATCGTGAGCAACCTCGGCTGGTTCAGCCGGACCGCGATGTCGGCCGTCGACGCCCGCATGTTCGTCAGCTGCTTGCGCCGGCAGGGCTGGACGACGAGGTCGTTGTCCTTGACCTGCTCGCCGACGATCTGGCCGCCGTAGACGGCCTCGCCCGGCTTGACGAAGAACGTGCCGCGGTCGGCGAGCTGGTCGAGCGCGTACGCGGTGACCTCTCCCGGCTCCTTTGCGATCATCGCGCCCCGCTTGCGGTTGGGAAGCGGACCGCGGTGAGGCCCGTACTCGTCGAAGAGGTGATTCAAGAGCCCGGTCCCCCGTGTCAGGGACAGGAACTCGAGGCGGAAGCCGAGGAGGCCCCGCGAGGGGACGGTGAACTCGATGCGCGTTCGGTCGCCGTGCCGGCCGATGTGGCGCAACTCTCCCCGGCGCTCGCCCACCGCGGCGATGAGCGGCCCCGTGAACTCTTCCGCGCAGTCGATGACGAGCTCCTCGTAGGGTTCCAGGAGCTCGCCGTTCTCGCCCGTGCGGAGGATGACCTGAGGACGGCCGAGGGCGAACTCGTATCCTTCCCGCCGCATCGTTTCGGCCAGGATCGAGAGCGAGAGCTCGCCGCGCGCGAGGACGAGGGACGCGTCCGGCTCCGCGGTTTTCTGGAGACGTACGCCGACGTTTCGTTCGAGCTCCTTCTCGAGGCGCTCCCGGAGATGGCGGCCCGTGACGAACTTTCCAGAGCGGCCGGACATCGGAGAATCGTTCGTCCGGAACTCCATCGAGAGCGTCGGCTCGTCCACCCGGATCCCGGGCAGCGGCGCCGGATCCACCGGATCGAGCAGCGTGTCGCCGATCTCGATGTCGGGCAATCCCGAGATCATGCAGATGTCGCCGGCCGAGACTTCCCCGACCTCGACCTTCTCGATCCCCGCAAAGAGCTGGATCTTGCCGGCGCGCCCCCTCTGGACGATCTCGCCGCCCGGCCGGACCGCCGCGAGCTCGCCGGTCCGCTCGAGGACTCCGGAGAAGACCCTCCCGACCGCCTGGCGGCCCACGTAGTCGGAGTATTCCGTGTTTGCCACGATCATCTTGAAAGGACCGTCTCCGATGGCGGGCGCCGGGATGTGCTCGAGAATGGCGTCCAAGAGCGGGCGGAGGTCGCCGGAGCTCGCCGACGGATCGAAGCTCGCGAACCCGAAACGGCCCGAGCCGTACAGGACGGGGAAGTCGAGGTGATGGTCGAGCGTCGCGAGCGAGAGAAAGAGGTCGCGGATCTCCTCCTCCACTTCGAGGGTCCGCGCGTCCGCGCGGTCGATCTTGTTGATGAGAACGATCGGCCGCTTGTCCCCTTCGATCGACTTTTTCAGCACGAAACGGGTCTGCGGCAAAGGCCCTTCGGACGCGTCGACCAGGAGGAGCACGCCTTCCACCATCGTCAGGATGCGCTCGACCTCGGAGCCGAAGTCCCGGTGCCCGGGCGTGTCGACGATGTTGATGATCGTGTCGCGATAGCGGACGGCCGTGTTCTTCGCGAGGATCGTGATCCCCCGCTCGCGCTCGAGGTCTCCGGAGTCCATGATCAGCTCGGAAACCTGCTGGCCGGCGCGAAAGGTGCCGCACTGCTTCAACAACGCGTCGACGAGCGTCGTCTTGCCGTGGTCGACGTGGGCCACGATGGCAAGTCCCCGCCGGTCCGCGCGGACGCGGACAGGAAGAGCGGAGGCGGAGGGAGCCGTCATGATGTCGGTCATATTCTCAGAAGAATGAGAGAACCAACCAAACGCTCCCGACCGGAAAACTCTTCCCGGGGGCAACGGAGGCTCTGGTGACGGACGCGCGCCGCCGAATCGTTTACTCGACCGGCTCCGGCCGGCTCTGCGGCACGTGCGGATGGCCCGAGGTGGACTGCCGGTGCTCCTCGAAGCTCCCGCGCAAGCCGGAGCCGGTGCCGGAGCGGATCCAGGTGAACCTCTCGGTCGAGAAGCGCGGCTCCGGCAAGATCGTGACGGTCATCGACGGGCTTCCCGGGAACGCCGAATTCCTAGCCGGCCTTGCGCGCGAGCTGAAGAAGTCATGCGGCACCGGCGGCCGCGCCGGAAACGACTTCGTCGAGATTCAGGGGGACCATCGCGAACGCCTGCGTGAGCTCCTTGCGCGTCGAGGCTGGCGGGTCAGAGGGTAAGGCCGGTTGACCGAGGCCGGTTGCGCCGGCGCGCGGAAACGTGACACCCTTCGAACTCTTCCGCGCCGGCTTCGGCGCGACGGTAACGGCGGTCTGCCGGCGACCCCCTCCCGTTCCCCCTGGACATGCGCCGGATAATGGCGGGGCAGCGCCCCGCGGAAAGACGTCAACTCCATGGCCTTTTCCGGTTTCGGACTCCACCCCGATGTCTTAAAGGGCGTCCGCGAGATGGGTTTCTCGCGACCGACGCCGATCCAGAAGGACGCGATCCCTGCCGCTCTCGAGGGACGGGACCTCCTCGCGACGGCAGCGACGGGGAGCGGCAAGACGGCCGCGTTCCTGCTGCCGATCCTTCACCGACTGCTGCCCAAACCGCGCCGCGCGACACGCGCACTGATCATCACCCCGACGCGCGAGCTCGCCGCGCAGATCGAGGACCACGCTCGTCAGCTCGCCGTGCATACCCCCATCCAGACGGCGACCGTGTTCGGAGGCGTGGCGATGGGGCCGCAGGAGCACGCGTTCCGCGCCGGAGTCGACGTGATCGTTGCGACACCGGGCAGGCTCCTCGACCATTTCCGGCACGCCTACGCGCGGCTCGACAGCCTCGAAATCCTCGTGATCGACGAGGCGGACCGGATGCTCGACATGGGATTCCTGCCCGACATCCGGCGGGTCCTGAAACACGTGCCCTCGCGGCGTCAGACGCTGTTCTTCTCGGCCACGATGCCTCCGCCCATCGTCACGCTGGCGCGCGAGATCCTCCGCGACCCCGTTCCCGTCAACGTTGAGCGCCCGGCGGCGCCGGCGGTCGGCATCACTCAGGCCGTTTATCCGGTGACCGGAAACCTGAAGACGCCGCTTCTCGCCGAGCTGCTGCGACGCGGCGACCTCCAGAACGCCCTCGTCTTCACCCGGACGAAGCACCGCGCCAACCGGCTCTTCGAGGCGCTGTCGAAGCGGGGCGTCTCCGTCGAGCGCATTCACGGCAACCGCAGCCAGCCGCAGCGGACCCAGGCGCTCGGCGGGTTCAAGAGCGGCAGGTACAAGGTTCTGGTCGCGACGGACATCGCGGCCCGCGGGATCGACGTCGAGGCTCTTCCCCACGTCGTGAACTTCGACGTGCCGCACGTTCCGGACGACTACATCCATCGCGTCGGTCGAACCGCTCGAGCGGAACGGACCGGCGACGCCTTCACGTTCGTCTCGCCGGAGGAGGAGGGGGACCTGCGCGCCATCGAAAGGGCGCTCGGCCGCCGGCTGCCCCGGATTACCCTGCCCGGATTCGATTACTCAGCCGCGCCGGCGGAGCGATTGGAGATCCCCATCGCCGAGCGCATCGCCGCGATCCGCGCCCGCAAGGCGGGCGATCGCGAGCGCGCGAAGGCGAAGTCCGCCCGACGGGGAGCGACGGCGGCGACTGCGGCGCCCGCGACGGCTGCTGTTCGGCGAATCGGAGGACCCGTGGCCTCCGGACGGCCCGCGGGGCCGTCGGGATCCGCCGGCGGACAGACGTCGTGGTCGAGCCGCCGGAGCCGGCGGGGTCCCGGCCGGAGATCCTCCGCGAGAAGCCGGCGTCCGTGACGACACGGGTCTATCTGGTGCGCCACGGAGCGACCGTGTTCTCCGAGGACCGTTTTGCCGGAGAGACGAACGTTCCTCTCTCCGAGATCGGGTGCGCGCAGGCCCGTGCTTTGGGCGCGCGGCTCGCCGGCGACCCGATCGATGCCTTCTACGCCTCGCCGCTCGATCGCGCGCTCGAGACCGCGCGACTCGTCGCCGCTCCGCACGGGCGGGAGGTCGTCCCGCGCGCGGAGCTCCGCGAGATCTCGCACGGCCGCTGGGAACAGAAGACACTGGCGGAAGTCGAGAGCCTCTACCCCGGCGAACACGCGCGTTGGGAGTCGGACCCTTTTTCCTTCGCTCCCGAAGGCGGGGAGACCGGGCTCGCCGTCATGGCGCGCGCTCTTCCCGCTCTGCTCGAGATCGTCGCATCGCATCCCGACGGCCGGGTTCTCGCCGTGTCGCACAAGGCGACCATTCGGCTTCTCGTCAGCGCGCTCCTGGGATTCGATGCCCGCGGCTATCGGGATCGGCTCGACTCCAGTCCTGCTGGCCTCTCCATCCTGGATTTCCGCGAGCCGAGCCGGGCGCGTCTGGCGCTCTTCAACGACACGTCGCACTACGAAGCGCCGGTGCGGTGACGGAGTCGGCAGCGGAGGTCGACGAGCTCGAGTTACCTCGCGCCGCCGCCGTGGACCGGTAGGGCGACCCCGCGCGCCGCGAACGCCGGGCGGGCCGGGACGGGCAGCGGCACCGCCTCCCCGGGCAAAGCCGGAAGCGGAACGCTCCGGCCGCGCGCGAAGACTTCGTGCCGGCCCTGGGTCTTGTACCACTCGGCGAGCGAGGCGGTCTGGAACATCTCCTCGATGATCTTGCGCCAGCCGACGCCCGTGTTGTACGCGCAGAACGAGATCTCCCCCATCTGCGTCGCGTAGGGAATGATGCACATCTCGGTCCGCCGGAAGTCGTAGTTGAAGAGGTCCTGGAACCACATTCCGCCGATGAAGAAAACCCGCCAGGCGTAGCGCTTCTCCTTCGCGAGCCCGAGCTTCCCGCCCGTGTGGCCGTCCATGATCTTGATGACGCTCCACGGCGAGAGTCCGCCCGGGATCCCCTCACTTTTCAAGTTCCTCAGCACCGACAGGGCGACCTGCGCGGCGGTCCAGACCTTCCGGCGGCCGGAGTCGGTGATCCCCTTGACGTCCTGGAGCATCCGGTCCACGTTCAGGATCGAAGGGACAGTCACTTTCGTTTTCGTCTCCGCGTTCACCAGGAGCATCGTGCCGATGCCGCAGTTGGGATGGCATCCGCACTTGAGCGACCCCCACTCCGCCTCGAGCCCACCCAGGAGGTCCTTCAGGTCCGAGAAAGGTCCGGATGCGGACAGCGGGTACCAGTCGGAGAGCGGCTCTCCGATTCCGGCCTGTGTCTTGGCGTCGTGGGCGAGGTGAGAAAGCGTGTAGCGCTGCTTGCGGCGGGTTTCGTCGTCGATGTCCTCGTCCCGACCCGTGAACGAGACCGGCTGGAACGAGACCGTGTTGACCTTGTCGATGTTCTCGATCGCGAACCGGAGGATCTCGCCGACCTGGTCGTCGTTGATCCCGTTGACGATCGTCGTCACGAGCGTGATGTCCACGCCGTGCTTGTGCAGGTTCTCGATCGCGCGCAGCTTGACGTCGTAGAGGTTGCCTACCTTGCGGTGCTGGTTGTGCTCGTTTCCGACGCCGTCGAACTGCAGGTATGCGAATCGGAGGCCCGCCTCGGCCGCCTGCCGCGCGAACTGTTCGTCCTGAGCGAACCGGATTCCGTTCGTCGCGCACTGGACCGAGAAATACCCGATCTCCCGCGCGTGGCGGATGGCGGGAAGGAAGTGCGGAGAGAGCGTGGGCTCGCCGCCCGAGAACTGGACGGAGAGCTGGCGCCGCGGTTTCACGGACGCCGCGTCGTCGAGGAGCTTCTTGACCTCGTCCCACTCGAGCTCGTGGACGTAGCCCACCTGGTTCGCGTCCATGAAGCAGGGGTTGCACATCATGTTGCAGCGGTTGGTGAGATCGATCGTGAGCACCGCGCCCCGCCCGTACCGGATCGACGACGTCCCGTGCTCGTGCAGCCCGTCTTTCGGGATCACGAAGTCGCGGCCGGGATAGAGAGACTCGATCCGTTTGAAGAAAGCGGAGTCGATCGACATCACGTCTTCGAATAGCCCGTGCTTCGGGCAGCTCTTCCTCATGAGAATCCGGCCATCTTCTTCGACGATCGAAGCCTTGATCTCCCCGGGATTTCCATCGACCAGGACCTTCCAGTCCGCTTCCCCGGAAAGGATCTGGGAACGGACTTCCGTCACGCAGCGGGGGCAGAGCGAGTCGGTCTCGCGGGGAAAGCCGAGGTTCGGAAACGAACGTTCCCGCTGCTTCAGGAGGGGGGCCGGGGCCCACTTCGGCTGGAAGGATCTTTCCGGAAAGCGGCGGTCGATCGCGCGCGCGGCGCGCCAGAGCAGGTCGGCGGTCTTCGAGACTCCGCCATAAATCGCTCTTCTCACAGTCGTCGACAAATTCATTGGCATCGAGGTTTGGTGACCGCCCTTCCCTCCGTTCGTCGCCCCTCCCGGCCGGAGATTCCGGGCCGCTCGTTGACAGCGATTCTATCCGAAAACGAATCGGTCAACGGCCGCGCGCGTCTTCGATGAAGCGCTCCGGAGAGAAAAGACGGGGATGTTCCGCGGTCACTCGCGTGACCATATCGGCGACGAGAACTGCCGTCAGGGGCGCCAAGAGAATGCCGTTGCGGAAGTGTCCGGCGGCGAGAAAGAGGCCGGAGACAGGCGACTCGCCGATGATCGGGAAGCCGTCGGGCGTGCCCGGCCGCAGGCCGGCCCACGCACACGTCACGCGCGCGCTCTCGAGTGTCGGCGCGAGAACGAGCGCCGCGGCGAGAAGGCGGGCAACGCCGCCCGCCGTCACTTCCTTGCGGAATCCGGCTCGCTCGACGGTCGCGCCGACGAGGATCCGCCCGTTGCCGCGAGGCACCAGATAGACGTCCTCCGAGGCGAGGACGATCGGGAACGGCTCCCTGTCGCTGAGCTCGACGATCTGCCCGCGGACCGGCTCGACCGGAATCTGGAAAGGAAGCGCGGTATCGAAATTCGCCCACGCGCCGGCGCAGTCCACCACGGAATCGGAGCGGATCGGGCCGCTCGTCGTCTCGATTCCCAGGCAGCGGCCTCTCTCGACCAAAAACCGCGTCGCGGCCACGCCTTCGAGAACGGCGACGCCGCGGTGATCGAGAGAGCTCTCGAGAGCCCGCACGAGCGACCGGTTGTCGACGACGGCGTCCTCAGGGAAGAAGAGCCCGTGGTGGATCTCGCGCGCCGCGCGACCCGCCGACCGCCGGGCGATCTCGGTCGCCTCCAGGCGTTCGAGAGGAAGACCGGCGTCGATCTGCCATGCGAACCGCTCGAGCGATTCGGCAGCGCCGACGCGAAGAACTCCGATGCGTCGCCATCCGACGTCGATGCCGGTTTCCTCTCCGAGGAGAGCGGACCACTCGGGATACAAGTCGCGGCTTTTCCTCGCGAGATCGAAGAAGAGCGAAGGCGATTCGGCGTCCGACTGCGCGGACAGGAGTCCCGCCGCGGCGGAGGAAGCCTCGTCGCCGGTCCGTCCGCGTTCGACGACGACGACGTCGCAGCCGCGCGAGGAAAGCTCGCGCGCGAGCGAGAGACCGATGACTCCGCCGCCGACGACGACGGTGTCGGCGGACGCTTTCATCGACCCGCGAGCGCTCGCACCCGGGTGACCGCCCCGCCGGGACGATAGTAGCTGCGCGCCAGGAGGCCGATCGCCCGGACCCCGGCGTAGGTCAGAAGGCTGCCGATCGCTCCTCCGACGTGCGTCGCGAGACGGGTCTTCCCCTTCCGCTTGAGAGAAGCCGAAACTCCCTTGACGACGTTGCGACGCACGAACTCCGCGCCGCCTCCCAGGAGCAAGCTCACCGCGACCGTCGCGGCCCTCTGCTCCCGCGTCGTCGAACGCCCATAGATCCGCGCGATCGTCAGGACCAGGCGGTTCAAAGCGAGGACCTGGTACGAGAAGTCGGCCGCCAGCGGAAGCACCGCCAGGAATCCGGGCGGTGCCGACGCGACGGCGCCGATGACGCCGCAGCGGACGGCCGTGTGGTGGATCAGTCGATCGACGAGGTCATCGCGCGAATACTCGGGATATAGGGCACGGAACTTCCGCACCTCGTCGGCGATCTTGTCGCGATCCACGTCGGTCAGGACCGTGCGCGCGAGAGCGACGTACATGAGGAGATTTTACCGTGCTCACTCGATCGGAATACCGTCCGAGGGACGGTGTTATCGTTCCGCGGTTGTCTCGAAAGGAGCCGATGTGAAGAGCAAAACAGCGCTCACGTTTTTGCTGCTCTGCGCCCTCGCCGTCTCGGGCCAGGCGGCTCAAAAGGGGAAAAAGAAAGTGGCCGCACGCGATTACGCCAACACCCTTGCAATTCTCCAGACCGACATGGGTGACATCACGATCAAGTTCCACTATGACGCCGCGCCCAAGCACGTCGAGAACTTCGTCGACCTCGCCGCGAAAGGTTTTTACGACGGGACCATGTTCCACCGGGTCATCCCCGGATTCATGATCCAGGGGGGCGACCCTCTGACGAAGAAGGCGGAGGACCCCCGGCATCCGTACGGCACCGGCGGAAACGTGGTCAACGGCGCAGAGGTTCACGTGAAAGCCGAATTCAACGAGACCCCGCACAAGCGCGGCGTCGTCTCCATGGCGCGCGCGGCCGACCCCAACTCGGCGTCCTCACAGTTCTTCATCGTGGTGAAGGACTCTCCCTTCCTGGACCGGCAGTACAGCGCTTTCGGAGAAGTCGTGTCCGGAATGGAAGTCGCCGACAAGATCGCCGCCGTGCCGCGCAACGCGACCGACCGCCCGAACCAGCCCGTGCGCATCAAGAAGGTCGTGCTGAGCCAGGCGAAGTCGCTTTCCTAGGCCGTCCAAAGGTTCCGAGTTTGAGGGAGCAGGCGCCCCTCCCGGCGGGTCCCCCGATCCCTCCGGAATTCTCCGGGCTCCTGCAACTCGCTCGGCGGTCCGGCTACGAGCCGGTCTCCGTCGAGGTTCTGCCGGGCGACGTAGGGCGCCGGCGCTACGCGCGGTTCGCGCTCGCCGGAAACGAAAGCGTTCTCGGAGTCGTCTACCCTTCCGAGGAAGACGACGCCCGGCGGCGCTGGCTCGCAGCGCGCGCGCACCTCTCCACGCGGATCCGCGTGCCGGCGCTCTACGCGCAAGACAGCTCCGGAAATCAGATCCTCGAAGACTTCGGCCCCGAAGATCTCGCTTCCCGGCTGGCGTCGAAACCGGCCGAGCGCGCAGTCTGGCTGGAGCGTGCCGCCGCGATCGCGATCACCATCGCGGAGATTTCCGATCCGGGTATCAACACGCCCTTCGATGCGGCCTTCTTCTTTCGGGAGCTCGACCTCGCGCGCGAAGCGGTCTTTGACCTCTGGCTCGGGGAGTCCTTGGACACCGGGGAGAGGGCGACGCACGACGCCTGGGCCGCGTCCCTCGCGCGCGAAATCGAAACGCATCCCCGGGTCCTGTGCCATCGTGACTTCCACGGCAACAATCTCTTTCCGGTCGGCGAGGACGTCGCTGCGATCGACTTCCAGGACCTGCGCAGCGGACCGGACTCTTACGATCTCGCTTCGTTGCTGTGGGAGCGCACGACGCTCGAGTGGATGACGGAAGAGACCGGCGTCGTCGTCGTGCTCCACTTCGCCGACCGGCGCGGCCTCGAGTGGAAAGCTTTTTCGCGGCGATTCGACCGCGTGCTCCTTCAGCGCGCCTGGAAGGTCTGCGGAACGTTCGCTCGCGCGGTCGCTCAGGGAAAGGGACCCGTCTACCGCTGGTATCTGCCGCGCGAGCTTGCCCTCGTGCGGCGGCTGCTCGTCGCGAGCGCGGATGACGCCTTCCGGACCGTGTTCGAGTCGCGTCTCGCCGCGCTCTGCTAAGCTAGCAAGGTAGGAGAATCACTATGGGCCGCCTTGGAGTCCCGGAACTTCTCATCATCCTCTTGATCGTTCTCGTTATCTTCGGAGCGTCGCGCCTGCCCCAGCTCGGGAAGGGGATCGGGCAGGGACTGAAGAACTTCAAGGAGGCCGTCAAACCCGAGCCGGAGCCTCCCGCGCGCGACAAGACCCCTCCTCCGCCCGTCTAAATTACGGTGACTTCGCGCGCTTCAGCGCGTGAAGTCACTTCTTCTTGTTGATGTCGGGTGAGACGGCGAAGCGGTACTGATCGCGCGGCAGACGGATGTTCAAGAGCCCGACCTTGTTGCGAAGCGTGTTGCGATGAATCCCGAGAGAAGACGCCGCCCGGCCGAGATTTCCGGACGATCGTTTGACCGCTCCGACGATGTACTTCTTCTCGAACTCCTTCTTCGCGAGATCGAGCGAGATGCCATGGGTGAGAAGCTCTTCGATGACTTGCTGGAGTTGAGAGTCCAGGTTCACGTCGGCCTCCGGCGAAACGAGAGCGGCGTTGGAAGGCGCGCATCTTAGCAAACGAAATTCGCCGCGAGAAGAGTCGAGGGAGAATCTCTCGCTTCGCACCGCGGTCACGCGAGAAATAAATTTTCGTGCCAGCGCGAAGTCGACTCCCTCGCGAAGCGAGCCTTCGCGGATTGGATGAGCGATCGCGCCGGGCCGGAAGCGCGACGGTGACCCAGACGAAAAAAAGAAGAGGCGTCGGCCGCCTCTCCTGAAGTTGTTCGGAACGGCCCGGACGATTATTTCAGCTCGACCTCGTCTCCGACTTCGATGAGTCGGTAGGAGTCGGTCACCCGCCCGACGGCCCACCGGTCGCCGACGGCGAGAACCCCGATCTCTCCGAGATACGTGCGCGGGATGAACACGCCGGGTGGGGGAGGCACGTTCACCCAGTACGCGCCGACCGGTCGGATGCCGTACTCGCGTCCGATGGCGTACCGGTAGATCGTCAGAAAGTCACCGGGCTCGACGCCGTCCGCCGCGCCCAGGTCGACCAGGATCGTGTGATCCGCCCCGACCGCGACGATACCGTCCCGCGTGGAGACGATTCGCCCCCGCACCTTTCCCGAGGGCAAGTCGCCCGCCCTGGCGGGGGGCGACTTGCGGGCGAGCGGGATCGGAATCGGCTCGAACGGCTTCAAGAACGAGCCTATCGGGATGTCCGTGCAGGAGCCGGAGATGATCGCGCTCGCCGTCCGGGCTTCCACGCTCTCGATGACGGCCCGGCCACGGTACTGGTAGAACTGGCCGAGATCCTTTCCCGTCGTGGGGTGCACGACCATCTGCTCGGGCGTGATCAGCCAGAACTCGTCTCCGATCTTGAGTCCCTTGTCATACCCAGCGTTCAGGTAGACCCGATCGCTCGTTCCGAAATCGACCTGCTCCGCGACGTTTTCGGCGCCGATGACCCGCACGGGGAAGGTTTCGTTCGGTTGACCCAGATAGCCGTAGCAGTGCACATCGCTCTCGTAGCCGACGGGCTGGGGCGCCAGCTCGACCCCCGGCGCCGGCCCGACCCGGGTGATGGTCTGCGTGGGGGGTGTGACGACGATGGTGCCGCCCGGAACTTCCCTCTTGGGAGGCGGGGTCTGGGCGACGGCGGCTGCGGCCACCAGAATTCCGGCAACGAGGGCGCCAGGACGAACGGGCGGACGCATGGCGGGCTCCTTAAGAAATTCGGAGAGACACTACTTCTGCCTTAAAACTACGCCTGCCTTGCGGAAGTGTCAACGAAGCCGGGGCTCGGGCCGCGCAAAACCGGCGCAAGCGGCAGAAGCCCATGCCCCGTGCTCGTTATTCCAAGACGCGAAGCGCCGAAAAAATCCCTCGCTTTCGAGAAGAGATCCTTCGCGGCGGACCCCAGCCTGTGCGGAGCGAAAGCGAAGGGCAGGATGACAGCCTAGTTCGGACTCTGGGCTTTGGACTTCGGATTCGGGCTCGCCGCAGCGGCGGCTGCTGGCTTTTCGCCTCGAGGTCCCCGTACCCTGCGCGCGTACTCGCTCGCCGGAAATTCCGCGGTGAGCCGCGCGTAGTACCGGTCCGCCTCCTGACGGCGGCCGAGCCGTTCCAGAACGCGAGCGGCGTAGAAATAGAGCTTGTCGCGTGCCCCGTACTCCGGGTACCTCTGCTCCAGGTCGATGAATCGGGCGAGCGCCGCAGAGGTCGCGCCCTTCCGCATGTAGAAGTAGCCCACACTGAACTCGTGCTCGGCGAGCGCGCCCGTCAGCACCCGGACTCTTTCCCTCGCGGCGCCCGCGAAACCGGAGGTCGGGTACTCGCGAATCAAGGCCTGGTACTGGTCGATCGCCTCGCGGGTCGGGGTCTGGTCGCGATCGGGCCGCTGCATCTCCCTGTCGTAGGTCAGCGCGAACTGGTACCGGGCATAATCACGCCGGGGAGCGCCGGGGTAACGGTTCAGGTAGTCGCGATAGCGGAACCGGGCCTCCGTGTACCCGCTCGAGCCGCCCTGCTTGAAGAAGGAGTCCGCGACGAGAAGGAGCGCGTCGCGTCCCAGCGGATCGTTGGGGTACGTCTCGAAGACGAAGGTCAGGTATTTGCGCCCCTGGTCGTACCTCTTCTTCTCGATCAGCGCCTTTCCCTTCTCGAAGAGTGTCTCTTTCGGTTTGGCGAGCAGCTCCTGTGTCAATTTGTCCGGCTTCTTCGCGCCGGAACACCCGTCCGCCAGGAGGAGAACGGCCAGCGCAGCCATCCCCCACTTCGTCCCGGTCACTCTCCCGGCCCGTCGCGTCATCTTCAGATTCGCACCCCTTCGGCGGCCGCGCGCAACCGCCCGATCGCCGCGGCGGGGTCGCTCGTCCCGTAAATCGCCGTTCCGGCGACCAGAATTTCCGCCCCGGCCGCGGCGAGAGGACCCGCGTTGTCCGCTCCGACGCCACCGTCCACCTCCACCGTCAGCCGGATTCCGCCCTCCAACGCCTCCGCCCGGAGCCGCCGGACCTTTTCGACCGAGCCCGGCAGGAACGATTGTCCTCCCCAACCGGGGTTGACCGACATGACAACGGCGTAGTCGAGGTCGGCCCAGCACGCGGAGAGCGCTCCGGGCGGAGTCGCCGGGTTCAAAGCGGCGCCCGCTCTCGCCCCCGCTTTTCGGATGGCGGAAAGGCAGCGCTGGAGGTGCCGTGTGGCCTCCACGTGGACGGAAACCCAGTCGGCCCCCGCGTCGAGATACTCGGCGAGCGTGCGTTCGGGCGTCTCGATCATCAGGTGAACGTCGAGCGCCAGTCGCGTCGCCGCCCGCAGCGCGCGCACGACCGGTGGTCCGATCGTGAGGTTCGGCACGAAGTGCCCGTCCATGACGTCCACGTGGACCAGGTCCGCGCCTCCCTCTTCGGCGAGCGAAAGCGCGTCGGCGAGCCGCGCAAAGTCCGCCGCGAGCAGCGACGGCGCGATCCGGAGAGAGCTCACGACGCCGGAGGAATCGCCGAAGCCGACTGCGAGACGGTCAGCGAGACGACGTCCCGCCGGGAGAGAGGGTACCCGGCGGGCGGAAACTGTTTCAGGACGGTATTCGGCGCGACTCCCTCGTACGTTTCGTACCGCGCGCTTCCCACCCGAAAACCGAAGGTTTCGAGGCGCGCGCGGACCTTATCCGCATCCCTGCCGACGAAGTCCGGCATGACGAATCGGAGCTCCGGCATCCCGCGGTTCGTCAGTACCTCGACGGCGCTCCCCTTGGTCGCCGGCGTCTCGGGATCCGGGCTTTGCGCAACGATTCCCGCGGACGCCTCCGCATCGCGATACCAGGAGACGGCGCCCAGCTGGAGCGACTCGCGAGCGAGCTTCAGGGCGGCCGCGCGTGGGGCGAGACCGGCCAAGTCAGGGACCTGGAGCTCGCGGGGACCGAGCGAGAGGACGAGGCGGACGACCTGGCCGGGCTTCGCGAGCGAGCCGGCCTCGGGCTGCTGGATCAAGATCCGATGCCGCGGCACCCGGTCGTCGTGCCGGGCGCGGGACGCCTGCTCCTCGACCCGCAGCCCGACGTCGTGAACGATCCGGATGGCCTCGGGAACGGACTTGCCGCCGAGGTCCGGGACGGTCACGGAGCGGCCGACGATCGAGGCGCGGAACGACAGCCAGGCCGCGAAGAGAAACGCCGCGCCGAGCAGGGCGCCGTAGAGCAGCCGGAAGAGGATGCGCGGCACGGCGAAACGCTAACACAACCATTTGCTTCCGAACGTCCTTGACTGACCGGCCCGGCGCTTGCACACTCGGCGTTCTCGATGTCGACGAGAAAATTCCGCGAGCCGGAGACCCCGGCCTGGTTCTCCGACCGCCGGTTCAAGAAGGCCGACCTCCACTGCCATTCCGTCTACTCGACGTTCAAGTACTTCCGAATCGCCAACACGCGCGACTCCTACAACCGCCCCGAGGACGTCTACCGCCTCGCCAAGCAACGCGGAATGGACTACGTCACGCTGACCGATCACGACTCGATCGACGGTTGCCTGTATCTGCTCGACAAGCACCCGGACTTGGACGACTTCTTCATCTCCGAAGAAGTGGAGACGTGGTTCCCCGACACGCGGCAACGGATCCACGTCAACGTCTTCGCGATCGACGAAAAGCAGCACGCCGAGATCCAGCGGCGCCGGGAGAACATCTACGACCTCCACGAGTACATCCGGGACGAAAAGATTCTCGCGTCCGCGAACCACATGTTCCAGAACTACCGGATGCGCAACTCGCCGCGGCAGTACTTCGAGGAGATGCTCCGGATGTTCGACGTGTTCGAGGTCAAGAACGGGGCGATGGCGTCGCAGCACAACCGCCTGGTCGAAGACCTGATGGCGGTCGTGCGCGAGAAGCGCGGCGACGTCTCGCTCGTGGCGGGATCCGACGCCCACACCCTGGGGCCGCTCGCGCGCGTCTATACCGTGGCCGAGGCCGAGTCGGTTGGGGAGTTCCTCGACAAGGTCCGGTTCGGACAGTGCTTCGTGTGGGGAAGCGAGATGGGCTTGCGGGTTCTCCTCTCTGACGTGTACCGGATGGTCTTCCGGTACTACGGGAGCGTTCTCGATCTCAAGAACCCCGAGTTCACGCGCGGAGAAAAAGCGCGGCACCTCGCTCTCGCGGCCGTGGGTGCGCCTTTTTCCGCCGCCGGCGTGCCGCTCGCGATCACGTCGTTGAACTACGTCAAGCAGATCTTCGTCACCCGAAAAATCGGGCAGGAGCTCATGGAGCACCTGGAGGACCGAGAGCCGTCGTAGGGGTCAGGCCTGAATCGCTGAATTCGGGTCAGCGCTGAATGGCTGAATTCAGTGATTCGGCGTTGACCCTCTAGAATCCTGGCGTGAAGGCCGTGCCGGTTACCGTCAACGATCTGCCCCTCGGCGCTCATCAATCCATCGCGGGAGGAACGCCACGCGCCGTCGAGCGCGGTCTCGAGGTCGGCTGCCGGGTGCTCCAGATCTTCGTCAAGAACAGCAACCGCTGGGTGGGGCGGCCGATCGATCGGCCCGAGGCGCGCGCTTTCCGCTCCGCCGCACGTGGTGCCGGGCTCGCGCGGGTCGTGGCGCACACGTCCTACCTCATCAACCTCGCATCTCCCGTGGCGGAGCTCTCGCGCCGATCGATCGAAGCCCTGGTCGAGGAGATCGAGCGGTGCGAGCGCCTCGGGATCCCGGACCTCGTCCTGCACCCAGGCGCCCATTGCGGAGAAGGAGAATCCGCCGGGGTAGCGCGGATCGCGGCGTCGCTCGATCAAGTCTTCGAACGCACGGGCGGCGCTCACGTCCGGATCCTTCTCGAGACCGCCGCCGGACAGGGCTCCTGCGTCGGCCACCGTTTCGAGCACCTTCGGGACATCCTCGGCGCCGTCCGCACGCCTCGACGGGTCGCCGCCTGTTTCGACACCTGCCACGTTCACGCCGCGGGGTACGACATCGTGAGCGCGCGCGGCTGGGCGGAGACGATTGCCGATTTCGAACGCACCGTCGGACTTTCGCGGCTGGCGGCGATCCACGTCAACGACTCGAAGAAACCGCGCGGCTCGCGCGTCGATCGCCACGAGCACATCGGCCGCGGCACGATCGGCCGCCGGGGCTTCGTGAACCTCATGACCGACCCGCGTCTCGCGGCGATCCCCAAGTTCCTCGAGACCCCCAAGGACGAGGACGCGCTCGTGCAGGATCGAAAGAACCTGGCGGTCTTGCGCCGGCTCGCGACGTGAGGAGGGCGCTCCTTCTCTCGCTCGCCGGCTCGGCCGTCCTCGCCGGGTTCTCCGTCGCCGCGCTGCCCTTCGCGCGCGGTCTCTTCCACGCGCCGCGAACGCCCTACGACGCGAGCGAGGCGACGTTCATGGTTCCCGCCTGGATCCTCCTGCAACGGGCGGCCGGGGTCGTGCCGCGCGGAGCCTCCGTCGTCGTCCGCACGGAGCCTTCCGACGCAACCAGTGACTCATACCTCCATCGTTTCGCGGTCGCGCTCCTGCCGGGCCGGAAGGTCGTCCCGGCCGCGTTGTGGAGCGTGCCGACGGACTCGGAGGTGCTGCGCGAGGCCGATTACGAGATCGTGGTCGGGAGAGCGCCTCCGACTCCGGCCGGTCGGCTCGTGCTCTCGATTCCGGAGGGAAGCGTCTGGAAGCGGGAGCGGTGAGAGCCGGATACCTCTGGCTCGCGTCGTTCGCCGTCTTTCCACTCGCCGGCGCGCCTTTCGTCGTGCATCCGGCGTTCCGCCGCTTCGGAAACGTCTGCCGGATCGCGCTGGCGGGAGGAGTCGGCATGGTCCTTCTCTCCGCGACGATGACGGTCTGGGCGCTCGCCGGCTGGCGCTGGGGGCCGATCCTCGTCCTCGCGAGCGCAGCCGTCGCGTTCGCGCTCCGGAGTCTGATCCCGAAGGGGTCAGATCCCGCGCCGCCCGAGGCGCGGTCAGGGAGGCGAGATCAGAGTCAGGCGCGTACTCTGGTATGGATCGCGCTCATCCTCACCGCGATCTCCATCTTCGCCGCGCTGGCCGCGACGCTCGCGGCGCGCTCGACCTCTCCGGACCTCCTCCTCTTCTGGGGACCGAAGGCGCAGCAGTTCGCGGCCGCCCGGACGATCGACGCCGGCTTTCTCTCCGCCCCCTACCTCGAATACTTGCACGTCTACTACCCGCCGCTCGTCACGAACGTCTTCGCGTTTGCCACAATGATCGCCGGACGATTCCCGTGGGGCGCCGCGACGCTGACGTTCCCGCTGCTGCTCGCCGCGACGGCCGTTGGACTCTTCGGGATCCTTCGGGCCGAGGCGCCCGCGCCGCCCGCGGCGGCGGCGACCGCGCTCGTGATCTGCGCCCTCGGGCTCACCGGGATCCACTCTTCGGTCGCCGGCAACGCCGAGCCGTTCCTCCTTTTCTTCGAGCTCCTCGCCGTCGCGCTCCTCGTGACGCCGGCGGCGCGATCCGAGGCGGGAAAGCTCCTCGCCGGCCTCTTCCTCGCAGGCGCCGCGGCGGCGAAGGTCGAGGGACTTCCATTCGTCGGCGCAGTCATCGTCCTCTTTCTTCTCGTCGACCGCGACGCCGCCCGCCCGTTCGCGCGATCGGCGCTCCTCCTCCTGGCTCCGACGATCGTTTCGATCGGCACCTGGCTCGCCTTCGGCGCCATGCGGAAAGTCTTCTTCGGCTACAAGGGTTACGGGCGCTCGCTGGAGTTCCACTGGGACCATTTGTCCGCCGTCGCGTCCGCGATCGGAACCGCGCTGTGGAAGGCCGGGTATGTGCTCCCGTTCGCCGTACCGATCCTGGTACTCCTAACGATCCGGCCGAAAGGCCGCCGCGCCGTTCTGCCGCTCGGGGTCGCCGCGGCGCTTTCGGTCTTCCTCCTGCTGACCTACCTCCAGAGCCCGCGGGATCCCCGGCTCTGGATCGCGTGGTCGGCGGCGCGGACGTTTTCGCCGGTCACCGCGATGATCGCCCTCGCTTCCTTCCGCGGGAGAGGAGAATCGCACTGACGGCGCAGGCGGCGAGAGTTCCGGCGGTGACAGCCAGGCCCGCGGCGAAGCCGTCCGGCCAGTACCGCAGTACGGCGGCATGTCTCCCCGGCGGAACGCGGAAGGCGAGAAACGCACGGTTATAGGTCGCAAGCGTCGACCGGCGTCCGTCGATCCGGAGCTTCCAGCCGGGCCAGCGCGTTACGGACGTCCCGACGGTCGCTCCTCCCGCCCCGGCCTCGACCGAGAGAGCGAGGCGGTCCGGCCGGTACGATTCGATGTGGACGCGCGCTTCGCCGTTCTCGACCCATCTTCCCGCAAGGGCACTGTCCGATCCGGAGACCTCGACGACGCCAAACGCGGCGAAGTCCTGGATCTGTTCGAGCGATCCGCGAGCTCCCTCCTCCGACGCCTCGTAGCGCAGGCGCCGGGGCACGAACGCGCGCTCGAACGCGCCCGGGTTCTCGAGCAAACGGGTTCCGTCCCCCACCGCGCGCTCGATCCAGCCCGGCGGAACCCGGCGGTCGGCGGGAGCGAGCACCCACCGGACGTTCAGGAAAGAGAGGAAGGGCCGCGTCGGGTCCTCCACGCGGTTGAACCAGACCGGCTGCGGCACGCACCACAACGGAAAGGTCTCGTAGAGCGGCGCGAACGTCATCGCCTCGTATCCGCGTACGTCCTCGAGCTCGTAGAGCGCCGAAACGTTCGGGACGAACGTGAAGCCGACCGCCGTGAACCGGTAGGGGGCATCGCGCGGAATCGGTTTCAGGACTTCCAGGTCGGGATAGAAGGCGCGGGAGGGAAACGTCGGGTACACGCGGCCGGCTTCCAGGCCCCGCTCCGCGATCAGAAGGACGAGCGCAACGGCGGGAAGGCACGGAGCGAATCGTCTCCGGGCGACTGCGACGGCAACCGTCACCGCGAGCAGGACGAGCGGCACGATCTGAAGCAGCAAGCGGCTCTCGAGAAAATCCTTTTCTACGTCGAGCCGGAGAAGCATCGGCCGAGCCTGGAAAAAGAGCAGGGCGACCGCGGCCGCCGTCGCGATCGCGGCCGCGAGCGCCGTTCCGAGCTTTTCTCCGCGGCGAATTCGCTCGGCGCCGACCGCCGCGAGCGCCGAAAGAGAGAGCGCTGCGAGGAACACCGTCCGCTCGTTCAACGCGATGTCGAAGAAAGGAAGCCGCGCCACGGCGTCCGCGACGATCGGCAGCCGCGCCCAGAGCGCCGCGCCGAGGAACCCGAAGACCAGGAACGGCCACTTCTCGCGCTGCGCGGACAAGAGACCGACGAGGGCGAGCGGGAAAAGAATCGCCCCGGCATACGCTGCGGGCTCTCCGAAGCCGATCGCGGTCCTTCCTTTTCCGGAGACTCCGAGCGCATAGGGCACGACGTCGGGAATGGAGCGCCGTAGGCTCTCCGCGAAGCTCACGGAACGATCGCTGTGCGCGTACGAGACGGATCGGATCGCGTGTTCCTGGGTGTGCGGGAGCGCTTCGATGAGCGGCAGCAGCAGGACGGCGGAGAGTCCGAGCGTGATCGCACCGGCCAGGAGGGCAAGACGCAGGGAGCGCGGCCTCCTGCCGCGACCGGCAAAGGAGAGCTCGAAAAGAAAGAAGATTCCGGCCGCCGACACGGCGAAGAGGAGCGTCTCCGGATGGCCGGACGCCACGATGAGAAGGAGTGCGACGACGGTCAGGACGAGCGCTCGCCGACAGGGCTCGAACGCGAGCCGGCGCACGCCGAGCAGGAGCAACGGAAACGGAGCGGACGCGGACGTGTGCTGCCACCCGGCGAAGAAGACCTGGTAGTCGCAGAACGCCCACCCCGCCGCGCCCAGGAGCGCCGGGATCTCTCCGCAATCGAGGTTGCGGAAGAACGCGTAGCATGTCAGCAGCGCGAGAAAACAGCGGAAAGCCATCTCGAACGTCCAGGCCTGCGCGAGCGGAAGCAGGAATCCGAGCCAGGTCATCGGGTGGAGCGCGGCGGGTTGCTGGGCCGCGAGCAACGGCTCCCCCGCCAGCAGGAACCGGTTCCACAGAGGGAGCCGGCCGTTCTTGATCGCGTCGCGGACCGCTTTGCGAAACGGGATCATCTGCGAGACGACGTCGCCCAAGATCGGCGAGCGCGTCGGCCCGATCCCCTGCTCATCGCGATGCGAGGCGAGCGGCTGTCCCTGGTACGCGATGTCCAGAGGCGCATAGACGCCCGCGGTCAGGAGCGCCTTCCCGGTCAGCAGGAACGGACCGAATGCGAGCAGAAGAGCGACTCCCGGTCGGATGCGGATGACGAATCGGTGGACGAGAAAGAGGGAAACCGCGCAGGCCGCGAAGTAGACCGCGAGCAACCGGAGGACGAGGAGCATGCGCTTCAGCCCGGCCGTGCCCTCGTCCGGCGGCGCAACCGGACGAGAAACGCCGCGACGAAAGCGGCGCCGGCGAGCGCCGCACCCGCCGAGAAGGACCGCGGCGCGTAGCGAAGCCGGACCTCCTGATGTCCGGGAGGAAGCCAGAATCCGACGAACGCGTGGTTGACGGTCGTCAGCGGGACCTCCCTGCCAGCGGCCTCAGCGCGCCAGCCGGGCCAGTCCGGCACCGACGTCGCGACGAGAGCGCGCCTGCGAACGTCGGCGGTCAGGACGAGATCGGGCCCGATCTCCCGGACGACCAGGGCGGCGGAACCGTTCTCCTCTCCGGATGAGTCGGCGTGATCGAGCCAGGCGACGTCCGCAAAATCTTTCGTCCGGCCCATTTCTTCGAGCCGCTTCGCAGCCTGCGGCTCCGCGCGAAGCCGGCGGGGAACGAACGCTCGCGGTAACGCCCGACGGCTTTCGAAGAGCGCGAGGTCCCCTCCTCGAGCGACGAGAACCCAGCCCTCGGGAGCCGCGGCGTCCGGTGCCGCGATCGCGTAACGCGCGTTCAGGAACGCGAGGAAAGGACGGGTGAGGTCATCGACGCGATTGTGGGAAGCAAACTGGGGACTGCACCAGATCGGGAAGGTCTCGGCAAAGCGGGAGAGCGAGATCGACTCGTACCCGCGCACGTCTTCGAGCCCGTACAGCGCCGCGCCGTTGGGGCGAAAGACTTCACCGACGGCGACGACCCGGTACGGATCGCCGGTCCGGGGCAGGGCTTCGAGCGTCGGAAGGTCCGGCGCCAGAGACCGCGCCGGAAGGGTCGGATAGGTCCCGCGCATTTCCAGCCAGCGCTGCGCCACGAGAAGGGCCAGGGCGGCCGCCGCCACCTCGCGATGGCGCGTGCCCCGGAGAAGGGCGGCGAGCGCGAGGAGAACGAGCGGCGCGATCTCGTCGGCGAACGAAAGGGCGACGAAGCTCGATGGAAGCAACCGCTCGCGAAAAACTCCGGTCGAGAGAGCGAACACCATCGCGAGAAGCACGACCACGGCGGTCGAGGCGATCGCGAGGTCGCGCGCAGGCGAATCGCGCGCGCCGATCCGGTCGGCGCCCAGAGCCGCCAGCCCAGCGAGGCCGAGCGGCGCGAGAAACACGAGGCGGTAGTTGAGAGCGAGAGCGAAGCCGGGCAGGCTTGAGGTCACGTCCAGGAGAATCGGCGCGCTCGCGCCATACGCGAGCCCGGCGAGGAAGAACGCGAGAAAGAGGCCGCGACCGCGAGGTCGGGGGGTGGTCCGTCCGAAGAACCCGACGGCGGCAAGAGGAAACAGCACCGCGCCCGCATAGGCGAGCGGCACGCCCGACCCGTCCTGCCTCCGGTCCTGGACGGGACTCTTCCCGTAGATCCCGTGCGCGAACGGCAGAATCGCCGGCCGGAGGCGGCGCATCGCCTCGCCCGCGGGAACGGACTGGCCCGTCTTTCCCTTTTCGAGCGCCGCCTGACGCGCGGCGTACTCCGCGGAATGCGGCAGCGCCTCGAGCAAGGGAAAGAGGACCGGCGTCGAGAGAAAGAACGCCAGAAGACCGGCGACGAACGCACCCGTGAGCACGCGCCCCGGGCGCGGTCGGCGGTCACGGGCGAAGAGCTCCCAGAGGAAATAGACGCCGCCCGCCGCGAGGCCGTGAAAGAAGGTCTCCGGATGCCCGCCGTGGAAAGAGAGGACCAACGCGACGGCGGTGATGCCGATCGCTCTGCCCCCGCCCTCCCGCGCGAGGCGGCGGAGCCCGAGCAGGAGGAGCGGAAAGGCCGCGATCGACGGTCCGACCGCCCAGCCGTCCCAGAAGAGCACGTAAGTCGAGAAACCCCAGCCGACCGAGCCCACGAGCGCGGCAAGGTCGGAACGGCAGAACTCGCGGAAGAAGAGGTATGCCGACAGAAGCGCCAGAAAGATGGTGAACGCGCAGGAGAACGTCCACGAGAGGGAAAGTGGCAGGAAAATCCCGAGCCAGGTCGCCGGATGAAGGACGCCGGCCTGCGCGGAGGCCAGCAGCGGGTTTCCCGCCAGCACGAACCGGTTCCACAGCGGGAGCCGTCCGTTGACGAGCGCTTCCCGGACGGCCGCCCGCCAGGGCAGGTTCGCGAACGCCAGATCTGACAGGATCGGATTCTCGATGCGCGTGATGCCGTTTTCCGCGGCGACCCGCCGCCAGGGGTCGTGCCCGGAGAACAGATCGGTCGGGCCGTAGATCTCGCCGCGCAGGAAAGCCCGCCCGGTGAAGAGCAGAGGCAGGAGAGCGAGAAGGAGCCCAATCGAGAGAGGAGTGCGCGTCACGAAGCGCCGCGCGAGCCAGATGGCTGTCGCCGTCGCGGCCGCCCAGGTCAGCCAGAGCACGAGCACATCGATTTTCAGAGCGTCCTTTCCCCCGCGAAGATTCTAGCGACGCCGCCCCGGCGACTGTCGTAAATCAGAAGCAAAGGCAGAGCGTTGGAGAAGAGCTCGATTTCACCCCGCGTGCCCCCGGCGACGACTTCAAGCCGCGCCGAAGCGTGGTTCACCGCGAGTTTCTTTTTCGCGTTCGCGGCGATCATCTGGGCCGCGACCCGCCCCCCCGGCGTCTTCCTCGACCTGTTCGAGAACGGCCACTGGCTCGGGCCCGCGTCGGACATGCTCGCAGGCAAGGTGCCTTATCGGGACACTTTTCCCCTGCACGGCTTCTTCTCCGACGGAGGGCGCGACTTTCTGCTCTTTCGATGGTTCGAACCGAGTTTCCTGGCATCGGTGGAGGCCCGTCACGTCATCGAGTCATTCTTCCATCCGGCTCTCTTTCTCGTCGCCGCCGCGGCAAGCCATCGCCCCGTGCTCGCGGCGCTCGCGGTTCCCCTCAACATTGGCATGTCGATCGCCGTCGTAGCGGACCGTCCGGTGTTGCCGCTCGTGAGCCTCGCTGCGTTCGCCTGGGCTCTCGGCGGCAGCGGGTCGGGGCGGCGCGAGTTCTTCGCGGCCTTCCTCGGAGGACTCGGCCTTCTCTACGCGCTCGATTTCGGGACTTTCGTCTTGGCGGCGGAGGTCACCACGCTCGCGTTCTGTCGTCTGATGTCCTCGAAATCGGAGCCTCGCCTTTTTCGCATCGGCCATTACTTCCTCGGGCTCGGGGCGGTCCTGATCCCCTGGCTTGCGTTCCTCGCGACGGTCGGCGCTCTGGGTCCCTTCCTGAAGGTCTCGTTCATCGATCTCCCATTCCGATTCGAGTCGCTCTGGGGCCTCCATTTCCCGGCGCCGTGGGAGCTCCTCCGAGAGTGGTGGAAAGGCCGTCCGTACATGGCGGGGGATGTTCCCGTGGGCCCTGCGATCGCGAAGCGTTTCTACCTGGCGCCCCTCTTCGGCGTAACCGGGGTCCTCCTCGCCCTCCGGATTCGAAGACGGGAGATCGCGACCGCCCTCGCGATGCGGCTCCTCGTGCTATCGCTTGCGTGTCTTGCGTTCTTTTGTCACGTCGTCTTTCGGCTCCACCTTCAAGCCGGCAACGCGCTGACGGGCCCCGTCTTTTTCCTCCTCCTTGTCGCCGCGTTCGAAGCCTTCCGCAACCGGGTCGCGTCGCCGCGGCGTCTCGGCGCAGCTTTCGCGACTGCCGGCTGTCTTGCCGCACTCTCGATGAACGGCCCCGGCCGCCTGCTTACGATCTTCCGAGACGCGACGAGATATTCGGAAAGGATGGCGCCACTGGCGTGGACCGTGCCGCTCACGGTTCCCCGCGGCGGAGGGATCCGCGTGCCCCGGGACGAAGAACGCAACTTGCGGGCTCTGATCGAGTTTACGAATCGGCACTCGGCAGAGGGCTCGATGGTTCTCGATCTCTCGAACCGGGCTGGCCTGTACTTTTTTCTGCGCCGCGTGAACCCGACGCGGTTCACCGAGGTGCCGCCGATGGCCCCATTCGAAGAGGAAGTCCTGCGCGACCTCCGCGCGCGGCGGCCCGCTCTTGTGTTCCTCGAAAGTGGAAGCTGGCTCGACGCGATCGACGGGATTCCGAACTCGCAGAGAATCCCGAGAGTCTGGAGCTGGGTGCTCGAGAACTACCCGATTCGGGAGAAGGTCGGCGACACGGTCGTCGCGCTGCCGAAGTAACGGAACGGAAGCAGTGTCACCCGCCCAAACAGGTCTGCTCGACCGCAGGGATCTCGCGACACGAACCGGCGCAGAACCGAACGGAGTTGTATCTCGGTTTACGGTTTCCGCGCGGGCAGCTTGACGATCCAGGGCTCCACCCCGCCGGGATTCGTCGGGATCTCCACCGCCTCGCCGGCTCGGATCCTGGCGGCGTAGTCCGCCCAGCGCATGTCCGGCAGGCCAGGCTCGCGGAGTCGCGGAATGTTCGCGACGAGCATCCAGAGCAGGAGGACTGCCGCGCCGCGCGAAAGCCAGCGTCTTCGCTCGAGAGCGAGGTCGATCAGCAACCAGAGCACGATCAACTGGGGCAGGTAGAAGTACCGGTTGCCGTAGACGGCATGGCACAGGTCGGGCAGGACGAACCGACAGCGATAGAGGGCGCTCGCGAGGACGAACAGGAACGCGATCGCCAGCCACACCCGCTCGGTCCGCGTAGAGCCCTTGCGCAGGGCGAGGAGAGCGACGGCGACGAGGACGCCGATTCCGAGCGCGATCTCGACTGACAGCGGATAGTCGGGCGGCACGCGCGAGCCCGCGAGCAGCGAGGCCGCGATCCGCATTCCGGGCACCGCGAGCAATTTCTCGGGCACGACGACTCCGGCGCCCATCGCAACGGGCCCCTCGTCCGCGAGTTTCCCCGTCTGGTGCAGCCCGATCAGGACCCCCTGACCGAGAGCGCACCCGATCACGAGGACGGCGAGAACCAGGCTTGCTCGCGTCCGACGCCGCCACGCCCGCCACACGAAGAGAGGCGCGAAGAGAACGCTGTAAGGTCCCGTCAGGCCGAAGAGAAGCACCGCTGCGCCGTCGTGCGCCTTTTGCCGCCAGCGGAGAGGCTCCCGTGAAATGAGCACGAGCAGAAGACCCGCCGCCGTGACGCGGAGGATGTTGGTCAGGAAGAGGAGGACCTCGAACGTGTCGGGCACCAGGACCACCGCGAGCGCGTAGCCCACGTGGGGGCGCAGCGGAAAGCGCGGCGACTGCGTCCGCGCCGCGACGTAGAGCGTCAGCAGGAACGCCGCCCCCGTGAAAATGGCCGGCGCCCACGCGGGATCCGCCAATTGAGACAGGGCGGCGACGATGCGTTGCGTCGTATGGAGGTAACCGCCGAAGGGCTCCAACAGGGCGCGCGCGCCGAGCGTGTACGCCTTCGCGTAGTACACCCCGTCCTCTGCCCAGAACTGCGGGTTGCGAAGTTCGGTCGGCCGCCGGGCCGCGAGGATGAGGGCACAGACGGCGAGCGTGACCCACACGGGAGGATGCGCCAGAGCCGCACGCAGGCGCGCGAGGCGCCCCGGCGGCGAGTCGATCGGGAGAGACGGCGAAAAGCCGGGTGCCGCCGGCTCGCCCGCCGCCGGAATCACTCGGTGATCGGGTTGCCCGCCGCCGCGCGCAGCCGCTCCTCGACCAGGAGGTCGATTCGACGCCTCTCTGTCATCCCGAGCGAAGCGAGGGATCTCTTCCTCGTCGAACCAGAGATTCCTCGTCGCTTCGCTCCTCGGAATAACAGCTTCAAGTGTTCGCCGCGCGCAGCCGCTCCTCCACGAGCAGATCGATCTCCTTGATGAACTCGTCCAGCATGTTGGGGCCGCCGATGCGGCGATACGGCTCGCCGTTCTTGTAAATCATTCCCATGTCCTTGCCGGCCGCGAAACCGATGTCGGCCTCGCGCGCCTCGCCCGGGCCGTTGACCGAGCACCCCATGATCGCGACCTGCAGCGGAAGCTTCACGCCGGCCAGGTGCTTCTCGACCCGCGCGACCATCGGGAGCATGTCCACCTCGAGCCGCCCGCACGTCGGACAGGCAATGACGTTGACGCCGTCCTCGCGAAGATGGAGACCTTTCAGGATCTCGCGTCCGACACGCACTTCCTCGACCGGGTCCGCGGCGAGGGAGACGCGGATCGTGTCTCCGATCCCCTCGGCCAGAAGGATGCCGATGCCCATCGAGGACTTGACCGTCCCGGTGAACTGCGAGCCGGCTTCGGTCACGCCCAGGTGCAGCGGATAGTCGCTCCGCTTCGAGAACAGGCGATACGCCTCGACCATCATCGGAGCGTTCGACGCCTTCAAGGACACCTTCGTTTCGAAGAAACCGAGCGACTCTAAGATCTCCAGGTGCCGGAACGCTGACTCGACGATCGTTTCCGGCGTCGGCTCGCCGAACTTCTTCAGGAGGTCCTTCTCAAGCGAGCCCGCGTTGACGCCGATGCGGATCGGGATGCCTTTGTCCGCCGCCATCCGGGTGACTTCCTCGACCTTCCAGCGCGCGCCGATGTTTCCCGGATTGATGCGGAGGCCCGTCACGCCCCTCTCCATGACGCGGATCGCGCAGCGATAGTCGAAGTGCACGTCGGCGATCACGGGGACGGAGGATCCGGCGACGAGCCGGTCGAAGACGTCGGCGGCTTCGATCGTGTTCGCGGTGACGCGAACGATCTCGCAGCCCGCCATGATCATGTCGCGGATCTGCCAGAGCGTCGCTTCCACGTCCGCCGTCTCGGTCTTCGTCATGGACTGCACCGTGATCGGCGCGCCGCCGCCGATCGCGACGTTCCCGAGCCGGATCCGACGGGTGATCCGCCGCGGGGCGAGCGTCCGTTTGACCGACGGAGCCGCGGGCGGAGCGAGGACCGGAAGTCGACTCACGAAACCATCCTACGCGTGTCTTGGCCTGGCCTACGCGTCTCTTGCGTCCCGGGTTTTCAGAACGGCCACCACTTCGCGGGCAGGTTCTTCGCGAAGTCGTTGTAGAGGACGACCGTGATCAGGGCGAGGATCATCAGGAACCCGATCTGGAGGATGCGCTCCTTGACCTTGAGCGAGAAGTCGCGCCGCGCGATCCCCTCCAGCCCGAGCAGGAACAGGTGCCCGCCGTCCAAGACCGGGATCGGGACGAGGTTGAAGATCCCGAGCTGGAGCGAGATCGCCGCCATGAGCGCTACGAGCGGAACGGCGCCCGTGCGCGCCGCCTCTCCCGAAAACTTCGCGATGTCGAGCGGCCCCGACATCGATCGCATGCTCGCCTTGCCGCGGAAGAGCCGTCCGATGACCGAGAGCGTCATCCGGAAATCCGACTCGACGCGGCGCCACCCCTCGACGAACGCCTGCCCGATCGGAAAGCGCTCGAGGATTTCCGGCAGGTCGGGCACGACCTGGACGCCGACCTTCCAGGAGCCGTCCGGGTCGCGGCGCGGCTGGACGCGCGTGGAAAGGGTCTTTCCGTTGCGCGAGTACACCATCGGGAACGGCCCCGGCGCGGCGCCGGCGACCGCCGAGACGAAGCTCGAGAAGACCTCTTCCGGAGCGCCGCGGATTTCCTTGCCGGCGACCGAGAGGATCACGTCCCCGCTCTTCAATCCGGCGACCTGGGCGGGAGACCCGGAAAGGACCATCGCGATGCGCGGACGCACCGAGCGGCCGAAGTCGGGGAGCAGCCCGACGTAGCCCAGGTCGTACTTCGTGCTCGGCTTCGGAACCACGTCGAGGACCGTCCGCGCGCCGTGGCGCTCGACCTCCACCTTGAGCTTTTCACGCGCGTTCATCCCGAACACGAACTGGACGTCCCGCCAGCGCGGCGTCTGCTTGCCGTCGATCGCGATGATCCGATCGCCCGGCAGGAATCCCGCTTCGGCTCCGGGCGACTTGTCCTCGACGATCTTGACGACGGGCGCTTCGAGCTCGTACGCGGGCACCGAGACTCCGACCGCGAAGACCGCCGTGTGCAGCACGAACGCCAGGAGGATGTTCATCGCCGGGCCCGCGACGAGGATGAGTCCCCGCTGCCAGCGCCTGCCGACGGCGGGCGCCTCCTTCGACGTCCCCTCCGCCAGCGTCGACTCGTCGGGGCCGAGACCGATGACCCGCACGTAACCGCCCAGCGGGATCGCGGAGACGCGGTAGTCGGTGCCCCGCCACTTCCGACCGAAGAGCCGCTTGCCGAATCCGACGGAGAAGACTTCGACAGGAAAACCGAACGCCTTCGCAACCGCGAAGTGCCCGAACTCGTGGAGGACCACGAGCACCGAGAGCACGAAGAGAAGCGCGAGTGTGTTGCTGACGATCGTCATAGGAAAAAGCTGTCCGGCCGGGAGCCTTTCAACTCGCCCGGGCGAGCGTTCGCGCGATCCGCGACGCCGACTGCCGCGCCGTCCGGTCGATCTCCTCGGCTTCGTCGAGGCTCCCCGGACCGGGCACGCGGCCGCAGGCGGCGGCGGTCTCGGACACCACGTGAACGATGTCCGGGAAGGAAATCTTCCCTTCGAGAAACGCCCCGACGGCCACTTCGTTCGCGGCGTTGACGACGGCCGGCATTCCGCCGCCCGAGGAGAGCGCGGCGCGCGCGAGGTCGAGCGCCGGATAACGGCGGGGGTCGACCTCCTGGAACTCGAGATGCCCGACCCCGACGAGGTCGAGCCGCCCGAAGGGGTTCGGAAGCCGATCGGGATGGGACAGGGCGTAGAGGATCGGGAATCGCATGTCGTTCCTAGCGATCTGCGCGACCAGCGACCCGTCCACGAACTCCACGAAAGAGTGGATGACGGACTGGGGATGGATGAGGACGTCGATCTTCGACGGAGCGACACCGAAGAGAAAGTGCGCCTCGATCACCTCGAGCCCCTTGTTCATCATCGTGGCCGAGTCGACCGAGATTTTCGGTCCCATCTTCCACGTCGGGTGCGCGAGCGCCTCTTCGACCGTGATCCCTCGAAACGTCGCGAGGTCCCGCTTGAGCAGCGGCCCCCCCGATCCGGTCAGCACGAGCCGGTGGACCTCTTCCCGCTTTCCGCAGCGCAATGCCTGGTGGATCGCGCTGTGCTCGGAATCGACCGGGAGGATCTCGGCGCCGCTCGCCCGCGCGGTCGCAACGATCAGCTCTCCCGCGACGACCAAGGCCTCCTTGTTCGCGAGCGCCAGCCGCTTTCCGGCGGCCACCGCCGCGTACGCCGACCGCAGGCCGACGGCGCCCACCAGCCCGGCGACGACGATGTCCGCCTCCGGCAGCGACGCCGCTTCCTCGAGCCCGGCGGGGCCGGCGACGATCCGTACCCGGCCGCGAAATCCGGACGGAAGGTGCGCGCGCAGGCGGGGGATGTCCTCGTCCCGCTCGATCGAGACGAGCTCCGGCGCGTGGAGTTCGACCTGCTGCGCGAGTCGTTCGAGCGAGCGGCCGGCGGCGAGCGCCGCGACGCGGAAGCGGTCGGGGAACGCCGCGATGACGTCCAGAGACGCCCGTCCGATGGAGCCGGTCGAGCCGAGCACACTGATGATTTTCACGAATCTTTGATTATACGAAGGAAGGCCCTCTCACGTACGGAGGAGCCGCGGCAGTCTTTGGACCGCCGTGGGATGCTGCCGCGCGGCCGCTTACTCTCTCCCGGCGGCATCGAGCCGCCGTTACATGTGTCGCGCGGCCGCTTGTCCGGCGGCGTCGAGCCGCCGCTCAAGTCTGCTACAAACCAGACACGAAGAGAGCCAGAACCGGACCAGCGAAAAGCAGCGAATCGATCCGATCGTAGAAGCCGCCGTGGCCCGGCAGGAAAGTCCCGGAATCCTTCACCCCCGCTCCCCGCTTCCAGAGGGACTCGACGAGATCACCGAGCTGCCCCGCAGACGTCGCGAGCGCGCCCGCGAGCGCCCCGCGCGCCGCACCGAGCTCCGGAAAGACCCACCACGTTCCGGCCGCCGCGCCGACGAGCGTCGCGCCGATCAATCCTCCAATCGTCCCCTCCCAGGTCTTGTTCGGCGAGACGCTCGGCGCGAGCTTCACGCGGCCGAAGTTCTTGCCGATGTAGTAGGCGAAGGAATCGCAGCCCCAGACGAGCAGAAAGAGGAGCAGGACCGCGCGCGACGAGACGATGCGGAGGTAGCAGAGGGCCGTTGCCGGGAGCGCGACGAGGAGAACTCCGAAGACGGTGCCGCTCGCGCCGCCGAGCGCGACGGGAAGCTCGACCTTCGCGAAGAGCTGCGCGAGGCACGCCAGCCCGACCAAGACCAGGAGCGCGCCGAGCACGACGGTCCTCCCGGGACGGTCGAGCACGTCGAATCCCCAGAGAGCCGCCCACCCGAGAAGAAACGCTGCTCCGAAAAACATCCCTGCGGTCTTCGCGACCGGAAGACCCGCCTTCTCGGCGAGTCGGTAGAACTCCCAGAGAGCGGCGAGCGTGACGGCCGCGACGAGCAGGTTGAACGCCAGCGGAGGCAGGAAGAACAGGACCGAGAGGACGATCGGGATCGCGACCGCGGCGGCGAGCTCCCTCCGGCCCACTGTCATTCAGAACCCTTCGCCCGACCTGTCATCCCGGAGCGAAGCTTCCTGCATCCTGTCATCCCGAGCGAAGCGAGGGATCTCTTTCCCAGTCCAGCCAGAGATTCCTCGGTCCTTCGGACCTCGGAATGACAGTGAAGAAATCTTCAGGCCTCAGGATGACGGCGGAATGAGCGTCACCCGGCCGCCTCGCCCGATTCGGACACGCGCCCTCCGTCGATCACGCCGCCGTAGCGTCGTTCCCGCTTCTGGAAATCGAGGATCGCCTCGAACAGGTGGCGCTTCCGGAAATCCGGCCAGAGCGTCGGGGTCACCCAGATCTCGCTGTATGCGATCTGCCAGAGGAGGAAGTTCGACACCCGCATCTCTCCGGAGGTGCGGATCAGGAGATCCGGATCCGGCAGGCCCGCGGTGGAGAGGCGCGAGCCGAGTGTCTCCTCGTCGATCTGCTCCGGGGTGAGCCGCCCGGCGGCAACGTCGTGCGCGAGCGAGCGACAGGCGTCCACGATCTCCGTGCGGCCGCCGTAGTTCAACGCGATGTTGAACGTCATCCCCCGGCAGGACGAGGTGCCGGCGAGGCCGCGGGACAGCTCCTTCTGGACCGAGGCGTCGAGCTCGTTCATGCGTCCCACGACTCGGAACCGGATGTCGTTCTTGAGGAGGTTCGCGAGCTCCTTGTTCAGGTACTCCTTCAGGAGCGACATCAGCGTCACGATCTCGAAGCGCGGCCGCTTCCAGTTCTCGACAGAGAAGGCAAAGAGCGTCAGCGCGTCGATCTCGAGACGGGCACAGGTCTCGACGATCTCGCGCACCGACGCGATGCCCGCCCGATGCCCCTCGACGCGCGGAAAGCCGCGCTGCCGCGCCCACCGGCCGTTGCCGTCCATGATGACCGCGACGTGCCGCGGGAGGCGGGCGAGATCGATCTCGTCCAAGAGCTGCCGCTCGGCGGACTCGGACGGGGCCAGGTTGTCGGGCTGGATCACGGAACGAGTGTAACGCGGGGATACTCGACTTTCACGAGCGTCAGTCCTTGCGCCGGAGCCTTTTGCGCGAGCAGGCTGCGGTTGCCCGATTCGATGATCCGGCGCATCCGATCGGGAGGAACGCGGCCCCGCCCGATGTCGGCCAGGAGCCCGCAGATCGACCGGACCATTCCGCGCAGGAAGCTGTCGCCGCGGAAGAGCGCCCGCAACTCGGGGCCCCGTTCCTCGATCGAGACCGAATGAAGCGTCCTCACGGAATCCCCCCGGCTGCGGCGGACGGCGAAGACTCCGAAGTCGCGCCTGCCCGGCAGGAGCGCGGCGGCCGCCGCCATCCGCGCGGCTTCGGCGTTCGCTGAAAGCGGAGCGACGAAGAGCGAATCGCGCGGAGCGATCACGTCGGCGCGGCTCCACCGGTAGAGGTAGTCCTTCCAGAGCGCATCCCGGCGGGCATGGAAGTCGGGGCTCGCGCGTTCGGCCTGCATCACGCGCACGTCCCACGGCAGGAGCGTGTTGAGCGCGTCGCGCACTTCGCGCGGCTCCCGCGAGAGCCGCAGATCGAAATGGACGACCTGGCCGTCGGCGTGCACACCGGCATCCGTCCGGCCGGCGGCGAGCGGACGCACCGACTCTCCGGCGAAGACCGCGAGCGCCTCTTCCACGACCGACTGCACCGTGCGGGCCGCGTTGGGTTGGATCTGCCACCCGCGGAAACCCGTTCCGACGTAGGCCAGGACCGCGCGATAGCGGAAGCGGGACTCAGCCATGAACGACCCCGGGGCGAGGGGCGTGACTTCTCCACAGCGTGACCCCGAGCAGGATCGCGAACGGAACGTACTCGGCCGCGCGGATTGCCGCCGGCGTCCACCCGCCGAGCGGGTACAACAGGGCGTAGGAGAGCGGCACGGCGAACGAGAGATAGAGGAACGCGGGTTCTTTCCTTTTCGCCGCGAAGGGCAGAATCCAGAGCAGGTACCAGGGGTGGAGCGTCGGCGAGGCGATGAAGAACGCGGCGAGCGACGCAAAGAGCGCGGCCTCCATCTCGGGGATCCGGGCCGCGATCCCGACCAGCGCCACGGCGAGAGAGAGCGCGATCACGACCCGCGCGAAGAGCGCCGTGTAGAAGTACGGAAAGACGCGCTGCATCCAGGGACGCTGCGGTCGAACGTCCTTCCAGCGCATGTACGCGGCTTTGGCTCTCGCGGGAAGCTCGATCGAATCGATCACTCCCGCGACGGCTGGATAGAGAAGCGAGTTGAACTCCCACCGCGTCGCATATGCGGGAAGCGCTCCGGACGGAGGAGCGCCGCCTCTCGCCGCGAGGCCCCAGAGCGCCGCGCCGAAGGCGAGAGCCGTCGCCGCGAAGCGGAGTCCGCCGCGCTTGGTGAGAGGCAGCGTTGCCGCGAGAGGAACATACTTGGCGAGGACCGAGGCCGCGAACGCGAGGCCCGCGGCGACAGGGCGCCGCCGGGCGAGCCAGACGACGGCCGCGAGCAGAAGCGCGACCCCGAGCGAATCGAGATGCCCCTGTCCGGCGCTCTCCGTGACTGCGAGCGGATGGAACGCGTACAGCGCCGCCGCGAAGCCCGCGGACGCTCCTGCGCTCGCGGAAAGGAGCGCCACGACCGCCACGTCCGCGGCCGCGAAGATCGCCTTCATCGCGACGACGCCCGATCCCGGCGCCCATGCCGCGGCGCGGAACGCGCCCTGGGCGACCGGCGGGTACACGGTTCGAAACTCGCGATGGGTGAGATGCGCCCGAAGCTCGGGGAAGAGTCCCGCCACCTCGGGGTCGTCCGGCGCAACCGCATACGGGGAGTGGCCCGCCGCCCCCACCCTCGCGTCCCAGACGTAACGGAAGACGTCCTCGGAAAGGTCCGGCGGGCGGAAAAGGAGCGTCAGGCGAAAGGCGGCCGCGAAGAGGAGGAGAGAGCGCGGTCGCGAAGCGGATAGACTCCGCGCCGCAAGCAGCGAGAGGAGGGCTCCGGCCAGAAAAAGGAGGAGGTAGGCGGCGAGGCTGCGCCGAGCGTCGGGAAGGAACGCCATCGCGAGAAAGATGGTCTCCCCGGCGGCGAAGAGGAGCCCCGGCCGCGCCACGACTCCTTTGCCGGCAACTGGATGGACGGCACCGCCCAGATCGCGACCCTGATCGCCTACTACGTCGTCCTCTCGCTTCTGGCGGTGTACGGCGCGCACCGGGCTTTTCTGGTGCGCCTCTACTACCGTCACCGCGGGAACGATCCCCGGCCCGCCGGAAGCCTCGCGCGGCTTCCCGTCGTCACGGTCCAGCTTCCCCTCTATAACGAAGTCTACGTCGTCGAACGGCTCGTCGACGCGGTCGTCGCTCTCGACTATCCGAAGGAGCTGCTCGAGGTGCAGATCCTCGACGACTCGACCGACGAGACGCGCGACGTCGCGCGAGCAGTCGCCGACCGGTATCGCGCGCGCGGGTACGATGTCCGTTATCTCCCGCGCGACCACCGGCGAGGTTACAAGGCGGGCGCGCTCCAGGCCGGCCTCGAGACGGCGCGCGGCGAGTTCCTTCTCATCTTAGACGCCGACTTCGTTCCGCAACCCGGGATGTTGCGTGATTGTCTTCCCCACTTCACGGACCCGACGGTCGGAATGGTGCAGGCGCGGTGGGAGCATCTGAACCGCGACTTTTCACTGCTGACCCGCATCCAGTCGATTTTTCTGGACGGCCACTTCGTCATCGAGCACACAGCCCGCAACCGATCCGGTCGCTTCTTCAACTTCAACGGAACCGCCGGGATCTGGCGCCGGCGCTGCCTCGAGGACGCCGGCGGCTGGAACAGCGACACGCTGACCGAGGACCTCGACGCCTCCTACCGCGCCCAGCTCGCGGGCTGGCGCTTCGTTTACCTGAAAGACCTCGCCGTGCCCGCCGAGCTCCCGGTGGACATGAACGGCTTCAAGAGCCAGCAGCACCGCTGGACGAAAGGCTCCATTCAGACCGGCCGGAAGCTCCTGCCGACCATCTTCCGGAGCGCCTACCCGCGGAAGGTCAAGGTGGAAGCGTTCTTTCACCTCACGAACAATTTCTCGCACCTCTTGGTCGTGCTGCTCGCCCTCCTGATCTTCCCGGCGATCGTCATCCGCGAGCAGATCGGCTGGCAGAAGCTCGCCGTCTTCGATTTCCCGCTCTTTTTCGGCGCGAGCTTCTCGTTCATCGGTTTCTACGTCTCCTCACAGAGAGAGATCGGGCGGAGCTGGAAGCCGACGTTGAAGTACATGCCGTTTCTCATGTCGATCGGGATCGGGCTCTCGCTCTCCAACGTGCGCGGAGTGCTCGAAGCTCTGGCCGGTAGCTCCACCGAGTTCACCCGGACGCCGAAGTACCGGATCGAAGGGGAAGCCGGCGACTGGAAGAACAAGAAGTACCGGGCTGCCGGAAACTTCTCGCTCGTGGGGGAGATCGTGCTCGCGACCTATTTCCTGACGTGCCTCGTCTTCGCCGTCGCCGAGCGCTACTGGATCGGCGTTCCGTTCCTCCTCGTGTTTTTCAACGGCTTCGCGTACACCGCGGGCATCTCGCTCCTCTCGCGGGGGAGCGACGCGGAGCCGCAGCTCGAGGCCGTTCTCTCCTAATCCGGCGGTGCCTCGCCAGCAGATGGACCTCGCCCTGGAGGGCATGCCCTGCGCCTCCTGCGTGTCGGGTCTGGGTCTGGGGTCAATCGCGGGTCTGGGGTCTGGGGTCAATCGTGCATTCCTGTATTCCGGGCCTTACTTCTTGTCGCGACAACTCCAGATACAGATAGGCGGATCGCCTGCCTGGAGGTGTTTCTGGCCAGGCCGCTTCGGTTCGAGCTCACGGGCGCCGTCTACCACGTGATTGCCCGGGGCAATGAACGTAAGGCGATCTTCCGCGATGACCGGGATCGTGAGGTCTACCTCGAGCGGCTCGCTGAGTGCCGGTCAAGATTTCAGTTCAGGGTGTTGGGCTACTGCCTCATGAACAACCACGTCCACCTGGCGCTGGAGCGGGGTCCGGTCGCGCTGTCACGCACCATGCTGGCGCTCCAATCCTTCTACGCGCAAAAGTTCAACTTCCGCCACAAACGGGTGGGGCATCTCTTTCAGGGCAGGTACAAGGCCCTCCTCGTTCAGGATGAGCGTTATCTCTTCGCGCTGCTGCGATATATCCATCTCAATCCGGTCCGGGCCCGCCTGGTTGATCGGCCCGAGGCATATCGGTGGTCGAGCGATCGGTACTATCGAGAGGGCAAGAGTCTGCCGTGGCTCGATGTGGATGTCGCGCTTGGGAAGCTGGCGCAGAAGCAGGAAGAGGCTGTGTCAGTCTACCGGCGGCTGATGGCGAGTCGGGACGAGCAGACCTATGAGGACGTACCGACCTATGGGTTTGCCGTCAAAGGAGATCGGCAATTCGCGGAGCGCACCTTGGTTACGGTCGGAGAGGCGCGCAGATTGCCGAGCGCCTGGACGCCTGTGAGTCTTGCCGAGTCGGTTTCGCGCGCTGCGGGTCTGTCGTTGGAGCATCTGAAACAGCCTGGTAGGTCCATGAGGGAATCGCGCGCCAGGCTCACGGCAGCGTATCTGGGTCGGCGGGACGCGGGGTTCTCGATCGCGAGGATGGCAAAGTGCTTCGGACGGGAGGAGTCGACTTTCAACCGCGGCGTGCGACGGCTCGAGGATCTGATCAACAGAGACGAATCTGCTCGGGCGTACGTCGAACGAATCGCATCCTATCTGCGACTGCGGAATACAGGAATACACGATTGACCCCTATGCCAATCAATCGGCGTCAAAGGCGATCGACCGCCTGAAAGCGTTCCGGCGGCTCCGGTAATCTTTCGCCGTGCCACATCAAATCATCGACCTCGCCCTGGAGGGCATGCACTGCGCCTCCTGCGTGACGACGATCGAGAACGGTCTCGCCCGAGTCCCCGGCGTCTCGGAAGCCTCGGTCAACCTCGGAACTGGTCGCGCGCGCGTCCGTGGGGAAAACCTGGAGCCCGATCGCCTCGTCGAGGCGGTGCGAAAGAGCGGTTACGGAGCGCAGCTTGCAGGCGATCACGAGCCGGAGGAGGACCGCGCCCGCGCGGAAACCGAGACGCGCGACGCCCGGCGACGCACGTTGGTCGCCGCGGTGCTCACCGTTCCTGTGCTGGCGATCTCGATGGCGGGTCTCCGTTTTCGCGGCAGCGATTACGTCCAGCTCGCTCTGACCCTTCCCGTGTATCTCTGGGCCGGCTGGCCGTTTCTCTCGGGAATGGTCCGCACGCTCCGCAACCGAACGGCGAACATGGACACGCTCGTCGGGCTCGGGACGACGGCGGCGTTTCTCCTCTCGGTCGTCGCGACGTTCTTTCCGCGCGCTCTGCCCCCAACTGCTGGCGCGATGGGCTCGGTGTACTACGAGGCGGTCGGCGTGATCCTGACTCTCATCCTCCTCGGCCGGTACCTCGAGACGCGGGCGCGGAGCCGCACCTCGTCGGCCGTCCGCCTGCTCCTCGACCTCGCGCCGAAGAAGGCGCGCCTCCTACGCGACGGCGCCGAGATCGAGGTGCCGCTGTCGGAAGTCGTCGTCGGTGACCGCTTCCGCGTGAAGCCGGGAGATGCGGTCCCGGTCGACGGGCGCGTCGTCGCGGGACGGTCCGCGGTCGACCAGTCGATGGTCACGGGGGAATCCCTGCCGGTCGAGAAGAACGTGGGGGATACCGTCATCGGTGGCGTCCTCAACCAGGAAGGGGTGCTCGAGATCGAAGCGACGGCCGTCGGACGCGACACGGTGCTCGCCCGGATCGCGGAGCTGGTACAGGAGGCGCAGGCCTCGAAGCCGCCGATCCAGAAGCTCGCCGACCGCATCGCCGGCGTGTTCGTTCCGGCCGTCCTGATGATCGCGGTCGCCGCCTGGGTCGTCTGGTACGTCGCGGGACCCGAGCCGCGCGCGGGCTACGCCACCTACGTCCTCGCATCGATCCTCCTGATCGCGTGCCCCTGCGCGCTGGGGCTCGCGACTCCGACCGCGGTCCTCGTCGGCACGGGAAGGGCTGCGCGGGCCGGAATTCTCTTCCGCGACGCCGATGCGCTCGAGCGCGCGAGGCGGGTGACGACCGTCCTCTTCGACAAGACGGGCACGGTCACCGAGGGAAAGCCAAGGGTCACCGACGTCGTGGCCGTCCCGGGTATCGCCGAGGGCGACGTCCTCGCGACCGCGGCGGCTCTGGAGAAGGGCTCCGCCCACCCGGTCGCGTCTGCGGTCGTCGCCACGGCGGCGGAGCGTGGACTCGCCGTCCCCGCGGTGGAGTCCTTCGAGTCGAAGTCGGGCCGCGGAGTGCACGCTGTCGTCGGGGGCCGCCGGGCGATCGCGGGCAACGTCCGCTTTCTGGAGGAATCCGGCGTCGACTTCGCGCCGGTCGAGGACGCGGTCGAGCGTCTGTCGGGAGACGGAAAGACTCCTCTTCTCGTCGCGGTGGACGGACAGGCGATCGGGCTCCTCGCGGTCGCGGACCGGGAAAAGCCGGACTCGGCGCGGGCGATCGCGGCTCTGAAGGCACAGGGCCTCGAGGTCGCGATAATCACGGGAGACCGCGAGAAAACCGCCCGGGCGGTCGCGGCCCGCGTCGGCGTGGACGAGGTCATCGCCGAGGTTCTCCCGGAGGACAAAGCCGCGCGCGTGAAGGAGCTGCAGGACCGCGGCAAGGTGGTCGCGATGGTCGGCGACGGCGTCAACGACGCTCCGGCGCTCGCGCAGGCGGACGTCGGAATCGCGATCGGCGCCGGCGCGGACGTTGCGATCGAGTCCGCGGACATCACGCTCGTCGGAGGGAGCCTCGAATCGGTCGCCCGGGCGATCGCCCTCTCGCGCGACACCCTCGCGGCGATCCGCCAGAACCTCTTCTTCGCGTTCTTTTACAACGTCATCGGCATTCCGATTGCCGCGGGCGCGCTCTACCCGGCGACCGGCTGGCTTCTCTCGCCGATGATCGCCGCCGCCGCCATGGCCTTCTCTTCGGTGTCGGTCGTCGCGAACAGCCTGAGGCTGGCCCGGCGATGACCCTCGCCTTCGCGTGGACGCCCGACCGGATCGCTGCGATCGCGGCCGGCGCCGCGGCGTGCGTCTTCCTGTACCTCTTCTTCTTCGGCCGCCGTCGGACCGTCGCGGCGCAACCCGGGAGCGGCGGCCGGGACCAGGTCACCGTCGTCGTGTCCGGCGGTTACCGGCCCGACGTTATCCTGGCGAAGAAGGGGATCCCGCTCACGATCGTGTTCGACCGCCAGGAGGACAGCCCGTGCAGCGACGAAGTCGTGCTGCCCGAGTTCCGGGTTCGCCGGCGACTGCCCGCTTTTCGGAAGACCTCGATCGAGATCCTGCCCAAGCGCGCGGGCGAGTTTCCGTTTTCCTGCGGCATGAACATGCTGCACGGCAAGATTCGCGTCGTCGAGTCGCCGAGTCGCTAAACTTCGGCCGTGGAGCCCACCGTCCGCGTCACCGAGATCTTTCGGTCCATCCAGGGAGAATCGACGCGCGCGGGGTTCCCGTGCGCGTTCATCCGCTTGACCGGGTGCTCGCTGCGGTGCGTCTGGTGCGATACCGCGTACGCCTTCTCGGGCGGGGACCTGTGGGCGGTCGCCGACGCCGCGCAGAAAGTTCTCGAGCTCGGGACCGAACTCGTCGAGGTCACCGGCGGCGAGCCGCTCGAGCAGGAGGGCGTCTATCCGCTCATGGAGACTCTTCTCGATCATGGAAAAACGGTGCTCCTCGAAACGGGCGGGCACGTTCCGCTCGACCGCGTCGATCCGCGGGTCGTCAAGATCGTGGACGTCAAGGCGCCCGGGAGCGGGATGATGGCCGCGAACCTGCCGGAGAACCTCGAGAGCCTGGGATCGCGGGACGAGATCAAGTTCGTCCTCGCGGACCGTCGCGACTTCGAGTGGGCGCTCGACTTCGTCGCAGCGCGGGATCTCGACGGGAAGCACGTCGTCACGTTCTCGCCGGTGTGGGAGAAGCTTTCCGCCTCGGACCTAGGCAGTTGGATCCGGGATTCCGGCCGGCCGATCCGACTGGGCCTGCAGCTTCACAAGCTTCTCTGGGGTGACGTTCCGGGGAGATAGGGTCAGGCCTGAATCGCTGAATTCGGGTCAGGCCTGAATTCAGTCATTCAGCGTTGACCCCAAATGAAACGCGCCATCGTTCTTCTTTCCGGCGGACTCGATTCCGCGACATGCCTGCTGATCGCGAAGAGGGAGGCGGCGGAAGTTTTCGCGCTGTCGTTCGACTACGGGCAGCGCCACCGGCTCGAGCTCGAGCGGGCGCGAGGTCTCGTTCTTCGTTACGGCGCCGCCGCCCATCGGATCGTGACGCTCGATCTCCCGGCGCCGGAGAGCTCCGCGCTCACGAACCCGTCCCGGGAAGTGCCGCGCCACGCGCTCGGCCGCGAAGCGATCGCGGTGACCTACGTGCCGGCGCGGAACACGCTCTTCCTGTCCCACGCCGTCGCATGGGGCGAGTCGATCGACGCCGGCGACGTCTACATCGGTGCGAACGCGCTCGACTACTCGGGGTATCCCGACTGCCGACCGGAGTTTCTGGAAGCCTTCGAGAAGACCGCGAACCTCGGCACCAAAGCGGGCGTCGAAGGGGCCATCGCCTTCCGGATCCACGCTCCCTTGCTCTCGATGACGAAGGGGGAAATCGTGTCGCGGGCCGCGGAGCTTGGATTGGATTTTGCACTGACGTCGTCCTGTTACGACCCCGCGCCGGATGGCAAACCCTGCCGATCGTGCGACTCGTGCCTTCTTCGCGAGAAAGGGTTCCGAGAAGCTGGCCTGCGGGATCCGCTGGACCGGCCCACAAGACAACGGGAGTGAACAACAATGCGATTCGACCAGCTCACCATCAAGTCCCAGGAAGCGGTGCAGGAAGCGCAGCGCGACGCGCGCGCGCGCGGTAACGCGGAGCTCTCGACCGACCACCTTCTGCTCGCGCTGCTGCAACAGGACGAGGGCGTCGTCGTCCCGATCCTTCAGAAGCTCGGTGTCGATCCGTCGGCCCTCGCTCGCGAGGTCGAGGCCGATCTGGACAAGCGGCCGAAAGTCACCGGCGCCGCCGCCGACGCGGTCCTCTCGCCCGATCTCAACCGCGTCTTCGACCGCTCGTTCGAGCTCGCCAAAGAGTTCGCGGACGAGTACGTCTCCACCGAGCATTTCCTCCTCGCCCTCGCCGAGCCGGCCGCCGGCGCAACCGCAAAACGCCTGACGGGACGCGGCGCCACCAAGGACGCGCTCTTGAAGTCCTTGAAGGAGGTTCGCGGCTCTTCCCGGATCACGGATCCCAACCCGGAAGACAAGTACCAGGCGTTGAAGCGTTACACGCGCGATCTGACGGACCTTGCGCGCCGCGGCAAGATCGATCCGGTCATCGGGCGTGACGAGGAAATCCGCCGCGTCATCCAGGTCCTCTCGCGCCGTACGAAGAACAACCCCGTCTTGATCGGCGAGCCCGGCGTCGGAAAGACCGCCATCGTCGAAGGCCTCGCGCGCCGCATTCACATGGGCGACGTTCCCGAAGGTCTGAAGAGCAAGCGGGTCGTGGCGCTCGACCTCGGCTCGATGATCGCCGGCGCGAAATACCGGGGTGAGTTCGAGGATCGGCTGAAGGCCGTCCTGAAGGAGATCGAGGAGGCGCAGGGCACGGTCATCCTGTTCATCGACGAGCTGCACACTCTGGTCGGCGCGGGGGCCGCCGAGGGCGCGATGGACGCTTCCAACATGCTGAAGCCGGCGCTCGCGCGGGGCGAGCTGCGCGCGATCGGCGCCACGACGCTCACCGAATACCAGAAGTACATCGAGAAGGACGCGGCGCTCGAGCGGAGATTCCAGCCGGTCTACGTCGACGAGCCGACGGTCGAGGACACGATCGCGATCCTCCGCGGCCTTCAGGAACGCTACGAGGTGCACCATGGCGTCCGGATCACGGACGGGGCGCTCATCGCGGCGGCGCGGCTTTCCCACCGGTACATCTCCGACCGCTTCCTGCCCGACAAGGCGATCGACCTGATCGACGAGGCTGCCGCTCGACTGCGCACCGAGATCGATTCGGTCCCGACCGAGATCGACGAGGTCGAGCGAAAAATCATGTCGCTCGAGATCGAGAAGCGCGCGCTCGAGAAGGAGAAAACGAAAGAGTCGAAGAAACGGCTCGAAGAGATCGAGCGCGAGCTCGCGGAGCAGCGGGAAAAGGCGAGCAGCCTGCGCGCGCAATGGTCGGCCGAGAAGGAGATGATCCAGAAGATCCGGCAGACCAAGGAGGCGATCGAGAAGGTCCGGCAGGACGCGACCGAAGCGGAGCGGGAAGGGAACCTCCAGAAGGCGGCGGAGCTCCGCTACGGCCGGCTGCCCGAGCTCGAACGGGAGCTCGCGGCGGGAAACACCCGGCTCGCCGAGCTGCAAAAGGGGCGCCCGATGCTCCGCGAGGAGGTCACGGAAGAAGACATCGCGGCGGTCGTGTCGCGCTGGACCGGGGTCCCGGTGACGCGGATGCTCGAGGGCGAGACGCAGAAGCTGCTCCACATGGAAGAGCGCCTCTCGCAGAGGGTCATCGGGCAGCACGAAGCCGTTCGCGCCGTCTCCGACGCGGTGCGGCGGTCGCGCGCCGGCCTGGGAGATCCCCGGCGCCCGATCGGGTCGTTCCTCTTCGTCGGGCCGACGGGCGTCGGAAAGACCGAGCTCGCCCGGGCGCTCGCGGAATTCCTCTTCGACGACGAGCAGGCGATGGTTCGGCTCGACATGTCGGAGTACATGGAGAAGCACTCGGTTGCGCGAATGATCGGCGCGCCTCCCGGATACGTCGGCTACGAGGAGGGCGGACGGCTGACGGAAACGATCCGGCGCCGCCCTTACGCTGTCGTGCTCTTCGACGAGATCGAGAAGGCGCACCCCGACGTCTTCAACGTCCTCCTCCAGGTCCTGGACGACGGCCGTCTGACCGACGGCAAAGGGAGAGTCGTCTCGTTCAAGAACACGGTCATCATCATGACGTCGAACCTCGGGTCCGAATGGATCGCCGAAGCGCACGACATGAACGAGGAAGAGGTCAAGGCGAAGATCGAGGAAACGCTGCGCAGGCACTTCCGGCCGGAGTTCTTCAACCGGATCGACGACGTCATCGTGTTCCACCGGCTCTCGCGCGAAGAGATCGAGCAGATCGTCGAGATCCAGCTGCAGGCGCTCGCCCGTTCCGTGGCGGACCGCGGAATCCGCCTGATCTGGACCGAAAAGGCGAGGCGGCTGCTGGCCGGCCGGGGATACGATCCCAGTTACGGCGCCCGGCCTCTGAAGCGGTTGATCCAGAAGCAGGTCGCGGATGCGCTCGCCTCCAAGATCCTGAAAAATGAGTTACTTCCGGGAGGGACTGCGGAGCTCACCGTCTCTGCCGACGGAGAGCATCTCGAGATCGAAACGGAATCTGAGCCACAGAGACTCAAGGCGTGAAGCTCATCTATTTGACAAAAGGCCGCTCACCTCTGTATTCTTCGAAGCGAAAGTTTGGAGGTAAGCATGAACGTCATTCGTTGGGATCCTTATCGTGATTTGAGCTCGCTCGCCGACCGCTTCAATCGAGCGCTCGGGACCGTGGCGAGCCGGGAGCGGGACGAGGAGCTGAATCTCGGTACCTGGGTACCTCCCGTCGACATCTCGGAGGACAAGGACCGCATCACCCTGACCGCGGAGCTGCCGGGCTTCCGCGAGGACCAGGTCGAAGTCCAGATGGAAGGCGGAGTTCTGACGATCCGCGGGGAGCGGAAGTTCGAGGAGGAGAAGGAGGGCCGCAACTTCCACCGCCTCGAGCGGTCGTATGGTCACTTCGTCCGTTCCTTTACGCTGCCAAACAACGTCGACCGCGAGGAGATCCGCGCGTCCTTCAACAACGGGCTCCTCGAGATCGAGCTGCCCAAGAGCGAGGAGGCGCGGCCGCGTCAGATCAAGGTCAGTAGCGGCCACACGGAGTCGAAGAAGCAGAAGCAGATCGACGTCCAGACCAAGTAACTTCTTTTCTCCCTCGTTTTGTGAAGCCCCGCGAGAGCGGGGCTTTTTTCATGCGGGGTCAACGCTGAATGACTGAATTCGGGTCAGGGCTGAATTCAGCTTTTCAGCGCTGACTCCCGGAATGCCGCGCGGCGGCATCCCGTTTTTTCAGCTGTGAAGCGGACCTCCGTCGCTCTGGTTTTCGCGGTCGCGCTCACCGGCGCGGCGCCGGCGGCGCCCCTGCCTTCGCGGCGTAGCGAAATCGTGGAGGTCGTGGAAAAAGTCTCTCCCGCGGTCGTGAACATCGCGGCGGAGCAGATCGTCCGGCGGCAGGCGTCGCTCTTCGACGAATTCTTCTTCGGAAACAATCCGCGCGCGCGGAGCGACCGCGCGCAATCTCTGGGCTCGGGCGTGATCATCGATCCCAAGGGCGTGATTCTGACGAACGATCATGTGATCTCCGGAGCTTCGCGTATCCTCGCGACGACGAAGAGCGGCCAGGAGCTTGAGTGCGAGGTGATCGGATCGGACGCGGACAACGACCTCGCGGTCCTGCGCGTGCGGAATCCGCGCGGCTCTCTTCCGACGATCCGGCTCGGAACTTCGTCGGATCTGCTCATCGGGGAAACGATCGTCGCCATCGGGAACCCGTTCGGGCTCTCGAACACGGTCACCGCCGGCGTCGTGTCGGCGCTCGGGAGGAGCGTCCGCGGCGACCAGAATCAGCGGCTCTACACCGACTTCATTCAGATCGACGCGCCCATCAATCCGGGGAACTCCGGCGGCCCGGTCGTCAACATCCAGGGGGAGATGGTGGGAATCGCCACCGCGATCATCGGCGGTGCGCAGGGCATCGGGTTCGCGACCCCCGTGGATCGCGCGAGGCGAATCGTCGACGACCTGCTGCGCTTCGGCGAGGTTCGCGCCGTCTGGATCGGCGTCCGGGGACGGACGATCACCTCCGGCGAACGGGGAGCTCTCGAGCGGCCCCGCGGGTATCGCGTGCGGAGCGTCTTTCCCGGCTCCCCCGCCGCGCGGGCGGGGCTTCGACCGGGCGACCTGATCGTCTCGCTCGACGGCGCGCCGATCGAGTCCGAGGACGCTTTCGAGACCGCTCTCGCGGGCCGCGGCCCGGGCCGTCCGATGCGGCTCGTGCTTCGCAACTCGACCGGAGAACGGACCGTCACCGTACAGGGGGCCGCGCCGCCGCCGAACCTCGGCGTCGAGATCTTGAAGGATGCAATCGGCATGAGCGTCTCCCCCGTGCGCGGCGCGCTCCGCATCACCACAATCGACCGCGACGGCGCGGCGGTCCGCGCCGGAATCGAGTCCGGCGACTCGCTGCTCGCACTGAACGGATCCCGGGTCAAGGACGTCGACGACGTCAACCGGATCCTTCAGCGGGACCACAACCGGTCGACCGTGTGGATGGAGGTCGGACGCGGTCGCTATGCCTACACCCTGACGTTTCCGCTGGATTAAAAGGGGGTCACGTCCCCCTGCGCAGCCGCATCTCCGAAACGACGATCCCCGCCAGCACGAGCGCCCCTCCCCACGCCCCACGCGATGCGAGCCGCTCGTGGAGCAGCCACGCGGCGAGGAGCGCCGCCCAGACCGGCTCCAGCGCGAAGAGGATCGCCGCGTGTGTGGCGGACATGTGCCGCTGCGCCCAGGTCTGCGAGAGGAACGTCCCGACCGTGCCGATCGTCCCCAGGTAGAGCACCGCCGAGAGAAAGCCTCCGTGCCACACGACCGCGCGCAGCTCGAGCGGCGCCCCCACGATCCGCGCGGCCGCGGCCAGGACCGCCGCTGTCGCCGCCACCATGGAAAGCTGGACCGCGGTCAGCCAGAAGGGGTCGTGCGCGCGCGTTCGGACCGATATCTCGACGATGTAGAACGCGAACACGATCGCGCAGCCGAAGATCGCCAGGTCGCCGCGGTTGATCGCGCCTCCCCCCGCCGGAAAGGTCAGCAGGAAGAAACCGAGCCCGGCGAGAACGATCCCGACTCCATTCTCGAGAGAGGGGAGGCTGCGCGTTCTCGCAAACGCGGCAAAGGGCGTCATCACGACCGAAAGCCCCGTGAGAAACGCGGCCTTCGACGCCGTCGTCTCGACCTGGCCGAGCACCTGAAGAGTCATGCCGCTCGCGAGAAGACCGCCGATCACTGCCCCGTCGCGGAAGAGGCCGGGCGTGCGGCGCCGGCCGAAGAGCAGCAGCGCGGAGACCGCCGCCGCGAGAAGGAATCGGAAGAACAGGAACGCGAGTGGCGGCGAGTCCTGCACGACGTTCTTGACGACGATGAACGACGAGCCCCAGACGACGGTGACCAGGAGCAGCACGGCGTCGGCGCGCAGGCGCATCGATACCGGCTCGGTCTTTTCGATTTCTTCCATCGCGGCCGGGAGGCGCCGTAAGCTAGCATGTCGAAGCCTTGCAGAATTCGACCGGTCCGCGCGTCCGGTTCGCGCCCTCTCCGACCGGCTTCCTGCACGTCGGCGGCGCGCGAACCGCGCTCTACAACCTCCTCTTTGCCCGGCGGGAGAAGGGGACCTACATCCTGCGCATCGAGGACACCGACGTCGAGCGCTCGAAGCATGAGCTCTCCGATCAGATTCTTTCTGCGCTCGACTGGCTCGATCTCGAGCACGACGAAGGCCCGCACTATCAGTCGCAGCGCTACGATCTCTACCGCGCGGCCGCGGACCGGCTCATTTCCGAGGGAAAGGCCTACCGGGCGTTCGAGACCCCCGAGGAGCTCGACGCCGAGCGCAAGAGAGCGGACGCAGAGGGGCGCTCGTATCGCTACTCGGGGGCGGGCCGGGAAATCCCTCCCGATGAGAGTGATCGGCGCGCGCGGGAGGGAGAGAAGTTCGTCGTGCGGCTGCGAATGCCCGCGGAGACGATCGTCGTGGACGACCTCGTCCGCGGCCGAGTGGAGTTTCCCGCCGATGCCTTGGACGACTTCGTCCTGGTCCGGTCCGACGGCCATCCGCTCTATCACTTCTGCGTCTGCGTCGACGACGCGGACATGCGGATCACGCACGTCCTGCGCGGGGACGACCATCTGGCGAACACGCCGAAGCACGTGGCGCTCTTCCGCGCGCTCGATGCCCCGGTGCCGGCGTTCGCGCACCTCGGAATGATTCTCGGAACCGACCGCAAGAAGCTCTCGAAGCGCTATGGCGCCGCGGCGGTCGAGGAGTGGCGCGACCAGGGGATCTTCCCCGAGGCGCTCGTCAACTTTCTCGCGCTGCTCGGCTGGTCTCCGGGAGACGACCGCGAGATCCTGTCGCGCGAGGAGATGGAGCGCGAGTTCTCACTGGAGAGAATCGGCGCCTCGCCGTCCGTCTTCGACCCGGAGAAGCTCCTCTGGATGAACGCTCAGTACATGGCCCGCATTCCGGCGGAGGAGCTGCTCGAGCGGGCGAGGCCGCACGCGCCGGCGGGCGTTCCCGAGAAGGAGGCGGCGCTCGCCGCGATCGAGCTCCACCGCACCCGCGCGCGGACCGCGATCGAGATGGGCCGCGCCCTTTCGATGTACGCGGAGGACCCGGAGGAGTACGACCCCGAGGGTATGAAGAAGAACGTCCGGCCGGAGACCGCGGCCGAGGTCGAGCGGTTGATCGCGAAGCTCGAAGGAGTCGTTTACTGGACCGCGCCGGATCTCGACGCGGCGCTGCGCGAGCTCGCGGCCGAGATGAAGATTCCCGCCTCGCGGCTGATTCACCCAACGCGTCTCGCGCTCACGGGAGTCACCGTCGGCGCTCCGCTCTTCGACGTCGTCGCGCTGCTCGGGAAGGAGAAGGCGCTCTCGCGGTTGAGGAAGTTCGTCGGGCGGATCCGCCGCGACAAGTAGACAGCAGGAACTCGAAGTGCGAGACTGCCCGTGAGGCCCTTCCGATGACGTCCGTCATCTCCAAGCTCACTTACGACGAGTTCCAGACGCTTCCGCGTGACGGTAGCAAGCGCTTCGAGCTCATCGAGGGTGAAGTCTTCATGACGCCGTCACCGAACACCACCCATCAAAGAGCCGTTCGCAAACTCCTCCGTGCGCTGGACGAATTCGTCGAGCAACGCGACCTTGGCGAGGTATTCGTTGGACCCTACGACGTCGTTTTCAGCAAGTGGACCGCTCTCGAGCCTGATCTGCTCTTCATCCGAAAGGAGCGGCTTTCGATCATCACGGAGGCAAACGTCCAGGGCGCGCCGGATCTCGTGATCGAGATCCTGTCCCCGAGCAACAAGGCGTACGACCGGAAGACGAAGATGCGTGCGTACGCGAAAGCCGGCGTGCCCGAGATCTGGTATTTCGATCCGGAGGACGACAGTGCCGAGATTTTGAACCTGGGGGCCGATGGACGCTATGTCGCGACCGCAAAGCTCTCCGGGAATGCCGCGATCGTCTCGAAGGCCCTGCCCGGACTTTCCCTCACGGTCGACGAGATCTTCGCGATCTAGCCTTTGACCCGGTAGTCCTCGCGGAGGTGCCGGAGATCTTTCAGCGCCGACCGCAGTACGCCGATCACTCTCGACACCTCGCGCCCGTAGTACTTCATCTCGGGATCGCAATCGGTCAGGCCGTAGACCGCTTCGTCCTTCTCCAGCCGATCCTTCTCGAACGACAGCCGCTCGATCAGCTCGTCCAACTCGGTGCGAAGGACGAACGCGATGTCGCGCACGCCGAGGAACCGGCTGCACTGCGGGCAATGGACCTCTTCACTGCCGTCGTCGGGGATGCCGTCGATAACGAACTGTCGCTCGCAGCGCGGACACTCGAAGACTTCCGGGATCATGGCCGGCTCCGAGTGTACGCCGTAAGACCCTCAGGCGGCGTCACTCCGAGGCGACAGCCGTTATACTTCGCGATCTTTCGAACGACTGGGAGGTCGTTCAATGGTAGGACAACTGGCTCTGGACCAGTGAATCGGGGTTCGAGTCCCTGCCTCCCAGCCATCATTCGGCACGAGCGCGCAGAATAGCCGCCGTGAAGCGTGCCCAGACGGCGCGGTGGATTGGCTACCCGGCCGCGCTCCTCCTCGTCTTCGCGACGATCGGCCTTCTCAAGCTCGTCCCCGGCCTGACCTATTCCTCGGCGGCGCTGTTCCTGATCCTCGCCGTCTTCTTCTGTGCCTGGGCGTGGGAGAGCGGGCCGGGAGTCCTCGCTGCGGTCGTCGCCGGACTCGGGTTCAATTTCTTCTTTCTCCCCCCGTACTACACCTTCGTCATCGAGGACCCCCGCAACGTCGTCACCTTCTTCGTCTTCCTGGTGTGCGGACTTCTGATCGGCCGGCTCTCCGCCACCGCCCGCGTCCGCCTGCGTCTCGTCGAAGCGGAGCGGCGGGACCTCGCCGCGTTGACCGATCTGTCCCAGGGTTTCCTCGCGGACACGAGCCGGGAGTCGCTCCTCGGCCTGGCAGCAGACCGGCTGCGACTCGCGCTTCAGTCGCGCGAGGTTTCGATCTGGCTCGCGCGGGGGCCGGGAGACCTGTCCGAACTGGCCGCGACGCCCGGCGCCCTCTCGCAGAGGAACCTCGTCGAGCTCGCGTACCGGCAGGGTAACTCGGCGGCGTACCCGTCCGAGCTCGGCGGAACGGACATCTACCTGCCGATCCCGGTCGGGGTCACGCGTGCGGGCGTTCTGGTCGCGCGCGGCCTCCGGTCGACCGAGCGGATGGCGGAGGGATGCGCGGTGCTGCTCGGTCTCGCGCTCGAGCGGGAGCGGTTCCTGCAAATCGCTCGCGAAGCCGAAAAGACCAAGACGAGCGAACAGATGAAGTCCACGCTTCTCGCCGCTCTCGCGCACGACCTCACGACGCCGGTGGCGACGGCCCGCGCCGCGGTCGAGAACTGGCAGGCGCGCGCCGGTGCGTCGGACGAGTCCCGGCTCGCTCGGATCGAGCTCGAGACCCTGTCGCGTCACGTTTCGGATTTGATGGAGGTCGTGCGCCTGGATTCCGGAATCACCCGGCCGCGGCGGGAGCGGGTCGGCTGCGGGCAGATCGTCGAGGCCGCTCTCGCCCGCTTCGGAGACGCGCTCTCGAAACACGCTCTCTATGTCGACGTCCCGCCCGAGGAGATCGCCGTCGAAGTGGATCCCTCTCAATTGACCGAGGCGCTCGGTCACGGGCTGGAGAACGCCGCACGTTACTCGCCGGACAATTCCGAGGTCCGGGTCTCGGTCTCGAAAGACGGTGACAAGGCTTTCATTCGCATCTTCGATCAGGGAGCAGGCATTCCCGCACCCGACCGCGAACGCGTCTTCGAACGGTTCGTGCGACTTCCCTCGACCGCTGCCGTTCCCGGCACCGGGCTCGGTCTGTCGATTTCCAAGAGCCTCGTTGAAATGAACGGAGGCACGCTTCGAATCGGGGCTTCGGAGCAGGGGGGAGCGGTTTTCGAAATCGTCCTTCCGAAGAGCCCATGAGCCGCATCCTGCTCGTCGAGGACGAGCCCGGCATGCGCAAGGTCGTTCGCGACGCCCTCGAACGGGCCGGCCACCAGGTGGACACGGCGGTGGACGGACAGGACGCGCTTGACCGGCTCGGTGAGCAATCCTTCGACCTCATTGTGACCGATCTCAACATGCCGGAGCTCGGCGGTCGGGAGCTCGTGCAGGAAGTTCGAAAGAGCTCGCGCGTCCCGATTCTCGTGCTGACGGTCCGACACGATGAACGGGAGAAGGTCGCGCTTCTCGACGCGGGCGCGGACGACTACGTGACCAAGCCGTTCGGCGTCGACGAGTTGCTCGCTCGGGCCCGGGCACTCTTGCGGCGAACGGATGCCGGACGCGGCGTTCCTCCATTTTCGCGCTGGGGAGACGTCTCCGTGGACCTGGAGACACGCCGGGTGCTCAAGGCGGATCGAGAAGTCCACCTGACACCGATCGAGTTCTCGATCCTGAAAACGTTTCTCGGGAAGCCGGGAGCCGTCTGGACTCACACTCAGCTCCTCGCCACCGTCTGGGGAACGACCGCCGGTGTCACCAACGACACCCTGCGGGTCCACGTCGGCAGCCTGCGCCGAAAGCTCGAAGACGATCCCAACCGCCCCCGGTGGATCCGTACCGAGCCGTGGGTCGGCTATCGTTTCACGCCGGAGGAGTAGCCCGGAGTCGATTCGTCGCTTCTTTCGAAATCTTTTCGGCTTCCTTCCGGACTTCTTTGGGCTTCCCATCCAAGACTCGGCGCGTGAGCACAAGTGAGGCTCGCGCGCTTCGATTCGGTTTGCTGGCCGCCGGCAGCGCCGTCGCAGGCGTGTTGATCGAAGCCATCGCCCTGCACGGGCGCGGATACGGCTTCTTCGCCATGGCCGGCCTCGCTGGATACGGGTATTTCGCCGTGCGGGGCTTGCGCCTCTGGCACAACGGTGACTGTGCTTGCCTCCACGGTCCGGGGTGCTGGTGCCAGGCCGGGTTCGACAAGGTGGATCAACCAACGTCTCACGGCCCAATTGGGACTCCCCCCGAAGTTTCGTTTCCTTAGGCAGCGTCGATCCTGGAGAGCGTTCGGACGCGAATCGGCAGGACGACCGCCTCGAGGCCCGCGAACTGGAGCCGCCGTTGGATCGCGAGGGCCGTCTCGTTGTGAAGGATTCGATGGAAGAGCGTGTCGCGCTCGAAAACCAGCGCGCCGAGGAAGAACACTGATCTCGGGAACTCTCGCCGCAATTGTTGGGAAAGCTCCACCACCTTCTCCACTGCCTCGGTACCGATTGCGGTCCTGAACTCCGCCCGGAACCCTAGTCCCCGCGCAAATGCGGCATATTTCTCAAGATCCTCCTTTGTGTGGTGTTGGAGGGATTCGACTTCTGCGGCTCCCTTAAAAGAAGCGGAGTCGATGACTCCAACCGAAGCAAAAACGTAGTTCTTGAATTGCCCTGGAAAAAGCTTCTGGATCGACAGCAGCGTATGGACGCCGAGCCCGCTGAATCCATTCACCAGGAGCACGGCAACGGAAGCGCTCGGATCGGCGCCGGCCGTTGATATCTCGCGCGGTTTCAGCGGAATGTGGAGGAGAGTCTCGTCGAGTCGCAGTAGCTGGTGGCGAACCTTCTGGTAGTGACTCTTGATCACGAACGCAAGCAGAATGAACGCGGAAGTCACGACAACAGTAAGCCACCCTCCCTCTGTAAACTTTTCCACGATGCTGACGACGAGTATGGATAGGCACATGGTCAGACCCGTGCCGTGAATCGCAAGGTTTCGGAGCCAGTGCTCGTGAGCCGGATCGCGTCGCTTCGTGATCCAATAGCGCGACATGCCTAGCTCGGTCAAGGTGAACGTTAGGAACACGTTGATCGAGTACATCAGGACGAGCAGATCGCTCGCTCCCTTCGAATAAAGGAGCACGGCAATTCCGCCCATCCCCATCAGGAAGATGCCGTTCTTCGTGACCAACCGATCGGAGAGCTGCGCAAACCGGCGCGGAACCCACGAGTCCACCGCCATGTTCGAGAGAATGCGAGGCCCGTCGATAAAACCCGTCTGCGCCGCCACGAAGAGAAGCGCGCCCTCCGCTACAAGCGTTATGACAACGAGATATTGCCCTACTGGTACGCCGCCCAGCCGCCAGGGCCCGAACAACCGCTCAGCCAGCACTGCGTTCAGGGTCTTTCCCGGGAAGGCCTGTGCGCGGATCAACAGATAACAGAACAGTATCCCTCCCGCGGTGAACGCCAGGGACAGTGCCATATACAGCATTGTCTTCTTTGCGTTCTTAACCCTCGGCTCACGCAGAATCTGGACACCGTTCGAGACTGCTTCGATGCCTGTGTAGGTCCCTCCTCCGAGCGAGTACGCGCGGAGCAATATGAACAGCGTCGGGAAGAATCCAAGAACAGATGTCGTGTGGCGCGCCTCGGCAACCGCCCCGTGGAGAACGCCCGACAGACCCGAGAAGTGCGCGACGAGCCCGTACGAAATCAGAACGAAGTGCGTGACCACAAAGACCAGGAAGATTGGGAGCAGAAAAGTGACCGACTCTTTGACTCCCCTCAGGTTGAGCACTACCAGCAGGATCATGACCACGACTTCGGTTTCCAGCTTTGCGTGCGCCCAGTCCGCGGGAAGAAAGCTGAAGATGGCGTCGCAGCCCGTGGCGACTGAGACCGTGATCGTCAGCACGTAGTCCACGATGAGCGCGCACCCGGACACAACGCCGAGGCGCGGGCCGAGCAACTTCGTGGCGACCAGATATCCGCCACCGCCGCCTGGGAAGTGTTCGATGAGAAGGCTGTAGGCGAAAGAGATGATGAATACCGTCGCTGCGGTCATCAGACAGAGGAACACCGCGAGCGGTATGTGCTGCCCGAGGGCCTTAAACGCCGCTTCCGGGCCGTAGGAAGAGGACGACAGGCCGTCGGCGCCGAGTCCGACCCAGGCTAGGAAGGCGACGAGGGAGAGGCGATGAAAAACTTGGGGATCGGTCGGGTCACGCGGCTTTCCAATTACAGCGTTTCGTACGCGCCGGAGGAGCGTGGGCTCTTCCAGAGGACTGGACGGCGGCGAGGTCTCTTGGTCTCCTCCGACGACGTCCTTTTCTTCTCTTTTCAGAGATATGTCCGTCCGAAAAGGGGTGAAGACAGGAATCCCATGCGTCGAGCTTTATAGCGGAGACCCCCGAAAGAAACCCGAAAGAAAGCCGAAAGAAACCCGAAAGAAAGGTCTGCGCCACAGGGGGACGCCGGGCCGGGCGGCGGGAGACCGTGACGTAGGATTCCACGGTGATCCCGCTCCCGAAACGGAAGCTCGGCCGGCAGGGCCTCGAGGTCTCCGTGCTCGGCCTGGGCTGCATGGGGATGAGCCAGTCGTACGGCGCCGCCGACGAAAGGGAGTCGATCGCCACCATCCACCGAGCCCTTGATCTCGGGGTCACGTTCTTCGACACCGCCGAGGTCTACGGCCCCTTCACCAACGAAGACCTCGTGGGGCGCGCGCTCGCCGGACGGCGGCACGAGGTCGTCATCGCCACGAAGTTCGGCTTCCGGATCGTCGACGGGGAGCCGGCGGGCGTCGACAGCCGGCCGGAGCACGTCCGCGAAGTGGCGGAGGCGTCTCTCCGACGGCTGCGGACCGATTTCATCGACCTCTTCTACCAGCACCGCGTCGATCCGGCGGTGCCGATCGAGGACGTGGTCGGCGCCATGGCGGACCTCGTCCGCGAAGGCAAGGTGCGCTTCCTCGGACTGTCCGAGGCGGGCGAGGAGACCATCCGCCGCGGCCACGCGGTGCACCCGATCTCGGCTCTCCAGAGCGAGTACTCGCTGTGGGAGCGGAACCTCGAGCCGCGGATCATTCCGCTCCTCGCCGAGCTCGGGATCGGGCTCGTTGCCTTCAGCCCGCTCGGCCGCGGCTTCCTGAC
>DASWCZ010000070.1:0-20601 GCA_036395755.1 Thermoanaerobaculia bacterium
TCGGAGACCGCGCCGCAGATCGTTCGGCCCGCCTCCCGCGCGGACGCCGCGAACGGCTCGAACGAGACCTTCCCGGACACCGGGACGCGCAAAACGCTTCCCGCGCTGCCGCGAACCGCACGCGGGTGGAAGAAGTCAGCGGATCCTACGGCGCCTACGACGCCCGCCGCTCCGGCGGCTTCGGCGACGCGAACGATCGCGCCCAGGTTCCCCGGATCCTGGATTCCGAAGACGAAGACGACGGGGCCGGGCCGTCCCAGGATCTCCGCCGACGGGACGTCGCGGCGCCGCGCGACCGCGATCAGGTGCTGCGGCGTCCGGGACTCCGCGAGCCGTTCGATCACGGCGCGGGAGACCAGACGGGGACGCGTCGACGTCAGGAGCGCGAGCCGGCCCGGGCGCACGCTGTCGTCGTGCAGGACGTGATCGAGCGACGCGCCCGCGGCGACCGCGTCGAGAATCGCCTTCTCGCCCTCGAGAAGAAGATGCGTGCGCTCCTCGAGGGACCGACCGATCTGGCGGATCAACGGGTTCGAGGGAGACTCGATGGCCGCCACAATCGCATGCTATAACCGGGCGCGATGAGGTCGGTGCGCGAGCGGCTCGCCCTGCCGGCTGTCGTCGCGCACGGATCGACCGCAACCGCCGCATCGCCCGTCTCCGCCGCCTGGACTTTTCCGCTCATGATCTTCGCCGCCTTCGTGGTGGCGTGGGGCGCGGAAGCCGCGGAATTCCTGATGTCGCAGGGGCTGGCCCTCGCCGCCCTCGCGCTCATTCAGACGCTGCCGGAATTCGCCGTCGAGGCAGTCATCGCCTGGAAAGCGGGGAAGGACCCGGGGATGGTCCACCTCGCGATCGCGAACTTCACCGGAAGCCTGCGGCTCTTGACCGGGCTCGGCTGGCCCATGATCTACGCGGTCGCGGCGTTCTACTCCCGGCGGAAGCACGGCCGGACGCTCCAAGAGATCCAGCTGCACGACGAGCACGCGGTCGAGGTCGTCGGCCTCCTTCCGCCACTCGCCTACTTCGTCGTCGTCTGGGCGAAGAAGAGCCTGTCGCTCTGGGACGCGGCGTTCCTGACGCTGACGTACGGGATCTATCTCTGGATCCTGTTGAAGCTCCCGGCCCGCGAGGACACGGTCGAGGAGGACGAAGAGATCCCGAAGATCTCCCGCTGGGCTCTCGCGCAGCGCGGGTGGCGAAAGTGGGCGGCGGTCGGAGGACTCCTGCTAGCGGGCGGCGCGATCATCTTCTTCGTCGCCGAGCCCTTCCTCGCGTCGATGATGGCGCTCGCCGCGACGTTCGGGATCTCCCAGTTCGTCTTCATCCAGTGGGTCGCGCCGTTCCTCTCCGAGTTCCCGGAGAAGACCTCCGCGTTCGCGTGGGCGCGGCGGGTGACGCGCGCGCCGGTCGCGCTCATGAACATGGTGTCTTCGAACATAAACCAGTGGGGCGTGCTTTCGGCGCTCCTCGCCGTCATTTACAGTTGGAGCCGTGGAGAGCCGAGCGCGCTACCGTTCGACGAGTTCCAGCGGCTGGAAATCCTGCTGACGATCCTGCAGGCCTTCCTGGGCTGGATTTTCCTCGCCTCGATGAGCCTCCAGGCGTACGAGGCGGCCGGCCTCTTCGTGCTCTGGTTGGTGCAGTTCGCGGTGCCCTCGCTCCGAGGTGAGATGCTCTGGGTTTACGGAGCGTGGATCGTGGTCGAGCTCTTGCTGGTCGCTCTCGGCAAGAAGAGGATTCTCGCCTTCTCTTCCTTCTGGCGGGTCTGGGAGCGGCGAAAAGCCGGTCTCGAGAAGAGCGCTTGAAGCCTCCCCGTCTCTCTCGGCGGGCTGCGGCCCTCGCCCCGTCCTCGACGACCGCGGTGGCCCGCAAGGCGAGAGCTCTCGCCGCGACGGGCGTCGACGTCGTCGATCTCGGCCTGGGAGAGCCGGATTTCCCGACACCCGAGTTCGTCGCCGCGGCCGGAATCGCGGCGATCGAATCGGGCTGCACCCGATACACAGACGTCTCCGGCGAGCCCGCCCTGCGCGACGCGATCGCCGAAAAGTACCGGCGCGAGCACGGCGTCGCCCTGTCGCGCGAGAACGTCCTCGTCACCGCCGGCGCGAAGCAGGCCGTCTTCAACGCCTGCCAGGTGCTCTTCGAGGCGGAGGACGAGGTCGCGCTCTTCTGCCCGTACTGGGTCTCGTTCCCCGAGATCGTCCGCCTGTCCGGGGCCACGCCGCTCTACGTCCCGACGCAGCTCGAAACTCGCTGGAAGCCGATCGCCGCCGACCTTTCAGAAAGCGCGACGGACCGCACCCGGGGGGTGGTCCTGAACTCACCCAACAACCCGACGGGCGCGGTCGTCGAGTCGGACGAGCTCGAGAGCGTCGTCGAGTGGTGCGAGGCTCGCGACGCCTGTCTCATATTCGACGAGACCTACGATCGCTTTCTCTACGACGGCCGGCCGCACGTGACCGCGGCCTCGCTCTGGGAGGAGTATCCGGACCGGATCGTCCTGACCGGAGCGGCGTCGAAGACGTGGGCGATGACCGGATGGCGCCTGGGGTGGGCGATTGCGAGCCGAGAGCTCGTCGCCGCGATGGCCTCCTACCAGAGCCACTCGACGTCGAACGCGTCGTCCATCTCGCAGCGAGCCGCCCTCTCCGCGCTGTCCGATCCGGATCAGACAGACGAAGCCGTCGCCCGGATGCTCGCGGAGTACGGTCGCCGGCGTCTGGCGATGGTGTCTCACCTTGCGGCGATTCCCGGTGTCCGGTGTCTCCTACCCGAAGGCGCCTTTTACGCTTTCGCGGACGTGTCGGCGCTCTACGACGCCAAGCAGGTGGCGGGCTCGGCGGAGTTCTGCGACCGGCTCCTCTCCGAGACGGGCGTCGCCGCTGTGCCGGGGGATGCGTTCGGCGCAGACGACTGCGTCCGGTTCTCGTTCGCCGCACCGCTCGCGACGATCGAGGAAGGGATCGGCCGAGTCGCCGCCTGGGCCTCCGCGCCGGTCCGGTCCGCCTGACCTCGCCATGCCGGCGGCCTTCGTCACCGGCGGCACCGGCTTCGTCGGCTGGCACGTCGCGAAGGCCCTCCGGGCCTCCGGCTGGACCGTGCGCGCTCTCGCCCGCGGCGGCCCGGCCCGGCGCACCGGCTTGGACGAGCTGGAGGTCGAGATCGTCGCCGGCGACCTCTCGACTTCCACAATGGGCGACGTCGCCCGCGCGCTCCAGGGCTGTTCGGCGGTGGTCCACGCTGCGGGCCTCGTCAAAGCGCGGTCACTCGCCGACTATCGCGAGGTGAACGTCCTCGGGACGGAACGACTGCTCACCGCCGCGGAGAAGGCGTGTCCGGACGCCGTCTTCGTCTACGTCTCGAGCCAGGCAGCGGCGGGCCCCGCCCGCGACGGCCGTCCCGTGGCGGAGGGAGATCCGGCGCGGCCCGTCTCGGACTACGGGATCTCGAAGCTCGAAGGGGAGCAGGCGGTCGCCCGGCGATGGAAGAGCGTCGGGATCGTCCTACGGCCCGGCGTGCTGTACGGTCCGCGCGACCGCGGCCTGCTCGCCTACTTCCGCATAGCGCAGAAGGGTCTGGTGCCGGTGCCAGCTGGCCGCTCGCGCATCCAGATCGGATCGGTCGAGCCGGCGGCGCTCGGCATCGCGCGCGCGGCCGGCCGGCGCGATCTCGCCGGACGGATCGGCTTTCTCTGCGACCCCGAGCCGGTCACGGTCGCGGACCTCGCCCGGCTGGTCGCGCGCGCGGGAGACTGTCCGGTGCGGTTCGTCGACGTTCCCGACGCTGCCGTCCGGCTCGCCGGCGCCGTCGAAACCCTGCGCGAGATCTTCACGCGCGAGTCCCGCCCTTTCAATGCCGACAAGGCGCGCGAGCTCCTCGCGGGCGACTGGCTCTGCGACCCCGCGCCGATGCGGCGCGACCTCGACCTTCCCGACCCGACCCCACTCGAGGCCGGATTGCGAAAGACCTGGGCGTGGTACCGAAAAGAGGGCTGGGTCCCCTCCTGAGAGAGGGGTGGGCGGCCCCGCTTGCATTTTGTAAAATTTGCTAAGATTCGGGACCGGCATCGAGGCGGTTGGAGGAGAGGCATGAGCAAGATCGCTCCGGCAGCGAAGGAAGAGGTCCGTTCGACCCCTCTCTTCGAAAAGTGCCATCGGTATGAAGTCGCGGAGCGCGTGCGGCGGGCCGGGGTGTACTCCTTCTTCCGGGTGATCGAGTCCGCCCAGGATCCGGAGGTCGTCTCGAACGGCCGCCGGATGATCATGCTCGGCTCGAACAACTATCTGGGCCTGACCAGCGATCCGCGCGTCAAGGAAGCCGCCGTGGACGCCATCCGGAAATATGGATCGGGCTGCGCCGGATCGCGATTCCTGAACGGCACTCTGGACCTCCATGTCCGTCTCGAAGAGCGTCTGGCCGAGTTCATGCGCAAGGACGCGGCGGTGTCATTCGCAACCGGTTATCAGGTCAACCTCGGCACGATCTCCTGTCTCGTCGGCAAGGGAGACGTCGTCTATCTCGACAAACAGGATCACGCCTGCATCATCGACGGCGCGCGGCTCTCGTTCGGCGAGGTCCGGAAGTTCAAGCACAACGATCCCGCCGACCTCTCCCGCCAGATGAAGAACGACGCCACGGCCCGGGGGCGGTTGATCGTCGTCGACGGGGTTTTCTCGATGGAGGGAGACGTCGCGCCGCTGCCGCAGATCGTCGCGGCGGCCCGCGAGTTCGACGCGGGCGTCATGGTGGACGACGCGCACGGCATCGGGGTTCTCGGCCCGACCGGTCGCGGGACCGCCGAGCATTTCGGGCTCGAGGACGAGGTCGACCTCGTGATGGGGACGTTCTCGAAGTCGATGGCTTCCGTCGGAGGATTCATCGCCGGCGACGAAGGGGTCGTCGACTTCATCAAGCATTGCGCCCGGACTCTCATCTTTTCGGCGGCGCCACCGCCGGCGTCGGTCGCGGCGGCCCTCGCGACGATCGAGATCATGGAGCGCGAGCCGGATCGGCGCACGAGGCTCTGGGAAAACGCGCGGTTCTTCTCGGAAGGATTGAAGTCGCTCGGGCTCGATACGGCAGGCTCGCAGACGCCGGTCGTTCCGGTCGTCGTCGGCTCGGACGACTCTGCGCTCGCGATGGTGCAGCGGCTCGACGAGGAAGGCGTCTTCGTCAACTGCGTCCTTTCCCCGGCGACTCCCCGCGGGCGGGCGCTCATCCGGACTTCGCTCATGGCGACCCACACGCGCGAGCAGCTCACCCGGGCGCTCGAGGCGATCGAGAAGGTCGCGCGGGAGCTCCGGCTCCTGCGGCCCGACCGCGACTGACCGCTCGATCCCTGGCCTAGCGTCGTCTGTGGCGGACCCGGTCGTCGTCCAGCGAATCGGCCGCGGCAAGAAGGAGCTCGGCCGCTTCTTCGACGTCGCGGAGAGTCTCTACGAGAGCGATCCGAACTGGGTACCGCCGCTGCGGGGCGACCTCGCGAAAGTCCTCTCGAACGAAAACCCGTTCTTCCGCCATGCCGAGATGCAGCTCTTCATCGCCCGGCGCGGCGGCAGCGACGTCGGGCGCATCGCGGCGATCCTGGACCGCGGACACAACGCTTTCCACGACGAGAAGACCGCCTTCTTCGGATTCTTCGATTCCGAGAACGACCCGGAGATCGCCGGCCTCCTCTTCGACGCCGCCGCGCTGTGGGGCCGGGAGCGGAAGATGACCGTCCTGCGCGGCCCGGTCAACCCCTCATTGAACGACGAGGCAGGCCTGCTCGTGGAGGGATTCGGTTCCCCGCCCGTCTTCATGATGACGTACAACCCGTCGTTTTATCCGGCTCTCGTCGAAGGCGCGGGGTTCCACAAGGCGAAGGATCTTCTCGCCTCCTGGTTCGAAGTTGGCCCCGCGCCGCTCGAGCATTTCACCCGGATCAACGACCGCGTTCGGCGGCGCGAGAAGGACGTCCTCGTGCGCAAGATCTCCAAGCGCAGCCTGGCGGCGGACCTGCCGAAGATCCGGGAGGTCTACAACGAGGCCTGGGAGAAGAACTGGGGTTTCGTGCCGATGACCTCCGAAGAGATGGACTTCATGGCACAGAGGATGAAGCCCCTGCTCGACGAGGACTTCCTTTTCCTGGCCGAAGTCCAACGGGCCGACGGCTCGCTCGAACCGGTCGGCTTCATGCTCTCACTCCCCGACTACAACGCCGCGATCGCGCCGCTCAAAGGGCGACTTCTTCCATTCGGCTGGCTGAAGCTCCTGCTCGGAATGAAGAAAATCCGCACGATCCGCGTGATCACCCTCGGACTCAAGCGGGACTACCGCATGCGCGGCATCCAATCGGTCATGTTCGAGCAGGGACTGCGCGAGGCTCTGAAGCGCGGTTACACGGGCTGCGAGGTCTCCTGGATGCTCGAGGATAACGACCTCGTGCTTCGGTCCGTGAGGCTCTGGGGCGGGCGCCTCTACAAGACCTATCGGATCTACGAGCGGGCGATCTGAGCGCGCGTGAGCCCATCGTAGAGCCGGTCGCCCAGCGGGACGGTGGCGAAGGCGAGAACGATCCCGGCGAGGACGTCCACCAGATAGTGGTATCGACAATACATCGTCGAGACGATGAGAAGGATCGCTATCGGGAGCAGGAACCAGAAGAGCTTCCGGAGTCGCCGCCAGGCGACGACCAGGACGGCGGTCGCGATCATCGTATGGCCCGACGGGAAGGCATCGAGCTTGGTCTCTTCGAGCTGGTTGATCGTGCGCGAGATCGCGCGGGCAATCGGGCTCGTCTCAAGCGGCACGCGATTCCGGTCGGAGAGCGCGGTTCGTGGCCCGTAGGCGGGGATCGTGAAATAGCCGGCGTAGGAAACGTAGAAACAGGCGGTGAGTGTGAAGATGTAGCGGCGCGCCGCAGCAACGTCCTGCGACCAGAGGAATCCACCGAGAACGAGCGGAAGAAAGTAGTAGGTTGAGTAAGCGACGTACAGGAAAGCCGCCAGGAAAGGCGTGATGACGGGTTGGAGAAGGACGGAGAGGTCACCGCCCAGGATCGCCCGGTCCGCGGCGATCAGCAGGTCATCGCGGGGGCGACCGCGCGCCGCGGCGATCAAGGGGTCCAGACTCTCGTAAACGAAGGCAATGAAGGCGGCGGGGTAGAAGTCGGCAGCGATCCGGACCGCTTTGGGAAGCCGCTCCATGCGCTGCGTGAGAAAAACGATGATCGCCAGGAACGCGCCCATGAGGGCGTAGCGGAGAAGGATTCCGCCCGGATCGGCCAGGCTTCGCCAAAGAACGAGTGTGGCAGCGCCGAGGACCGCGAGCGCCGCCAGGTTCACCGCTTCCAGGGGCCTCAGCCGCACCCGCGGAGGTTATCGCCGCAAGCCGCGCCCCCTGCGATAGTATTTTTTCGCTGATGACATTTCGCGCGGCGCTGCTCGCGTCCTTCGCCTTCGTGGCGGGCGCCGCCGGTTCACCAACTCCGTCGCCGGCGGTCTTGTCCGGGCCGACGGTCTTCGTGGCTCGGATCGACACCCCCATCCATCCCGCCGCGGCCAGCTACCTGAAGAAGGTTCTGCGATCGGCCGCGGAGGAGCACGCGTCGCTCGTCGTCGTCGGGCTGTCCACACCCGGCGGCCTCCTGACCTCGACGCGCGAGATGACCTCCGCGATGCTGCAGTCGGCGGTGCCGGTCGCGACTTACGTTTCGCCTTCCGGATCGCAGGCAGCTTCCGCCGGGTTCTTCCTTCTGCTGGCGGGCGACGTCGCGGCCATGGCGCCCGGGACTAATGCGGGGGCGGCGCACCCCGTGGGCGGCGAGGGTCAGGACCTGCCGAAAACGATCAACGAAAAGGCGGAACAGGACGCGCGGGCGATGATTCGCAGCCTCGCGCGGCAGCGCGGGAGAAACACCGAAAAGGCCGAGGCGGCCGTCACGAAGAGCATCTCGTACACCGAGAGCGAAGCGAAGGACGCCGGCTTGATCGAGCTCGTCGCACGCGACGTGCCGGACCTTCTCGCGCAGCTCGACGGGAGAAAGATCACGCGGGTGGGCGGCGCGGTCGCGACGCTGAACCTGAAGAACGCGCGGGTCGAGCAGCGGGAAATGACGAAGGCGGAGAAACTGATCGGGATCGTCTCCCATCCCAACGTCGCCTACGTCCTCTTCCTTCTCGGGCTCATGGGTCTCTACTTCGAGCTGTCGAGCCCGGGAGCGGTCCTTCCCGGCGTCGTCGGGGGAATTTCACTCCTGCTGGCTCTCTACGCGTTTTCGGTCCTGCCCGTGAACCTGGCCGGGCTCGCGCTCATCGTGTTCGCGATCCTCCTCTTCGTCGCGGAGGTGAAGGTCGTCAGTCACGGCATCCTCGCGGTCGGCGGAGCGGTCTCGCTCATCGCCGGATCGCTGCTCCTCTTCTCCGGCCGCGGCGAGGAGACGCTCTACCGGATCGACCTCTCGATCATCGTCCCCGGCCTCCTCCTGACGCTCGCAATCGTGGGCTTCTTGACGTGGAGAACCCTCGAGCTGCGCATGCGCCCGGCGCGCACCGGTCTCGAAGGAATGGTGGGCGAGGATGCGCGGGTCGTCGAGGAGTTCGCGGAGCCGGGGCGGGGTAAGGTACTGGTCCACGGCGAGTACTGGGACGCCGAGGGACCGCCGGGCCTTGCCGCGGGCGAGACCGTGCGCGTGGCGCGAGTGGACGGAACACGGGTTCGAGTGGAACGGAGGGACTGATGCCCGAGGTGTTTTCGAGAACCGGCTGCCTGATCGCGATCTTCGTTGGAATCATCTTCCTGTTCAAGTGGATCAACGTCTTGAACGAGTACGAGCGGGCAGTCACGTTCTGGCTGGGACGCCTCGGAAAACGGCCCAAGGGGCCGGGCCTCGTCCTCATCTTCTGGCCGTTCGAGCGCATGGTCCGGATGTCTCTGCGCACCGTCGTCCACGACGTGCCGCCGCAGGACATCATCACGAGAGACAACGTCTCCGTGAAGGTCAACGCGGTCGTCTACTTCCGGGTCGTGGAGCCGGACAAGGCGGTCGTGCAGGTCGAGAACTATCTCTACGCCACGTCCCAACTCTCGCAGACCACGCTGCGGAGCGTCCTCGGACAGGCGGTGCTCGACGAGCTCCTCTCCGAACGCGAGAAGCTGAACGTCGCTCTTCAGCAGGTGATCGACGAGCACACGGGCCCGTGGGGAATCAAGGTCTCGCTCGTCGAGGTCAAGCAGGTCGACCTGCCTCCCGAGATGCAGCGGGCAATGGCGAAGCAGGCGGAAGCTGAGCGGGAGAAACGCGCCAAGATCATCCACGCTTCGGGAGAGTTCGAAGCGGCACGGATGCTTTCGGAGGCGGCGAAGATCATCGGCGAAGAGCCAGCGACGCTGCAGCTGCGCTACCTCCAGACGCTGACCGAGATCGCGAACGAGAAGAACTCGACGATCGTCTTCCCCCTCCCGATCGAGTTCATGAAGGCGTTCCTGAAGTAGAAAAACCGTTGACGCTCCCGGTTCGGCGGATACTCTAGCCAGGTGGAGCCGCGCACTCACTACCAGGTCTCGTTCACCGCAAGGCAGGCGCTCTCTCTCTTCGTCGGCCTTCTCGTGGCGCTCGCGCTGGCTTATTTCTTTGGATTGATGACCGGCCTGTCCGGCCAGGAGCCGCGCGAAGCCGCGATTACGCCTTCAGAGACCAGGGCGGCGGGTGAGAGAGCGTCCCCGGCAGCCCCGGGGACCGGAGAGCACGTCGTGTTCCCCGCTCCGATCACGGCCGTCGCGGTCGGGCAATCGCCGACCGGCGCGCCCGCGAAGGTCCAGGTCTTCGAGGACGGCGAAGGAGGACCGCCCGCCGTCCGGCCGGCTCCCGCGGCGACCCGCCCTCCCGCACGGGCGTCCGCGGCGAAGCGGGAGTCGCCGGCGTCCGGCGGCTTCCGCGTGCAGATCGTGTCGGTCTCCTCCCGCTCCGAAGCCGACGCGGAGGCGGCCCGCCTCACGCGACGGGGATTCCCGGCGCGAGTCGAGCCCGCCTCGGGCCCGAAAGGGAGCGTTTACCGGGTTCGAGTCGGTCCCTACTCGACACGGCGAGAAGCGGAGCAAGCCAACCGCCGTCTCTCTTCGGAAGGACACCGCGGCGCATGGATCGTCTCGCCGGGACAGTGACCGGACCGAATTCCGTGACACGCGCGCCTCTGCCGTCCCGCGCGCCCGAATGGATCCGCGAGCGGCGGCTCAATCTCTCGGAGCTCCACGCGGTCAAGAGCGTCGCGCGCTCTCACCGGCTTTCGACCGTCTGCGAGGAGGCGCGGTGTCCCAACCGGAGCGAGTGCTTCGCGCGCGGGACGGCGACGTTTCTGCTCCTGGGAGACGTGTGTACCCGCGCCTGCGGCTTTTGCGACATCGCCAACGGACGTCCTCTGACGGTCGACTCGTTCGAACCGGGCCGCGTCGCCGCCGCGGCGCGGGACATGCAGCTTGCGTACGTAGTCGTCACGTCAGTCGCGCGCGACGACCTGCCCGACGGCGGAGCGGGGCACTTCGTCGCAACGATCCGCGCGCTTCGCCGCCTCGACCCGCCGCCGCGCGTCGAAGTCCTCGTGCCCGACTTCCGCGGCCGCTTTGATTCGATCCGCATCGTCGTCGACGAGAGACCCGACGTCTTTAACCACAACGTCGAGACCGTCCCCCGGCTCTACAACCGCGTACGGCGCGGCGCCCGGCTCGATCGGTCGCTCGGCCTGCTTGCCGCGTCGAAAGTCCTCGCGCCCGACCTGACGACCAAGTCCGGCTTCATGCTGGGTCTGGGTGAGACGCGCGGCGAGGTGCTCGATCTGCTCGCCCGGATCCGGGACGCGGCGGTCGACGTCGTGACGATCGGCCAGTACCTTCGCCCGTCGCGCGAGAACCTCCCGGTCGAGGAGTACGTCCCGCCCGCCGTCTTCGAGGAGTACCGCGGGGCGGGCGAGGCCCTCGGATTCCGACACGTCTTCGCCGGGCCGTTCGTCCGCTCCTCGTATCGCGCGGAAGAAGCGCTTCTGGCCGCTTCTCCCCCCGTCATTCCGAGGCCCGCAGGGCATTCTCCCTGTCATTCCGAGGAGCGAAGCGACGAGGAATCTCTCTCCGGGCAAGGAAGAGATCCTTCGCTTCGCTCAGAGCCTGCCCTGAACGAAGTGAAGGGATGACCGCTTCGCGGTCAGATCCCTCGCTACGCTCGGGATGACAACGGGGAGACTTCGCTCGGGATGACGACCGGGGGGCCGCGCTGGCGCACGCTCGTCGCGGGCGTCTTCTCGGGTGCTCTCTTCGCTCTCGCGTTCCCGCCGTTCGAGCTGCCGCTCTTGGTACCGCTCGCGCTGGTGCCGTGGATCGCCGCCCTCGCGACCGAGGAAAAGCGCGGACGCGGTCTCGTCTCCGGGATCTTTTTCGGGCTGACCTACTGGAGTCTCTCGATCCCGTGGATCTACTACGTGGTCACGCGTTTCGGTGGTCAGTCGAGCGCGATGGGAGTCCTATCGGTCGCGATGCTCGCGATGTTCCTCGCGCAATGGCCCGCCGTGGTCGCGTGGGCGGTCGTGGCGGTCGCGGCCCCGCGGTCGCCGTGGCGGTTCGCGGCCTTCCCGGTCCTCTGGGTCGCGGCGGAGCACGCCCGGTCGAACGTCTACGGCGGCTTTCCGTGGAACTTGACCGGCGCCGCGCTTTTCCGGCACGCGATCTGGATCCAGTCGGCGGCGTTCTGGGGCATCTATGGCGTGGGATTCCTCGTCGTCACGGCGTCGGCGCTCCTGGCCGCCGCGGGGGTCCGGCGGAGCGGTCGGGTGCTCGCCGCCGCTGCGGTTCTCGCGCTCGCGACCGGCGCCGTCGGGGCGTTCTCTCTCGCGACGCCCTCCGACCGCGCGGGATCGCCCCTCTTCGCCGCGCTCCTTCAGCCGAACATTCCGCAGGAGTCGAGGCTGCGTGAAGAGCGCCGGGCGGCGAACTACGCCGACGTGATCGAGCAGGCTCGAAAAGCCGCGGCGGAGCGACCGGATCTGATCGTCGTGCCGGAGTCGGCGTTCCCCGTCTACTGGGAGAACAGCCGTGTCCTGCGCCGCGACCTGACCGACCTCGTCGCCTCGTGTGGCTGCGCCCTCCTCTTCAACGACGTGGAGACCGAGCCCGGCGGGCGCTACTACAACGTCGCACGGCTCTTGACGCCGACCGGGATGGGACAGCCGTATCGGAAGGTCCACCTCGTTCCGTTCGGGGAGTACGTGCCCCTGCCGCGGATCTTCTTTTTCGTGCGCCAGGTGTCCACCGAGATCGGCGAGTTCTCGGCGTCCGAGGAGCCGGTGGTGCTCCGGAGTGGCGGCCCGTGGGCGATCGGAACGGGCGTCTGCTACGAGATACTCTACCCGCTTCTTTCGTGGAAGCAGGTCCGGGACGGCGCGAATCTGCTCGTCACGATCTCGAACGATTCCTGGTACGGCGCCGGCGGAGCGCAGACGCAGCACTTCGCGGGAGCCGTTCTGCGGTCGGTCGAGAACGGAAGGTACCTTCTGCGGGCCGCCATCACGGGGATCTCCGGAATCGTGGACGAAAAGGGCCGGATCCTCGCGGAGCTCCCCGCCGACCGGAAGGGAACCCTTCGCGGCCGCGTGCATCTCTTTTCCGCCCGGACGCCCTGGACGCGCTTCGGCTTCGCCTTCTCCGGCATCGCCGATGCCCTGGCGGTCGCCGTGCTACTCTTCGGGCTCGTTCGCTGGCTGCGGTCACGCCGCTTTCGGCTCGCCGCTCACGGCTGACGGCTCACGCACGATGACCGAACGCGACGACCTTCTCTCCGCCTTGAACGACGCCTCGGACCGCCTCGCGGCGCTCCGGGGCTATCTTTGATAGGGACGCCGCGCGGAGCGCGCTCGAGGAGCTGAGACAGAAGACCGCCGCGCCCGATTTCTGGGCCCGCCCCGAGGAGGCGCAGGAAGTCCACCGGACGATCCGCGGGCACGAGAAGACGCTCGAGACAGCGGGACGCCTGGACGAGCTCGCCGACGAGCTCTCGACGCTCGCCGAGCTCCTGAAGGAAGGCGAACCAGCCGAGACGGACGCGAAGGAAGCGATCCGCTCGGCGCGGCAGTTCGCGGACGAGCTCGAGCTCACGGTCAAGATGGGCGCGCCCGAGGATCCGAAGAACGCCTGGCTCATGATTCACGCGGGCGCCGGGGGGACCGAGTCCCAGGACTGGGCGGAGATGCTCCTGAGGATGTACCTGCGCTTCGCCGAGGAACGCAACTGGAAGGCGGAGCTGATCGAGAGGCAGGACGGGGAAGAGGCGGGCCTCAAAAGCGCGACGCTGCACGTCGTGGGCGACCACGCTTACGGGTATCTCAAAGGCGAGATGGGCGTGCACCGGCTCGTCCGCATCTCTCCGTTCGACGCCGCCAAGCGCCGGCACACGTCCTTCGCCTCCGTCTATGTGTCCCCCGAGATCGACGAGGACATCCAGATCGAGATCGCCGACAAGGACCTTCGGATCGACACGTACCGGTCGAGCGGCGCCGGAGGACAGCACGTCAACGTGACCGACTCCGCGGTCCGGATCACGCACCTTCCCACCGGCATCGTCGTGACTTGCCAGAACGAGAGGAGCCAGGGGCGCAACCGCGACATGGCGATGAAGGTGCTGCGCGCCCGGCTCTATCAGAAGGCGCTCGACGAGCGCCGCGCCGAAGAGGAGAGGCGCGTCGGCGACAAGAAGTCGATCGAGTGGGGGAGCCAGATCCGGTCCTACGTTCTCCATCCCTACCGGATGGTCAAGGACCACCGGACCGGCTACGAGACCGGCAACACCGACGCGGTCCTGAACGGTTCGCTGACGCCGTTCATCGAGGCGTACTTGATGGGAAGTCCGAAGTCCAAGGTCCTCAGCCCGAAGTAGGGACGGGGATGAACTGGATGGAGGACGTCCGCCGCCGCCTCGGCGCGCGGCCTCGCCGGGATCCGGCGAAGGGGAATGCGCGCCGCGCGGCGGTCCTCCTCCCGCTCTTCGTGCGCGAGCGGATGCTGTGGATCGTTTTCACCCGCCGCACCGAGACGGTGGAGCACCATCGCGGCCAGATTTCCTTTCCCGGCGGGGTCGAAGAGCCGATCGACGACGACCTCTACGCGACGGCGCTTCGCGAGACCCACGAGGAGCTCGGCATCCTTCGAGAAGACGTGAGGCTCCTGGGAACGCTTTCGCCGATCGTGACGGTGACCGACTTCTACGTCGCGCCGTTCGTCGCGGCGATCCCGCAGCCGTACGTCTTCTCGCCCGCGGAAGCCGAGATCGCCGAAGTCGTCGAAGCGCCGGTCGTGGCGCTCTCCGATCCCGCCGTGAAGGAGACAAAACTTCTGCCGGGCCGGGACGAGCCGGTCCTCTTCTACAGTTACGGGCGTCACGTCATCTGGGGAGCGACCGCGCGCATCCTGGCGGAGCTGCTGGAGGCGCTGGGGTCGGAGTCAGGTCTTCACTGATCAGACTGAGGCTGAAATTGGATCGCTGTCCTTGCCACTTTGCATCGCAAAGTGGCAAGTGGAGACCTGACCCCGTTAATGTCCGTAGCTCTTCTCACCAGCCTCGACTGCGATCGGGAGGCGATTCTGCGGCGGCGGCAGCGGGCACGTCGCGAACGGGGTAAACGCGCACGGAGGGTTGTAGGCTTTGTTGAAGTCCACGACCGTCTTTCCGTCCCTGCCCGCCCGCGGCGCATAGAGGAACCGGCCCGCGCCGTAGGTCTCGCTCCCGTTCGTCCGATCTCCGAAGATCAAGAACATCTCGTCTTCGCCCGGCTCGTCGACGGCGTCCAGCCGGTACTCCTTACCACCGACCTCGAACACGACCGCGCCGGGCGAGGCCTCCTGGGAAACCGTGCCCAGGACGTTGGGGATCGCGATCGACTTCTTCGGCGGATAAGGCTCGAAGCGCGCCTCGAGACGCCACGAGGAGCGGATGGGGTAGCTGTCGATTCCGTGGAACGCTTTTCTCGCGGCGTTGGCGCTGTCTTTAACCCGAACGCCCAACCTGCCCCCGCGCTGGATGAGATAGAACGAGAGCGTCCCGTGCCGGACGATCGTCGGCTTGCCGGCTTCGTCGGAAGCGAGGTCGAGGGACTGCACTTTTCCGCCGTCGTGCGTGACTTCGACGCCCGGGGCAACCTCGAGGCGGGCTTTCCCGCCCGTGAGCCGGATCGTGCCGAGAACGGGGGGCGCCTTTCCCGCCGGGAGAACGATCCGGTTGGTGGGCGCTGTGCCGATGGAATTGTCGCCCGGCTCGATCCAGGAGAGCGCGATGACGGTCAACCAGCCGTCGTCCGCAGTCAAGTGGCGGAGCCGTTCGGAGCGCCACTTCTCGATCTGCACGGGGTATGCGGCCTCCTCCGGTGCCGCCGGAGAGAGCGCGGTCAAGAGAGACAGGAGAGTGAGAAGGAGGAGGGGCACCTTCGGCCGCAGACGGCTCTCAGCTGGCGGCGCGATCGAGTGCGAGGAGCTGCTCGGCCCGGTCGAGGTTCGCCTTGGTCGCCGCCGGAGGCGTCTCGAGGGACAGAGCCTGGTGCAGAGCTTCGACGGAGCCGGCGAAGTCCCCGCGCCGCAAGCGGACGACGCCCAGGTCATTCCACAGCACCGCGGATTTCGGGTTCGTCTCGAGAGCTTTGGCGAGCGCCGATTCCGCCTCCGCGAACTTTCCCGACTCCGCGAGCGCGGCGGCCAGACCGCTCGCCGCCTCCTCGCTGCCGGGCTCGGTCTCCAGGGCCGAAGCGAAAGCGGCTCGCGCCTCCTCGGCGTTCTTCTGTTCCGCCCTCATGTGTCCGACGGCCGACCAGAGACCTGCGTTGGGCGGCCCCAGGCGGGCGGCTTCCGCGAACTCGTGCTCGGCGTCTTTCGGGAGACCCTTTTTGCGGTACGCGCGACCAAGGTTCTCGTGGTATGCGCCCTCCTGCGGCTTCAGTTTCGTGGCCTCGGAGAAGTTCTGGACCGCGGCATCGACGTCGCCCGCGCGGTAGAGAAGGACTCCGAAGTCGTTGCGCGCTTCGGCGGAAGTCGAATCGATCTCGATCGCGCGGCCGTAGGCAAGTCGAGCCCCTCCCGCGTCGCCCGCAGCTTCGAGAGAACGTCCGAGCCCCGTCGCGGCCGGGAGACTGTGCGGTTCGAGCTCCAGCGCGCGGCGATAGTGACTCGCCGCCGTGTTCCATTTCTTCTGCTGCTCGGCGATTCGCCCGAGCCCGAATTCCGCGCGGCCATTGGAGGCGTCGAGCACGACCGCGGCGGTGAACTCGCGCTCGGCGTCCGCTTCCTGGCCCCCTGCCGCGGCTATGTCGCCCAGGAGGCGGTGCGCCTCGGCGCTCTTGGGATCGAGATCCGCCGCGCGCCGCGCGTGGGTCGTCGCGCCGGCCAGGTCGCCCGCTTTCAGCGCCTTGTCGGCGGCGTCGAGAAGCGGCAGCACGTTGACGCCCGGCTCGATCGGCGTCGGGCCGGCTCCGGGAGCCGCTCCCGAGATCGGCGCGGAGGTGACGAGTCCCTTCTGCAGGTCGGAAGCCCGCTTTCGCGCGGCGTCCGCCTCGGCGGAGCGGCCGAGCTTCTCGTACGCCTCGGCTAAGAGGAGCTGGACCTCCGGATCGTTCGACCCGGCCGCGGTCTTCAAATCGGCGACCGCCTCCTCGATCTTTCCCTCCGTCATCTTTCGTCGCGCGTTTCGTTTCAGGTCGCGCACCTCCGAAGGGCCGAGCAGCGGAGTCGTCCCGGCGATCTCCGCCCGGACGGATTGGGCCACGCGCGCGAAGTCGGGGCTGTAGAGATCCCCGATCACGACGAGGTCGGGCCGCGCCGAATACGCGGCCTTCAGGTTGTCGCGCGCGCTCTTCGAATTGCCCGCGATGTAGAACGCCCACGCGCTGTTCAGGTAGAGGTCCGCCTTGCGGTCGGTCGGCGCGTCGGCGGAATCGGCGGCGCGGGCGTATTTCTCGGCCGCCTCCTTGAAGCGGCCGGAGTCGAATGCGCGTTTCGCCTCGGCCTCGAGCTTCTCGGCGTTCTGCGCGAACGCCGCCGCGGCAACGAGGAGGAAGCTCGCGGAGAGCGCGAGCATTGAGGTCGCCCGGTTTTTCACTGTCCTCCGATCCCCTGATCGACGGCTACGGCGGCGGGCGGCGTCCAGGGGCTCTCGCCCCGTTCCGGAACGGTGATCTGTTGCGTCACCGGCTGGAAGCCTTCGCGATGGAGCGTGACGCTGTACGTTCCCTTGGGCATCCGCAGCCGGGAAGCCTGCGGAAGGCTCCCCTTGTACTTCCCGCCGATGATGACGGAGGCGCCGGTCCACGACGGGTCGGCCTTGATCACGAGATATCCGACCGGGAACTGGTAAGCGATCGTGTTCGTCTCCTTCGGTCCGACCTTGAAATCGTGCTGGTAGGGTTCGAGTCCTTCGGCTTCGAAACGCACGCGGTGGGTGCCCTCGGCGAGTTCGAGCGTCCGGGCCGGGATCGAGGGTCCGATCTGCTTGCCGTCGACATAGAGGGTTGCAACCGGAATCGAGCTGAACTGAACTCGCCGCTTGGAAGCGGGCGCGGAGGCCGGGGGTGCCTCGCGTCCCGACGCGTCCTGTGGGGGCGGCTCGACTTTCGGCTTGAGGGCGGCGGCGGGCACTCTGGGAACGTTCGGCTCCTTTCCCAGCTGCGGCACGGGAAATTCGATCGGCGCTGCATTCTCCGCGCCCTTCGCCGCGGCCGCCACCGGAGCCGGCGGCGCTTCCGACCTCCCGCGGGAGAGATACAGGAACGCGGCGACTCCGGCGACGAGAACCGCCGCGACCGCGATGAAGATCGGCGTCCGGCTCGGGGCGGCGGGCGGGGCAAGCGCGATCTCCGCACTCTTGCCGGCGATGGTCGCTTCGCCGGGCGCATCGTCGGGATCGCGGAAGTTCACGAGCTCGAGCCCCGCTTTTCTCTTGAGAGAGGCGGACGACGGCGTCGCGTCGACCGCGGCGGGCACCCGCGCCAGGGATCCGGAAGGCGGCGTGATCGAAGAGGGCACGATGCCGCCCGAGGGCGTCATGACCGTCGCGTCCCTGTCGTCGGTCGGGAGGACCGCCGTCGGAAATTGCCCCGAAGATCCGGCGATTTCGCGCTGGACGTTCAGGAGGTCCTGTTTCAAGGTGTCCATCGAGGGATACCGGTTCTCGCGCTGCTTTTCCATCGCGCGGTTGACGGCGGCAACGAGAGTCGGAGGAGCATCGGGAGCGAGCGTCTCGATGGATTCGGGCGTCTCGTTCAGGATCTTGTAGAGAACGGTCGAGAGGTGTTCTCCCCGGAACGGCTTGCGGAAGGTGAGGAGCTCGTAGGCGAGGATCCCGAGCGAGAAGATGTCGGTCCGGCGGTCGACCGGCTCTCCGCGAATCTGTTCGGGGGCGAGGTACGCGGACGTTCCGAGCGTGATTCCGGTCTGGGTCAGGTTCGACTCGGTCTGAAGCGACTTCGCGATCCCGAAGTCCATGATCTTGACCGATCCGTCGTCTAAGATCCGGACGTTCGCAGGCTTGATGTCGCGGTGGATGATTCCCGCGGCATGTGCGTATGCGAGCCCGTCGGCGATCGAGACCAGGATCTCGACCTTGCGCAGGATCGGAAAAGGCTCGGCACGCTTGATCTTCTTGTCGAGGTCTTCGCCGGAGAGGAACTCCTGAACGATGTAGGGGATGCCGTTCTCGACGCCGAAGTCGTAGATCGTGGTGATGTGGCGGTGGTGCAGATTGCCGGCGAGCTCGGCCTCCCGGAAGAACCGGCTCTTGATCTCCTCGTCGTTCAGCTGGCAGGTCTTGATCGCGACCGTTCGCTTGATGTACGGGTCGCGGCCGCTGTAGACCGCGCCGAAGCCTCCGGAGCCAATCTTTCCTGTAACTTCGTATTTGCCGATTTTTTCCGGCAGCCGGGTTTCTTCCGCCATCTGGTCCTTTGAGGAACGCGGCAAGTTTAATTGATTCAGCCGGGAAGAGAAACGCGTCCGATCGGGACCAGAAAGAGTCGCATGCTGCCGGTAGACTCCGCCCCGTGACGGCGTTGGCTCGCCTGGCCGGCTTTTCTCTCCTGGCGCTCTCGCTCCTCGTGCCCGAAGCCGCCTGCCGTCGCGAAAAAGCCGCTCTGGCGCGGGCGGCGGACTCGACCCGGCCCCTCCTCTCGCGCAAGTTCATCCCCCCGCCCGATGGCCTCTTGACCGATCGCCATCTGGACTTCTACGTCAAGGTGCGTCGCGCCGCGCGCGATCGGTCCGAATCGGACGCGGCCCGGGCGCTCGGCATCGACCCGGACGAATTTGCCTGGGTGCGGGCTCGAATCGTCGAAGCGCTCGTGGCGCTCGACGAATCCCGCGTCCGCGAGGCTTCCGCCGAGACGTACGCGCGCGCCATCGCTTCGCTCCGGCAGACTCTTCGAAATGTGCGCGACGCCTCCACGGCCCGGACGATCGAGACCCAGATCGCCGGCCTGGAGCGCGAACGGGGGGGGATGCGGCGGGCGGACCCCTTACCGCCGGGCCTCGCCGCCAACACCCGGAAGGTCGCCGCCCGGCGCGCCGAGGTCGAAGCGGCGCTCCAATGACCGGGCTCGAAGAGCTTCTCTCCGACGAGATCGAGAAGGGCTCGTTCCCAGGCGCCGTGGCCTTAGTCGGCGGCGCGGAGGGGGTAACCGAGGTGGCCGCGGCCGGCTGGGCGGTTCGCGAACCCGAGCAGGTTGCGGTCTCCGCGGACACGCTCTTCGACCTGGCCAGCCTGACGAAGCCGCTCGTCTGCGGCGCGCTCGTCGCGGCGGCGCTTCCGGGTCTCGATCTCTGCTCCCGTCCGGGCCGTTATCTCCCGGAGTGGAAAGCGACCCGGTACGACGACATCACGCTCGAATCGCTCCTGACGCACACGTCCGGTCTTCCGGCGTGGTATCCGCTCTATGCGCGGGGCGAGGGCGCCGCGGCCTACCGGCGGACGCTCGCCTCGATCGAGCCTGAAGCGAAGGCGGGCGAGCGGGTCCTCTACAGCGACCTGAATTTCCTCCTCCTGGGAGACCTGCTCGAGCTCCACTTCTCGGCCCCGCTCGACGCCACGTTTGCGAGCGTCGTCGCGCAGCCGGTCGGCTCGGCCGCGAAGTTCCTGCCGGGCCGGGTCCCCTCCGTCGCGGCCACCGAGAAAGGAGACGTGACGGAGAGACGCATGGCGGCGGAGATGGGGCTCTCCTATCCGCGATTTCGCGACGGCGTTGTCTGGGGAGAGGTTCACGACGGAAACGCGTTCCGCCGCGGAGGCGTCGCAGGAAACGCGGGTCTCTTTGCCGCCGCTCGCGACGTCTGGTCGCTCGCCCGGCCGTGGCTCGATCCCGCGCGGGCGGAAATGACGCGCGACCGCACGGGAGAGCTGCCGGAGGCCCGGGGGCTCGCCTGGCAGGGGAGCCGCGGCGCGGGATCGGCGGTTGCGTCGATGCCGGGCTCCGCGTTCGGGCACACTGGCTTCACGGGGACGTCGGTGTGGGTCGATCCGGAGGCGGACCGGATCGCCGTCCTGCTCACCAACCGCATCCATCCCGAGGTCCGGCCGATCGACTTCGACCTCGTGCGGCGCCGCTTCCACGA
>DASWCZ010000071.1:0-27508 GCA_036395755.1 Thermoanaerobaculia bacterium
CGGTCTCCGAAGGCGGCGAGAATCCCTTCGAAATGCCGATCCCGGAGCGGTCGGTCCTGGTGATCGGAGCCGAAGGAACCGGCCTCCCGGCGGGCGCCTACCGTTATCTCGACCGGCGGCTCACGATCCCGATGAAATCCCCGGTCGATTCCCTGAACGCGGCGGTGGCGGCGGCGCTGCTGCTCTACTCCGCGCGAATGGCGAAGCCGGACGGCGGAGACGTGGAGTCATCGCGGGTCGACTAGGTTCTCTCCGGGACGACGAATTCATCCGCAAAACGCCCTTCACGCGGCCGGACCCAACGACAGTCTCCACCAGATAAGCACCGCGGCGATGGCGGGAATCGCGAATATCGCGAGGAAGATCGGTAGCTCCTCCGCGACCGAATACCCGGCCCGGGAGACGCCGATCCACATATTGACCAGCGCCACGACGAGCCAGACAGGCAGGAAGACCTTGGCGGCCGTTACCATGGACTGTGGAGTGCCGCCTCCTAAGAGGCGCCCGGTGAAAACAAAAAAGCCCAACAGAAAGAGACCCCCAACGATGATCAGGACGCTGCGCATTTGTCCTTCCCTTCTACCGACTGCGGGTATGGACAACCTCTCGTCGGGCATTCGACGGTTCGCGAAGTCAGGAATCCGTACCTCTCTTCGGCTGACCACCCGCGCCAGGTGCGTCCGGCTTCTCCCGACCCCGCGGCGGAGACGGGCGCGGCGGCGTCACGCGAACCGGCCGCCGGCCTCCCCGCGCACCTCGGGGCGCGACGATCTTCTTCTGACGGTTGTCAGTCGAGCGCCTGGTCACGGCGACCCCCTCTCTCCCTCCGAGAACACCTCGGCCTGAAAGGACCAGAGCTTCGCTCCCGGCTGCCGCCACGCCTCGGGAGGAAGGCCGGCCTTGCGCGAGAGCTCGGCGAGAAACGTCGTCCGGTCGAAATCCCACTCCGTGGCGACCTGCGGGAGAAGGAGCGCCCGGCGGCCACCGACCTCGAGGATCAGGCCATCCTGTCCGATCACGATTTCTCCGGGGTCCTCCAGGGGACGCGGCGGGGTCAGGACCGAGAGCTCGATCGTACAGTCGGGCAGCTCCTCCGCAGTCAAACCGGGAAACCGCGGATCCTCGAGGGCGGCGCGCAGGGCAAAACGGGGGACGGTACGCGAGAGGTCGCCCTCCGGCGACAGCGTTCCGATGCAGCCCCGCAGCCGTTCTCCGATTCGAAGCGTGACGAAGAGCGCGCGGGGGTCGCCGAACGTCTCGGCGCGGTCAGAGAGGAGACGCGGCGGCGGCTCCCCGCGGAAGTGGGCCTCCAGAGTGCCGCGCGCGAGCGCGAGGAGCTGCCGCCGCGTCTCCTCCGAAAGCGAAGCATCCCCGGCAGTCACGGACTCGATCCTCTCCCGATCTCGTTCAAGAATGCGGTCAGCGCTCTCTCGAGCTCCTCGAGCTTGCCCTCGAGAAAGTGGTCCGCCCCGGGGACCTCGACGATCCGGGCGGAAGCGCCCACCCACTGGCGCAGCATTTCCGGAGGGCCGTAGACGTCTTCCGAGCCGACCACGAAGAGAGCGGGGACCTTCGGGAGCGGGAGAGACTCCGGCGGCTCCGAGGCGAAGGGGACGCCGACGCCGATGAAGGCGGCGACCCGCGGATCTCCCGGGATCGCGCGCAACCCCGCGGCCGACCCGAAGGAGAACCCTCCCGCGACGATCGGGACTCCTCCGCGGCGCTCCGCCTCGTCGAGCGCAGCGCGGAAATCGTCGCTCTCGCCGCGGCCCGAATCGAATCGGCCGTCGGAGAGTCCGACGCCGCGAAAGTTGAACCTCAAGACGCCGTAACCGGCCCGGGCCAGGCAACGGGCCGCCCGGAAGACGACTTTGCTGTGAAGCGTGCCGCCGTGGAGCGGATGCGGATGCGCGAAGACGGCGGAGCCGGCCCGGAGACCTTCCGGTTCTTTCCACAATCCTTCGAGGTTTCCGGCCGATCCGTGAAAAAGATAAGCCCGCAGGTGGCCGCTCACGCCTTCCGCCCTCGTTGGCGAACGGCCCGTCTCATCGTATTCTTCGGGCCGACCCACGCGAGCGCGCAGCGCACTGCCCGGCGGATCCGAGAGGATGGGAGACGGCCACATGAGCAAAATCGTACACGTCGTCGGGACCGGCACGATCGGGGAGCCGCTGATCGGCTTCTTCGCCGACTTCAAGCGGCACCTCGGAATCGACGAGATTACGTTCCACAAACGGACTCCGATGACGACCGAACGCGCCAAGGTCAACCACCTCTTGAAGCGCGGCGCCCAGCTCGCCGTCGACTCGGACACGACCGCCGACTTCGAGGCCCTCGGCCACAAGGTTTCCTTCGAGTCCGTCGAGGCGCTCGAGCGGGCGACCGTCGTCATCGACTGCACGCCCGCGGGGAACGAGAACAAGAAAGTCTACGAGACGATCTCCGGCCCAAAGGGCTTCCTCGCCCAGGGAAGCGAGTTCGGCTTCGGAAAACCTTATGCGATCGGCATCAACGAAGAGGCGCTCGTCCCCGGGCAGGACCGCTTCATCCAGATCGTTTCCTGCAACACCCACAACATCGCGACGCTCATCAAGACGCTCGGATCGCAGGACGGCGAGCTTCTGCTCGACGCCGGACGCTTCGTCTGCATGCGGCGGGCGAACGACGTCTCTCAGGATTCGAGCTTCTGCCCGGCCCCGACCGCCGGGAAGCACGACGACCCGGAATTCGGAACGCACCATGCCCGCGACGCCTTCCACCTCTTCGACACGATCGGCTGGAAACCGCGGATCTTCTCCTCCGCGATGAAGTTGAACACCCAGTACATGCATTCGCTCTGGTTCGACATGGACCTCTCGAAACCCTTTTCCCTCGAGAAGGCCCTTCAGAAATTGAAGTGCAACGCCCGAATCGCCATGACCGAGAAGCGCTCCGCCAACCAGATCTTCTCCTTCGGCCGGGACCACGGCTACTACGGCCGGATTTTCTCCCAGACGGTCGTCGCGAAGCCCACGGTCACGGTGCACGGCGATCGGGAGGTGATCGGCTTCTGCTTCACCCCGCAGGACGGCAACTCGCTCGCGTCGTCGATCGCCGCGGCGCTCTGGATCATCGATCCGGAGTTCGATCGCCAGGAGCGGCTGTCGGTCCTCGATCGCTTCTTCTTCCGGGAGATCTGAGCCGGCGACGCGAGAGCTCTTCAGGGTCCGCTATGCCGAAACGATGTACCCCCCGCTCTTCGCGTCTTTCTTCATCGAGAGGAGACCCTTCCTCTCCGCGTCCTCCAGGAGCTCCGAGAACGACTTGTATCCGTAGTAAGTCTCGTTGAAGTAGGGCTGCTTTCGCTGCATGGTCTGCTTGATCATCGAGCCCCAGATCACGTCGTAGTTCTCTCGCTGCAGCGCCTGGATCGAGTCGAGCATCAACCGGAAGACGTCCTGCTGCTTCTTCGGAAGGTTTTCGATCGACGGCAGGGCGCGGGTCTCGCGCACGAGATCTTCGTAGAAGATGAACTCGTCGCAGTTGGAGATGAGAAGGTCGGAAGTGGAGTTCTTCACTCCGAGCCCGATGACGCTTTTATCGTTTTCCTTCAGCTTCGACACGAGAGGGGAAAAGTCGGAGTCGCCCGAGAGGATCACGAAGGTCGTGATGTGGCCTTTCGACGCCACGAGGTCCATCGCGTCGACGACCATCCGGATGTCGGCCGAGTTCTTGCCGGTGTAACCCCGCTGCGGGATGTCGACCAGCTCGATCGCGGCTTCGTGGAACTCCCGTTTGTACTCGGGGAAGCGGGTCCAGTCCGCGTACGCTTTCTTGAAGACGATCCGGCCCTTCTCGATCAGACGCTGCAGGACGAGATTGATGTCGAACTTCTTGTACTGCGCGTCCCGGACTCCGAGAGCGATGTTCTCGAAGTCGATGAAGAGCGAGAGACGCTGCTCGACGGCGGATCTCGTCGGCAGAACGGGCCCGCCGCCGACCAGGGTCGAGGATGGGGCGGGAGAGGCCGGCGCGGCGGTCACCGAGAGAGTGACGGGAACCGGTGCGGGATCGGGAGCTGGCCGCAAGTCGTCCACCTTTCCGCGAGGTTTTCGCCGCCGCACGCCTCCCCGGCGCCGCCTCGGCTTTTTCTCTCCCTCCCCCGCCTCCGCGGCCGGGAAGGGAACGGGCTCGTCGCTCATCACTCTTCTCCTGGAAGGTAGTCGAAGGACGACGTCGTCAGGAGGAAGCTCGTCAGGACGCGCGCGACCGAGAGATCCTCCGCGTCGACGACGTCCACTTCTCCCACGTTGATACGCCTGCCCTTTTTCACGATGCGGGCGCGTGCCCACACGTCGCTCTTCGCCCGGCGAAGGAAATGGATCGTCATGTCGGCGGTCGCGAAGCCCATCTTCCCGTCGAAGTTCGTCGACAGAGCGAAGGCGACCGCGGTGTCCGCAAGCGTCGCGAGGACGCCGCCGTGGATCGTCGCGGACCCATTGGTCAGCTCGGGCCGATAGCGCAGGCCGAGCACGCAGGAGTCGAGCTCCAGCTCTTCCAAGGTCGGTTGCAGCCACCGGAGCGCGGGGGAGGAGGCTAGACGCGTCCGGAGCCGGTCGAGGAGGTCGGGAGCGAGCGCGGGAACCGGCCCGAGGCCGGCGAGACGACTCATAAACGCTTCATTCTACTTGAAGAATGGAAGGTCGGCCGGTCACTGCCCCTGAACCTCCGGCTCTTCTTCAGAAGAGTAATACGGCAGCTCTTCGGCCCGCTTGGTCGAGTTGTCGAACTCCCGCGGAACCTCGACGATCGTCCGCGTCACGTTGGGGTCGCAGATCTCGTTCTCGCACTCGTAGGTGTAGACGTTCTTCTCCGGGAGCTTCCGAAACCCGACGATCGTCTGGTACGCGTCACAGTTGCCGCACCTGACCGACATCATGAACACGTCGATCACGTGCAGGTCCGGCCGATCCTCCGGCGTGCTCACCACCGGATGATACGATGCGTTTTGTCGACCCCCTTCGGCCCGAACACCCATGAGACCGCGGCTGACGTTCCTCCTCCTCTTTGCGGGCGCGACCGCGCTCGGCGCTGCGGACGGGTCCTTCGAGACGACCGTTCCGGTTCCGCGGCGAGGGGACATGCGCCTCGGATGGACCCACCAGGGCTGCTCCGTCAAAAGCGTCACTTTGCGCAACTACCCGGACCGCGGAGACATCGAGGACGCCCGCCGGAAGGACCCCGGCGACAAGTCCTGGGTGTGGTGGGAGTTCAACGTCGCCAACAAGAGCGCGCGGGAGTGCCGCATTTTTCTGTCGGTCGAGGTCTTCGATCGCCGGGGAGCCGTCGTCAAGTCGAGCGATCGAAGAGGGACCGTTTCCCGGGGGGAGACGGATGACCACATTCGCGTCTCGACGCTCATGAAGACGCTCGACATCGCCGACTCGCCGAACGTGCGCCTGCGCGCGAGGATCGCACCGAAATAGCGACCTCGGCAGCCTAGAATTCCTCTGATGGGCTCCACGACGGTGTCGGTCGCGGCTCTTCCCGGCTATGACAGGGCGCTCGAGCGCCTCGCGCACAGGGGACGTCCCTCCGCGTTCGTTGACGTCGCCGGGGACGACCGGATGGCCTTTCTGCAGGGCCAGCTGACGCAGGAGATGAGAGGTCTCGCGCCGGGTGAGACGCGAGACGCAGCGGGGCTGACGCCGAAAGGCAAGCTCCTCTTCGTCGCCCGAGCCGTGGGTTCGGCCGATCGGATCCTTCTTGTTCTTCCCGCGGTACTTCGGACTCCGGTCTTCGAGCACCTGCGCAAGTACGTGCTCGGGAGCCGCGCCACGATCGAAGATCGATCCGACGAGCTCTTCCGCGTCGGGCTGTACGGCCCCGGCGCCGCCCGACTGCACGTTCCCGCGGACGTCCTGCTCCTGCCGGCCGAAGGAGAGTTTTCGGCCGAGCTCCTGGCGCCGGTCGCGCTCTCCGCCGAGGTCGAGCGGCTTCTCGTACAGGCGGGCTCGGAAGAGGTCTCCGGCGAGGCGGCGGAGATCCTCCGGGTCGAGGCGGGCCGGCCGCGGTTCGGGACGGACATGGATTCGAAGAACCTGCCCGACGAGGTCGGTCTCGCACGCGCGATCTCGACGACCAAGGGATGTTACGTCGGCCAGGAAGTCGTTGCCCGGCTCCGGACGTACGGCCGCGTCAACCGCCGCCTCGTCCGGTTTCGGTTCGGGCGGCGACCGATCGATCCTGGAACCGTGCTGCGCCTCCCCGGCGAGGAGAAACCGGGCAAGGTCGAGGCCGGACGGGTGACGAGCTCCGCCGTGTCGCCGCGGTTCGGAGCGATCGGGCTCGGCTATGCGTTTCGCGACGTCCTCGACGGTGATCGGCTCGTCTCCACGCTCCACGCCGAGGACACCGCGATCGTTTCGGATCTCGCTCCCGCGTGAAGGAGGCGCCGGCCGTCGTCTCGCGCCTCTCCCACGGCGGATCTCCGTGGCCGGTTCATGTCGCGCTCGGATTCGCGCAAACCGGCTTCGCGCTCTTTCCGATCTTCGGAAAGCTCGCGCTCCCCTCGATCCCTCCGCTCGTCCTCGCGGCGATCCGCGTCACCGCTGCCGCGGCGATGCTGGAGGTCGCGCGGCGGCTCTCCGCTCCCGAAATGATCGCCCCCTCCGACCGCGGGCTCCTGGTCCTGCTCGCGCTCCTGGGCGTCTCCTTCAACCAGGTGCTCTTCATCCTCGGGCTCTCGCTGACGACCGCGATCAACACCTCGATCCTGATCTCCGCGATTCCGGTGTTCACGCTGGCGGCCGCGGTGTTGCTCGGCCGCGAAGCGACGACGACGCGCGCGATCGGAGGGATCCTGCTCGCGGGCGCCGGAGCGCTCGTTCTCCTGAATGCGGAGCGGTTCGAGTGGAGCAGCCGTTTCCTTCGCGGCGATCTCCTGATTCTCACGAACGGCTTCTCCTACTCGCTCTTCCTCGTGCTGTCCCGCCCACTGCTCGCGCGGTACCGGGCGCTCGGCTTCGTCGCGGCCGTGTTTCGTTGGGGCGCCATCGCGATCGTTCTCGCCGCCGTTCCGGCGCTCCTCCGGTTTTCTCCCGGGAGCGTTGCGCCCGTCGCCTGGTGGAGCCTCGCGGCCATCGTCGTTTTCTGCACCGTGGTCCCTTACCTCCTGAACTCGTGGGCGCTCGCCCGGACGCAGGCTTCCCGCGTCGCGGCGTACGTCTTCCTCCAGCCCGTGATTGCGTCCGCCCTGGCGATCGTCGTCCTCGGCGAGCGGCCGAACTGGCGGACCGCGCTCGCCGCCGCGCTCATCTTCTCGGGCCTGGCGGTGACGCTCCGGCCGGCGAGGCTGCTGGCCCGGGCCGCCCCGTGACGAGCGCGCCGACGGACGCCCCGCGCATCGCGGTCGTGATCCCGGTGTTCAACGAGCGCGAGTCGCTTCCGCTGGTGGTCGCGGACATCCCGCGGGACGTCGTCGGTGAGATCGTGGTCGTGGACAACGGGTCGACCGACGATACTCGGCTCGTTGCCTCCGGGCTCTCGGTACGCCTCGTGCGGGAAGAACGGCGCGGATACGGCAGCGCGTGCCTGGCCGGAATTTCCGCGCTCCAAGCTTCCCCTCCGGAAATCCTCGTCTTCTTGGACGGCGACTACTCTGACCACCCGGAAGAGCTGCCGAGGCTGACGGGGGCCATTGCCGCGGGCGCGGATCTCGCGATCGGGTCGCGCGTGCTCGGTGATCGCGAGCGCGGCGCTCTCCTCCCGCAGGCGCGGTTCGGCAATGCGCTCGCCTGCTTTCTGATCCGCGTGATCTCCGGGCACCGGTACACGGACCTCGGCCCTTTTCGGGCGATCCGCTGGGAGGCACTCCGGTCGCTCGGAATGGAAGACCGTGATTTCGGCTGGACGGTCGAGATGCAGTTGAAGGCGTTGAAGAGAGGCCTGCGCGTCGTCGAAGTGCCGGTGTCCTACCGGCGCCGCGTCGGGGTCTCGAAGATCACGGGGACGCTCGCGGGAACGCTCGCCGCGGCGAGGAAGATCCTGTGGACGATCGCGCGGTACGGGTTCGGGCGCGGTTAGGCGTTGCGGAACCTCTCCAGGACCTCGAGGACACCTTCCGGCGCGCGCGCCGGCCTGCCTCCGACGTCGGCGAACACGTGCCGGGTCGCTCCGTCCGCGAGCCGCTTTCCGTGCTCGTCCACCACCTCGTAGGCGAACGCGAGGCCGCGGGAAGCCAGCTCAGTGACGCGAGCACGGACGAAGACGCGGTCGTCGTAGCGCGCCGGACGCCGGTACGCGCACTCGACGCGGGTCACGAGGATCAGGAGACCGTCATCCTCCATCCGGCGGTACGGAAAGCCTGCCGCGCGACAGTACTCGGTGCGAGCCACCTCGAACCAGGAGACGTAAGCGCCGTGATAGACGATTCCCATGCGGTCCGTCTCGGAATACCGGACGCGCAGCTCCGTCTCGACGACGCGCGCGCCTCCACTCACGAGCGCGGAAGACGGGCTTCCAGACGATGCCGGACCGGTTCGGGAACGAGGCCGGAGACGTCCGCGCCGAGCCGCGCCACTTCCTTGACGAGCCGGCTCGAGACGTACGAGTACTCTTCCTTCGCCATCAGGAAAACCGTCTCGATCGAAGGCGCGAGGCGACGGTTCATGAGCGCCATCTGCAGCTCGTACTCGTAATCGGAGATCGCGCGGAGGCCCCGGACGAGGAGCGTCGCGCCGCTCTGCGCGGCGAAGTCCACCAGGAGGCCGGAAAACGACCGGACCGAGACGGCCGTGTCGTCTCCCACGATCTCGCGGATCATCTCGAGGCGCTCCTCGATCGAGAAGAGCGGCTCCTTTTCGTCGTTCTCGAGGATTGCGACGATGACGCGGTCTGCGAGCCGCCGCGCGCGGAAGAGGATGTCTAAGTGCCCGTTGGTCAAGGGATCGAAGGAGCCGGGGTAGAGGGCAACGCGTTCCGGCATCACGGTCTCCCTGCTTCGGTCGTCGCCTGTCGGAGGCTTTCCGCGAGCAGATTATAGGCAGACACCGTCGCGAAGAGGGCCAGACCCGGGAAGAGGGCGAGCCACCACGCCTCCTCGATGTAGGCGGGCGCCGCGGACAGGATCCCTCCCCACGACGAGGCCGGCGCCGGCAGTCCGACTCCGAGAAAAGAGAGAGCGGCCTCCGCGAGGATCGCCCAGGAGACGCCGAACGCGGCGGAGACCAGGAGCGGCGGGAGAGCGTTCGGGAGGAGGTGGCGAAGGAGGATCCGCGCCGGACCCGCACCGGCCGCCCGGGCGGCGCGGGCGTAATCGAGGTTCTTCGCCTTCAGGATTTCCGCGCGTGCGTATCGCGCGTCGGAAGGCCAGGTGGTCAGCCCGATCGCGAGCACGACCGTCGCCGGGGACGGGGGCAGAAACGCGGCGAGCGCGAGCAGCAGGAAGAGGACCGGAAAGCAGAGGACGACCTCGATCAATCGCGAGAGCAGGAGGTCCGTCGTTCCCCCGAAGTAGCCCGCCGCGGCGCCGATCCCGAAACCGACGACGAGCGAGACCGCCGCCGCGACGAGCCCGATCGCGAGCGAAATCGGCGTCGCGACGACGACGCGCGCGGCGACGTCGCGACCGAGGTCGTCCGTCCCGAACGGATGCGCGAGAGACGGCGCCTGCAGACGTTCGTCGAGCCGGATCTCGGTAGCGCGCCGTGCGAAGAGCGGCGAGATGGCGGCGACGGCCCACAGGAGCGCCACCACGGCGAGCGCGATCCGGCCGGTCCCGGGCAGACGGCGGATCAAGCCGACTCCCGCAGGCGGGGATCCACGATCGCGGCGGCGATGTCGGCGGCGAGCGTCGCGGCGAGCGTCGTGACGCCGCCCAGGAGCGACAGCCCGAGCACGACTGGATAGTCGCGGGACAGGATCGAGTCGAAGTAGAGACGGCCGAGTCCGGGCCACGCGAAGATGCGCTCGACGATGACGCTGCCGGAGAGAAGCCCCGGCAGGAGAAGCCCGAGAAGCGTCACGAGCGGGAGCAGCGCGTTGCGGAAAGCGTGGCGCCAGAGCGCCTGGCGCCGCGACAGCCCCCGCGCGAGCGCCGCCGTCACGAAGTCCTGTGAGCCCGCTTCGACGACGCCGGCGCGGACCAGCCGCGCGAAGAAGGCCAGAGAAGCGTAGGTTAGACACGTGACGGGAAGCGCCAGGTGCGCGAGCCGATCGGCTATACCGGCGATCCCGGTCGGGGCCGGGTCGGAGGAGACGCCGTAGAGCGGAAGCCATCCGAGCTCGACCGAGAGAAGCGTCTGAAGGAGGAGCGCCGCCCAGAAGATGGGCATCGAGTAGAGAGCGAACAGAACGACGGCGGACGCGCGATCGAAAGGTCCTTCAGGCCGGCCTCCCGCGGCGACTCCGACCGGGACGGCGATCGCGAGCGTGAAGAAGAGAGCGAGGCCGTTCAACACGAGTGTCGCAGGGAGAGCCTCGCGGATCCTTTCGGAAACGGGCCGCCGGTCCACGAACGACTCCCCAAGGTCGAACCGGGCCACGCGCCCGATCCACTTCACGAACCGCTCCGGCAGCGGGCGGTCGAGACCGTAGAGCTTGCGCATCTCTTCCCGAGCGGCCGCCGAGACGCGGCGGCCGGCCTCGGGAGATCCCGCAGCCACCCCGGGGCTGCCGGGAGCGAGATGGAGCAGGAGGAAGACAAGGACCACGATCCCGAAAAGAGTCGGAATCGCGAGGAGGAGGCGCCGGACGAGGTACCGGGTCACTGCCCGCGACCGCCGGTGACCGAGTCGTCCGGGACTCCCCACCAGGACAGCGGTCCCGGCCAGAAGCCGTACAGCCCGAGCGGCGAGGTGACGAGCCCGCGCACGCGCCGCCGGAACGCGTACTTCTGGGAAGCGTTGGCGATGAAGACGACCGGCGGATCGTCGCGGAAGATCCGGTGGAGGTGGTGGTAGATCTCTCGCCGCTTGCCGGGATCGAGCTCGCGCCGCGCTTCCTCCATCAGCCTGTCGGCCGCCGCGTTCGAGTAGAAGACGTTGTTCACCCCGCGCGGAGGGAACTGCGACGAGTGCCAGTACGGATAAGGATCCGGGTTGGCATCGGAGGCCGCCCACGCGAGCGAGGCGGCCTGGTAGTCGCCGGAATCGACGCGCGCGACGAACGCGGACCACTCGAGAGGCCGCACCCGGGCCCGGATGCCGACGCGGGCGAGCTCGTCCGCGTACACCTCGTCGATCTGATCTCCGATCGTCGACCCGGCCGAGGAGAGCAGATCCAACTCGAACTCGCGTCCGCTCCGGTCGCGCGTGCCATTGCCGTTCGTGTCCCGCCACCCGGCTCGATCGAGCAGCTCCGCCGCCGACGACGGGTCGAACGGAAGCGGCGTCACGGCCGCGTCGTACGCCGGCGAGTCGGGCGCCCAAGGCCCGGAGATGATGCGCGCCGAGCCGTGATACAGGCTGCGGACGATCGACGGCCGGTCGAGGAGCATCGTCATCGCGCGGCGCACGCGCGAGTCGGAGAAGAGCGGCGATCGGTTGTTGAGAGCGATGTAGTTGTAGTCGAGGTTGTAGAACTCGACCGCGCGGCAGCACGCCCCGAACCGGCGATCGTTCGCGCTCCGCTCCTTCAGCGACTGATCGATCCACGACTCGTCCAGACTGCCCTCGACGACTGCGCGGTAAGCGACCGCGTTCTCCGGAACGATCCGAAAGACGATCCGCTCGAAGTGCGCGGGCGCCCCGGGCCAGCGTGGATTGCGTTCGAGCTCGATCGACTCCTGCGTTTTCCAGCTCGCGAGCCGATAGGGCCCGTTCGACAGCGGCGCGCGGTTCTCGCGCGCCTTCAGGAAGGACCGCCCGGAGTAGCGCCGTTCCGGCAGGAGCGGCAGCGCGAAGGCGTACGCGTGAAGGGCGTCCCGGTTGCGGAACCGCACGCGAAACGAGCTCGCGCTGATGGGTTCGACCAGCTCGAGGTCCTCGAAGAGCGGCTTGAAGACCGGAGAAGGGATTTTCGGATCGGTGATCTGGCGGATCGTGAAGACGGCGTCGGCGGACGACACGGCGCTGCCGTCTTCCCAGACGGCCTGCGGTCGGATGAAGAATCGGTATTCGAGGCCGTCTTCGGACACCTCCCAGCGCTCGGCGAGGCCCGGGACGAGATCCAGCCGCGCGTCGAAGTCGAGCAGCTGTCTCGAGAGGTATTGAAGGACCTGCTGCTCGGGCAGGCTCGACTGGAGGACCGCGTTCAAGGTCGCCGGCTCCCCCACCAGCCGCCGCCGCAGAATCCCCCCCTCGACGGGCGTTCCCTGTCGCGTCTCGTCCAAAAAACCGAGGACCGGCGGCGGAGCCTGGGTCGGCGCCGGCGCCGCGGAAAGGGCGCCGGGGGACGGCTCCCGCGCGCGGCACGCGCCGAGGAAGAGGAGGAGAATTGCGAGACGAAGCCGCTTCACCGCCGCAATTATGCGGCGGCCCGGATCAGGGCGAGCGGAAGGAAGCCGCGGCGACGTTGTGCGACGCATCCGTCGCCCGCACCAGGAGGTAACCGCTCCGGTCCGCCGGCTTCAAGTCGATCGAGTACGTTTCCTTGCGCGAGTCAGAGAGCCCGTCCTCCGGCTCGACGCGAACCCATTCGCGGGCGTTGACGCTGTACTCGAAGTCCGTCAGGGGCGAGGCCGCGTCCTCGACCTCGAACCGCAGGACTCCCTTGGTGCTTCCGATCGAGCGGATGACCGGCGGCGTGTTGTCGATCAAGACGGGGCCCGTCTCGCGCGAGGCCGTCTTGCCTTCCCCCGGATTCGCTTCGGCGTCCGAGGCGGTCAACCGGAACGCGTACTCGCCGTCTGGAAGCGAGCTCGTGTCGAACGAGTAGAAGCTGTCGCGGATGTCGGACTTCAAGGGGATCCACCGGCTCGAAGACACCGGACGGAACTCCAGAGAGTGGACCACCGGGTCTCCGTCCGGGTCGCTCGTCTTCCAGGTCAAGGTCCGGTAGGCCTTGCGGAGGAGCTTGCGCGGAGCGCTTTCCGGCTTCGGCTCTTCGAGGCTCGTGAAGATTCCCTTCTCGTCGGGCGCGGTCGTCTCGAAAACGTTCGACCCGCCTCCCGCCGAACGCGCGAACACCTCCGAAGGCCCCATTGCGAGGAAGGCTTCGATGACCGGAGCGGCGTTGCGGTTGCGGTAGGCCGCCTCGACCCGGCGGATGACGGGCGAGGAGCTTCCATGAGACGTCATCCGGACCTTCCACTGGAGGAAGCGCCCGGGCGGGGCGAGAATTTTCGGCGAGTCGGCGACCGGGTGGAAGGGGGACCACTCGCTCCAGGTCGTATCGGGGGCGGCGGCCTCCCCCGTCCGGAACGCGACCTCCAGACGCGAGCCCGCTCCGACGTCCCCCTCCAGCCGGAATGCCCCGAAGGTGCTCGTGCGGCCCGTGTCCTTGACCGCGGAGACGTACTCGCCGGTTCGCTCTCCCTCCCGCATCCGGTAGAACGCGCTCGCCGCGTTCGTCGCGATCGACTCCCCGGCGATGATCGACACCTGCTTCTCGTCGAAGGTTCGATCGAGCGACCAGGTGTCTCGCGAGATCCGGTAGAGACGTCCTTTCGGCCCGGTGCCGGCCAGCACCGACGAGCCTTCGGCGTCGCCCAGGTCGAAGACCATTTCGTCCGAGCTCGACCAGACGGTGCGCGGCGGCTCCCCTTTCTCGAAGAGGACGACTTCCGACGAGTATCCGCTGCGCCCGGCCGGACGCGATGGGGCGAGGCGCGGCGTGCCGACGGTCACGGTGACCTCGGGCTTCTTCTCCTTGTCGTCTCCCCCCTCGGCAGGGGCGCTCGGACGGGGCGGGCGCGTCGTCTGTGGAAGAGGCGCGGAAACCGGTTCCCCTGCGCTCGCTCCCTCCGAAGAGGAGACCCCCGCCCAGACGCGCCCGTCGGGGCTCGACGCGATCGCCGTCACCTCCGTCTTGCCGGAGTCGTAGACCGTCGTGACCCTTCCGGCGGCGTCGATCTTGAGGACGAGGCCGGAGCCGGACGTTCCCGCCCAGACCTCGCCGTTTCCCAGGGCGTGCAACGTCCGAACGTGGGCATCCGAGGAAGCGTGGACCCGCTTTCCTTTCCCGGTCCCGTCGACGCGATGAATCTCGCCGGGCAAACCGGTGGCGACGAAGAGAGCGGGGCCGGAGAACGCGAGCGACCAGACGTATTGCGCCTTCGTGTCGTAATAGAGCGACGCCTTGCCGCCGTCCACTCGATAGACCTTTCCCCCCGGCGATCCGGCGGCGTAGAGAACGCCGTCCGGCCCGAGAGCGAGCGCGGTGACCTGCCTTTCGGTCAGAGTCGCGAAGGTCTCGACCTTGCCGGCGGGCGACACGCGGAGAATGCGTCCCGCCTCTCCGGTTGCGACGAACACACCGCCATCCTTCCCGGTCACCGCGTCGTAAAGCACGGCTTCGCCGACGCCTTCGACGCGTTCGAGAGGACGCGAGAGGACGAGCTCCCCCCTGACCGTGACCGCGACGCCGCGCGCCTCCCCCGCCGAGAAATCGCCGGTCGAGTCGGACGTCCAGATCTTCGCCGTCGCGCCGCGGGCGGAGGTGAACGACGACAGGAGCGCCGCGGCGAAAAGCGCCGTGACACGGAGGGAGAGCGAGACTTTCACCAGTTGTTCGGCAGCACTTCCAGGTTGAGCTGAACCGATCCGCTGATGGGCACCGGCTGCTCGACCGACTGACTCTGGAGCCGGACGTAGGAGAGGTCGGGCGTTCCGTCGCCCGGCCCCCGATCGCGCAGAAGAGCGGCTATCGACGGAGGCAGCGCCGCGAGGGGCTCTCCCGCGACGACCGCTCCCGGGGCGCGACGGTAGGCGATCAGATTGAGGCTGTTCGGCGGACGCATCCTCCCGAGGAAGTCGAGAACCTGATCGAGGGACTGCGGATCGGCCGGATAGAGTCCGAGGTCGAACGCCGTCGCCGCGTTGCCGTCTCCCACGAAGACCGTCAGCGGCCCGGGAGGTGTGTCTTTCGGAACGTCGAGATCGAGCGTCACGCGCCGCGAACCGCCCCGGAAGTCCACGACGTCGATGCGGATGGGAACGCGTTCCCCCGCGCGAAACCGTTCCTTGCGAGGCTCGACGTTGACGATACGGCCGTTCTGGAGCCGGTCGGAATGTTTGATCTCGACGTCCACCCCGAGGATCGGGAGATCCCGGAATTCGTTCGCCATCAGGTAATTCGCCAGGAGCGCGAGCGAAGTGACCGCGTCCTCCCGCGCCTGTAGCCCGGAGAACACGGTGTCCCATCGAACGTTGCGGTCGGGAGTCTTGATCGAGGACTTCCAGACGAGCGTGCGCTCGCCGGCCCGCTTCTCGAGGGTCGTCAGAACGTTGTCGATCGCGATTGCCGCGAGGACCGGTGTGAGCATCGAGTTGTGGACCGCTTCGAAGTGGTACGTCTGCAGCGGCAGCTCGTCCGACGAGATGCGGACCGTGATCGGGACCATCTTCGCGCGGGTGCCGAAAGTGCCGAGAATTCCGGTCGAACGGTCCTGTGTGACCGATCCGAAGACGGGACCCGTATCCGCGAACTTGAAAGACCGGTACACCGACGGCAGCACGGTCAAGACCTGCGCCTGCGCCATCGGCATCTCGATCGGCCCCATCGAGAGGAACGGATGGCCGAAGGCGAGAACGGAGTCGCGGTCGACCCACGTGACCGTTCCGGTCGCCGCGAGCAGCATGTCTCCGGAGAGAAGCACCGTCGAAAGAGAGGAGCCGGGCCGCACGGCCTCCCCAGCCGCGGTGACTCGGGGCTCTCCCGACGAGCCGGCCGGAGCCGCGACCCAGCCGGCGGCTTCGGCGACCTTGCCGAAGAACCAGCCGGGCGCACCGCCGGGGCCGCCGGCGAAGGAGACCGGGAGGGGAAGCGACTCGATCGAGGCCGCCCCTTCGGGTCGGCGGAAAGGAGCCAGCAGCGCGTCGAGCGCTCCGGAAAAGCGACGCTCCCCGAACATCGAGACGAGCGTCGACGCCCGGACCGCGGGCCCGCCGATCGGCACGGGCGGAGCGGGCGGCGCGTGCCGGATGTCGAGCATGCTCTGGATCGGCGTGATGCCGCACAGAGCGTCCTTCGAGAACGGCCAGCCGTAGGCGAGAGCACCGACGAGCTTCCCGTCGACGTAGATGGGGCTGCCGCTCATACCCGCGATGATCCCGGAGTGCTCGAGGCCCGCGCCCGCGACCTGGGCGAGGATCAGGTCCTGTTTCGGCGCGTAGCGCTTCAGCACGCCTAAGATCTCGACGTCGAAACGCTGGATGCCCCGCCCTCCCCCGAAATCCGAAAAGCCGTAACCCTTCATGCCAGCGACGAGCTTCTCGACCGGAAAGATCTCCGTCGGACGGTCGGAGGGAAGAGCCGGGGCAGAAGCCGCGGACCTCGATGCCGAGGCCGGAAGAGGAGGAGGAGAAGCCGCGAGCGCGGAGGCGAGAGCAAGCGGCAGAACGCAGGCCAGGGGCGGGCGAACCGAGAACTTCACACTTCGCAAAACGCGACGGCTTCCCGGCTCCATTCCCTTGGGCGCTCCTCCCGACCGGAACCGTCCTTCTTTGACGGTCCCCGAGTCCCTATGTTACGTTCGATCCCGATGATATTCGCCGGGTTTCAGGCCGTCTCGGTCGAAAATCTCGGCGGAGGACAGGGACTCCTCTCCTTCTTCAAAGAAGCGGGGCCGATCGCGAAGGTCGTCCTCGGGATTCTTCTCTTCTTCTCTTTCGTCTCGTGGATCATCATCTTCGCCAAGTTCGTGCGGCTGCGCGTCGTGTCGCGCCAGTCGGAAAAGTTCGTCGAGTTCTTCCGGAAGTCGCGCCGCTTCTCGGAAGTCAACACGGTCGCCAACCAGCTCACCGAGACACCCCTCTCGACCCTGTTCAAGGCGGGTTACGCCGAGCTCGACGCGCAGGTCAAGGCGAATCGCCCGGACGACCCGGGCGCGACGGCGAGCGGCGTGACGATGAGCCAGCGTTTTCTGATCCGGAACATCTCCGGGATCGAGCGGGCGCTCGAGCGCGCGATCGGAGTCGAGCTTTCCCGGCTCACGAAATACATGACTTTTCTCGCGACGACCGCGGCCGCATGCCCCTTCATCGGCCTCTTCGGGACGGTCTGGGGCATCATGCAGTCGTTCCGTGCGATCGGCACCACGGGCTCGACCTCGATCGTGGCGGTCGCGCCCGGGATCTCGGAGGCCCTGGTCAACACCGCCGCTGGTCTCGCTGCGGCGATCCCGGCGCTCATCTTCTACAACTACTTCATGGGCAAGGTCCGCCAGCAGCGCGCGGGAATGGAGGACTTCGCTCTGGAGTTCATCAACCTGGCGGAGCGGAATTTCACTTGATGGGTCCAAGCCGCGGGGTCAGGTCTTCACTTGCCACTTCGGGGGTCCCGGGGGTCAGGTTTCCACTTGCCACTTCGCGCCGCGAAGTGGCAAGAGCACAGTGGCGAATTCGCGACTGCCGCAGCTCGTGAAGACCTGACCCCATGGCCTTCCAACGCGAGAGCGGCGATCCTTTCGACCATCTGGCAGACATCAACGTCACGCCGCTCGTGGACGTCATGCTCGTTCTCCTGATCATCTTCATGGTGACGGCTCCGATGCTCCACCAGGGCGTTGCCGTCTCCCTTCCGAAAACCGCCACTACCAACCTGCCCGCGACCATGGAAGATCCGGTCGTCCTCTCGATCACCAAGGACGGGCTCTACTACATCAACGAGACTCCGGTCGCCCGCGGACTCCTTCGCGAACGGCTGGAGAGGTTCCTGCAGGGCCGCCGGGACCGGATCATCCTGCTGAAGGCGGACCGCTCCCTCTCGTACGGCACGGTCATCGAGACGTTCGATCTCCTGAACCGCATGGGCATCGAGAACATTGGCGCGGTCACTGATACGTCCGGCGCGAAGAGCGCCGCCCGGAAGTAGACCGACGTGGACGACGTCGGCGAGCTCATCGCGCAACGGAGCCAGGAGCGCTTTCCGTGGGGAGTCGGAACGTTCTTGGCCGTCCTGCTCCACGGATCGATCGCCGGCGCGCTCATCTACTCCGCGATGATCCATCCCGTCCACTTCGTCATGCCCCGCACCGTCGCTGTGCACCTGCTGCCGGCCGGCTCGTTGAAGGGCGGCGAAGCTCCGGCGCCCGCTCCCGCTCCTCCGCCCGAGAAGAACAAGATTCTGAAGCCGGCCCCCGAAGAGGTTCCACCTCCTCCGTCGGAGAAGGCAATCGTCATTCCTTCCAAGGAGAAGGAGAAGAAGACCGCGGCCACTTCCCGGCCGGCAGCCGAACGACCGAAAGCGCCGGATGTCAGCCTGCCGTCGTCCGGGGAGAGCGCCGGCGGCGGCGCGGGGGGCCCGGTCGGCGCGGGCGGCAACGTCGGAGTCTCCGGCGCAGCCTTCGACTCCGACTTCCAGTTCTCCTATTACATCCAGCGGATGCTGGTGGCGATCGGAATGAACTGGTTCAAGCCCTCGCAGGGCGGTTCCGTCTCGCCCGTCATCCACTTCCGCATCGAGAAGGACGGGACGATCTCCGACGCCGCTGTCGAGCGATCGAGCGGCCTTCCCTTCGTCGACCGCGCTGCACTGCGCGCGGTTCTCTCCTCCTCCCCGCTGCCGCCTCTGCCCGTCGAGTACGCGGGAAGCCAGCTGGGCGTCCACCTGAAGTTCGAGTAGCCAACCTCATTTTCGGAGTCCTGATGCGCCGAACACCCTCTGTCCTGCTCGCGCTCGCCGCGTCGTCCGCTCTTGCGCTGCCGGCGATGGCGCAACAGCCGCAGAACCAGCAGAACCAGGATCTCTGGATCTCCATCAACAAGCCGACGGCGCGCAAGGTCGCCGTCGCCGTGCCCGACCTCGTCACCCCCGGCACCGCGACCCTGAAGTCCACCCTCTCGGACCCGTTCATCGCGACGCTCAAGTCGGACCTGGAGTACTCGGGCGCGTTTGCCGTCGCCGACCCGGCGCACTATCCGCAAGGGTTCCGCGATCCGACGACGCCGGAGATGGCCGACCAGTGGCGCGCTGGGGGAGCGGAGGTGCTGGTCGACACGCGGGCCCAGGTCTCCGGCGACCGCGTCTCGGTCGAAGGCCGCGTGTGGGACCTCCCGACCCGCAAAATGATCATGGGGAAGCGCTACACCGGAGGCGCCTCGTACGTCGAGCGGATCGCCCACACGCTCGCCAACGACATCGTCAAGTATTTCACCGGCAAGGACGGACCCTTCCTGACGAGCATCGTCTTCGTGTCCGACCGCGATGGCTCGAAAGAGATCTATGCGATGGACTTCGACGGGAGAAACGTTCGGCGGCTGACCTCGGTGCGCTCTCTGGCACTCTCCCCGGCCGGCGGCAAGTCGGGAAAGATCGTGTACACGAGCTACGGGAAGCTCTTTCCGCAGATCTGGATGATGAACGCTGACGGGAGCGGCAAGCGCGAAGTCCCGACGGGCGTGGAGTTGAACGCCTCCCCATCGCTCTCTCCGGACGAGACGCAGATCGCCTTCGCCGGCTCCGCGAAGGGCAATTCCGACATCTACGTCGTCGGCGCCGGCGGCGGCGGGCTGCGCCGTTTGACCACGACCCGCGCGATCGAGGCGTCCCCGGCCTGGTCACCGACCGGGCGGCAGATCCTGTACACCTCAGACCAGTCCGGCAACCCGCAGATCCACGTCGTGGATCCGGAGGGAACCGGCGCCCGCCGGGTGACGTTCGCCGGCAACTGGAACGACGAAGCCGCATGGTCGCCCGACGGCGCCCGGATCGCTTTCTCCTGCCGCAACGAGGGGGATTTCAACGTCTGCCTCATGGACTTCGCGACGGGACAGACGGTGCAGCTGACCGCGGAGGGATCGAACGGTCATCCGACGTGGTCTCCGGACGGACAGAAGATCGTCTACTCGTCGCGCCGCGGCGGGCGCACTCACATCTATACGATGGACCTGAACGGACAGAACAAGAGGCAGCTGACCGATTCCGGAAACAACCTTCAACCGGTGTGGTTGCCCTAGGGTGCGTGCTATATTTCCAAGCACGCCCATCCCGGCGCCGGGCGCGAACCTGCTGATTCGACAAGGAGAAGGTATGAAGAGGCACTCCACCCCGCTCGTCGCGCTGGCGATTCTGGCCACGGCCCTCCTCCCCCTCGCCGGAGCGTGTAAGAAAAAGCCCCCGACCACGACGGCCGAGGCCCGGCCGCCGGTCGAGGCCCCCGGCCCGCCCGAGACCCGCGTTCCTCCTCCCCCTCCCTCGGCGCCGCCCGAGGCGGGTGGCGAAGTCATGACTCAGGAAATCTCCGAAATGAACAAGAAGGGGTACCTCCAGGACGCGTATTTCGACTACGACCAGTCGGACCTGCGCGACGACGCCCGCACGGCCCTTTCGGCCAACGCGGCGTGGCTGAAGAAGTATCCGTCGATCCAGATCCTGATCGAGGGACACTGCGACGAGCGTGGGACCTCGGCCTACAACCTCGCTCTGGGCGACCGCCGCGCCAACGCGGCGCGTGACTACCTCGCGTCGCTCGGAATCTCCCCGGCGCGGGTGCGCACCGTTTCCTACGGGAAGGAGCGCCCTTTCTGCACCGAGTCGAGCGAGACCTGCTGGCAGCAGAACCGGCGCTCCCACTTCGTCATCACCGCCAAGTAACATGGTCCCCGGGCACCGCCTCCCGATCCTCGCCGGGCTCCTCGTCACCGTCCTCGTCGTCGGCGTCGGCTGCGTGTCGTCCGGCGATATCGAAGGACTACACCGGCAGATGAGCGACATCGAGACGCAGATCCAGGCGCTCGAGCGGAAGTCGTCGAGCAAGGAGGAGGTCGCGCGGCTGAACACGAGTGTCTCGGAGCAGACGCAGCAGCTCCTGAAGTCGAACGCCGACACGGGAGTGAAGCTGGGCGAGCTCTCGACGGCGATCGAGCAGCTCCAGGCGAAGCTCGAGGACACCAATCGCCGGCTCTCGCAGCTCTCCCAGCAGATCGCCGAGACGCAGGGAGATCTCTCCCGGCTGCGGGGCGGCACTTCCTCGGTGCCTCCGGCGAGCGGCGGCCCCGGCGCGCCTCCGTCGGCGGCGAATCCCGCGTCGCCACGGATCGGGGAGCCTTCCGCGAACCCGGGACGGCCCGCGGGAAACGGCGCGGTCGTCCGACCCTCCGCCGGCCCTTCGGAGCTTTACGACACGGCATACGCGGACTACACGAAAGGGCGCTACGCACTCGCGATCCAGGGCTTCCAGGAGTACCTGCAGGCGTATCCGACGACCGACCTCTCCGACAACGCGGAATACTGGATCGGCGAATCTCACTACGCCCAGAAGAAATACGCCGAGGCCGTCGCCGACTTCGACCGCCTGCTGAAGAACTTCCCCAAGAGCGACAAGGCGCCGGCCGCGCTTCTGAAGAAGGGCTACGCGCTCTTGGAGCTCGGACAGAAAGCCGAGGCGGTCGTCTCTCTCCAGTACGTCATCCACGAACACCCCGCCTCCGAAGAGGCGCGGCTCGCACGCGCTCGCCTGAAGCAGATCGGCGTCGAAGCGCGCTGAGGAGTTATGGCCAACATCAAATCCGCCAAGAAGCGCGTGCGCCAGACCGTGAACCGGCAGGCACGAAACAAGAGCGTCCGCTCGCGGCTACGCTCGTCGATCAAGAAACACCGCACTTCCGAAGACCGGGCGAAGCCGGAGAACCTCTCCGCGACGTACTCGGAAATCGATCACGCCCGCAAGAAGGGCGTCATCCACGCCAACGCGGCGGCCCGTTACAAGTCGCGCCTGGCGAAGGCCGCCGCCAAGACGTAATCCGTCAGAAGCCCTCGAGCACGCTCGAGACGAGGCTCGCCGCGAAGCGCTCCGCGACCCGGTCGATGGCCTCATTTTCCCGGTCCGCATAGGACGCCGCGCTCGTCGGAAGCGTGTAGTTGTCCCGGAAGGTGTAGGCGGGGTTCTCCCAGAGAACCTTCTCGTCCGGCAGGGTTTTCAAGGACATCCGGGCGGTGATCGCCACCTGATACTCCTTCGCCCGTCCGAGCTCGTCGAATGCGACGGCGTAGAGATCGAACTGCGTGACGGTGCCGGATAGCTCGGCGTCCGCCGACCGGGTGTCGGCGCGCACCTCGAAGCGCCCCCGGGTCGCGAGCTCGCGGGCGATCTCCCGGGACACCCGCTGCTCGACGCCGACCCGGGAGGTCCCGTTGACGAGCGTCTGGAAGCGGATCACGCGCACGTCGGCCGGGAGCGTCGAGCCCCGTCCGACGAGCGAGTAGCCGCAACGGACGGCCGCCGCGGTGGCGAACACGATCACCGCGAGACCAGGCAGCCCGAGCCGCGGGAACGTCCGTCTCAATGCACGACCAGATTCAGGAGCCGGTCGGGCACGAAGACCGATCGCGTGATCTCCTTGCCTTCGACCCAGGGTCGGATCTTCTCGTCCCGGCGCGCGAGCGCGAGCGCCGCGGCCTCACCCTCCCCCCGCTCGACGTCCAGTCTCCCCCGCACCTTTCCGTTGACCTGGACGACCAGCGTCACGCGCGGACTCGTTGCGAGGTCGGGATCGAACTCGGGCCAGGCCGCCTCGAGCAGGAAGGGCTTCTCCCCGAGCCGCTCCCACCACTCCTCGGTTGCGTGCGGCGCCACCGGATGAAGCAGCTTCAAGAGCGTCTTCGTCGCTCCAACGAGCACGTTCGCGGGCTCCGAGCCGGCTTCGAGCGCGTCGGAGATCTCCCGCTGGAACTCCATGAGAGCCGCCACCGCAGTGTGAAAGTGGAAGCGTTCGGCATCTTCGGTGACGCGCCGGATCGTGCGGTGCTCGAAGCGCGTCAGCGGCGTGTCGGAGGGAGTCGTTCCCCCGCCGGCCCCCGAAGCGATATCGCAGACGCGCGCGCAGAGATCGTGCACCCGGTTCAGGAACCGGAACGCGCCGGTCACGCCGTCCTCGGACCACTCCGATTCCTTTTCGGGAGGTCCGATGAAGAGCGTGTAGAGCCGCACCGTGTCCGCGCCGAACCTCTCGATCAGCTCGTCAGGCGATACGGTGTTGCCCCGCGATTTCGACATCTTCTCGACCTTGCCGGTCGCCGCGTTGACGCGGGTGATCATTCCCTGGTTGAAGAGGCGCTGGAAAGGCTCCTCGATCTCGACTAATTCCATGTCCTTCAGGACGCGGCACACGAAGCGCGCGTAGAGCAGGTGGAGGATCGCGTGCTCGATGCCGCCGACGTACTGGTCGACCGGCATCCAGCGCGCGGCCCGCTCCGAATCGACCATCCTCTTGTCGTCGCGCGGGTTCAGGAAACGAAGGTAGTACCAGGACGAGTCGACGAACGTGTCCATGGTGTCTGTCTCGCGCCGCGCCGGCTCCCCGCACTGCGGGCAGCGCGTCTCGACGAACGCCTTCGACTTCTCGAGCGGGTTGCCCTCCACGCCGCGGAACTCGACGTCGTCCGGCAGCAGGACCGGCAGGTCTTCGTCCGGGACGGGCACGACGCCGCACCGCGGGCAATGGATCGCCGGGATCGGGGTGCCCCAGTACCGCTGCCGCGAGATCAACCAGTCGCGCAGGCGATAACCGATCTTCCCCTTGCCGAACCCGTTCCGCTCGATCCATTCGACCGCCCGCCGCACGGCCCCGGGACCGCAGGGCGTTCCGTCCCACTCCCCGGAGTTGCAGAGATACCCGACGTGCGGCACTGCCCCCGTCATGGAATCCGGGTCGAGCTCCGCCTCCTCGGTCCGGTAGACCGGTCGGACCGGCAGTCCAAAGCGGCGCGCGAACTCGAAGTCGCGCTGGTCGTGCGCGGGAACGCCCATGATCGCGCCGGTCCCGTACTCGGGAAGGACGAAGTTCGCGAGCCAGACCGGGATCTTCTCTCCAGTGGCCGGGTTGATGGCGAGGAAGCCCGTATCGAGCCCTTCCTTGGCTCCTCCCTCGGCCTCCCGCTCGAGGCGGGACTCCCGGCGGACTTTCTCGACGAACTCTTCGATCGCGGTGCGCTTGCCGGATCGCTCCGCGAGCGTCGCGACCGCCGGATGCTCCGGCGCGAGCGCCAGAAACGTCGCGCCGAAGAGCGTGTCCGGCCGGGTCGTGAAGACCGCGACCGGCTCGACGAGCGCGTCGACTCGAAAAAAGATCTCCGCCCCTTCCGACCGGCCGATCCAGTTGCGCTGCATCGTCTTGACCCGCTCGGGCCATTCGGAGAGAGTCTCCAGCCCCGCGAGCAGCCGCTCGGCGTAATCGGTCACGCGAAAGAACCACTGGGTCAGGTCGCGGATCTCGACCAGATCGTCGGAGCGCTCGCACCGGCCGTTGACGACCTGCTCGTTGGCGAGCACGGTCCGGCAGCCGGGACACCAGTTGACCGGCGCCGTGCGGCGGTACGCGAGGCCCCGCTCCCACATCCGGAGGAAGAGCCACTGGTTCCACTTGTAGTAGGAGGGCTCGCACGAAGCGAGCTCCTTCGACCAGTCGTACAGGAGACCGAGCGCCCGCAACTGCTCCTTCATCCGGGCGATGTTGGCGAGGGTGTAATCGCGCGGATGAACTCCGCTTTGGATGGCGGCGTTTTCCGCGGGCAGACCGAAGGCGTCCCAGCCCATAGGGTTCAATGCCTTGCGGCCCGCCATCCGCTCGCGGCGATAGAGCGCGTCCCCCAGGATGTAGTTGCGCCCGTGACCCACGTGGAGACGGCTCGCCGACGGGTACGGGTACATGTTGAGCATGTAGAACTCGTCGCCCGGCACGGACGTGTCCACCTGCGCGACGGCGCTGTCTTCCCAGCGGCGCCGCCACTTCTCCTCGATCGCAGCGGCGTCATAGCGGTCGGTCATCGCCGGCAATATAGCAAGGGCTTACGGCGCGGACGCGCGCTTCCGCAGCGTCGTTTCTCCCGCTCGCAGGGGTTCGTACGCGAGCTCTCCGGAAAACGTGAGCGACGCCAGGAAGAGTGACCGCGGGCGGGCCAGCGCCCGTCGGCCGAACGGCAGGTAGCGCGCGTCGACGCCGTTTACCGACGCGCTCGGGTCGGAAAAGACGAAGCCGCGATCCGGATAGTAGACCTCGATCCAACGGTGGTAGGCGCCTCCGATGTCGGGCTCGTATCCGGGCGTGCCGGGCCGGCTCTTCAACACGCCCTGCACTGTCCTCGCGTGCATGCCGGAGCGGCGAAGAAGGTCGACGGCGAGCTCCGACAGCCCCACGCAGTTCGCCCGCCGCCCGGCGAACACCGCTGCAGGGTCCTGTCTCCGGACGCGGTCGGGATCGTATCGGACGAGCGCGGCGAGGCCCGACAGGATCCGCTCGACCGCGGCGGACTGAGTCACGGCTCCCCCGACCATCCTCTGGACGAAAAGGTCTCGCTCCGGTGCGCGCGGCAGCGCGGCGTCCCGGGGAAGGCCGGTTGGAAAAGGCGACCGGCTCGCGAGCGGCGAATCGCTGACCCGGACCGACAGCTCGATCATGCCCCGCGGACCGGTGGAAACCGCGAGCGAGTAACCGTCGTTGTCGTACTGGTCGAAGAACCGGGCGGCCTCCCCCTCTCCACGGTAGGTCGCGACCTGCTCCCCCGCAATCGCCACGGCGGAAACTGTCGCGGCGAGGACGGCGCACGCTATCCGGGAGATCACGTTTCGGCGAGACCGGCCCGCCCGGACTTCAGCACCCCGTCGAGGATTCCGTTGATGAACTGCGAAGAGCGCGGCGTCGAGAAGCGCTTGGCGATCTCGAGCGCCTCGTCGATCACGACCGGGCGTGGAGTCTCCGGCTCGTGGAGGAGCTCGAAGAGCGCCATCCGGAGGATGTTGCGGTCCACGATCGGCATCCGCATGAGACGCCAGTGGTCGGCCTGCCGCGAGATCAGGGCGTCGAGAGTCTCCCGGTGCTCGAGGGTACCCGCGACCAGACGTTTCGTGAAGTTGCGGAGCCCCTCGGAGACGTTCTGGAGGTCCGTCGAGCGCTGGAACATGTCCGCCGGCGGCGTTCCGGCGACGTCGTTCTCGAAGAGCATCTGCAGCGCGAGCTCGCGTGCCTTTCTTCGCGCGCCCACGTCACTTCCTCCGCAGCCGGCGGCGCAGGTTGGCCATCTCGATCGCGGCGTCCACCGCTTCGCCGCCCTTGGACACGCGGGACCGCGCCTGCTCCATCGTGTCGCACGTCAGGAGACCGAATCCGATCGGGATGCCCGTCTCGACCGACAGGGCCGCGAGCGCGCTCGCGACGGCGTGCCCGAGCACGTCGTGATGCGTGGTCTCGCCGCGGACGATCGCGCCGAGCGCGACCAGCGCGTCCGGTCTCTCGGTCTCTAGCAGGGCCCGCGCTGCGGCGGGCAGCTCGAACGCTCCGGGGACCTTGACGACGAGCGAGTCCTCCGCACGGCCGCCGCGGGCCTCGAGAGTCTCGAGCGCGGCGCGCAGAAGCGCGTCGGTGACGGTCGGGTTCCAGCGCGCGCAGAGGATCCCGAGCTTCAAGCCGCGAGCGTCGAGACTTCCCGCGCGCTCGCGGGGCGTGAAAAGCGGAGCGACGCGGCGCACGGCTCGATTGCTCAAGGACCAATCCCTTCGAGAGGATTCGATTCTATCCCGCGGCCGCATCTTCGGAGAAGAGCCGCTCGAGCAGAGGCTCGTCTTCGAAGCTCCGGGCGTAGCGGGCGAGGAACTCTTCCGCCGCGTATCGCGCCGGCTGCGGCCCGAGCGATTCCAGACAGAGCGCGGCCGCGACGCTTCCGATTCGCCCGGCCACCTCCCAGGGCGCCCCGATCCGGATTCCCCGCACCAGGCCGGCGCGATAGGCATCTCCGACACCGGTAGGGTCGATCGCCGGCCTCTCGAGAGCCGCGGCGGGAACCTCGTGGCGCACTCTGCCGGGGGAGCCGGCGACCGAGATGAGCGAGCCCTGCTCCCCGTGCGTAATGACGAGCACGGGCACGCGCGCCTCGAGGTCTTCGCGGGAAAGGCCGGTCTTCTGGTGGAGGATCCCGAACTCGTACTCGTTCGCGATCAGGAGAAATGCCCCCTCCAGCCCGGCGAGGAGCTCTTCGCCGGACAGCCGCGCGACCTGCTGGCTCGGGTCGTAGAGAAACGGGATTGCGAGCTCCCGGCACTCCGCAGCATATTGCGCCATCGCCCGGGGATCGTTGGGCGAGATCACGACGAGCGCGACGTCGCGCGCCGCGGCGCCCGAAAGCGGGAGGTCGCGGGCCCGCGCCATCGCCCCCGTGTAAAACGACGCGAGCTGGTTCTGGTCGCGATCGGTCGAGACGAAGAAGGACGCGGTGAAAACGTCCTCGTGGATTTGCAGGCCGGAGACGTCCACGCCGTAGCGACCCAGCCAGACGCGATAGTCGGCCGCGTCGCTCCCCGCCGTCGCGAGCAGGAGCGGTCTCTCTCCGAGCAGCGCGAGGCCGTACGCGATGTTCGCGCCGCAGCCTCCCGGCACGCGGCGCATCTCGTCGACGAGGAAGGAAACGGACAGCCTCTCCATTCGGTCGGGGATCAGGT
>DASWCZ010000072.1:0-3438 GCA_036395755.1 Thermoanaerobaculia bacterium
GTGCGGGCACGTCGCGCGCTTCGCCGAATCCGAGGACCCAGAACTGCGGCGCCGGCTCAGGGCTCGCGCGAAATGCCGCCTCGATCCGCGCCGGCGCCTCGTCCTGGCCGTCGTCCGCCAGGCGAAAAGTTCCGAAGTGGATCGCGACGCTCGCTCCGGCGCCGAGGATCTGATGGGCGCGTAACGCTTCCTCGGGCGACATGTGGACGCGCGACATGAACCACTCGGGCCGGTAGGCCCCGATCGGCAGCAGTGCGAGGCGCGGCGGACCATAACGATCCCGGATCTCTTCGAAATGCGGACCGAAGCCCGAGTCGCCGGCGAAGTACATCGCGCCCGCCGGGCCCGTGATCACGAAACCGGCCCAGAGCGCCCGATCTCGATCGGACAGTCCCCGCCCCGAAAAATGCTGCGTGGGAACCGCGGCGACGCGAATTCCCTCGCGGACCTCGATCGATTGCCACCAGTCGAGCTCCTCGACGTTGCCGACCTTCGCTCGATCGAAAATCGCGCGGTTTCCGAGCGGAACGACGAATCTCGGACGGTGTCCGGCGGCGAGCCGCTCGAGCGTCGGGAGATCGAGATGGTCGTAATGGTTGTGGCTCACCAGGACGACATCGATCGGCGGGAGCTGCTCGAACCGAAGGCCGGGAGGATGGACCCGCCGAGGTCCCGCGAACGAGACCGGACTGCAGCGCTCCGACCAGATTGGATCGGTCAGGATGTTGACGCCGTCCATCTGAACAAGGACGGTCGCATGATTGACGAAAGTGACCCGCATCTCGCCGCGCCCGACGCGCCGCGGAGGAGACGGCACCGGCGGAACGTCCTCCCACTTCCGCCACGGGCCGGGCTCGCGCGTCGACATCCACTTGACGAAGTCGCCGAACCCCGCGTGCTCGGTCGGCGTTTCGTTGCGGAACCGCCGGCCGTCGAAGTGATCGGAAACGGCGCCTCGGTATCGGCGCGTCGAAGCGATGCAGCCGTACGCGACGGCGCCCACAAGGGCGCCCGCGGCGAATAACAGCGCTCGCCTCGCGGTCGTCACAATCTCATTATCCTTATCCGGCTGCGGCGTTATCCCGCGTCGCGTTCCTCGGCGAGACCGCCAACCGGCGCGAGCTTCTCCGGTTGGAGGCGAAAGGCGGCGGCTCCGCCTCGATCAGGGTGTCGGCGTGCTCGGCCACGAATTCGGCGACGCTCGTCGGCGGGTAGCCGGTCAGCTCCTCGACCGTGTTCGTGACCGTTTCCAGCCAGCCCTTCGCGATGGCCACCTCGAAACTGTTTCCCGACGGCGTTCGGAGATATGCCACCTGGCTGCGGGTGACGTCGCTCGCGATCTTCGCCAGCTCGGCGTGCGTGACGGCGGCGGGGCCGGTGACGTCGAACGTCCGACCGTCGAAATCCGAAGACGCCAGGGCGGCAGCCGCCGCGCCCGCGCAGTCCTCGCGCGTCACGTAAGCTGCGCCGCGGTCGCCGGCCGCGGCGACGAGCTCGCCCGAGGCGATCGCGTCGGAGAGCTTCGGCAGGAGGTCATCGGTATACAGGTTGTTGCGCAGCAAGGTCCAGCCGAGACCGCTCGCCCGAAGAGCCGTCTCGGTCTCCGCGTGCTCGGCCGCGAAATCCCCCTCCCACTTCTCCGGGTTCGGGATCGACGTGTAGACGACGTGCTTCACGCCCGCGCGGAGCGCGGCTCGGATCGCGGCCCGGTGCTGGAGCAGACGGCGGCCGATCGCGTCGGTCGAGACGAGCAGGAGCCGGTCCGCTCCGGCGAACGCCTCGACGAGCGAGGCGGGATAGTCGAAGTCGGCGCGGCGGATCTCCGCGCCGCGGTCGGCGAGGCCGACGAGCTTTTCGGGGCTTCGCGTCGCCGCAACGACACGGCCCGCCTCCGCGTCCAGCAGGAGCTCGACGGCGCGCCGGCCGAGGTGGCCGGAAGCGCCCGTGACGACCAGTGTTCTCCGACGGAAATTCATGAAGCAGCCATTCTTTCCTCACGCCACCTTCAGCACGATCTTTCCGCGCGCGTGCCCGGTCTGAGACAGCTCTTGCGCGTGACGCGCTTCCTTCAGCGGAAAAACGGCCTCGACGATCGGCCGCAACATCCCGGAATCCACGAGCTTCGCGATCTCGGCCAGCTGATCGGGATCCACCTGCATGGAGACCATCGCCGCGCGCACGCCGTGCGCCGCTGCTTCCTCCGCGGAAGGCGTCTCGACCGTGGAGACCAGGATTCCGCCTTTCTTCAAGACTTTCCAGGAGCGCTTCAGCGTGTCTCCGCCGATCGTGTCGAAGACGAGGTCCACGTCGCGGAGGTGGTCATCGAAACGCGCCTTCTGGTAGTCGATCGCTTTTTTGGCGCCGAGGTTGAGCAGGAACTCCTGGTTGCTTCCCGACGCCGTGCCGATGACGTGAGCACCCTTCCACCGCGCGAGCTGCACCGCGAAGCTTCCGATGCCGCCGGCGGCGCCGTGGATCAGGACCTTCTGGCCGGTGCGCAGCCCGCCCACGTCGAAAAGCCCCTGCCACGCAGTCATCGCGGCAATCGGGACGGAAGCGGCGTGCACGTGGTCGATCGACCTGGGCTTCAAAGCGAGCTCCGACTCCGGGACGGCGGCGAACTCGGCGTAGGTCCCGTTGCGCACGAGGTCCGGCTGGCCGTAGACCTCGTCCCCCGTTTTCAACCGCGTGACGTTGGGGCCCGTGGCTTCCACGACGCCGGAGACGTCCCATCCCGGGATCATCGGCATCGAGTACGCGATGACGTCTTTGAAATGACCGGCGCGCACCTTCCAGTCGACCGGATTGACGCCGGCCGCGTGGATTCGGACCAGGACCTCGCCCGCCACCGGCTTGGGTCGAGGAGCGTTTTCGTATTTCAGGACCTCCGGGCCGCCATATTCGTGAACTCGAACCGCCTTCATGGTCTCCATCCGGGTTCCTCCTTGGATTCCTTCGACCCCTTCCCTAAGCCAAGGCGCTGCCAGACGTCGCCGGGCGCCGGAAATGCGGTTACGCCGCCTCCAACGCCTTGCAGTCGAGGGAGTTCCGCTCGGACGACTCGGCCAGGTGAGAGAGGAACGCGGGGCGCGCAGGCCGTCGAGAATTCGACAGTCTGCGGGATTCCCCGCGGTTTGGATCGACGCTGAACTGCTGCGGGCGATCGGGGCCTACTTCCTGCAGGAATGAGATCCAGCCACGAGTCGAGAGAAAGGAACAGACGATGAGAGAAGAAAATGAGGTCAGCGGTTCAACCGTTACGGCCGTCGCCGAAGAATCCGGAAAGATCCGCGTCAGCGGTTACGTCGCTCCGGCTCCCAAAGCGCCCCTGGGCCCGTTCACGTTCGAGCGGCGCGCGCCGGGCCCGCATGACGTCCTGATCGACATCCTCTTTTGCGGCGTTTGCCACAGCGACATCCACCAGGCGCGCGACGAGTG
>DASWCZ010000073.1:0-15197 GCA_036395755.1 Thermoanaerobaculia bacterium
CGGGCTTCGTCGAAGAGCCGGTCGAGCTCGGCCGGTGTCTCGATGCGGAAGACGGGCGACACGCGCAAGTCGCCGTCCGGCGAGATCGCCTCGAGCTCGCGGCGGCGCTCGGTCCATGCTTCCTCGAAGAGCGGACGCCCCTCCCGCGCGAGACAGTCGTACGCCATGAACGCCACCGGAATCTCCGCGAGGACCTCGGGCTCCGGGGCCTTGCGGCCGAGCCGCCGCTGGAGGCGGAAAAAGGAGTCGGGCCGGCCGTCGCGCCAGGCGAGCACCTCTCCGTCGAGGAGAAAAGAGCCGGGAAGCGTCGCAAGCGCCGAGGCGATCTCCGGGAACTGCGCGGTCACGTCGTCGAGCGTGCGCGAGAAGAGCGCGACGCGGGCGTCCGACTTGTGCGCGTGGGCGCGGACGCCGTCGAACTTGTCCTCGATCGCGAAGAGGGAAAGCTCGGAGGCGACCTCCTCCGCGACCTCGATCGGGGTCGCGAGCATGAAGCCGATCGGGTGAAAGAGGCGGAACCGGATCTCCGTGAGGCGCCCGTCGCGCGCCGCGACGGCAGTCTCTCCGATGTCGCCGCAGTCTCTCCGCGCCCGCGCGACCGCCTCGCGATACGCGCCGAACGCCTGCGCGATCGCCTCCTCGATCGTGGTGACGTCCGCTCCGATCCGCAGGCCGCCGGAGAGAGTCTTGACGAGATACTTTCCCTCGACCGGCGAGGAGCGCTCGAGCATTCGGGCGAGAGCGGCCTGCTTGCCGGCGGCTTTGCGCTCCTTTGCGAGATCGCGCAGCCACGCGTCGACCTCCAGCACGGTCGGCCCCGGCGGCTCCGGGGACGCGTCGGTCCGGAGCAGTCCGACCGTTTCGCCGAGATCCCCGATCGCTGTGGCGCAGGCGCCGATCGTCTCCAGGTCCCACCCGGTGACCTCCGCCGCGGCCTTCGCGATCGTGACCCAGCCGACGGACGTGACGGCCTGCTCCCACTCGGCGAAAGGGCTTCCGGAGAGGAGCCGCGCCGAGACCGCGAGCTCTTCGCCGGCGAGGCGGCCGAGCGCCTCCGCCAGCCGCTCGATCTTCGCGAGCTTGCCCCGCTCGTTCGCGACAGAGTCGAGCGTCTCCGCGAGCAGCCGGTATTCGGTCACGCCTCTTCCTCTTCGTCGCCCTGCTCCCGTGCGAGGCGCTCCGCTCCTGACGGAAGAGGCTCCGCCGGAGTTCCGCGCGTCGCCAGGATGCGAGCGAAATCGCGCGCGTAGCCATGCAGAGTGACCACCCTCTGCGGCGCCACGTCGGAGACATGCTGGAGGAGCTCGGGGAAATCGGCGTGGTCCGACATCGGGAGAAGGACGTCGGCGTCGAAGTCCGCGCGGGACGCCTCGCGCATCGCCCAGCCGGACAGGTAGACGATGCGCCGCCGCTTCACGTTGCGGACCACCGGCGTGCGCGCGCAGTAGGGCGGCACGACGAGCGCCTCTCCCGGCTTCGCGGGTCCGGACTCGTACGCGCGCGAAAGGGGGAAAGAGTGCCCGGCCGCCTCGAACTCGGGCAGCAGCTTCCAGGCCGCGCCGTGAAGGACCGTCGGGATCCCGGCTTCGGCGAGGGAGAGTGCGATCTCCTGGGACTTTCCGAGGCCGTACGCGAGGAGGATCGGCGTCTTCTCTTCGTCGAACGCGCGGCGGCAGGCGGCGATCAAGCGCTCTTCGATCTCTTCCCGCGGAGGAAAGCGGAACACCGGAAGGCCGAACGTCGTCTCGGTCACGAGGATCTCCGCCGGCGGCGCCGCGGCGGGGACGGCGGTGCGCGAGGGGCGGCGTTTGAAGTCGCCCGTCAAGAGGAGCGACCGCCCCTCGCGCTCGAAAAAGATCTGCGCGGACCCGAGGATGTGACCGGCCGGATAGAGCTCGAGCGTGACCCCGTGCCGCTCGAGGCGCTCGCCGTACCGGATTTCGTGCGCCTGCCCGGCCCAGTCCGGGTTTCTGCGGCGGTACAGCGCGATCGTCTCGGGCGTCGCCCACACCTCTTCGTGACCCGGCGCGGCGTGATCTCTGTGCGCGTGCGACACGATCGCCCGGGCAACGCCGGCCGGCGGGTCGATTGCCGCTTCGAAGGCGGTGCAGTACAGACCTTCGGGGCGCGATTCCAAGAAGGGCGCGAGCGGCTCGTCCGTCGCCAAGGTCGATGCGAGCCTTACCGCTGCGGCAGGAGGCCGAAGAGCGGAATGGTCACGACCGTCTGGACTCCGGGCTGCGCCGCCACGATGAACGGGATCGCGTTGACGACGCATCCCACCGTGGCGCGGTCGCCGTGGAAACCTCCGGCCACCCGGAGGTTGACCGGGGGATCTCCCTGGATCTCGATCGAATCGAAGGCCTGCGGAACCCCGACGGCCATGGTCAGGTCCAGCTCGACGTGGATCTCCCCGCCCGCCCGCACCCGCGCGATCTGGTGGAGCCCGAGAACCCAGCCCGCCGCGACGCCCTCCGTCTCGCTCGCGGCGAGGACCGGCTCGATCGTCTCGGAGATCTCGTCGATCGGCACTCCGAGCCCGAGCGCGATCATCGCCGCGGACTCCGAGAGGCCGACGTGGCCGAGCTTCCGGGCGGCGACCCCGCTTTCGAACTCCTCCTTCGACAGGCCCGCCCCCACCTTGGCGCGGAGCGGCCCGCGGCGTTTCGCGGCGTCGACTACGCGAGTGACTTTCAGCTTCTCGACTCTCACGCAGGCGCCCGCGGCGGCGAGCGCGAGTCGGTCCATCACGAGGCCCGGGTTGACCCCGGTGCCGAGCACCGCGACGCCGCGATCCTTCGCTCTCGCGTCCAGCGAGCGGGCGAGGCCGGCGTGGTGGAGCTCGGGATACGAGAGCTCCTCGCAGGTCGAGACGACGTGAAATCCCGCGGCGACGGCCTCTTCGATCTGCGGCGCGACCGATTCGAGGCGCGACCCCGTGCACAGGAGGACGACGTCGCGCTTTCCCCGCGCCGAGGCGGATCGGTCGTAGAGCTCGCCGGCGGACGGCGCAATCGGAAACGGTCCGTCGCCGCCTTCCGACTTCACGAGCTCCCGGAGATCCTTTCCGGCCTTGTCGGGAGCCGGGTCCGCCGCGCCGAGGACCTCGATCCCCGGCCGCTGCAGCACGGCACGCGCGACTTCGACGCCGATCGGTCCCAGGCCAACCAGCGCTACGCGCGCGATCGACTTCTCGTTCATTTCGCCTCCTGAGCCCCGGACGGCGCAAATTTACCTTGAAGGTCCGGGACCCCGCGAAGGAGCAGGATCGCACCGAGCATGAAGAGGATGAGAGACGCGACCGCGGCGCGGTAGCCCACGCCCACTCCGAAGGAGCGGAAAAGATGATCGGCGACGAGCGCCCAGACGAGCGGCCCGGCGATCGCGGCGGCGCGCGCGGAGAGGACCAGGAGACCGAAGAACCTTCCCGCTTCGGCGTCCGGCACCAGCGTCAACAACAGAGGCCGCTCGACCGACCAGATGCCGCCGAAGACGAAGCCGAGCAGCGCGCCTCCGATCCAGAACGCCGAGAGCGTCGGTGCGAGCGCGATCGCGGCCAGCCCGACCACCCAGCCCCAGAGAACGACGAGCAACGTCCGGCGCGGCCCGAGCCGGTCGCTCACGTGCCCCGCGATGTACGAGCCGATGATCGCCGGGACGGTCAACGCCGCGAAGAGCCGCGCTTCCTCTCCTTTCGCCAGGCCGAGGACTTTCACCGCGTAGATCGCCATGAACGCGATCGCGGTGCCGAGAGCGTCCTGGTAGAGGTACGACGCGAAGAGAAACCGGCGCAGGCCCGGATATTTCCTCGTCTCGCGGAACGCTTCGACGATCTTCGCGGCGATCTCGCGGAAGCGCACGACGGGCCGTTCCGAGCGCGGGCGCGGGACGTGGTCCTTGCAGAAGAGGAAGAAGGGAAACGAGAAGAGCAGGAAGAGCGCGGCCGTCGGGAGGAACGCGGCCTGCCGGCCGGACGGAACGCCGAAACTCCACTTACCGGAGACGAACGGCGCGACGAGGAGCACTCCCGCAAACGAGCCGACGTAGCCGAGCGCGGTGCCGAAACCGGAAAGGCGCCCGTGCTCCGCGGGCGGGACGAGCTCGGGCATCATCGCGTTATAGAAGGGGAGCGCGAGCTGATAGGCGACGTCGGCAAGCGCGAACATCGCGAGAAGAATCACGACGCCCGCGGCCGACGGGAGAGACGCCCGGGAGATCGGGTCGAGGAGCGCCGTCGCGGCCACGCAGACGAGGGTCAGTCCGACGACCCAGGGCTTGCGGCGGCGCGAGACGTCCGAGCGCGCGCCGAAGTAGGGCGCCGCGAAGAGCACGACCGTCGAGGAGGCGCTCGTTGCGAGCGACCACGCCGTGGCGGATGCGCCCCGCTCCGCGACGATCCACACCGGGAAGTAGAGCGTCGCGATGTTCATGGAGAAGATCGTGTTGGAAAAGTCGTAGAGCGCCCAGCTCACGCGCTCGACGAGCGAGGCCCGGCCGAGGACGGAGAGCTCGCCGGAGGGGAGGACTTCGATGCGTTGGCTCATTCGGACAGGGCTACGATAGTGGCTCTTTTGCGGCTGTCACCCCGCTTGGTGGTGTCATCCCGAGCGAAGCGAGGGATCCCTCGGTCCTTCGGACCTCGGGATGACAGGCTCGGGGAGGTCACCTCGGGATGACATTGGGGAGGTAATCACTATGCGGCGTCGCGTTCCGACGTTTCTGCTCGTTCTCGCGTGCGTCGCCACGGCGCTTGCCGCGGCGGAACCTCCCCCGGCGAAAGTCACCCTCGCTCTCGTCGGCGGCCGGATCGTCGACGGCTACGAGGGGCGCCCGATCGAAGACGGCGTGATCCTGATCGCCGGAGAGCGCATCGCGGCATTGGGACCACGCGGAGCGGTCCGGGTCCCGGAGGGCGTGACGACGATCGACACGCGCGGGATGACCCTTCTGCCCGGTCTCGCCGACATGCACGTCCACCTGATGATCCTCGGCCACGGGGACTACGAGCACTGGGACAAGACGTACCGGCCGCGCTTCCGCGACGAGATCATGCCGGCGGCGGCGCGGCAGCTCTTGACGAGCGGCGTCACGTTCGCGCGCGACCTGGGCGCCCCGCTCGAGGACATTCTGCTGGTCAAGCGGCGGATCGAGAAGGGAGAGATCCCCGGCCCGCGTCTCTTCGTCTCGGGTCCTTTCATCCAGCACAAGCCCTATTTCGAGTACGAGAAAGAGTTCCGCTGGGGCGTGACCGGCGCGGCGGACGCGCGGGCCAAGGTCCAGAAAGTGATCGACGCGGGCGTGGACGTCGTCAAGTTGATCGACCAGGACCAGATGACCGAGGAAGAGGTGAAGGCGGTCGTCGAGACGGCACACAAAGGTGGCAAGCCGGTCGTCGCGCACGCTCATCGCGAGGAGGAGATCCGCATCGGGCTCAAGTACGGCGTAGACAGCTTCGAGCACACCGGGCTCGCCACCGAGCCCGGCTACCCGGAAGACATCCTCCAGGGCATCAAGAAACGCAACCAGACCCTCTTCTGGTGTCCCACGATCGAAGGACTCTTTCTCTCCGAGTACACCGCCGACGTCTTTCCGGAGCGATTGAACGATCCGCGCTGGCAGGAGGGGCTCGCACCGGACATCGTCGCGGACATCCGCCAGTCGCTCGAGAACGTCACCGGGCTTCCGTACTTCGCGCTCGTGCGGCGGCGCATCCCGACGCTCGCGAACAAGTTCCGGCAGCTCCGCGAGACCGGCGTGACGCTGATGGTCGGGACGGACTCCGGCATCCCGGGGAACTTCCACACCGACTCGACATGGCGCGAGCTCGCGACCTGGGTCAAGCTCGGCATGACGCCCATGCAGGCGATCGCCGGGGCGACCCGATGGCCGGCAGTCTTCCTGAAGAAGGAAAAGGACATCGGCACGCTCGCGCCGGGAAGGTACGCGGACATCGTCGCGGTCCACGGGGACGTGCTCGGCAACGTCGAGCTGCTCCAGAGGCCGGACCTCGTGATCAAGAACGGCACGAGAGTCCGGTAGGGCTTTTGCACCCGGCAAGATGGGAGGAGGACGACAATGGACGAACAACCGGGAAGAGGCGATACCGAACGCTCCTTGATCGACGAGATGCGCGAGCTCGGCCAGTCCTTTTCCGCTCTCGGGAAGACGGCGTTCAAGGGAGGGCGCGTTCTCTCGGTCGAAGTGCTCCGGTCGATCCGCGCGATCGTCGACCGCGCCCGCGAAGAGATCGAGCGAATCGCGGAAAAGAAGTGAGCGGCCGATTGAGGTTCGGGGTCGCGAGCGTCGCCGTCGCGCTGGCCCTCTTCGCCGGGTGCGCGAGCTCGAAGCGGGACCCGAACGCGGGCTACAAGTCGCTCGAGGCGACCGTCGTCGAGCGCCAGTACGACCCTCCGGGCTCCGGCGGAGCGAGCTATGCCGGCTCGGGCAACTACTACCTGCTCTTCGAGGCCAAGGAAGGCGACGCGACGGCCCACTATCGCTTCCCCGTTACCCAGCAGCAGTACATCCGGTTCACCGAGGGAACGCACGTCCAGCTCTCGATCGAAAACAACAACCTGCGCGACATCCGAAGAATCCCGTAAGGGTCGGATGGCCGCCGAGCGACTTCCCGTCAAGCCGCGTCCGCTCGAACCGGAGGTCGTGCCGCGCGGCGTGCCGGATCCGTGGGTTGAGAAGCTCGCGTGGGTCATGGACCACTCGATCCCGATCGGCGGCGGGCTCCGGATCGGCCTGGACCCGATCATCGGGCTCGTGCCCGGGCTGGGTGACATCGTCGGCGCTCTCGTTTCCGCGGCGATCGTGCTGTCCGCGGTCCGCGCTCGACTCCCTCGCTCGGCGATCGCGCGCATGGTCGCGAATATCGCGATCGACGCGGTCGTCGGCGCCGTGCCGCTCCTGGGAGACGTCTTCGACGCCGCGTGGCAGGCGAACGTCCGGAACGTCCAGATTTATCGCGAAGCACTCCGGCAAGGGCGCAGTCGGACCGTGGACTCGCTCTTCGTCGCGGGAGTCGTTCTGGCGTTCGTCCTGCTGCTCGCGATCCCAGTCGCCGTGATCGTCCTGCTGGTGAAGCGGCTCTTCTCGCCGTAGACGCGGCACCGGAGATTCCTCGGCCTTCGGCCTCGGAATGACAGACGCGTGGTACGGCCTCGGAATGACAGAAAAGGGGAAAATGCGCCGGTGACGAAGCATCCCGATCCGCTCGACTCCTTCCACCCCGCGGTCCGCCGCTGGTTCCAGGCGTCCTTCGCAGCGCCCACCGCTGCGCAGGTGAAGGGCTGGCCCCCGATTATCCAGGGACGCTCGACCCTTCTCCTCGCGCCGACCGGCTCGGGCAAGACCCTCGCCGCCTTCCTCGCCGCGCTCGACCGGCTGATGTTCTCGCCCGAGCCGCCGAAGAAAGAGCGGTGCCGCGTGCTCTATGTCTCGCCGCTGAAGGCGCTCGCGGTCGACGTCGAGCGGAACCTTCGCGCGCCGATCGCGGGCATCTCCGCGGCCGCGGCGCGCGACGGGACGGAACAAATCCGGGTGCCGACGCTCGCGATCCGCTCGGGCGACACGCCGGCCTCCGACCGCGCCCGGATGGCTCGGACGCCGCCCGACATCCTGATCACGACGCCCGAGTCTCTCTACCTGCTGCTGACTTCGTCCTCCCGCGACGTCTTGCGCTCGGTCGACACCGTCATCGTCGACGAGATCCACTCCGTCGTCTCCTCCAAGCGCGGCGCCCACCTCTTCCTGTCGCTGGAACGGCTCGAAATCCTGCGCACGTCGAAACGTCCGCTTCAGCGAATCGGGCTTTCGGCGACACAGCGGCCGCTCGAGGAGGTCGGGCGGCTCCTGGGTGGTGGCGAGCCGTCGGGTCGCCGGGGCGGTTGGAAACCGCGGCCGGTCGAGATCGTGGATGCGGGCAGCCGCAAGGCGTTCGACGTCACGGTCGAGGTTCCGGTCGAGGACATGGCGCGTCTGGGCGAGGTCCTCGAGATTCCGAGCGGACCCGCCGCCGGTCCGCCCGCGCGCCGCTCGATCTGGCCCTCGATCCATCCGCGGTTAGTCGAGCTCGTCCGCGCGCACCGCTCGACGATGATCTTCGTCAACAGCCGGAGGCTCGCGGAGAGACTCGCTTCCGCGCTGAACGAGACCGCGGGAGAGGAGATCGCGCTCGCGCACCACGGCTCGGTCGCCCGCGAGAAGCGGCTCGAGATCGAGGACCGATTGAAGCGGGGAGAACTCCCCGCGATCGTCGCGACATCCTCCCTCGAGCTCGGGATCGACATGGGAGCGGTGGACCTCGTCGTCCAGATCGAGGCGCCGCCGTCGGTCGCATCGGGCATGCAGAGGATCGGCCGGGCGAGTCACTCCGTCGGCGCCGTCTCCCGCGGCGTGATCTTTCCGAAGTATCGCGGCGACCTTCTCGCGTGCGCCACCGTCACGCTTCGGATGCGCGAGGGAAAGATCGAGGAGACCTTTTATCCCCGCAACCCGCTCGACGTGCTCGCGCAGCAGATCGTCGCGATCGCCTCGATGGAAGAGATCGGAGTCGAAGACCTTTATTCTCTCGTCCGGCGCGCCGCGCCGTTCGCCGAGCTGCCGCGAGGCTCGTTCGAAGGCGTTCTCGACATGCTGTCCGGCCGTTATCCCTCCGACGAGTTCGCGGAGCTCCGGCCGCGCATCGTGTGGGACCGCATCGGCGGGACGGTTCGCGGCCGCGAAGGCTCGCGGCGCGTCGCCGTCGTCAACGCCGGAACGATCCCGGACCGCGGGCTCTACGGCGTCTTTCTCGCCGGCGACGAAGGGGGAAAGAGCCGGCGCGTCGGGGAGCTCGACGAGGAAATGGTCTTCGAGTCGCGTCCAGGTGAGGTCTTTCTCCTCGGCGCCTCGTCCTGGCGGATCGAGGAGATCACGCACGACCGCGTCCTCGTGACTCCCGCGCCGGGAGAGCCGGGAAAGATGCCGTTCTGGCACGGCGACCGGCCCGGCCGGCCGCCCGAGTTCGGCCGCGCGATCGGCGAGCTCGCGCGAACTCTGGCGACGGCGGGCAAACGCGAGGCAATCCAGCGCCTGGCGCAAGACCACGGCCTCGACCGGCGCGCCGCGGCGAACCTGCGCGCGTACCTGGACGAGCAGAGCGAGGCCACCGGGGAAGTCCCGAGCGACCGCACGATCGTCGTCGAGCGTTATTTGGACGAAGTCGGCGACTGGCGCGTGTGCATCCTGTCCCCGTTCGGGGCGCGCGTCCACGCGCCGTGGGCCACGGCGGTCCTCGCGAAACTGAGAGAAGGCGCGGGGACAGGCCCGACGGGCCTGCACCCGCAACCGAACCCGCGCGCGTCGGACGCCGAGATGCTCTGGTCCGACGACGGGATCGTGTTCCGCCTTCCGGAGTCGGAGGAGCCGCCGGACGTCTCCGACTTCCTCCCCGCGCCCGACGAGGTGGAGGATCTCGTCGCTCGAAACCTCGGCCAGACCTCTCTTTTCGCCGCCCGTTTCCGTGAGAACGCGGCGCGCGCGCTCCTCCTGCCGCGTCGGCATCCGGGCCGTCGCAGCCCGTTGTGGACGCAGCGCAAGCGCGCGGCGGACCTGCTCGCGGTCGCGTCGCGATACGGCTCGTTTCCGATCCTGCTCGAGACGTACCGCGAGTGCCTGCGGGACGTTTTCGATCTGCCCGGCCTGGTCGAGATCCTCCGACGCGTCGCTTCGCGGCGAATCCGGATCGTCACCGTGGACTCCCGCGCGCCCTCTCCGTTCGCGGCGTCGCTCCTCTTTTCCTACGTCTCGAACTTCATCTACGACGGCGACGCGCCGCTGGCCGAGCGGCGGGCGCAGGCGCTTTCGGTCGACCAGGCGCAGCTGAAGGAGCTCCTCGGGGAAGCGGAGCTGCGTGAGCTTCTCGACGCGCGCGCGATCGAGGAGCTCGAACGAAGCCTCCAGCGGCTCGAGGGGCGCCCGGTCGGCAACCCCGACGCGCTTCACGACCTCCTGCTCTCCCTCGGGGAGTTGACCGGGGAGGAGATCCGGATGCGCGCCTGGCCGACGGACGCGGTCGAGCGGTGGCTCTCGAGGCTCGTCGCCGAGCGGCGGGTCATCGCCGTGTCGATCGCGGGGGAGCGGCGGTTCGCCGCGGCCGAGGATGCGGCGCGCCTGAGCGACGCGCTCGGTGTTCCGCCGCCGCCCGGACTGCCCGACGCGTTCTTGGAAGCCGTCGAGGACCCGCTGGGTAATCTGGTCTCCCGCTGGGCGCGGACGCATGGTCCATTCCGCGCCGAGGACGTCGCGGCACGGTTCGGCCTTCCGATCCCGCCCGTCCGCGCGGCGCTCGAGAGGCTCGCCGAGGAGGAGCGCGTCGTCGAAGGAGAGTTCCTGCCCGGAGGGCGCTCCCGCGAGTGGTGCGATGCCGGCGTTCTGAAGGCGTTGAAGCGGCGGTCGCTCGCGAAGCTCCGCAAGGAGGTCGAGCCCGTCGACGCGCCGGCATTCGCGAGGTTCCTCGCCGAATGGCAGGGAGTGACCTGCCCGCGGACCGGGCTCGACGCGCTCCTCTCCTCGATCGAGCAGCTCCAGGGCGCGCCGGTCCCCGCGTCGGTTCTGGAGACGGAAATCCTGGCCGGGCGCAACGCGGCTTACAAACCTGCGGACCTCGACCTCCTCTGCGCAGCGGGGGAAGTGATGTGGCGCGGCATCGCGGCCGTCGGGCCGTACGACGGCCGGATCGCCCTCTACCTTCCGGATCGGTATCGGCTCCTCGCTCCGCCTCCCGGGAGCGCCGAGGGAAAGCTCGCCGGCGCGATCCGCGAGCTCCTCGAACGGCGCGGCGCGCTCTTCTTCTCCGATCTCGCTCGCGAGACCGGCGCGTTTCCGCGCGAGCTCGTCGAAGCGCTGTGGGACCTCGTCTGGGCGGGAGAAGTCACGAACGACACGCTCGCTCCGCTGCGGGCATACGTTCGGGGACCTGCCGCGCGCGCTTCCCGAAGGCAGTTCCGCGGTCGCTCGTTCCGCTCCCGGCGCGCCGGACCGCCGGGCAGCGAGGGACGGTGGTCACTCCTGCCGGGCGCTGCACCGGGCAGTCTCGCTCCTACCGAAACCGAGCGCCGCGCCGCTCTCACCCTGTCGCTTCTCGAGCGGTACGGCGTCCTGACCCGCGAAGCGGTCCACGCCGAGGACGTTCCCGGCGGCTTCTCGACGGTCTATCCGGTCGCGAAGGCGATGGAAGAGGCGGGTCGCGTGCGGCGCGGGTACTTCGTCGCGGGACTCGGAGCGGCGCAGTTCGCGCAGCCGGGAGCGGACGACCGGCTTCGCGCCCTCCGTGAGCCCTCGGAGGAACCGCAGTCGCTCGTGCTCGCGGCGACCGATCCGGCGAACCCGTATGGGGCGGCGATCGCGTGGCCGGAGCGAGAAGGCGCCCGGCCGCAGCGACTCGCGGGCGCGCAGGTGGTGCTGGCGGACGGACGTCTCGTCGCATGGATCGGTCGCGCCGAGAGGAATCTCCTGACGTTTCTGCCGGAGTCGGACCCGGAGCGCACCGAGAGCGCGCGGGCAATCGCATCGGCGCTCGCGGCGCTCGTCGCCGAAGGACGGCGGCGCGCGCTCTTGATCGCGAAAGTAGACGGCGCGGATCCCGCCGCTTCGCAGCTCGCGAGCTTCCTTACCGAAGCCGGATTCTTGCCGGGGAGCCGCGGCTATCTGATCCGGGCCGCGCCGCGGGCGGAGGAATCGCGAGTCGCCGCCGATGCCTGAGGGCGATACGGTGCTTCGCGCCGCGCGCGCTCTCGGACGCAGTCTCGAGGGAAAGCGGCTGACGTCGTTCGACTCGTCGCTGACCCGTCTCGCGGGCGCGGACCTGTCGGGTCGGCGCGTGCAAGCCGTCGAAGCGCGCGGGAAGAATCTCCTCGTCCGATTCGACGACGGCCGTACGCTCGTCACCCACATGCGGATGACCGGCTCGTGGCACCTCTACCGGCCGGGGGAGCCGTGGAAGAAACCGGCGAGGCTCGCGCGAGCGATTCTCGAGACCGACGACGCCGTCGCCGTCTGCTTCAGCGCGCCGGTCGTGGAGCTTCTTTCCGCCCGCCAGCTCGCCCGGGATCCGCGTCTTCGCCGGCTCGGACCCGACGTCCTGTCGGCGGAGTTCGACGACTCCGAGGCGGTCCGCCGGATCAAGGCCCGGCCGAGAACCGCGATCGGCGAGGCGCTCCTCCTTCAGTCCGCGATCGCCGGCGTGGGGAACGTCTACAAATCGGAGGCCCTCTTCCTCGCACGAATGGATCCCTTTGCGCCGGTCGCGTTCTTCTCGGACGCGGAGCTGTCGGGGATCGTCGCGAAGGCGCGCGAGCTCCTCTCGGCCAAGGTGGACGGCTGGCCGCGAAGGATTCGACGAACGCGACGAACGCGCGCCGGTGGCGGGTACTGGGTCTACGGGCGGAGCGGTCGTCCGTGCCGCCGATGTGGCGGACCGGTGCGGAGACGGCGGCAGGGGAGCGCCGGACGCTCGACGTACTGGTGTCCCGCGTGCCAGCCGCCGCGCGGATCTGCGGCAGCGCACCGATGACCCGTTTCAGAACCGGATCGGCGGCTCTCGGCCTCGCGGCGTCTCTGCTCTGCGGTTGCCGGGCCAGGACGGAGCGGCCCGCTTCCGCTCCCGCCGCGATCGGCCGCGCGCCGGCGGTGGAGGCGGCCGACGTCGCCCGGACACCGGCTCCACCCGGCAAGTTCCGGCGCCTGATCTGGATCGGCTTGGACGGCGCGGACTGGGACTACCTGACCGCGCTCGCCGCGACGGGAAAACTACCCAACTGGTCGAAGCTCGCTCGCGAGGGGTATGGGGTGAAGCTCGAGAGCTTCGTTCCCATCCTCTCGCCGCTCGTCTGGACCACTCAGGAAACGGGCGTCGGTCCGGACGTCCATCGCGTCCTCGATTTCCAGGAGCTCGATGCGAAGAGCGGTCTGCTCGTTCCGGTCTCGGAGGCCTCGCGCAAGGTCCCCGCGGTGTGGAACATCGCATCGTCCCGCGGCCGCAAGGTCGGCGTCGTCGGCTTCTGGGCGACGCATCCGGCGGAGAAGATCGACGGGTTCTTTCTCTCGGATCGCATCGACCCCAGCGCCGCGAGCCCGGCATCGAGCGGGGTCGGCTACCCGGAGTCGCTCGACGAGACCGTCCAGCGGGTGGCGGCGCGCGAAGGGAAGATCTCGACCGAGGACCTCACTCCGTACCTCACGGTCTCCGACTCCGAGGTCCGCGCGCTGCCGGCGAGACCCTCCTTCGACGATCCCATTTCGGCTCTGGCGGCGCTCCTGACGACCACGCGGATCACGCAGCGCTTGAGCCGCGAGCTGTACGACAGCGTGCGACCGGATTTCCTCGCCGTCTATTTCAGGGGGACCGACGAGGTCGGGCATCTGTTCGCGCCGTACGCGTCTCCGCGGCTCGAGTGCACCGACCCGGCGGGCTACGAGCGCTTTCATCGCGTGCCGGAAACGTACTTCGCGATGATCGACGCCCTCCTGGGACAGTGGATGCGCCGCGCGCGCGAGGACGGCGCCGTTCTCTTCATCACGTCGGACCACGGGTTCCGCTGGGGCGCAGACCGCCCGTGCGGGCGCGCTTCGAGCGAAGGGGCCACCGCAGCCGCCTCGCACCGCCTGGACGGGGTTCTCCTCGCATGGGGAGAGGGCGTCCGGCCGGCGCCGCCGACAGCGCGCGCGACTGCCTTCGACGTCGCGCCGACGCTCCTCGCGCTCCTGGATCTGCCGGCCGACCGCCAGATGCGCGGCTCCGCTCTCCCGATCCTGCCGGGACTGGCCGCGCGAAAAGAACCGGGGGTGCTGGCGAAGGTTTCCGTCGAAACGGTGGCGTCGGCCGCGATCGATCGCGAGCAGGCCGCGGAGTACACCAAGAAGCTCGTCGCGCTGGGCTACATCTCCGCGCGGGAGAGCGCAGAGCAGAAGACCGCGCCCCGGACGTCGGCCGGACTGACCAAGGGGGGCTGGAACAACCTCGGCATCTATCGCCGCTTCTCGCTCCGCGACGATCCCGGAGCAAGAGCGGCGTGGGAGGAATCCCTGAAGCTCGACCCCGGGTACCACTCGCCGCTCTTCAACATCGCGACGCTCGAAAGGGATCGGGGTCGGTTCGAGGACTCCACGCGCTGGCTGCTGCGGGCGCTCGCGGCCGGACAGCCGGACCCCGACGCGACCGTCGAGCGCTGGGCGGCGGAGTTCGAAAAGCGCGGCGGCGACGGGCTCGCCCTGTTGCGGGCGGCGCACGCCGCGTATCCTCAGAGCGAGGCCTACGCCCGAAATTACGCGCTCCTCCTCTCCCGTAAGAATCGTTGCCGGGAGGCGCACGACGTCATCGAGCCTCTCGAGAGCTCTAACCAAACCGAGACGCTGAACGTCGCCGGGGTGGTCGAGGCGTGCCTCGATCGACCCGACAAGGTCCGGACGCTCTTTACTCGATCTCTCGAGCTCGACCCCAACCAGCCCCGGGTCCGCGAAGCCCTGGCCGCGCTGCCGCGCTGACCGTTTCCCGAACTCGGCGCGGGCGCGTTCGGGAAATATTTTTTCCGCGGCCGGGTCGGACGGCCACCTTCGCGACGACAACGGCTGGAGCTCAGTCGGAAAAATCCGGCGAACCGGATGCGAGCGCGCACCGGCTTGACCGCGTGAGGAGCCGTCCCGCGGAACAGCCAGTTCGTCCTTCGGTTCTCGGCGTGTGCGTCGTTTTCGCTTCTCCTGCGACGGAGTGCGACGCGCAAAGGACGTTCAAGATATTGGGAATCCGTCCGGAGTTCTGGAGAGCCGGGAGCGGCGCGATTTCGCGCGCTCATTTCGTCCGTTCTCAAGGCGTCTTCATCCCTCGATCCATGCGGTTCGTCACGACGTCGACGAAATGGAGCGTGGCAGCCGCGTTGCTCTTCCGTTCGGGAGGTGAACGCTTCCCACTCGACCGGTGCAGAAAGGACTCGTCAACACGGCGGAGTCGTGAATCGTGTGGGCCATCCGGTCCAAAGGGGGAGGAAGTATGAGCTTTTGGGTAGTGGGTCAGGTTTGGCCCTCGGAAGGGCCTGAAAGGAGAGGTATGAGGGTTTGGAAAGGGCTCGCCATCTGCCTGGTGGCGGCAGGGTTATCAAGTTCCCTCTACGCCCAGGCGATCCGGGCGACGACGGGGAACTTATACGGGAAGG
>DASWCZ010000074.1:0-18897 GCA_036395755.1 Thermoanaerobaculia bacterium
CGCGTTCTGGCGAGCCTGGTCGCCGCACTAGGGGCGGAGCACGCGGCGCGGAGGGCCGCGGATTCGGGCCGTCGCCCTATCCGCCCACCCTCAATTATGCTCGCTGGACGCACCGTAGACGCGGCAACCGCTCCAGGTGCCCATTCCCAACGACGCATCGTTTCTCGGCTTCGTTCTTCGCTAAATCCTACCCCGTGCATCGGGGACTGGGCCATCTCGCCGGTTACGAGGGGGTCGTAGGACCTATGACCAAAGACCTAGATACTGGTGACACGATCAGACGTAGAGTCCCGGTGTCACTCCCCATCAGAGAGACCCTTCAGCCAAGCCGGAACATCCCCGGTTCGGAGCGACGCTAACCGCAAAGGAGAGGGTATGAAATTTCAAAAGGCATTTCGCCTGGGTCTGGCTTTGGTAGCTGGCATCGCAGCTTCTTTACTCTCGGCTCCGCGGGCGCAGGCCGACACGATTTACGCTTGCGTCAACAAGATGAGCGGGGCCGTGCGAATCGTCACCGCCACGACCGTCTGCGACTCCAAAAAGGAAACCCCGCTCAGTTGGAGCACGACCGGGCCACAGGGACCACCGGGACCAACCGGACCGGCGGGACCGGGCGCGCTACGAGTACTGGATAGCAACAATCAGGCGCTGGGGATCCTCTACGATCAGAACACCATGATCTTGCTGCTTGGCACCCAGTGGTTCAAACTCAACGGCGTTCTTGTAGCGGGATTCAGTCAACCGACCGGAACCCAGCTCTTTTACGCCTCCACCGACTGCACAGGTCAAGCCTACTTTTTCAGTGACAGTTCGGGAATCACGGATGGAAATCTGCCCAACAACGTGAACGCTACATCCGCGTCGCAGTCATCTACCACCCTTTACTATCCATCTGGGCCTGTCGTGCCAGACTTCATAAGCTACTCGTTTTTGATACTCCACGCAGATGGCTCGTCAGACCCATGCCATCCGGGGGGTACTGTTGGTTACGCGCGAACCGTATCTACGCAAACCCTTTCCGTGTCGCCCCCGCTAAAGGTCGTGCAGTAAGGACCAAAAGAAGGTAACTGGTTCTGCGAGCGAAGGCTGCCAAGGGGTGACGTCTGGTGTGACGCCTCTTAACGATTCGAAGTCGATTTAGACGACGAAAACGACGCTAAACGACGCTCGCCAGAGCGCGAGGAAAAGTGAGAAAGGCCCGTCCCCATTGGGTTTTCGGGCCTTTCTCTGAAATCGCGTCTCGGTTTCCTAAACCTTAGGTCGGCAGTTCGAGTCTGCCCGGCCCCAAATCATGTCGCGTTTCGCTCGCTCGGGATCCGGCTACGCCGACGGCGCTCGGCTCGGCGGGCCGGCCTCGACCGAGCGCCTGATCCCTCGCTCGCTCACGCTCCCGCGGCGCGCGCCTCCTCCCTCGGTTACTTCGCGGGACTGCGCGCGCCGCGATCCGGAAACTACTTCTTCGATGGTTTCGCTTTCTTGACCAGCGCCGCAGCCTTCTTTGCGTCGGCGGCGGACTCGAAGCCGATGATCGCCGAATACCGCCTCCCGACGACCTGCGCCATCAGGAAGATCATGTTGATCCCCGCCTCGGCGACTCCCCGGGCGATCGCGGCGCCCAACCCCGCCCGGTCGTCCCCATCGACCAGGAGAGCCGGAATGCCCGAGTCCGACAGGCCGACGGAACGCGCGGCGGCCGTGACTCTCCGGCCGCTGACGGGGTAGACCTCGATCGCCGCGCGATTCTCGGCGCCCGGTATCCGGTACCCCATGACCACCTTCAGGTTGCCTCCGGCCTCGGCGATCGGTCCGAGCATCCCGGCGAGCGCGCCCGGCCGGTTCGTGACCTCGCTCCTCCACAGAGTGATCTGTTTGACGCGGACTCCCATGCTTCTTCCTCCTCTCTTCCCTCAAACGCTGTCGGGCAGCTTGAGCGCGCGTTTCAACCTCCGGTCCAGGAACCGGTCCGACGCGAGCCTCTTCAACGGGACCAGGATCTTCGCCATCGGAGCCACGCGATAGCGGGTTTTCGGACGCCTGGATTCGATCGCCCGCACGATGACGCCGGCGACCAGTTCGGGTTGGCGCATACCGCGCTGAAATTCCTTCTCGCTCGCGCGCTCGGCGTTCGCGTAGAAGCGCGAATAGGGACCGTGAGATTGGAGGATGCGCGCGGTGACCTCGCGCGTCCGCGCCCCGAAGTGCGTCTCGATCGGGCCCGGCTCGACCACGACGACCCGGATCTTCCAGGGCGCCACCTCGACTCGCAGCGCGTCGGAAATCGCTTCGAGAGCGTGCTTCGAAGCGCAGTAGGGGCCGGCGAACGGGATCGTCACCTTGCCGGCCACCGAGGAGACGTTGACGATCGTTCCCTTCCGCGCTTCGCGCATGGGGGGAAGCACGGCGCGGAGGAGCCGGATGGCGCCGAAGACGTTCACCTCGAACTGCGCGCGCCACTCCGGGAGCGTCACATCCTCCACGGCGCCGTACTGGCCGTAACCGGCGTTGTTGACGAGCGCGTCAACCTGTCCGGCCGCACCCAGAACACCGGCGACGGCCGCCGCGACGGAAGCTCCGTCGGTCACGTCCAGCTCGACGGTCTCGATCTTTCGGGCGTCGAGCTCCGCAAGGTCCTCCCGACGCCGCGCCGAGGCGAAGACGCGATGTCCGCGCTCCGCCGCCGCGATCGCGGTCGCCCTCCCGATGCCGCTCGAACAGCCCGTGACGAGGATCACCTGTCCCTTCATTCTCGTCGGATGTTACCCTTCGGTGGCGCGTCGATGTCCTACGCGGAGAAGAACCTCGCCCCCGGTGAAGCGATCGTGCACCGCGCCCGATATCACTGGGTCTATTACCGGACCGCGCTCGCGCTCTTCCTCGTCGCCGCCGTCTTCGGCCTCTGGTGGTGGATCGCGGGGCACCGGCTCGGTTCGACGGGTGGTTCCACGATCTTCGGATACGTCGCGCTCTTCTTTCTCGCGGCGGCCGTCGTGACGTTTTTTCTCCGGCGCGTTCGGGCCGCCGCGGACGAGTTCGTCGTGACCAACCGCCGCGTCATGCGAAAGGTCGGCCTCCTTGCCCGGGAGGCGGAGCAGGCGCCGCTCGAGAAGATCCAGGACGTCACGCTCGACCAGGGTGTGATCGCGCGGCTGCTCGGATACGGCACCGTCGTGCTCGAGACGGCTTCGGAAAGGGGACGGATCGTCTTCCCCGACATCTCCCGGCCCGAAGCGTTTCGTAACGCGATCTGGGGACAGGCGGCCGTCCCCGCGGCCGCGACGACAGCTCTGCCTGCTGCAACCTCTTCGACGGCAGAGCGGCTGAATCAGCTGGAAGACCTGCGCACTCGGGGCCTGTTGTCGACCGAGGAGTACGCCCGGAAGCGCGAGGAAATCCTGAAGTCTCTATGAAATCGGGGAAACCGCCCGCCGCAACCGCCCGTAAACTCCGTCTCCGCCCGGTCGTCTATCGGGTGTGCCCGCTCTGGCCATGATCCCGCGCGAGACCGAACCGGGCGTCGACGAAGCGCTTCTCATCGAGGAGATCCGCGCCGGCAACACCGGGGGCTTCGAGTATTTCGTCCGCCAGTACCAGCGCCGGATCACGCGGGTCGCCTACCGTCTCCTCCGCGACACGGGGGAAGCGGACTGCGCCGCGCAGGAGAGCTTTCTGCGCGCGTGGCAGAACTTGAACGATTTCCGGGAGGGCTCGACGTTCGAGACCTGGCTCACTCGAATCTGCATCAACTGGTGCAAGGACCGGCTGAAGCGCCGCCGTCTGGTTCTCTATTTCCACCAGACGGCCGGGGAGGGCGGGGACGAAAGGGGACCGCGCGACACCGCGCCGCACTCGGACCCTTCTCCCGAGCGTCGTGCGCACTCGCGGGAGATCCGGGAGCGGCTGCGCGAGGCGATCGAATCGCTGTCCCCGCGGCAGAAGACCGTGTTCACTCTGAAACACTTCGAGGAGCTATCGATCCCGGAGATCGCGGAGCTCACCGGGCTGGACAGTGGAACCGTCAAGTCCCACCTCTTCCGCGCGGCGCACAAGATCCGGGAGCGCCTGCGCGATCTGCGAAAGAAGGTCTGAAATGCGGGAACGTGCGACGACGGCGGCGGACCATCTGACCGACGAAGAGCTGTTCGCCCTGGCCGTTCCTCCCGCCGGAGTTCCCGAAGCACTGCCGCGCCACCTCTCCGAGTGCCTGCGCTGCAGCCGAGCGCTCGCCGACTGGAAGGGCGCGGTGCGCGACCTGGGCGATGAGGGCGAAGAGGCTCTGGCGAGCCGATCGGCGCAAGAGTGGCGGGCCGTCGAGGACGCGACGCTCACGGCGGTCGGCCGTCAGGGCTCGCCGGGGCGCGGCCGGCGGCGGCGGCTCTCGTGGGCGCTGCCCGCGGCGGCGGCCCTCCTCCTCGGCGCGCTCCTCCTGACCGGACGAAACAGCTCCGCCCGGATCGAGAGCGGCTCCGACGACACCGCGAGCTTCTCCGCACAGGACCGCGCAGACGATGCCCTCCTGAGGGACGTCGATCGACTGGCGAGCGGCGACGAGACCCCGGGCGGATGGGGAGCGCTCGCTCCCGATCCTTCCGCCGTGGACTCCGCTGCCGCTCCGGAGGGTCGATCGTGAAGCTTCTCGCCGGCGCTCTTCTCTTCGTCGCGCTCGCTCCCGCGTCCCTGGCGAGTCCTCCGCAGCTCCCGGAGGGGAAGTGGTGGAAGCGGCCCCGCCTCGCCGCAGAGATCAACCTGACGGACGATCAGGCGCGCGAGATCGAGAGTATCTTTTCGCGGACGCGGCCGGAGCTGATCGACCGCAAGGCGGAGCTCGAGAAGAGACAGGGGGAGCTCCAGGACGCGCTCGACGCCAATGCCGATCGTCGGACGATCTCGACGAAGGTGGAAGCGGTCGAGAACGCGCGCGCCGGGCTCCAGAAGGCGCGAATCCTGATGGTGCTCGACATGAAGCAGGTCTTGAAGCCCGACCAGTGGGATCGCCTGGTCCGGATGCGGGAACAGCTCCGGGAGCGACGGATCGACCGGCTGGAGCGATTCCGCGAGAGGCGGATGGACCGCCGGCCGTAAAGGCTAGAAATCCATTTTGGCGGCGAGGCCGCCATGGATCGGCACGAGTGTCACGGTCGGGGCGGGGGCCAGGCCCTGCGCCCGGCGGTGGCGCGCAACGAGGAACCGTCCAACCGCCGTTCCCAGGATCGCTCCGGCCGCGACATCGCTCGGAAAGTGGACGCGGTCGTTCACGCGGTCGAACGCGACGAGAGTCGCGGCCGTGTAGGAGATCGTCGGAAGCACCCATCCCTTCGAACGCATCGCGATCACGGACGCGACCGCGAACGCCTCCGTCGCGTGGCCTGAAGGGAAGGAGTCGTTCGAGGAGCCGGGCCGGAAGACCGTTCTTCCGTCCGAGACTTGCGGGCGCTCGCGGCCGATGGCCCGCTTCAGGATCCACTTGTCGAGGAGGTTCGAGAGGAAGCCGGCTTCGAGGGCCTCCCGTCCCGTCTCGCGCAGGTCCCAGCTCCGGAAGGCGTATCCCACGATCAGGAACGCCACGCCCGTGTTCACGCCGTACCCGCCGCCGAAACCGGTGGTGGCCTGCGAGACCCGATTCGTGAACGTCGAGCGCCGCTCCTGGAACTCGTGATCGAGGTGCTTGTCTTCGAGCATCAGCCCGCCGATCACGATCGCGGCTCCACCGGCCCTCTCCCAGTCCGCGACATTCCAGTGAAACGGGGCGCTGACGAGAGCGAAGGAATCCGCGACGTACCGTTTCGCCTCGACCTTCAGGTCCTTCCAGAAGTCGGCCGGTCTCAAAGACGGCCTCTTCGGCGGTGGCTCCTTCGGCGGCTCCGGTTTCTGCGGCTCTTCGGTCGCCTGCGCGTCCGGCTGCGGACGGGCGTCCAGGTCCCCCGCGCGCGCGTCGGAGAGAACGAGAGCGTCGGACAGAGACGCGATCCACCCGTCGAGCGTCACCTCGCCGCGGTCCTCCCCGGCGGTGACGGCGTCGGCGGGCGGCGTCATTTCGTCGGCAACGAGCGGCGAAGCCACGAGGCTGACGATCAGCAGGGCCGCTACGGCCTTCATGCGGCCCCTGCCATGCAAGTCTCCGGCCTCCCGGATGGACGCGGCGTTACGATCGGGCCGTGGACGAGGGCGCGCGCGAACGCATTGCCGACTACGTGAAGCCTCTCGCGGTCGGGCTCGACGGCGTGACCTACTACGGCGACGTCGAGCGTGTCGTCGCCGCGTCGGAGAAAATCGCAGCCGGCCGCGGGGACGTCGACCGGGATCTTCTGTATCTCCTCGCCGTCTTCTCCGGCCAGGAAAAGTGGGTGTCGCGGTTCGGGCACAAGAGCCGGACCGAGATCTTCCTGGGCTCTCTCCGCATCGCTCCACGGACGATTGCCGCTCTGTGGCGCTCGCTCACGAGGTTAGAGCGGGACCCGCGCACTCCGGAGGAAGAGGTCGTCCACGACGCCGTGCGCCTGGAGGAGCTGGGAGCTTACGGCATCGCTCGACAGCTCGTCGAGGGATACCGGGAGCGCCTGGACTTTCTCGAGATCGCGGAATCCATCGAAGCGTCGGCGCAGGCGCCGCTCAAGACCGGGGCGGGACGAGCGCTCGCGGAGCCCCGGATCGAGGCGATGCGGGGGTTTGCGCGGCGGCTACGCGAGGAGTACGAAGAGTTTTCCCCTCAGACGATCGAGCGCCCGCCGTCCACCCGGAGAACCTGACCGGTCACGAACGCCGGACCGGCGCAGAGGAAGACGACCGCCGCGCCGACGTCCTCCGCCGAGCCGATTCTCTTCGCCGGAACCCGGCGGGCGAGCCGTTCGATCTCTTCGGCCGACGTCCCTTCGGGCGGAACAACCGTGCCGGGCGCGACCCCGTTGACGGAGACCTCGGGGGCGAGCTCGACCGCGAGCGCCCGGACGAGACCTTCCACCGCGGCTTTCGAAACGGAATGGGCGAGGTAGTTTCGGGCCGGGCTCTCGGCGAGAAAGTCGGAGATCAGCACGATCCGCCCGCGGCACTTGCGCAACACGGGAGCGGCCTGGCGCGCCAGCAGGAAACCGGCCCGCGCGTTGACGTCCATCGCGGAATCCCAGAGGTTCTCGTCGGTGTCTTCGATCGACGCGCGGTGGAAGTTCGCGGCCGAATGGACGAGGAAGTCGAGCGAACCCAAACCGGCAATCGCTTCGAGAACGACCCGCCGGCAGTCCTCGGGTCGGGCGAGGTCGCCTTCGATCACCTTCGCGCGCCGCCCCGCCGCGCCGATCTCCTCCGCCGCGCTCTCCGCCTCGGATCGGGAGGACCGGTAATGGACCGCCACGTCGGCGCCGGCGGCCGCGAGTGAGAGAGAGATCGCCCGCCCGACGCGGACGCCTCCTCCAGTCACCAGGGCGATTTTTCCGGCGAGAGGGGGGGCCATAGCTCGCGGGGATCGTAACCTCTGGCCGGTTGTGTCGTCCTCGCGAAAAGAGAATAGTGTGACCTTCACGAGGACATCGAAGATCCCGCGCGCCCTCGGGCGGCTCGCCGCTCTCGTGCCTCTCCTCCTGCTCGCTCCGCCCGCCGGGGCGGCCACGGTGTCCGGACGTGTGCTCGATCCGGGCGGAAACCCGGTCCGCGGTGCGAGAGTCGTCTGGGAGGCGTACAGGACCGACGAAGAGACGCTCGTCGACGAGACGAAGGGATCTTCGCCGGCTCCGCTCGGGGAGACGGCGACCGACTCCGAAGGGCGCTTCCGGGTGACACTCGACAAGCCGGGCGTCGAGGTCGCGATCCGGGTGCTTCCCGGAGCGCTCCCGGGAGCTCTGCTGCCCGGTCCGTACGACTCTTCCGACGACGTCGAGCTCGACGACGTCGAGCTTCCGGCGGCGGAAAAGATCTCGGGCCGCGTGACCGACGAGGCCGGGAAGCCCATGTCCGGCGCGAAGGTCCGTCTCCGGTCAGGGTCCCTGTTCGAGGAGGAGGACGTCGTCCGGTACGCCGAGGCGACGACCGGGGCGGACGGCGCCTTCTCGATCGGCAACGCGCCCGGAAAGTCGGGCAGCCTCGTCGTCCGGGGGCCGGGCTACGCACCCTCATCGCAGTTCTCGATGCAACGCGCGGGAACCGAGAAGATCACCTTGAGAGCCGGCGGAACCGTCTCCGGAACGGTCCTCGATCCCGCGGGAAAGCCGGCCGAGGGAGCGATCGTGCTTTCCGGGTCGCTCGCGGCGAAGACCGACGCGTCCGGAACCTACCGCCTCGTCGGTGTCCCGCCGGGTACCCGCACGATCGAGGCGCAGGCGAAGGGCGATCTCGTCGCACGGAGCGACGTGGTTCGGGTGAAGAAGGGGGAACCCGCCGAGGTTTCGCTCCGGCTCGCTCGATCGGCTTCGATAACCGGCAGCGTGACCGACGAGAAGACCCGCCGGCCGCTTCCCGGCGTGCGAGTCTCGGCCTCGTCGGGAGGCTTCTCTTTTCGCCCGGCCCAGACGACCTCCCGGAGAGCCCGCACCGACGCGAAGGGAAAGTTCCGCATCGCCGGCCTGGCGGCGCGGGGTTACTCGATCCAGGCTTCGAAGGCGGATTACCTGACGGCCACGATGCCCGGCATCGTTGCGGCGATATCCGCGCCGGGGACCGTCGCCATCGCGCTTCAGAAGGCGGCCGGCGTCGCCGGCAAAGTAACCGACGAGAAAGGCGCGCCCGTCAGCGGTGCGCACGTGCGGTTCGTCGTGGAGCAGGGAATGCGGGCGATCCTTCGCTCGGGTCCGGCGGCGTTCCTCGACAGGTCCGGCGTCACGACGGGACCCGACGGCGCGTTCCGGCTGCGGGGTCTCGCCCCCGAAAGGAACCAGACGCTCGAGGCGGCGAAGGCGGGCTACGTGACCGCGAAACGGCACGGCATCACGCTGAAAGGCGGTGAAGTCGTCAAGGACGTCGCGCTGATCCTGAAGCGCGGGCTCGAGGCGAGGGGAAGGGTCGTCGATCCGGGCGGGCAGCCGATCGCGGGGGCCTCGGTGCGGGTGTCACGTCCGGAGGGAGAAACGAGCCGATTCATGTTTCGGATCGGCGGGTTGGAGGACAGCCAGAAGCCCGACGCCTGGAGCGGCCCGGACGGATCGTTCCGAGTGGCCGGACTGGAAGTGGGCGAATACGTGCTCGTCGTCCAGCGCGAGGGCTACGCCTTGAAGCAGATTCCGTCGGTGATGGTCCAGGCGGAAGGTTCGAACGACTGGCCACCGGTCGTCTTGTCGCCCGGCGTTGCCATCGCCGGGTTCGTTCGCAACGGCAAGGGTGAGCCGGTCATCGGCGCGCAGATCTCGTCTTTCGCCGTGAACGCCGGCCCCCGGGGCTCGACGTCAACCGATGCCGAAGGCCGGTTTCGCCTCGACGGTTTCGGCGCCGACCGCCCCGTAATGCTCTCCGTTCGCGCCGACGGATACGCGTCCCTTCAACGGCAGGTCACGCCGCCGTCGGACGATCTCGCGCTCGTGTTGAAGACAACGGGCACGATTCGCGGACGCGTGGAGGACGCTGCCACCCACCGACCGGTGACCGATTTCAGCGCTTCCTACGCGTCTCCGCGGACGGGCGGATTCGGAGGGATGCAGATCCGGATGGGCGGCGACAGCGAGAAGGCCTTCCAGTCGGCGGACGGGACGTTCGAGCTGACCGACGTTCCGGCCGGAAAGTGGAAAGTCGTCGCGTCGGCGCCCGGATACCGGCCGGCCGAAGTCGCCGGGATCGAGATCGGCGAGGGCGAGACGAAGGAGGGCGTCGTCCTCTCGTTGAAGAAGGGCGCGTCGGTGTCCGGCCGCGTCCTAGACCCGCGGCGGGCGACCGGGGTGCCGAACGCGTCGGTCTCGTGGTCCGAAGGGTCGGGTGCGTCGCAGTTTCCGGTGGCTGCGGCAATCGCGCGGCTCACCGGCGACGGAACCGCAGTTTCGACCGATGCCGACGGCCGCTACCGCCTCGACGGTATCTCCCCCGGAAAAGTCACCATCTCCGCGGAGCACCCGGACTACCTCGACGTTTCGCGCCAGGTCGAGGTCGAAGACGAGGCGACGGTCGATCTCACGCTCTCGCTCGGCGGATCGATCGCGGGTTCGGTCGTCGGGAAGGACCGGAGGTCCGCGGTCCCCGGGGCGCAGGTCTCGCTCGCCGATCCCGGCGGAATCCTGGACATGGCGAATGACACCTCTCGAAGCGATGCTGCGGGCAACTTCCTCTTCGAGCACCTGAAGCCGGGCAGATATCGCGTGTCCGCGAAGTCCAACGCCGGCAGCACCTCGTCGAAGGAGGTCGTTCTCGCGGAGAGCCAACGACTCGATGGAGTTCTGCTGGAAATGCAGGGAGGCGCGGTCATCCGGGGATCAGTCTCGGGGCTGCCCGCCGGCAAGCTCGGCGGCGTCCGGATCTACGCGTCCGGCGAGAACTACGAGGACAACTCGACTACCGCTGACGACGGCCGCTTCGAGCTGCGGGACGTTCCCGCCGGCGTCCTGCGCCTTTACGCCCTGACGTCATTTCCTTCGAGCCGTACGACATCGAAGAACGTGGAAGTCCCGGAGGGCGCCGGCGAGGTGCCCGTGGAGATCGCGTTCGAAGGGTCTTCACGGCTGGCGGGTCGGGTGACGCGGAGCGAACGGCCCGTCTCCGACATCTCCGTGACCGCCATCTCGGACACTCCAGGAGCCGGGGACAGCCGCGCGAGCGCCCGAACCGACGAGAACGGTCAATACGCGATCGAGGGGCTCGCCGACGGCAACTACCAGGTCCTGCTATCCGGGGGCTACCGACGAAACTTCACGGTCTCGGGCGACACGAACGGCGACATTGCCCTGCCATCGGTGTCGATCTTCGGCGTCGTGACGGAGGCCGGATCGAACGACCCGATCGATCGCGCCAACGTACAGGCGGAGAGCGGAAGCGAGACCTCCGCTTTCACGATGAAGCGGACGGTGACCGATTCGCGCGGTTTCTACTCGATCGACGATCTGGACTCGGCCAGCTATCAGGTGACCGCACGGAGGGAGGGCTACGAGCTGAAGACCCAGCCCGCGTCCGTCGGGGCCTCGTCGGTGGAGCTCAACTTTCAGCTCGCGCGCGGCGCAGGCCTCGCTGTCCGCGCGGTCGATGGCCTGACCGGTCTTCCCCTCCGCGATCTTCGGGTACTCGCGTACTCCAGCAACCGGACGGTTGCATTTTCCGGGGGAATCTCGCTCGATGCGGAAGGCAGGGGCGAGATCTCTTCGCTCGGCCCGGGACTGTACGCGCTGTACGTTTTTTCGGGGGGATACGCGCCGCGATCCTTTCCGTCGGTGCAAGTCCCCTCTCCGGCGCTTTTCGTGCCGATGACGCCGGGCGGTCGCCTGGAGGTCCGGACGGAAACCGCTGTCTCCGGCCGGATCGTGGTGGGCGGCGGCGCGACTTACCTGTTCGACGCCTGGCGGCTCGATGGCCGAGTCACTATAGGGCCGCCCGCGACGGTATGGGACAACATCGCGCCCGGCTCCTATGCCCTGATCACGTCCGGACCCTCCGGAGAGAAGTCCTACGCGTTCTCGGTCACCGAGGGCCACACGACCACCGTCGAGGTGAGATAGGGGCTCACGCCTCTTCGCGCGCGAAGCTCCGGGGGTCTTCCATCAGCCGCGCGTTGTCGCCGAACGCGCGCCATTCCGCGGCGAACGCCCAGACGTGGATCGCGAGCGCGCCGAGCGACGCGGAGAGGTGCGTCCAGGACGGAAGAGCGCGCGTGTGGACGGCGCCTCCCAGCACGAAGACCGCGATCGACGAGAGGAGCGCGAACGTCGCGGCGGGCGAAGTCCGTCTCTTCAGATCCTTGAGGGTCGCCAGGATCCGGCGCCGCTCGGGCTCCGAAAATCCCGCGGTCTCGTCTTTTACAAGCTTTCCCGTACCGATGAAGTAGAAGATCACCATCGACTGGGAGAAGAGCGAGAAGAGGACGGCCGGAATGGCATACCCGACGTGGCGCGCCATCAGCGCCCTCGCGATCGGACGCGCCGCGGCGAGGCCGGACGCGACCGCGAACCCTTGGATCGACGTGACGAGGAGGCCGGCGATCGCGAGCAGAGTTCCGAGCAGAAGCGCGAGCGCCATGCGCCGGGGAGCATAGTCCGGTTCGGGACAACGGAGACGCGCCATCGGGCGCGTGGGAATAGAATCGCGCCGCCATCGTGAGGGCGAAGACATGACCGCCGAGATCCGTACCCTCTGCGACGTCTTTCTTTCCGCGGCGGCGTCGGGAAAACCGGATCTCTTGACGTCCAAGGTCGGCGGGCAGTGGACTCCGATCTCCGCGCGCGACTTCGGCTACACCGTGCGCGCCCTCTCTCTCGGGCTGAACGCGCTCGGAGTCCAGCCGGGGGAGCGCGTCGCGATCGTCTCCGAGAACCGGCCCGAATGGGCTATGGCTGACTACGCCATTCTCTGCGCCGGAGCATGGACCGTCCCGATCTATCCGACGCTTCCGGCTGCGCAGATCGCGCCACTGTTCAAGGACTCCGGCGCGAAGGCAGTGTTTGTCTCGAACCTCGAGCAACTGGGCAAGATCCTGCAGATCAAGGCGCAGTGCCCCGCGCTCGATCACGTGATCGTCGTCGAGGGAAGTCCTCCCGCCGAGCCGGGCTACACGACGTTCCACGCCGTCGTGGACAAAGGACGGCCGACTCTCGAAATGAGTCCCGGCGTCTTCGAGCAGCGCGCCGGACGGGTGAAGCCGGACGACGTCGCGACGATCATCTATACCTCGGGCACGACTGGGGATTCGAAAGGTGCGATGCTGACGCACAACAACCTCGTTTCGAACGTCAAATCGAGTCTCCAGGTCATGCCGATCACAGGCGACGCCGTGGGGCTCTCGTTTCTGCCGCTCTCCCACGTTTTCGAGCGGACCCTCGACTACGCCTATCTCTACCGCGGGGCCTCGATCGCCTACGCGGAATCCGTCGAGAAGCTGAAAGACAACTTCCTGGAAGTGGCGCCGCACTGTTTCGCTCTCGTACCGCGCGTCTATGAAAAGGTTTACGCGCGCATCCAGGGCCGTGTCGAGTCCGGGAGCGGGTTGAAAAAGAAGCTCTTCCATTGGGCCGTGCGCGTCGGAAAGGAAAAGCTGGCTTACGAGGAGCGCGGGGAGACAGTGCCGCCCTCTCTCGCCCGCAAGGCAAAGCTCGCGGACAAGCTGGTCTTCGCCAAGATCCGCGGCGTGCTGGGCTCGCGCTTCCGGTTCGCGTTCTCGGGTGCTGCGCCCCTTTCTCGGGATCTCGCGGAGTTCTTCCTCGGGGCGGGCATCACGATCTATGAAGGGTACGGACTGACCGAGACCTCGCCCGTCATCGCCGTCAACGGCCCGGGCCGGTGGAAGCTGGGTACGGTCGGTCGGCCGATTCCGGGCGTCGAAGTCGAGATCGCGCAAGACGGCGAGATCCTCTCGCGCGGCCCCCACATCATGAAGGGCTACTACAACAAGCCGGAGGCGACGGCCGAGGCGATCGACAGAGAGGGCTGGTTCCACACGGGAGACATCGGGCACCTGGACGGCGACGGATTCCTTGTGATCACCGACCGCAAGAAGGACCTGATCGTCTTAGCCGGCGGAAAGAAGGCGGCTCCCCAGCCGATCGAGAACGAGCTGAAGAAGTCCCCCTTCATCGAGCTGCCGATCGTCCTCGGCGACCGCCACAAGTTCTTAGCCGCCGTGATCGTTCCGAACTTCGAACGGCTGCGGGAGCACGTGACGTCGGCGGGCTGGAAGATCGACTGGGACCGTCTGGACGCGGACCCGCAGATCCGCCTCCTCTTCCAGCGCGAGATCGACGCCTACAACGTCGACAAACCGCACCACGAGCAGATCCGCGCCTTCGCGATCCTCTCGACGGACCTGACCATCGAGGACGGATCGATCACGCCGACCTTGAAAGTCAAGCGGCGCGTCCTCGAGAGCCGCTATCGCGACTTGATCGAATCGATGTACCGAGCCGCCGAGAAGGCGCATGTCGCGTGACGTCGTCATCGTCGAGGGTCTCCGGACCCCTTACGCGAGGGCCGGGACCCTCCTGAAAGATGTCCCCGCGCAGGAGCTCGCGCGGATCGTCACGACGGAGCTCCTCGCGCGAACCGGCCTCGATGCGGCCGAGCTCGACCACGTGATCTTCGGCAACATCGCTCAGCCCCCCGACGCGGTGAACCTCTCGCGCGTGGCGGCGCTTCTGGCCGGGGTTCCGTTCCGGGTTCCGGCGTACACCGTCAACCGGCTGTGTGGCTCGGGCCTCCAGGCGATCGTCGACGCGTGGTATCGGATCTCCTCCGGAGACGCCCATGCGATCGTCGCCGGGGGAGTCGAGTCGATGTCGAACATCCCCTTCCTCTATTCCCGCGAGAGCCAGGAGATATTCACGGATGTGTTCACCGCGAAAGACTTCGGCAAGCGCGTCGCCGCCGCGGCCCGATTCCGCCCGAAGCACTTCAAGCCGGAGATCGGCCTCCAGCAGGGGTTGACCGACGCGGTCTGCGGCTTGAGCATGGGCGAGACCGCCGAGGTCCTGGCGAAGGAGCACGGCATCTCGCGCGAAGCCCAGGACGAGTTCGCGCTGCGTTCGCATCGAAGGGTGACGCTCGCTCGGGCGAAGCTCGCCGAGGAGATCGTCCCGGTTCCCGTACCGCCGCGCTTCGAGGAGATGGCAGTCGAGGACAACGGAGTTCGCGAGAACCAGTCGCTCGAAGCGCTCGCGAAGTTGAAGCCCTACTTCGACCGGCGGTTCGGGACGGTCACTGCGGGCAACTCCTCCCAGATCACCGACGGCGGGGCGGCGACGCTCGTCATGAGCGCGAAGGCGGCGTCCGCGCACGGGTTCCACCCCCTCGGCAAGGTGCGTGGTTTCGCGTTCGTTGGAGTCGAGCCCGAACGCATGGGCCTCGGTCCCGCCGCAGCCACCCCTCTTGCGTTGAAGCGCGCCGGCGTCTCCTGGCAGGAGATCGGTCTCGTCGAGTTGAACGAAGCGTTCGCTGCGCAGTGCCTGGCGGTGGCGAAAGTCTTTCCGTCGGCCGAGTGGCACGCGCGCTACGGCACAGGGGGGCCGATCGGGGAGATCGACTGGGAAAGGACCAACGTCAACGGCGGCGCGATCGCGCTCGGACACCCGGTCGGGTCCTCCGCGAATCGGCTCGTCACGACGTTGCTCAAGGAAATGCGCCGGCGCGGGGTGCAGTTCGGCCTGGCGACCATGTGCATCGGCGGCGGCCAGGGCGGCGCCGTCGTCGTCGAGGCCGCATGAGCGCCTTCCGGTTCGAAGTCGCTCCGGACGGCCTGGGGACGCTGACGTTCGATCTCCCCGGCGAGAAGGTCAACAAGTTCTCCCGGGAGGTCTTCGTCGAATTGTCGGAGGTCCTGGTCCGGCTTTCGCAGGACCCGCGCGTCCGCGCGCTCCTCGTGCAGAGCGGGAAGCGGGACGTTTTCATCGCCGGTGCGGACCTGAAGGAGTTCACCACGATCGCACCGGAGGAGATCTCGGCCGGATCCGCTCGCGGACAGGCGCTGTTCGAACAGCTCGCGCGTCTGCCGTTCCCGACGATCGCCGCGATCAACGGCGCCTGTCTGGGAGGGGGGACGGAGTTCGCTCTCGCCTGCGACTACCGCCTGATGTCGGACTCACCCGCCGCGCGGATCGGACTTCCGGAGGTTCGTCTCGGGATCTTCCCCGCGTGGGGGGGCTGCGCACGCCTTCCCCGGCTCGTGGGGCTCTCGGCCGCGCTCGACCTGATCCTGACCGGCAAACAGCTCGACGCGCATCGGGCGAGGCGAATCGGTCTCGTGGACGAGGCGGTGCCCGCGGCAATCTTCGACGACTACGCGCGACGCTTCGGGCGATCGAAGGTCGGCGGCCCGAAGCGCACCCCGCGTCCCGGTCGGCAGAGCCCCGCCGATCGCGTGCTCGAGGCGACGCCGCTCGGGCGGCGGCTCATTTTCAAAAAGGCGCGAGAGAGAGTTCTCGCGGAAACGGGCGGCCACTACCCGGCTCCGCTCGAAGCGATCGAGGTCATCGAAGAGAGCTGGGGCAAGCCGATGGACGCCGCCCTCGAGGTCGAGAGCCGTCGGATCGCCAGCGTCTTCGGAGGCCCGGTCCAGCGAAACCTCCTCGACGTCTATTTCGCGACCGAGCAGGTCAGGAAGGAAACGGGAATCGCCGACCCCGCGGTTCGTCCCGGAGAAGTCACACGGCTGGGAGTTCTCGGCGCCGGCCGGATGGGGGGAGGGATCGCGCAGCTCGCGGCGGATCGGGGAATTCCGGCGCGGATGAAAGACGTCGAGCCAAAGGCTCTCGCGCACGGGTTCGCGGCGGCCGCCGAAATCTTCCGGGAGTCGGTTCGCCGGCGCCGGCTGACGGAACGGGAGGTGGCGGCGCGCATGGCCCGGCTTTCGGGAACCCTCGACTACTCCGGTTTCGCCAGGTGCGAGGTCACCGTCGAGGCGGTCGTCGAGAAGCTCGAGGTCAAACGGTCGGTCCTCGCGGAATGGGAGCAGGCGGTGCCGGAGACCGCGATTTTCGCCTCGAACACTTCGACGATCCCGATCGCGCAGATTGCCGCGGCGGCCGCGCGTCCGGATCGGGTGGCGGGAATGCACTTCTTCAACCCTGCCCACCGTATGCCGTTGGTCGAGATCATCCGCGGGGAGAAGTCCTCGGACGAGACGATCGCGACGATCTTCGCGCTCGCGAAGAAGCTCGGAAAGACTCCGATCGTCGTCAACGATCTGCCGGGTTTCCTCGTGAACCGGATCCTCGCGCCTTACCTTTCCGAAGCTGTTCGCCTCGTCCGGGAGGGGTGTCGCATCGAAGACGTCGACCGCACGATGACCAACTTCGGGATGCCCGTCGGCCCGCTCGCGCTCTTGGACGAGGTGGGCTTGGACGTCGCCGTCAAGGCGGGGGAGGTCCTGCAGGCCGCCTTTCCCGGGCGGATCAAGCCGGGCGGGGACGAAGCGCTCGTCGCCGCCGGCCGCCTGGGGCGAAAGAGCGGTTCGGGCTTCTACGAGTACTCCGAGGGAAAGCGCGGCGGACCGTCGCCGGCCGCGTACGAGGCGTTGCGGGCGGAGCCGAAAGCCTCCTCTCCTTTCCCGCAGGACCAGATCGAATCGCGGCTCGCGTTGCCGATGGTCAACGAGGCGGCGCTCTGTCTCGAGGATGAGGTCGTGGCGGGACCGGCGAAGCTGGATCTCGCGATGATCCTGGGGACTGGATTCCCCCCTTTCCGGGGCGGCCTCCTGCGCTGGGCCGATTCGCTCGGCTTGCCGCGCGTGCGCTCGCTTCTCGAGGAGCTCACGGAGCGCTTCGGCCCGCGCTTCGAGCCGGCCCGGTCGATCCGACGGCTGGCCGACGCCCGGGGCACCTTCTACGCCGCGGTCGGGGCCGGCTCCGTCAGCGAGGCCGCCTTCTGAGCGCACCGCCTTCCCCGGACTCGATCCCGTCGCCGGTCAAAGCGCTCTTCGCGGGCGCGGTTCGCGAGGACCTTCTGTTTCCGTTCCCGGAGCCCTCCACCGAGGAGCAGGAGACCGTCTCCGCGTTTCTCGGATCGTTCAAGGCGTTCGCGCGCGACCGGATCGACTCCGCGTGCATCGACCGGGAGAAACGCATCCCGCCGGAAGTGGTGAAGGGGCTCGCGGACCTCGGAATGTTCGGCATCTCGATTCCGCGGGAGTACGGCGGATACGACTTTTCCTCCTCGGCGTACTGCCGGGTCATGGAAGAGGTCGGGCGCACCGATGCTTCGCTCGGGATCCTGATCGGAGGGCACCAGTCGATCGGAATGAAGGCGCTGCTCCTCTATGGAACGGAGGAACAGAAGAAGCGATGGCTGCCGCCGCTCGCGGCCGGCGAGAAGATCGCGGCGTTCGCGTTGACCGAGCCCGAAGCCGGCTCCGACGCCGCGTCCATCCGAACCACCGCGCGTTACGACGCGGGGCGCGACGAGTTCGTGCTCGACGGGTCGAAGCACTGGATCAGCAACGGCGGGATCGCGGACTTCTTTACCCTGTTTGCCAAGGACGTCGCGCTCGAAGCGGCCGACGAGCATCGGCGGATCACCGCGTTCGCGGTCACGAAGGACCTGCCGGGCCTCGAGATCGGGCCGGAGGAGAAGAAGCTCGGGCTGAAAGGCTCCTCGACGGTGCCTATCCTCTTCAAGGAGATGCGGGTGCCGGCGTTCCACGTCATCGGGCCGCGCGGCGCGGGCTTCAAGGTCGCGGTCGAGGTGCTGAACACGGGTCGGACGTCTCTCGGCGCCGGTTGCCTCGGCGGCTGCAAGGCCATGATCCGGGAAGCGGCGCTCCACGCGAGAGAGCGCCGGCAGTTCGCGACGCGGATCGCGGATTTCGAAATGATCCGGGGCAAGTTCGCCCGGATGGTCGCGAACACCTATGCCCTCGAATCTGTCGTCTACATGACCGCGGGGCTCGTCGACCGAGGTCTCTCCGACTATGCGCTCGAGGGCGCTGCCTGCAAGGTCTTCGGGACCGAGACCGTGTGGAGCGTCATCAACGACGCCCTGCAGATCGCGGGCGGAAACGGGTTCATGGAGGAGTATCCCTACGAGCGGGCACTTCGGGACGCCCGCGTCAACATGATCTTCGAAGGCACGAACGAGATCCTCCGGGTATTGGTGGCGCTCTCCGGTCTCCGGGACCTCGGGTCCGACCTCGAGGAGGTGGCGCGGGCGCTGAAGGCTCCGCTCGGCAACCTCGGGATTCTCTCCGACTACGTCGGTAAAAAGATCCGGGGATACGTCGCGCCCGCGCGGCTCGAGAGCGTCGCCCCGGCTCTCGCCGCCGAGGCCGACCTCGTCCGGCGACACACGCGATCCTTTGCCGCCGCGGCG
>DASWCZ010000075.1:0-45073 GCA_036395755.1 Thermoanaerobaculia bacterium
AGTGTCGGGCCGCGTCTCACGTCTCCGAAAGCGAGAGGGCAGGTTTCGGATTGCGAACAGAAGCCGGACAACGCGGGAGCGCTCGAGATCGAGCGAACGAAAAGCGGCGTACGCGTCGCCCGCCTCGGCCCGGACCTGCGCTTCGTGATACTCCCGGGTGTCGTACGACGGCAGATACTTCTGCAGAAGGGAACCGTGAAGTTCGGCGGCTTCCTCGGAGGGTTGGATCGGGGACGGCTCTGCACGCGACAGGCTGACCGGGACTCGGCCGCGCACAGTCATCGCGCTTGGAATCACCATATCGTTGTTTCCTCTTCGACGAACCTGCGAACGAAATCCGATTCGGTCAGGATTCCCACGAGGCGGCTACCCTCAACCACGGGAAGACATCCGATCTTGTTCTCGAACAGGGTCGCCGCCGCATCGCGGAGTGGCCTGTCCGGCTCGACGGTCTCGATCTCGGTGATCATGATCTCCCTCACGCGACGGCGTTGGAGAAGATCCCGCTCCTGGCTCAGAGGCAGATCCGACCAGGAGCTGAGCGCTGACATGGCGAGATCGGTATGAGTGAGAAGACCGACGAGCTCCTCGTCCTGGTCCACGATCGGTACGTGACGGATGCGATGGGTGTCCATCAAGTCATAGAGCGATGCCAGCGTATCGCGGGGGCCGAGAGTGTAGGGGTTCGGGGTCATCAGATCCCGGACCTGGGGCCCTTCGGCACGGGTCTCCGGCGATCGTGGCTCTGCGGACCGGACAGCGTGCTTCGCCATTTTTCCCTCCTCGATGAGAACCTCGAAGACCCGATTCTCGTCAGCCCGTGAGAGAGCGCGGATGATGCGAACGCATCATCTTGCTCAGCTGCCGGACTCCTGAATCTTCGCCACCAGCGCATCACTCTCCGCGGGCGAGAGCGCGTAATCGAGAGCGGGATAGAGAATCTCTTCCTCTTTGAGATGGTGTTTATCGAGCACCTCGTGGAACGCCGCGCGGGCTTCATCCGGCAGTTTGGCGGGGTTACCGATCGTCCGAAGGATCTCGCCGAGCAACTGGAGAATCTCTTCATGCTCACGACGCATCACCTCCGTCGGTCCGGCCGAGGGAGAGAGGCCGAGCCGCTTCTCGAAGACGGGAAAGAGAAATTCCTCCTCCACCGCAATGTGCTGCTTGAGGGCGGAGCAAAAGGCGGCGTACCATCTCTCGGCGGTCTCGGGCTCCCCCGAGGCGCGCGCGATGAAAGCCGCCACCTCGAGGCGCGCCAGCCGTTCGTGGTCCCATCCGAACACCTCGGAGATTCGGCACGATGCTTCCCGGCCCGCGGAGTGGCGGGAGGCCTCGATTCGGTGACCCGTCTGGTCACTCCGGTTTGCTGCCGCTGGATGACTGCTCATTCATTCCTCCCGTGCGAGGGAGAGGGCGCGGAAGGCCTACGAGCCGTGCTCTCCCCCGTCATTAGGCGATGGTAGGAGCAGTGATTCGCCGTGAAATGGTGCAAAGACATCACGGTCCCCGAACGAGGCGGCCGGCTCATCCATAGGGTGATTCAGTTGCATCAGGTTCCGCCCGGCGTCCGGAGCCATGCTCTGCGCTGGAGAAGAACCGATGAAGAACGCATCCGGAACGGACCACGTTTCGCGGCCTCAGGCGATCGAGCGAATCCGGGGAGCGCTCTTATCGCGCGCCGGTGACGAGGAGTGCGCCTGCGGCGTGGCGGCGCGCGCCGGCGTCTTCTGTCAGGGCTTTCGTTCCCTGCCGGACGCCGACTTCCGCCGACGATTCGCCTGGATCGCCCGCCCGCGCCCCAAGGCCACCCGGCCGGAGCTCGAACATCTGGTCTCGCTCTACCACCTCGGACGGCAGGAGGTCGGGGGCGCTGCGCTCTGCTGCGACGTGGAAACGCGCGAGCACTGCGCGTGCGACGGCTGGAACCGTTTCGATAATCCAACGCTCGAGAAGTTCTGCCTCGAGCTCACGGGAAGACCCGTTCGAATCGGTTGACGCCGCCCGGAAACGGGCTCGAACGGTCCCGCGCTCTCAGATCAGGTCGTGACGGTACGCGTAGACGACCGCGGCGAGCTTGCTGTGGACATCCAGGCGCTGAAGGATCGACTGGATGTGATTGCGGACCGTCACGGGAGAGATCGACAGCTTCCGGGCGATGGCGGCCGTCGACATTCCGCGCGCCAGGCTGCGCAGGACGTCCTGTTCGCGGGGCGTCAACGCGACCGGCTCTCCCTCGGAGGTCGTCATGGGCCAGAGCGGCTCGGAGCGCGCGGCCTCACCCTGGAGCTCTTTCTCGAGAGCTGAGGGCTTCCTCTTCGCATCCCGTACGATGTGAACGACCGTCGAGAGGGCCGGATGGTAGGAAGGAATCGCGAAGAGCGAGATCTCGACCCAACGTTCCTCGCCGTCGCCGCTCTGGACACGCAGCGGAAACTGCGCGACGGGATCGGTCGGCCTCTCGCGGGCCTGAAACGCCACCGGGCAGTTGCGATAGCAGTAGATGTTGCCGCTGGCGTCGCGACCGGCCAACACTTCGTAGCATCGCTTGCCGAGCACCGCCCGGGAAGGCTTTCCGAGCAGTTCTTCGCACCTCTTGTTCCAGAGGACGATCCGATCCGACGAATCGATAGCGAAAACCGCCTCTTTGCTGCGGGCGATCCGGTCGAGAGTTTCGGAGGCTGCCGAGGACACCGACGGGATTCTAGCGCGGCCGAGGATCGCCGCCGTGGAGCAGCCGGATCCGAGCCGAAGACGCAGACCCAAGGCACTGTCGGCCCGAGAACCTCGCGGGCCGCCCGCGTCCATGCGAGGGTCTCTGGAACGTGGAGAGGAGCGAGCCGCGCCAGGTTGGCCAGAGCCTTTGCCGCCAAGTCATCGAGCAAGACCGGCTTCACGAAACGACTTCCGCCGTGAACGAACCGATGCGCCACCGCCGCAGTTCGTTGCGAAGCGTTCCTTTCCAGGAAGCGCGCCAACGTTGCCGCGCGGTCCGTGGGACGTCTTCCTTCGTTCTGGGAAGCCGGCGTCTCGACCGCATTGCCCTCTGAGGCAACGAGAAAAAGCCGAAACGGAAGAGCTTCCCGCGTTGATCGTCAGGATCGTCGTCATTTTTCAATCATCTTCCTCAGAGAGATTTCATCACTTCGCGATTGATTGCAGGGGGACCGCGAAATCTCCACAGCTGCGGAGGAGGCTGGACCGGCATTCACGGGTCGAAGAGCACGTCGCCGCCGTACAATCACTCTCCCGATGCGATACCGGTACGGCGACTATCCCGTCGACCTCCTCCGCGAGCTCCTCACTTTTCAGGAGCTCACCAAGCTCTTTCTGCAGCTCGTGCTCCAGACTGGAGGCGACGTCGAAGAGGCTCTCCGGTGGATGAAGTATCTCCAGGAGCGCGGGATGATCGACCCGTCGATCGACCTCGACCAATTCCGGCGCGAGCTCGAGAAGAACGAGGTCGTCGAAGAACGGGACGGCAAGCTCGCCCTCTCGGCGGCGGGGGAACGCCAGATCCGCCGCTCCGCGCTCGAAGAGATCTTCACGTCGCTGACGAAATCGGGGCCTGGATACCACGCCATCCCGCGCGCCGGAGCGGGGGGAGAGCTCCTTCCCGAAACGCGGCCCTACGAGTTCGGCGACAGCCCGACTTCGATCGACGGCGTCCGCACGATCGGGAATGCGGTGCGCCGGGACGCGAACGACATCGCGCTGAAACCCGAGGACTTCGAGGTGCACGAAGAGGAACACCTGACCTCGTGTGCGACCGTGCTCGCGATCGACATCTCCCACTCGATGATCCTGTACGGTGAGGATCGCTTCACGCCGGCGAAGAAGGTCGCGCTCGCCATGGTGGAGCTCATCCAGTCGAAATACCCGAAGGACTCGATCGAGGTGATCCTCTTCGGCGACGACGCGCGCCGCGTGCCGATCTCGGAGATCTCGAAGACGCAGGTCGGCCCGTTTCACACCAACACGAAAGCGGGGCTCGCGCTCGCCCGGAAGCTGCTCGTCCACCGCAAGAATCCGAACAAGCAGATCTTCCTGATCACGGACGGCAAGCCTTCGGCCATCTGGGAACGCGGGCGGCTCTACAAGAACCCGTTCGGGCTGGATCTCAAGATCGTCAACCGCACTCTCGAGGAGGCGGACGCCTGCCGCCGCGACGGGATCACCATCACGACATTCATGATCGCGACCGACTCCTACTTAGTCGCGTTCGTCGACAAGCTGACCAAGATCAACCGGGGGCGCGCCTACTACGCGTCTCCCTACAACCTCGCCGAGTTCCTTTTCACCGACTACATCCGGAACCGCAAGAAGTTCGTCCATTGAGCGGCGCCCTCTGGATACTGGCGGGCGTCGCGGCGCTCGCCGCCGGCGTCTTCCTCCTTCCTCGAGTTTTCATTTCGCGGGCACAGGACCGAATGGCGCGCGACAAGATGGCGCGCGAAGGCCACACCCTGAAGCTCCTGACGCGCGCCGAGCTCGTGATCGGACGCTACAAGCGGATTCCCGGACTCCTTTCGTGGCGCGACGACGTCCTCGCATTTCAGGGCATCTCCGGGCACACGATCAACATTCCTCCGTCGCGAATCCAGAAGATCGTGACGGCCGACCGGACGGCGGCGGGAAGGCTGCTGTTCAAGGTCGAAGTCCTCCGGCTCATGGACACGGACGGGCAGGAACTGGAGTTCGTCGTCGCCCGGAACACGGCGGACCAGTGGAGAAACCTGCTCGGAGCGTGGGCGGGACGCGAACGACAGATCGCGACGGCGACCGACGCGACTCCGCAGGAAGTCGTGACGCCGGGCAGGAAAAGCTAAAATCGTTTTCTCGTGAAGTCCCGATCTTCCTTCCTCGTCGCCCTGCTGGTGTTCGCCGCCGTACCCGCTTTCGCAGCTCCCACGACGAAGAAGCCGCGCGTTCGGATCACGCGAGCGCAGCGCACGAATCCGAGCCCGGTTCTCGGGACCGATCCCGGGCTCTCACCGGGCGGATCGGGCTACCCCGCGGTCGTGCTGGGCGAGCCCCTGCGGCGCTGGACCGGAGAGCCGATCTCGCTCGACCTCAAGGACGCGGACATCCGCGACGTGCTGCTGACCTTCTCGAAGCTCGCCCAATTGAACATGGTGATCGACCCGGACGTGCGCGGTTCCGTCACCGTGCGACTCGAGAACGTGCCGTGGGACCAGGCCCTCGGAGTGATCCTGCGGGTCAACGGCCTCGGTTACGTGCTCGAGGGAAACATCGTGCGGGTCGGCGCTCCCACGAAGCTCTGAACTCTCCGGTTATCATCGAAACCGACAACACCCTGCTGTGGGGTAGTTGAATTGGTACAACGTCCGGCTGTTAACCGGAAGGTTGGGGGTTCGAGGCCCTCCCCCACAGCCAATGTTCTCCGCGCGTTACGAGGCGAGGATTCCCCCCAGCCCCGACAAGAGCGAGATCAACGCCGGCCCGCTAGCGGCGGCGGCGGCCTCCGCGAGCGTCGGGACGCGGCAGGGCGGCCTGGAGCTCGATCCCGGCATCGATGATCGCCCGGAACACGCGCCGGACAGCGGCGGGGCGAAGTCCGCCGGTCGGGCGCCCCGCGGCCGCGGTGAGGATCGCGGCCTCTCTCCGCCGGTCCCGGCGGTGCCCCGGGGTGAGCGCGGCGCAGATGACCAGTCCGGCCCGGACAGCGAGAAGGTGAGAGATAAGCCGGTCGACCTCGTCGATCGAGCGGCGGATCCGGCGGAGCTCGGGACCCTCACGGACCCCTGTTCGGCGGCGTGAACTCAAAGTCGCTGGAGCGCGATCCCGAAGCGGGGGACCGCAGGTCCCCCGCTGATTCTCAGTTCACAGGCACCGGCTGTCGCGCCTCGGCGAGCAACAGTCGGGTCCCGTCGGACCGGGCCGTATCCCGCTCCGCCTGGATGGCGGCCAGGCGTGAACGCCAGGGCGACAAGTTGAACGGCTCCCCCTTCGGGAAGGCGACATAGGTATCGATCAGATCCCGGTAGAACCGGACCATGCGCTCCACGAGCGGCACGGGATACTCGCGCCCCTGCACCTTCAGGCACTCGACTTTGAGATCGATCAGTTGCGGGATGTCCTCCAGGAGGAAGAAGGCATCGTTCTTCAAGGCCACGCTCTTCTCCCACTGCTCGTCGCCGCAGTAGAGCTCCCACGACTCCAGGCAGACGCGGTAATCGAGGCCGCCGCGGTTCGGGCTCCCCTTGAAAAGATCCTTCCCGAACGGATCCGTAGTGCGTTCGAGCCGGTGATAGGGGGACATCCAGCATTTCCCGAGGTAGGTGTAGCACTTGTTGGCGTGGATCAGGATCTCGATCCCGACGTCGATCTGCTCTTTGCGTGAAGCCAACTCCTTCAAGGTCAGCTTCGTGTCCGCCACCACCTGCGAGACGCCGATCGACCGATAGAAGCGCACGTCCTCGTTGTTCAAGATGTTGGCCCCGATCGAGGCGTGGATAGTGAGATCCGGGAAGCGCCGGTGGACCTCCGCGATGGCGCCGATGTCGGTCATGATCGCCCCGTCCACACCCCAGGACACGAAGCGATCCATCTTCCGGAGCATGGGAGCGATCTCGCGAGACTGCATGTTGGTGTTGATGGCCACGCGCAACTTCGCGCCGCCTCCGTGGGAGATTTCGATGGCGGCATGCACCTCGTCGTCGGACATCTCGTACTGGTCGCGCCGTCGACTCCACCCTCGGGGCCCCACGTAGATGGCGTTCGCGCCATTCTTGACCGCCCCCTCGACCATCGGAAGGTTGCCCGCCGGTGCCAGAAGTTCAACCATGAGCCGGTCCTCCTTGTCCTACGACTCCGCACGCGAGATCGTCAGCAGGGACCCGATCGCCTGGGGCCGGATGCCCGCGTAGTCCATTCCACTCTTTCCGAAGTAGAAGCCGTTGCACAGGCCGATCCGGGCATGACGCCGGACGGTCTCCCACCACCTGTCGTCCACGTCGCCGCCGCCGCCGATCGCCCGATCCAACGCCGCCCGGTACACCGCCGCGACCTCGCGACGGTACGCGGGACTCTCCGAAACGGCTTCGATCCGGAAGTACCGGTGGCCCTCCGCCAGGAGGCGCGGCAGGTGCTCCAGCATGCATACGTCTTTGCCGCTCAGGATTCCCTTCCCCACCGACTTCATTGCCCAGTCGCCCTGTTTGACGAACAGCTCCTTCTGGCAGAGGTCCGGACACTTGATGCCCCACTTCTCCTCATACTCCAGCAGGAAGCAATAGTCGGAGATCCCCAGGGGCATCTTGCCGTGGACCAGGAGCTCCATGGGTGCGCCGCAGGCGGTCGTGATTTCGTTTATCTCGTCCAGGCTCAACTCGTAGTTTGGGGTGAACCGGACGGCCCCGAACCCGCGCAGCGCCTCGGCGCCGGCGTCGGTGTACACGTTCGCAAAGCCCCCGATGTGCACCGGCAATCGTGGGAACTCGTCGTGGGCGATCTTCAGGATCCCCAGGTTATGGATCTCGACCGCCTGGGCGCCGGCCATCGCCGAGACTTCCAGCATCTTCCGCACCCTGGGCAGGAAGTCGTTCCGCGGTGCGGCATAGGTCGTCACGTAGGCCCGCTTCCCCTGGTCCCGGAGAATGTGGAGTCCCTCCTCGAGATCACCGAGGCGCTCGAGGAAGTTTCCCTCGTAAATTCGGCAGTAGATGTCGCCCAAGTAGACCGCGTCGTAGTCGCGGAGGTCCGACTCCCGGAGGTCCCGCAGGTTCGCGATCGTCGTGTTCAACTCGAACTGGTTCATGGCCTGCGGGTCCTGGCTCATCGCCATCTCCTTTTATCGTCCGACTACGGCCCACGTCGCGGGCAATGCTGCCGACTCGATCTCACCCGTGACCGGAACCGTCCCGCTGTCGATCGCCTTCCGGTAGCGCCGGACGAGGGCCGCCAGAAGTTCCACGGGAAGGCTGCGCCCCTGAAGCTTCAAGACATCCACGCCCGCATCGGCGTAAGCCTTGACCTCTGTAATCCGGCTGATCTGGCGGCTCGGAAAGAGCCGCGAGTCCACCCGTTGCCCGGAAGCGTAGAGCTCCCAGGGTTGCTGGCAAATCCGGAAGCAGGCTCCGACGCCCCCGCGCTTCATGCTTCCGGTCTGACGCATCCCTTTGAGCGCGCCCTCCGGCGGATCGCCCGCGTCGGCGGCCTCCGACGGGACCGCGGTCGGAAGAGGAGACGCCTTCAGACGCACGTAGCTCGGCATCCAGCACTTCCCCAGCAAGATGAACTCCTCGACCATGTGGACCATGATCTCCACGCAGATTCCGCCGACGGTCGCGATCTCGCGCATCTCCATCGGGCTGACGGTCCCCGGCAGGACGACGGCGTGAGCGCCCAGGTCCCGGAAGAAAGCCACATCCGCAATGGTCTGGGCGCCACAGCCGATCGAGGCCGTCAGGCGGAGGTCCGGGAACCGCCGTTTGAGCGCCACCAGGATCCCGATGTCGTTGACGATGACTTCGCCAATTCCCAGATCCAGGAGAGCGGGAATACGCTCGTAGAGTTGAGCGCGCTCCTGCGGCTTCGGAATGGTATTGACGGCGACTTGGAGCTTTCGGCCGGCCGAGGTGACCTGTCGCTGTGTGGCCGCGAGCTCGTCCCATCCGAGCTCCCTCCGCGCCCCACCCCGGCTCCAGCCCTTGAGACCCACGTACACGGCGTCTGCCCCCGCGTCGAGCGCCGCCAGGACGGCATCGGGACTTCCGGCAGGCGCCAGGAGGACGGGCGCGGCCATTACCTCACGACCGAAGGATCCTCTGCCCCGAGGAGTCCGAACGCCGGCGAGCGGAATACTACGTGCCGTCGACTATTCATCACGTAGAGTGATTCTAGGCTCCGTTTCCGGCACGGAGTCAAGGGGTTTGTCGATCTGTTCTCTCCCTATAATGCCGGGCGATGGCCGCACGCCAGAGTCTCTCGGAGACTTACCGCACGATGGCCCACCTGCGGCGGTTCTTCGAGTCGGTCCGGAGAACCATCACGACTGAGCCGACGAACGGCGGCTTGACGCCCGCGCAGCAATTCGCGCTCTTGACGCTCGCCGGCAACCCTCCGAACGAGCCGCTGACCATCGGCGATCTGGCGCGCCAGACCTTCGCCACGATGAACACGACGTCCGCCCTCGTCCGGCGGATGGAGCGCTCGGGGCTCGTCCGCACCACGCGCTCGTCGAGGGATCGCCGCTTCGTCTACGTGAAGCTGACCCCGTTGGGCGAACGCCGCCTTCGTCCCTCCACGGCCGCGGTCGTGGAAGCCCTGCGCGCGGCGGCCGACGAGCAGGGTCGGCCCCAGTTGCGGGCCGCTTTCGAGGCCTGGTTCGACAACTGGGGCTCCGTCATCAAGGCGCTCTCTTCCGACAGGCGCCGACCCCGCGCGCGCCGCTAGGCCGAGCGGGCGATCCCTATTTCTTCTTGTCGCTCACAGAGACGAGCAACGAGTCGGTGACGTGGGTGACGAGGCCGTGGAAGATCTTCTTCGCCTTCCGGAAGCCCGGATCCGAGAAAATCTTCTCGAGCGCCGCGAGGCTCTCCAGGTCGACCTGGACCACCCGCTGCGGAGACGACCCGCCCAGCATGCTCTTGTACACGCGGACGGCCTTGACGCCCGGGAGGTTCAGCCAGATGTCCTTGCCGGCACCCGCAAGGTATTTCTCGTAATCGTCGAGCTTCCCGGGGAGGATGTCGAACCGGTACTCGAAGGTGACCATCCTATCGCCTCCTTTCGGCTATCTGCCCGTCCAGCAGGCCGCCCTCTTTCCGAGGAACGCAGAGATCCCCTCCTGGGCGTCGGCCGCCATGGAGTTCATCGACATGATCTCCTTGGCGTATGCGTACGCTTTGGGCTGATCGAGGTCGACCTGCGAGTAGAAAGCCTGCTTCCCGATGGCCAGCGTGACGGGGCTCGCTTCGACGATCCTTGCCGCGAGCTTCCGCGTCTCTCCACGTAAGTCGCCGGCGGGCACGACGCTGTTGATGAGCCCCCACTCGGCCGCCGTTCTCGCATCGATCTGGTCCCCGGTCAGAAGCATCTGGAGGGCGCGCTTGCGCCCGACGGCGCGGCTCAACGCCACCATGGGGGTCGTGCAGAAGAGCCCGATCCGGACGCCCGGGGTGGCGAACCAGGCGTCCTCGGCCGCCACCGCCAGATCGCAGGTCGCCACGAGCTGGCATCCCGCCGCCGTGGCGATGCCCTGGACCTCGGCGATGACCGGCTGCGGTATCGACTGGATCCTCGTCATCAGCTCGGCGCAGACGTCGAAGATCTGACGGTAGTCGCTGATGTCTCTGCCGACCAGCTCGCTCAAATCGTGCCCCGAGCTGTAGACCTTCCCGGCGGCCGCGAGGATGACAACGCGGAGCTGCCTCTCCTCTCCGATCCGGGTGACGCACTCTAAGAGCTCCCGCATGAGTCCCAACGAGAGGGCGTTGCGCCTGTTGGGGCGGTTCAGTGTCACGACCGCGACACAGCCCTCCGTCTCGAAATCGAGGTTCTCGTATCTCATCTCGTGATCCCCCTTCCCGAGCTCATCGTCCCCCTGTTCCGTCGAGCGCCCGGGGTTGGACGCGCCGCCGGCCGAACCGGCTCGAATGCCCGCTGTGGCTCTAATGCCCGCTGTATTGTGGGTAATATTCCTCGTCTCCGATCCACTCGGGGAAGGCAGCGCGCACCTCGCCCAAACAGAGAAAGTCGGCGTCGAATTCGAGGGCGACCACGCGCTGGTCCTGCCCGTCGTAGTAACGGAAGACATACCGCCCATCCGGCAGCGCCTGTGCGTCGATGGCCCGGCTGTCGTCGAAGTTGAGTCCCATGCGGACCAGCAGGTCGGAAACCGAATAGACGACATCCTGGATCGTCAAGGTCTGTCCGCCGCTCCCAAGCGGTCCGTAGCGACTCTCGATCAGTGCCGGGCCTTTCAACCCGGCCATGGCCCGCTCATGCTTCCTGCGAAGTCACCAGGGGCCGCTTGAAGATCAGGTGCAGGCCGATCGTCCCGTAGGCGACACCGTCCTTGTTCGGAGCGATCAGGGGGATCGAGGAGGCGAGCTCCCAGCCTTCGTTGCCGGCGCCGTTGATCCATTCGTCCAGCCCGCTCACCATTCCTCCCTCGGCATCGCTGAAGATCACCATTCGATCGAAGTATTCCCACTGCATGATCTCGCTCCCGACTGCTCTCGAGCCTAGCATACGGTCCAAGAGAGGACGGCCGGGAGCCGTCAAGTTCTTGCGAGGTGATCGGCCACCCACGCGCTTGCCGTCTCGCGCGCCGAGGAGTTGAAGCGGAGCTCGCCGTGGTTGAACCAGCGCGGAAGGTAGCGGATCAGGCCGTGTTCGTGTTGCACGTCTGGGCGGATGTTCTCGGAGACGAGGCGCTTTTCAGCCGAGGGGAGCTGGGCTTGCAGGATCGTGGCGCCGTCGAGAAGCGTCTGGATGTCCCGCTCGGAGTAGAGAAGGAGGCAGGGGCGGCCGTGCGACGGAACGGGCCCCAGCTCCTCGAGCAGGTCGAGGACATACGTCGGGTAAGGCTCGCGGACACTCGGGCTCGGAAGGTTCTCGAACATCCACTTGCCCTGGGGGGACATCTGCGCCATGACGGACGGCGACATCGCGACCATGACGTCCGCCGATGACATGAGCGCCAGCCTTCCTCCCAAGCTATGGCCTATGACGGCAGTCTTGCCAAACCGCCGGACGAAGGCGACGGCGGCCTCCAGCTCGTCGCGCATCGCCGGGCCGATCGGCGACATGTTCTCGCCATGCCCGCAAAGGTCGATCGCCAACGCGGCCGTTCCTTTCTCGGCGACGGCCGCCGCGATCCCCAGCATGTGATCCTTCGACCCGCCGTAGCCGTGGCACACGACTGCGCCGCCGCGCGGCGAGGTCGGCGAGAAGAGGAAGCCGGGGATGGCATGGCCGTCGGGAGCGGTCAAGTCACTCACCCGCTGAAAGTTCATCTCAACCCCCCGCCGCCTTGGCCTCGAGAGCCGCGAGGCGCGCGTTCATCTCCTTTTGCTGCTGCCAGCGGGCGGTCACGTCCTGGACCATGGCGGCTGCCCCTAGGAGCTCACCGGTCGGCGCGCGGAGGAGAACGATGTTGAACTCGATCGAGATCCGCGAGCCATCCCTCCGCATGGCCGGAACCGCCAGCGCGTCACGGCCATACTTCGTCACCCCGCTCGCCATGACCCTGGCCCAGCCTTCCCAGTGCCGGGCTCTCTGACGCTCGGGCACGATCAGATCCAGCGACTGTCCAAGCGCCTCTTCTGGCGTGTAGCCGAACATGGCCTCGGCTCCCGCATTCCAGAAGCGAATCTTCCCATCGCGATCTGCGAAAAGGATTGCAATCGGGCTGTCCTCGACGATTCTCTGATACAGCCAGCCGTGGTCAGCGGTCTCGGTCATGAGATGCTCCCTCGAAGATCGCCCCTTCGGCCGGGGTGGAACGTCGGCCACGCTCCGGACAGGCCAAGGCGACGCCGTAGTGTACCGGCAGCCTGTCCCTTCCGGTGAGACACGGAATCCGGCCCGCTATCATGCCGGGCGTGTCCTCGGCCTTCCCCGTCTTCGACGCGCACATCCACGTCGGCCCCTATGACCAAATGAAGGAGAGAGCCCGCCGCGTCATGATGGATGGGCGGGACGACCTCGACCTCCTCGGGAGGATCGTCGGCTCGGCCGACGAGCTTCTGAAGGCGATGGACGACGAGGGGATCGCGCGGGCGGCCTTGATCAACTCCGTGGCTCCTGAAGTCACTGGGATCACCGACCTCGTGAATCCCTGGATCGTCCGCTACGTCGAGGGCCACCGCGACCGGCTCGTCCCGGTCGGGGGTATCCACCCGCGGTACTCCCACGACGTCGCCGGGGACATGAAGAGGCTTCTCGATGTCCACCGCTTGGGCGCGATCAAGTTGCACCCGCCCCACATGGAGCTGGCCGCCAACGCCTACAGGACCGATTGTCCGTCTCTCGCCGACGTCTACCGCCTGGCGGGCGAAGCGAAGCGACCGGTCTTGATCCACACGGGAACGTCCATCTTCCCCGGCGCTCGCAATGTCTACGCGGACCCGATGGCGTGCGATGACGTGGCGGTCGACTTTCCGGAGACGACGATCGTCCTCTGCCACGCCGGCCGTCCTCTCTGGTACGACACGGCGTTCTTCCTCCTCCGACGGCATTCGAACGTGATGCTCGACATTTCGGGTATCCCGCCGAGAGGACTTCTCGAGGTTCTCCCGCGGATTCCCGAGATGGCCGATCGCGTCCTGTGGGGAACCGACTGGCCGTTGAAGGCAGTCCGGTCGATGCGCCAGAACGTCCAGGATTTCCTCTCTCTGCCGCTTGCGGACTCGGTCAAAGGGAAGATTCTCTTCGACAACGCAGCGAAGCTCTTTGCCTCCTAGTACGGAAATTCGCGATCAACGCCGCGGCCTCCCCGCATTCTCCCGAGATAGGCTTCGACGGATCTTCGAGGAGCGACATGGGTGACTCCCTCCAGGCGCTTTTTCGCCCCAATCGCCTCGCCGTCATCGGCGCCTCCGCAAAGCCGGAGAAGATGGGATTTCAGATCTTCAAGAACATCCTGGACGCGGGGTTCGGCGGCCAGGTCATCCCCGTAAACCCCAAGGGAGAAGCGATCCTCGGAGTGCCTTCCGTCAAATCGGTGGACGAAATACCATCCGGCACCGATCTCGCCGTCGTCATCATCCCGGCGGCCTCCGTCCCCGGAGCCATTCTTCAGCTTGGAGAGCGGAAGGTCCGGGCGGCCATCGTCATCACCGGAGGCTTCGCCGAATCAGGGGCGGACGGAGCCCGTCTCCAGGAGGAGGTCGCGGAGAACGCATCCCGGTGCGGCATCCGCGTCGTCGGACCGAACTGCCAGGGCGTGAACTACCCCGACCACGGCCTCTGCGCGTCCTGGCCCCTCATCACGCGGAGAGGCGCGATGGCCATCGCTTCGCAGAGCGGGACCGTCGGCGCGGCGCTCGCCGACTGGGCCGCCCAGGAGAAGCTCGGCTTCTCGGCGTTCGTGAGCATGGGAAACAGGGTCGACGTCGACGAGGCCGACCTGATCGAGTTCTTCGCCTCCGACCCGAACACGAAGGTGATCACCCTGTACATCGAGGGAGTGAAGGACGCGAAGAAATTCCTGGCCGCCGTCCGGATGTGCCGTAAGCCCATCGTGATCTTCAAGGCCGGACGGACGGAGCAGGGACGCAAGGCCGCCGAGTCACACACCCGCTCGCTCGCCGGGAAGGACGAGATCTACGACGCCGTCTTCCGGCAGTTCGCGATCCACCGCGCCGACTCTCTGGAAGAGCTCTACGATTTTTCCAAGGCGCTCGCCTACGTCCCGGCTCCCGCCGGGCCGCGGATGCTCATCGTGACGAGCTCGGGAGGATCGGCGATCATCGCCACGGACGTCGCGGAGGAGAACGGGTTTCGCGTGAGTCCCCTTCCCGGTCCTCTCGCGTCACGATTGCGGGAAATCCTGCCGCCTCATTGCATCGTCGGGAATCCGCTCGATCTGACCGGCGACACCGATGCGGAACGCTACCGCCGCGTCATCGCGGCCTCACGCGGCGAATACGACACCGTCTTGACGATCTTCGGGGATCCGATCCCCGGCGCGTCGCAGATCATGGATCCGGGGGCGCCCGAGCTCGTGGCGTATTTGGGCGGCGCCGACGTCGAGCGGGCCGAACGACTTCTCTTTCACGAGAAGAAGATCGCGGTGTTTCCGACACCCGAGCGCGCCGTCAAGGCGTTGTCCTGCCACGCTCACTTCGCCCGCGATCTCTTTCCACGGCCGATCGAGGCTTCTGGGGTAACTGTCTCTACCCCGTCCGCCGGAACCTCCCTCTCCCCGGCCGACTCGATCGGATTCCTGGCGCGCGAGGGAATCCGCGTCGTCCCTTCGCGTCCGGCGCGGACCGAGGACGAGGCCGTTGCTGCCGCCCGAGAGATCGGGTATCCCGTCGCGGTGAAGATGAACTCCTTAGACGTGACGCACAAGAGCGACGTCGGCGGAGTCATCCTGAACGTGAAAGACGAAACGGGAGTCCGGAAGGCGTTCCGGGATCTCGTCGCTACCGTGCAGCGACTCGGGGCGCGCCAGGGCGGAGTCCTCGTGAGCGCCATGGCGCGATCGGGACACGAGATCATCGTCGGGGTGATCCGCGATCTCCAGTTCGGCCATGCCGTGATGTTCGGCATGGGAGGCACCCTGGTCGAGGTTCTCCGCGACGTCTCGTTCCGGATCGTTCCGTTCTCCGACAAGGACGCGGCGGAGATGATCGACGAAACCCGGGGAGCGAAGTTGCTCGAGGGAGTGCGCGGAGGCAGGCGCGCCGACATAGTGGCGCTTCGCCGCCTTCTCGTCGAAGTCTCCGACCTCGTTGCCCGACATGGGGAGATCGAGGAGATGGACTTGAATCCGGTCATCGTCCACGAGAAGGGGCTGACGGTCGTGGACGCCCGGGTCGTCGTGTCCGCTTGAGACGATTTGGACCGCAGTCGCTCTACCAGACAGTTTCGATCTGAGGCATCGAGCGGAGACGCGAGTCCTTCGTCACGACGGAAGCATGGTGCTGCAGAGCGGAGGCCGCGATCATGCGGTCGGCGGGGTCGGCCGGCAACTTCTGTGCCAGCAGAGCGGATGCTACGCAGATCTCGGGCGTCAAGGGCAGAAGCGTCACGCGCGGCACGGCGAGAGCCTGGCGTATCCAGAGAAGGACGTCACGATCGATCTCGAGCCGCCGCCGGACGACGAGCATGGCCAGTTCCCAGCAGCTGATCGCGCACACACCCAGAGCCTCGGCCGCGTCGATCGCATGGCGAGCTCGCGCGGAGAGCTTGTCGGGTTCGGCGACCCACCAGATCCACGCATGCGTGTCGAGCACGATCACGATGCCGCGTCCCACTCTTCCTCGATGGGGGAAACGAGGTCCTTTTCCTTCTTGACGCTGTGAAGGAGCCCGGGCGGTAGTTCCACTGGAACGACGCGAGCGACGGGCTTGCCCCGCTTCGTCACTAGGAGCGGCTTTCCGGTCTCTGCCACTTCATCAAGCAACGCGAGACACCGGGATTTGAACTCCCCGGCAGGGACAGTCCTCTGCGATTTAGCCATGGTCATGGGATCATAGTCATATCAGTGCCGCAACTCAAGCGCGAATGGGACCGAGTACCTGTCGGATAAATCGGCTGGCGGCTTCGAGCACCTCATCCGGCCGCTCGGAGTGCGGGGAGTGGCCACAGTGCGCCAGCGCCAGCGATTTGGCCGGACCGCCGACCTGCGTCACGACGGCATCGACCTGGCGGAGGGTACCGTACTCGTCGTCCTCGCCTTGCACGACCAGGACGGGACTCTGGATGGCCGGCAGGTACTCTTCGATGTTCCACTGCCGAAACTCCGGCCTGAGCCATACGTTGGTCCACGTCCGGAACATCGAGTCGGTATTGCCGCCGTGATACCGCGCGAGCCGCTCCCGCAGACGTGTCGTCTCGTACGCTCGAGCGATTCGCGCGATGCTTTCGACGCAAATGCGCTCGACGAAGACGTGCGGCGCTTCGAGGACCAGCGCGCGAATGCGCCCCAGGCGCGCGCCAGCGTAAATGACCGCGATCGACGCGCCGTCGCTGTGGCCGAAAAGGACGACCTCTTTGAGCTTGAAATGTTCGATGACGGCGGGGAGCACGTCGAGCGCTTCGTCGTGCATGAAGCGAACCGGCCGCGGTCCACGCACCGGGTCGGACGCGCCATAGCCTATCCGGCTGTAAACGAGCGCACCGCAGCCGGTCGCGGACGCCAGACGGTCGGGAAAGTCACCCCACATCGCGAGGCATCCCAGGCCTTCGTGCAAAAACACGATCGTCGGCGCGACGTCGGGCCGCGTTCGGATCCAGCGGTATTCCAGGCGCTGTCCGAGGACCTCAAACCTCGCCGCGCCGCCTCGTATCGTGTCGACTTCCGTCATCTCGCCGCGGGTTTGGTGGCAGCCGGCTGCGACGAAGAGTCCAGCCGCCTGCTAGGCCTCCGCACCGCGACGAGCCGCACCGGCGACGAGCCTTTCGGTGGCGACAACGGCACGCTTGTGTGTGCCCCGACCGATCTCGCCTGCGTTGTCCGCGGCCGAGACCTCGAAGAGGAAGAGTTTTCCGTCACGCCCCACGAATTTCGCGGTGGCGGTCACTGTGGCACCAGGGGGAGTGGCGGCCATGTGGACGACGTCCACGGAAACGCCGACGGTGACCTCACCCTCGCGGAGATAGGGGCGGAGGATGCGCGAGGCCGCAACCTCCATGAGACCCACCATTCGGGATGTCGCGAACACGGGCGGAAAGGCGTCCCCGGGTTCAAGGTTCAGCGTGTCGGCCAGGTCGGAAGACGCCACCGTGAGACGTGCGGAAGCAGTGGAATCGACGGCGGGTTCGCTCATAGGGCAGGGACTATACGACGCGGATGTCGGCGCCGCTGCACCAGGGGTCAGGCGACCTTTCTCAGTACCCACGTAGTCATGCATCGGCGATCCTGGACCACTGTGGTTTTCAGCGGGTCGAGCAGCGCGCCGCCGAGTTCAGAAGTCAGTTCGAGGAGATACGGTTCGTCGACAAGAAATCGCTCGGTGCCGTCGGGCAGGGCGAACCGTCTTCCGCCCAGGGAGGTGAAGCGGCTTTCCATGCCGATCGAGGACGCGAGGCGGCAAAAGAAGAGGCCGTTGGGCCTGACGAGGCGCCAGGTGCCGCGGAGCATCGCCTGGAAGTGGGACTCGTCTCGGGCGAAGTGAAGAACCGCGCTGCTGATGACGACTTCGGCGGCGTGATCGGGAAAGCTGTTGGATTCCACCGCCTCCACCCGGAAGTTCGAGAGCGGAAGCTGCGGTGCAAGCCGCTCGGCGAGTAACCGTACGATGCGAATGGCATCGGCGTCGGGATCGACTCCGGAGATTTCGTAGGCCTGGCGAAGGAAGAAGATGAGGTTACGTCCATCGCCGCAGCCGGCGTCCAACACGGTCATTCCGGGAGCGATTCGGCCGCGGAGAAGCTGATCGAAGAGGTAGATGTCGATCTGCCCGAAGAGAGACGGAAGATCGATCACCGCGAGATTGTAGAACCCACCGGACGATGTCGAGCTCGGCCTCGAGACGGCTCAGGGCTGGATACTCGATGCGCCTCCTGGACTCCGGGAAACTACGTTACTCGCGGCGGCGAGGTCCTTGTCCCGCAAGATCCGCCGTAGGAGCTTTCCTTGCGGCGTTCGGGGAAGTTCCGCGACGAACTCGACGATCCGGGGCAGCTTGTAGATCGCGATGTGCTCCCGGCAGCTGTCGATGATCTGCTGCTTTAGTTCATCGCTCGGCGCATAACCGGGTTTCAGGATGACGAAGGCCTTGACGTTCTGCCCGCGGATGGTATCGGGAACCCCGATCACACCCGCGTCGGCCACGGCGGGGTGCTTCAAGAGAGCGTCCTCCACCTCCTCGGGACCGATGCGGTAACCGGAGCTCTTGATCAGATCCTCTTCGCGCGACACGAAGCTGATGTACCCGTCCTCGTCCGTCGTGACGAAGTCACCGACCAGCACCCACCCTTCGCGAATGAGCGACTTCTGCTTCTCGAGCAGGCTTCCACCCTCCTCGAGCGGACGCCAGTAGAGGGTTCCCGTGGGACCGCGCGCGTAGAGCCTTCCCAGCTCCCCCGGCTTGGCGACTTTGCCCTCCTCGGTCACGACCTGGATCTCATAGCCGGGGACCGCGGTGCCGATCGCTCCAGGCTTCACCTTTCGGGTGACGACGCTCGAGACGAAGACGTACATCATCTCCGTGGTGCCGAGCCCCTCGTAGATCTCCTGGCCGAAGCGAGCTTTCCAGTCCAGATAGGTCTTGGCCGTCAGCGATTCGCCGCCGCCCGTCAAGACGCGAAGGCTCGACAGGTCGTATTTCTTCTCCGCATCCGGGACCTCGAGCATCTTGCGGTACGCCGTGGGGAGGGCGCTCAAAACCGTCACTTTGTGGCTCTGGATCGTCTCGAATAGCGCCTCAGGCGTGAACTTGGGGATGAGTGAAGCCGCGGCACCGAACCGGAAGGGGATCGTCGCCACGGTCGAGTAGCCGGCGGCCAGCGAGATGGGGGCGGGGCCGCAGATGATGTCATCCGGTCCGACCTTCCACCCGTATTTGCCAAAAGTGTCCGGGACGATCAGAGCCTCTTCCACGTAGTGCGCCGTTCCCTTCGGCATGCCCGTCGTGCCCGACGTGTAGAGGAGAACGGAGACCGCCGTACGTGGGCGGCGCACCGGATCGAGAACGGGAGATTCGTTTTCTACGAGGGACTCATAGGCGAGGAGTCCCTGCGCCTTGACCTCCTCCGGCTGCCCGCCGAAGACGATCACATGCTTCACGGTCTTCAGGTTCGGCCGCGCTTTGACGACTCCCTCCAGAAACGCCGCCGCCACGACGATGACCTTGGCTTCCGCGTTGTTGGCGATGTGCGCGATCTCGTTGGGAGAGAGCATGGGCGAGGTCGGAACGATCACGGCCCCGAGCTTCAAGACGCCGAAGTTCGTGAACAAGGCGGGCGGGACGTTGGGCGATCGGAGCATGACCCGGTCCGCTTCCTCGACGCCCAGGTTCTTCAAGGCGTTGCCGACCTTGTTCGACGCTCCCAGGAGCTGCTTGTACGTGATGACGCGGTCGTCGATCAGGACGGCGCGGCTGTCGCCCTTTCCGGCGGCCACCTGCTTGTCGAGAAGCTCCTCGGTGCTGTTCAGCGGGTCCGGATAGCTTTCGAACTCTTTGAGCTTGTAGATTCGCTGGGGCCGATACTCCTTCGGGGGGAGGTACTCTGCCGGGATCGTGCTCACCGGGTCACCGGCTGATCTTCCTCGTCCTCGGTTGTCGGTATCTTGGCGAGCTCCTTGGTCAGGTCGTCGAGAGCCTTCTCGCACCCCACGAGTCCCCCACGGGCCTGATCCTGACGCGGGTAGGCGTCCGTGGGGTATCGGTCGTTCGGGTCGCCCCAGACGAGGAGGGCGGGGGTTGCGCGGCCGAAGTCGGCCTCGAGCCCGCCCTTCATGCCGAAGACGGCCCGCACCGTCGCGGGAGGACCGGTCAGGGCCGCGTGATAGAGGCGAAACACGTCCTCGACATTGGCCACGTCGACCGCCTCGGCGTCGACGCCCCGGCTCTTGAGCGCCTTGATCTTCTCCACGCAGGCCGCGTTGTTGGACGGGTACTGCTCACCCGGCTTGTCCTTGCTGGAGTAATAGAACTTGACCTTCATGGCTTCTCCTCTTCAAAAATCCATGGGGCAATTCACCTGGAATTCCGTCTCGAAGTAGGCCTCCCCCAGCCACTCGGCGATGTGGACGCGGTGCTCCTCCAAGAGGTTCAAGTCCGCCCCGAACTCGAGGCAAACGACGCACCGCACCTCGCCGTCAAAGAAACGGACGGCGTAGCGGCCCGCTTCGACCGGCGGCGCGTCGATGATCTTGATTCCCTCGAAGCCGAAGCCGATCCGATGGATCACCTCGTGAAGCTCGTGGGTCACGCCCTCGATCGAGAGAGACGACGCCCCGGACCAGAGCGGTCCGTAACGCCGCTCGAACTCCTCACGGAGATTGGCCACGCCTATCCCTTGCCGGCTTCTTTCTTCTTGATCGGAGGCTTCGGACACTCGTCGTCGAAGCCGCCGATGGGAACCATCACGGTGAAAGGCCACGCCCGCGCCTTACAGTAGCCGACGTACGCCCGCAGGATGTTCGGGTCCAGCGCCGCCTCGAAGTAGTCGCAGCACTTGTAACTCGACGCTTCCTTTCCTTTCTCGGTTTCACCCACGTCTCGTCTCCTCTTTAGATCTTGCGCAGATCCGCGATGAGCTTCGGTTTCACCCACGATTCGTCTCCTTTCAGATCCTGTGCAGGTCCGCGATGAATTTGGCCCGGCTGCCCACCAGATCTTCCTTTTTGAGACGACTGCCGCTCAACGGCTTGCCGCGGAGACTCTTCGTGACCTGCTTCTGCTGCCCGGTGAAGGGATCGGGCCGCGACTGCGGGGCCGGGCGGATCTTGCCTTCACCGGTGATCGCGGCGCCGTTCTTGTCCTCGGCGTAGCCCGGCAGCAGGTCGGCCTTCCCGGAGCTGACCGTGGGCCCGCTCACGAGCTGGCCTTTGACGAACTTCACGGCATAGAGGGTGTCGCAAGTGGCGCACTTCGTGTTGCCGCTGAAGTTCCAGAACGGATACGGGTCGAGGAAGTTTTTGGTCTCGTCCTTGGTGCAGGTGAGCACTAGGCCTTGTTTGATCATTTCAGATCACCTCCGCCTCTTCCATCTGGGCCAGTTTCGACTTCGTCCACCCGAGGAGCCGGCCGTACACCTTCTCGTTGTCGGCGCCGACGGGCTTCAGCGCCCACTTGATACGCGGCGGCGTCTCGGACATCTTGAAGGCCGGACCCTGATGGTGGATGTCGCCGTAGTAGGGATCGTCGATCCACTGGACCGCGCCGCGCAGCTTCCAGTGCGGGTTCTCGGAAACCTCCTTCGCGTTCCAGACCGGCTGGTTGTTGAGGCCGGCCTTGTCGAGGAGCTTGGCCACGTCTTCCTTGGTCTTGTCCTTCGCCCACGTCTCGAGAGCCTCGTAGACGGTTGTCTGGTTCTCCGCCTTGACGCGGTCGTCGTGCTTGGCGTACGTCGTGGCCAGGTCCTTCTTCCCGATGACGTCGCAGAGCTTCTTGAAATCCTCGTCCGTGTAGGCGCTGACCAGGATGTAGCCGACTTCGGCCTCCTGGGGATTCTTGGAGTCCGGGTAGGAGGACTTGCCGCACTGGATGATTCCATGCACGCAGAGTTCCGTGTCCCAGTTGCCCCAGCGTTCCCTCCGGATACCGTACCGGCCATAGAGCGGAAGGGCGGACTCGAGCTGCCGCGTGACGCCATGAACCTGCGAGTACTCGATGAAGGTCCCCTCCCCGGAGACGTTGTCCCGCCAGTAAAGAGCTGCCAGGATCGTGACGGCGGCCATCATGCCGCCCCAGTAGTCGGCCAGCCAGATCGTGTGCTTGGCCGGCGTCCCGCCCCGGTCTGCGGCTTCGCCGGTGATCCCGAAGGCGCCGCCCATGGCCTGGCCCAGGATGTCGTAGGAGGCCCGGACGCGTCCCGGCCCCCAGCCCCCGAACCCGCCCAGCCACTGGTAGACGAGGCGGGGGTTGACCTTGGAAAGGTGCTGATACCCGATCCCCCACCGGTCGAAGGTCCCCGGCCGGTAGTTCTGGACCATCACGTCCGACTTGGCCGCGAGCTCCAACATGGCCTGCCTCGCCTCCGGCCGGTGGAAGTCGAGGCTGACGAACTCCTCGTTGGGGTTGGCCCCGAAGAAGCCCAGGCCCGTGCCCGCCTCCGGAACCCAGCGGGAGAGCGGGTAGAGAAGGGGTTCGTTGAACGGGGTCGTGTGACGCATCGGCTCGCCGCGTCTCGGCGCCTCGATCTTGATGACCTCGGCTCCCAGCTCGGCCAGATAGCTCGCGCAGGAGGGACCGAGGATGTACTGCGTGCAGGATAAGACGCGATAGCCCTTCAGCACTTCCGGCTTTCCGGCAGCCGTCTTATGGTCGAAGAGCTGCTGACAATAGGTTTCGAAATCGGGTGCGGTTGCCATCTTGTTTTACCTCCTGGTTCCCGGACCTAGACCACGCCGCGCTTCTTGAGCCCGGCGACATCCGTCGGCCCAAGTCCCAGCAGCTTCAGGTAGATCTCTTCGTTGTCGTATCCGAGCGGCCGGCCGATCCATTTCAGGCGGCCCGGAGCCTTGTGCGCGATGAACGGCGTCGTGCCGTAGAGAACCTTCCCGTAGAGCCGGTCCTCGAACTCGTCGACGTGCCCGCGGTATTTGAAGTGCGGGTCCTCGGCGACCTCGTCGATGTAGTTCACGCCGCCGGACGCGACCTGCTGAGCGAGCAGCTCCCGCATCGCGTCCGCCCGGGAAAAGTCCTTCTGCCAATCGGCGAGAACCGTATAGGTCTTCACTTGCTTCAAGTGCGGAAGCCGCGCCACGACCACGCGCAGGCTCTTGTCGTCTAAGATCTCGTCCTCCAGGTCGGAACGTGTCTGGCCCACCGTCCGCCAGATCCGGTACCAGAGGCGGTCGTGCCCGCCTCCGACCATGAAGTAGCCGTCCTTGCAGGGGTTGACGGCGTAGATATTGATCGCGAGGTCCCAGTTGCCGTAGCGGGGCCGGATGCTCCCGTCGAACCCGTACCAGGCCCAGTTGTAATCCAGGATCCGGATGACGCCTTCCGCCGCGGTCCCTTCCACGAACTGGCCCTTGCCCGAGACCTTGTCGCGATAGATAAGCGCGGCCAGGATACCCATTGCCGTCGCGGTGCCGCCAACATGGTCCGCCATCCACATGGCCGAGCGGGTGGGCCGCCCGCCGAACTCCTTCGGGAGACCCGTGCCGTGGACGAACCCGCAGGCCGCCTGTGCGGTCGGATCCAGGTTACCCGGCTTGTCCTTGGAGGGACCCCACTGGCCCTTCTGTCCTACCCAAGCGTAGACGAGCCGCGGGTTGATCTCCTTCAATTGTCGATAGCCGATTCCCCAAGCGTCGAACTGCCCAGGCGGGTAATTCTCGATCAGGACATCGCAGTGGACGACGAGCTTCTTCAAGAGCTCTCGGCCCTCTTCCTTCTCGAGATCGAGCGTGATGGACTGCTTGTTCCTCATCTCGTGGAGGAAGTGCAGGCCGATCGGCTCGCCCGTCTCGGCGTCCTTGAACATGTACTCCTTGCGGCCGAAGGGCGTCTGCCAGCGTAACGGATCGCCGGCCGGCGGCTCGCACTTGATCGTGTCGGCGCCCAGCTCCGAGAGCATCGAGGAGCACCAGTTGCCGATGATCATCCCCTTGCTCAGGTCGAGGACCCGGATCGTGGTCAAGCACTCGGGTTTCTTGAAATTGTCCGTCTGCCGTAACTGCGCCTCCAGCGAAAGCGGGTACTCCTTCGCCTGATCGGTGAGACCTGCGTAGACCTCATCGGGAGTCGGGGGCGGGACCGCCGGCCAGGGCAAGACCTTGTGTTTCGGAAACGTGGTTTCAGCCATTCGCACCTCCTGTTGGTTCTGGGAAAGCCTCATCCCCGCGGAGAGGGCGACGCCTCCAGATAGGGGTTCGGCCGGGAAGGACGTCGCAAGAAAGATCGCAGGACATAGGGCAGAACCAGAACTTTCGGAACGTGGCCCACGGGTGCCAGATCAAGAGATCCCGGCACCGTGGGCCTCCCCCTCTAATCGAATCTCTTTCGCTACACAGCCTCAGGTTTCAGAGGCTCGGCGACTGCGGACCAGGATGGTTCCCGGCGCGCAGGCGCCTGCCCCGTGTATATCACGTTCATCACGACCCGCACACTCGCTCCTCTACGCCCTCATCTCCCTCGGCGGTGTCGGCCGCCTGGCCAGCAGCTCAAAGAGGAGAGCGACGATCGCGAGGACCCCAGCGGTGTAGAAGGCGTACTTGTAGTCCTTATATTTGTCGAAGAGCTTGCCGCCGATCCTGGGTCCGATGATGCCTGCTACGCCCCAGGCGGTGAAAAGCAGGCCGTAGTTGATGCCGGCGTTCTTCGTGCCCCAGAAGTCGGAGGTCGTCGAGGCATTCACCGACAGTTGCGTGCCGTAGCACCAGTAGACGATGAAGACCATGACGTATAGGAGAATGGGGACCGCGAAAAGGGCGCCGGTATGCGGCAGAATGAACATGGATACGGCCGAGATCCCGATCATCAGGCGCAGGACGTTCAACCGCCCCAGCGCGTCGGACATCCAGCCCGAGAAGATCCGGCCCGAGGCATTGCCCGCGGCTCCGATGATCAGACTGATGGCCGCGAGCGCCGCGGCCGCGACGCCCACAGACTTTGCGAACGGCACGAGCTGGCTGATGACCATGAGGCCCGCCGAGGTGCCCAGAGCGTAGGCGACCCACATGAAGTAGAACGTGGGGGTGCGCAACATCTCGCCCGGACGGAACTCGTAGGTCGTCGCTGCAACCTTGGACGCAGGGGCGGGCGCCCAGCCGGCCGGGCGGTACCCGACCGGAGGATTCTTCAACAGCAACGATCCGACGAGCGTCATGACGAAGAAGACGAGTCCCAGCACGGTGAAGGTCGTGCGCCAGCCGTACGTCGGGATGAGCCACAGGTTAGAGAGAGGACCGAAGATGGCCGAGCCGCCTCCGTAGCCGGCCACGGCCAGCCCGACGGCCAGGCCGCGCTTGTCCGGGAACCATTTCGCCATGACCGGGATCGGCGTCGCGTAGCCGAAACCGTTGCCGATTCCGACGATGACGCCGAAGCAGACGATCAGGTACGTGAGACTGGTGGTCTTGGCGCAGAGCAAGAAGCCCGCGGTTAAGAGAATGCAGCCCGTCAGCGATATGAAGAAGGGACCGAGCTTGTCCTGCAATCGACCCGCGAGGATGAAGGCGATGGCGAACACGACGACCGCCCAGGTGAACACCTGGGACGTGTCCGCCCGCTTCCAGCCGAACTCTTTCTCGAGAGGTGCGACGAAGACGCTCCAGGCGTAAAGCGAACCCAGTGCCAGATTCATCAAGAGTCCGCCCACCACCCGCCACCATCGACTGACGGCCACTTCCCCATGTGGTACGGCAGCGGCCCCCGGGGTTGCTCCAGCGGTACTTGCCATATCAGAGCCTCCTCCCTTTCAGTTCCTGACCTTCTTTAGAGCCTCCTCGATTTCGGTTCGTGACCTTGGATCGACGTGGTTCCACTGCATCCGGATCTTGGACTGGCGGTGACGATGACGTTGCTCAGGCGCACGTGGCCTATTGATTCTTGCAGCCTATGACGAAGGCCGGATGCCTGGCAACTGCCTCGTTCACTCGAGCCCTCGACCACGAAGGATTCGAAGATCCTCTCCACTTCGGCCGGATCGCCCGGCGCAGATTGTTCCGACCGGCACGCCACGTCGCTTCCAGAGGGACCGGCCATCCGGAGAGAAGACCTATTCCCACGAAGGGGTTGGCACCGTGTCGGATCGCCCTCACCGGGGCGACAGGCTCAAGCGGCCGTACACCGGCTGAACAATTTGGCCAGCCGCGCGCGCCGCGCCGAGGAGCGCCCACCTCTGACGTGGACGGAGCGCTCTAGCGTCGATCGATCGGGACGAAGTTGCGTTCGCCAGGGCCGAGATAGACCTGGCGCGGCCGAGCGATCTTCTGCTCGGGATCAGCCAGCATCTCCTCCCACTGGGCGATCCAGCCGGCGGTGCGGGGGATCGCGAACAGAACCGTGAAGACCGTGGTCGGGAAGCCCATCGCCTGGTAAATCAGGCCGGAGTAGAAGTCGACGTTCGGGTAGAGCTTGCGCTTGACGAAGTAGTCGTCCTGGAGCGCGATCCTCTCGAGCTCCAGAGCGATGTCGAGCAGAGGATTGCGCCCCGTTACCGCGAAGACTTCGTCGGCGATGCGCTTGATGATCTTGGCCCGCGGGTCATAGTTCTTGTAGACGCGGTGGCCGAAGCCCATCAGCCGCTTCTCGCCCTTGCCCTCTTTGACCTCCTTGATGAAGCCCGGAACGCGGGAGACCGAGCTGATCTCCTGAAGCATCTTCAAGACCTCTTCGTTGGCTCCGCCGTGCAGCGGCCCGTAGAGCGCCGCCGCCGCGCCCGCGACGGCGGAATAGGGATCCGGGTGCGAGGAGCCAATTCCCCGCATCGCGTGAGTGCCGCAGTTCTGCTCGTGGTCGGCATGGAGGATGAAGAGGACGTCGAGCGCGTGAACCAGCACGGGGTCGGGACGCCAGCTCGCCGACGGGATCTTGAACAGCATGTTCAGGAAGTTCTCGGTGTACGAGAGATCGTTGTCCGGATAGATGTAAGGCATCCCCATGCTGTGCCGGTAGGCCAGGGCGGCCAGTGTCGGCATCTTGGCGATCAGGCGCCAGGCCTGGGTCTGCCGGGACACCGGATCGTGGATGTCGTGTGCGTCCGGGTAGAAGGTCGACATCGCGGCAACCGTCCCGATCAGCATCCCCATCGGGTGCGCGTCGTAGTTGAAGCCGTCCATGAACTTCTTCAACGACTCCTGGAGCATCGTGTGGAACGTGATGTGATGCACCCACTCGTCGTACTGCGCCTGCGTCGGCAGCTCCCCGTTCAGGAGCAAGTACGCGACCTCGAGGTAGCTGGACTTCTCGGCGAGCTGCTCGATCGGGTAGCCGCGGTAGCGCAGGATTCCCTCGTCCCCGTCGATGAACGTGATACGGCTCTTACACGAGGCGGTGTTCATGAACGCAGGGTCGTAGGACATTAGCCCGAAGTCCTGGGCGTCGATCTTGATCTGGCGCAGATCGATCGCACGGATCGTCCCTTCGGCGATCGGAATCTCGTAGGACTTCCCGGTCCGCCGGTCGATCACCGTCAGCGCATCCTCCTTCTGCTCCAGGCCGACGCCGGAGGCTGCTTTCTTATCGGCATCCAAGGTTGGCATCGATGACTCCTTCCGGACGAGGCTGGGAGAGGCTGATTATACGGGCGGGCGCGGCGCGAATGCCCGACGCGGTATGCGCAAAACTTCATGGCGAAGGGGCGCCAATGATCGAGACCGCCCCGCTTCCCTAGGACGCGGGCAGGCGCCGCGAAGATGTAGTTCCGGTCTCTCGTCCTCCTTTCGAGATTGAGGGGCGCGCCCTGCGAGAATGAGGGGCGCGCCTCATTGCCTTCGCTTCGAGCCGATCCATAAGGTTCCGATCGGGAGGCAACATCCAGATCCACAAGTAGGAAGTGCGAAAGCGCGGTCAGTAAATCGGATTGGCCGGTGGCGGGACCGGCCACTCGGCCGCGGCCGGCCGGGGCAGGAAAGGGATCACCCGATCCGCGACCTCGGCCGGCAGCGTTCCGAGAGCTTCCCGGATTTCTTCCGGCCGGTACCGCAACGAGAAGTGCGTCAGCACGATCGCCTCGTTGTCGAAGAGCGAAGCCCGCTCGGCGATGTCGTCCAGGTGGATGTGTGCGTACTCCCGGGCGCGGTCCAGGTCGTCGGGCGCCAGGAACGAGCATTCGATGAGCAGCACGCGCGCACGGAAGAGCTCGGGCGCCGCGTCGAAAATCTCCGGGCCGCAGTCCCCCGGGTACGCGAGCAGTGGGATCTCTTCGCGGCGCGTGACCTCGCCGCCAGCGGCGCGCAGGGCTGCGATTTCCTCTCCCGGCCGGCCGATCAGCTCGTCGGTGAGCTTCTTCCGGACCTCGGAAAAGAGGTAGCCGACCGTCGGAACCCGGTGTCGCCCCGGCAGGAACTTCAGCTCGAGGTCGTTCCGGAGCAACACGCTCTCGCCCGGCACGGCCGGGGTCACGTGCGCGCCGTAGTCCACGTTCTCCAGCCTCTGCGAGATCGCGAGCCACGCTTCGAGGTCCGGCACGGCCTCTTCCGGCGCGAAGACGCGGGCCGCCCGTAGACCGGTCAGCCGCCGCCGGGACGCGTGATGAGCGAGGCCAGCGGCGTGGTCGAGGTGCCCATGGGTCAGGCAGACGGTCGAGTACCCGACGACGTCGTCCGGCGCGCGGCCGAACTCGAGGAGACACTTGAACGCCGGCACCTTGTAGAACGACTCGTGCCCCGCGATCGAAATTCCATCGATCTCGAGGCCGCCGGCTTGGATCTGCACGCGCCCGCGCCCCTCGGGATAGTCGCTCGCCATCGCGCGGGGAGATTACCCTAGCGTTCGTGAGGGTGGACGTTTTCGGATACGACCTGCCGGCGGAGCGCATCGCACAACATCCGCCGCCGCGCGGTACGAGCCGGCTCCTGACCCTCGACCGCGCTTCGGGAGCGATCGCGCACCGCTCTTTTCGCGAGCTGCCGGAGCTCCTCCAGCCCGGCGACCTGGTCGTGCGCAACGACGTCAAGGTGCGGCCGGCGCGGCTCTACGGCCGCGACGAGCGCGACCGATTGGTCGAGCTGTTTCTTCTTCGTCCGCTCACGACCGAACGCCGCCGCTGGCTTGCTCTCGCAAAGCCCGGCCGCCGCGCGAAGAGCGGCCGCTCGATCCGGTTCGACGAGAAGATCTGCGCCGCCGTTCTCGACGTCGACGAAGAGGCACGGCGGTTCGTCGAGTTCGATCGTCCTCTATCCGAGGAGCTCCTCGAGAGGATCGGCCACGTCCCCCTGCCTCCCTACATCCGCCGGGAAGCCGGCGCGCCGGATCGCGAAGAAGATCGGATCGGCTACCAGACCGTCTACGCGCGCGAGCCGCTCGCGGTGGCGGCGCCGACGGCCGGGCTCCACTTCACGCCGGAGACGTTCTCGGAGCTCGAATCGCGCGGCATCGAGATCGCCGACGTCACGCTCGCCGTCGGCGCCGGAACGTTCAAACCGGTCATCGCGGCCGACACCGCGGATCACCGTCTCGACGCCGAAGACGTCCTGGTTCCCGAGAAGACCATCGCGTCTCTCCGGGCGGCGCGCGAAAGCGGACGGCGCATAGTCGCCGTCGGAACGACTGCGACGCGAGCGCTCGAAGCGTGGGCGCGTCTCCCGGGCAGCAGGGAGCGTGACTCCGGAGACCTCTCCTTTTCGACCGACCTGTTCATCACTCCCGGCTTCGAATTCCGGTCGGTCGGCGCGCTGCTGACGAATTTCCACCTGCCCCGCTCGACGCTTCTCATGCTGGTTTGCTCGTTCGCGGGCACGGAAAACGTGCTCGCGGCTTATGCCGAAGCGATCCGCCGCGACTACCTCTTCTATTCCTACGGCGACGCAATGCTGATCGCGTAGCGAACCGCCGCGGTGTGGGCCGGAGTCGTGCCGCAGCAGCCGCCGACCAGGCGCGCGCCGATCGCGATCCAGCGGCGCGCACAGCTGGAGTAGGCGTCGGGCGGCACCTCGTCGGAGAAACGCCAGCCCGAGTCGTCTTCGGGCACGCCCAGGTTCCCGTAGGCACCCAGAGGAACGTCCGGCGCCGCGACGGCGAGTCGGGTCAAATCGAAGGCGAGCCGACGCGCCGGCACACAGTTGATCGAAAGCGCGTCGGGCTCGAGAGGCTCGAGCGCGCGAACGGCGGTCTCGATCGGCTCGCCCGAAAGCATGCGGCCGCTCCCGTCGGTCAACATCGACGCGACGAACGGGAGACCGGTCTTCCGCGCCCCCTGCGCCGCGGCGACGAGCTCCCGAACCGTGTTGTGCGTCTCCAGCAGGATCACGTCGACTCCCGCCGCCGCCAGCGACTCGGCCTGGTCGCGGTGTTCGCTTTCGAGTGCCAGGTCGTCGGGGACGAGGTCCGGCCGGTAGCAATCCTCGAGCGGCGACAACGATCCGGCGACGAAGACGCGGTGGCCCGCTTCTCCCGCGGCCTCGCGCGCGAGCCGGACCGCAAGGAGAGTGAGCTCGTGGCTCCTCGGTTCGAGGCCCGCCTTTGCGAGACTTCGCCGATGCGTGCGGAACGTGTTCGCGGTCAGGACCTCCGCCCCGGCCGAGACCTCGTCCTTGTGAATCGCGAAAACGAGGTCCGGCGATTCGAGAAGCGCCCGCGCGCTCCAGAGGGGCAGGCGCGTATCGGCGCCGCGCCTCTGGAGTTCGGTTCCCATCGCGCCGTCGAGAAGAACCGCCGGACCTCTCCGAAGCCGCTCGCGTAAGGACTCGTCTCCCACGCGCAAGGACTCGTCTCGCAATATCGCCATAAAAAATAAGGCAGAGCGCCAACTCAGCCTTATAAAATTCGGAGCTCGAAGGAGAACTCAGTAAGTTTCCAGGTATTTCTCCGTTTCCCACGGCTGCACGACAGAGATGTACTCGGCCCACTCGCCGCGCTTGGCTTCCATGAAGTGCTTCAGGATGTGGTCGCCGAGCGAGTCTTTGACGACCTCGTCCTTCCACAGGTTGTCGAGCGCCTCGGAGAGGTTTGCCGGCAGCTGGTCGATCCGCAGGCGCCGCTTTTCCCTCTCGCTCATCTTGAAGACGTTCCGATCCACCGGCTCGCCCGGATCCATCCGGTTCTTGACCCCGTCCAGCCCGGCGGCCAGCATGACCGTGAATGCGAGGTAGGGGTTGCACGAAGGATCGGGCATGCGGACCTCGATGCGGGTCCCCATGCCGCGGCGCGCCGGGATGCGGACGAGCGGCGATCGGTTGCGCATCGACCACGCGACGTTGACCGGCGCCTCGTAGCCGGGCACCAGGCGCTTGTAGGAGTTGACGAGCGGGTTGGTGATCGCGACGAACGCCTTCGCGTGCCGGAGAATTCCGCCGGTGTAATGGAGCGCGGTCTTCGAGAGCTGGTATTTCGCCTTCGGGTCGTAGAAGACGTTGTTGCCGCGCTTGTCGAGGAACGACTGGTGAGTGTGCATGCCGGAGCCGTTGACTCCGAAGATCGGCTTGGGCATGAACGTCGCGTGGAGACCGTGGTCGAGGGCAACCTTCTTGACGATGAAGCGGAAGGTCGAGACGCGATCGGCGGTCGTGACGGCATCGGCGTATTTGAAATCGATCTCGTGCTGGCCGGGCGCGACTTCGTGATGCGCCGCCTCGACCTCGAAGCCCATCTGCTCGAGCGCGAGCACGATGTCCCGGCGCGCCTCTTCCCCCCGGTCCACCGGAGTCAGATCGAAATACGCGCCCTGATCGTGCGTATCGACGACCGCTTCGCCGTTTTCGTCGCGCCGGAAGAGGAAGAACTCCGCCTCCGGACCGGTCACCATGACGTACCCGAGCGCCGAGGCACGGTCCATCTGCTTCTTCAACGTCTGCCGCGGACAGCCGGGGAAAGGCGAACCGTCCGGGTTGTAGACGTCGCAGATGAGCCGGGCGACCTTGTTGCCGCCGCTGTGCGCCCAGGGGTAGATCGCGAACGAGTCCAGAGCAGGGACGAGGTTCATGTCGGATTCCTCGATCCGCGTGAACCCCTCGATCGAAGAGCCGTCGAACTGGATCTCGCCGTCGAGCGCCTTCTCGAACTGCGATTTCGGAATCTCGACGTTCTTGATCACCCCGAAGATGTCGGTGAACTGCAGTCTCAGAAACCGCACGTTCTCCGCCTCGCAGACTTTGAGAATCTCCGACTTCGTCAGACCCGGCCCCGCCGCGTCGAACTTCAGGATCTTCGCCTTCGGCATTCCGCGCTCCTTTTTTCGCAAGATTTGCAAGATTCTACGGTCATTTCTCCCGAAAGCAACGTCTTTCTTGCAGGGTGACCGGGAAAACCCGATCAGGCTGCACAACAGCGTGTGCAACGGCGCCTCCGGGCGCTTCGGCCGCGCGGGTACAATCGCGAAATGGGGACGGGCGGCCGCTGGCCTTCGCGGCAGGAGGCGCAGGAGCTTCTCTTCGAGTTCACACACGGGGACGCCCTGCGGCGCCACGGACGGGCGGTCGAAGAGGCGATGCGGGCCTACGCGCACTGGTTCGGCGTCACGGATCCCGCGGAGGTCGAGCACTGGGGGATCATCGGTCTCCTGCACGACTTCGACTACGAGCAGAACCCGACCGAGGACTGCCATCTCCACGTGGGCGGTCGGATCCTCCGCGAGCGGGGCTACGACGAGGAAATGGTCCGGACGATCGAGTCCCATGCGAACTACATGGGCGTCCCGCGCGACACCCCGATGAAGAAGGCGATCTATGCCTGTGATGAGCTCGTCGGATTCATCGGAGCGTGCGTCAAGGTGCGCCCCTCGAAGCAGGTCGTCGATCTGCCGGTCTCTTCGGTCATCAAGCGGTTGAAGGACAAGGCGTTCGCCCGCTCCGTAAACCGGGAGGACATTTCCGGCGGAGCGGCGGGCCTGCCCCGACCTCTGGAAGAGCACATCGCGTTCACGATCGAGGCGCTGAGGCCGATCGCGGAGGAAATCGGGCTCTAAGAGCCGTTCCTTGATAGGATTAGCGTTCGTTTTCGCCGACTGGCCGATGACCGAAAGGAAGATCAATGGCCACTGTTGATGTGATTTCCCCCCGCACCGTCCGAGCGAGGCGGATTCTGAAGGACCTGACGCGCGAAGAGCTCCGGGAGCTCGCGCGCCCTGGAGAGAAGACCAGCGAGTACGGCTCCCCGGTGTACGCCACGCGCGTCAAGAACCGCTCCGCGAAGAACACCTACGTGGTCGCCAACGGGGTCCCGATCGGCGTCATGCAGCAGCCGATCGAACGCGACCGGGCCGAGGAGACGATCCGGCAGGTCCAGGAGAACGTCTCTCGAATGGAGCTCATCCAGGTCGACCGCCGGATGGGAATGAGCCCGGAAGTGCCGATCCACTGCCGGCTCTACGTTCCGAAGGAGTACGCGCGCATCGCCTTCATGTGGCACAACATGCTCTTTCCCTCCGACTCGTCGGCGGAGCCGGACTTCATCTCCGTCTACGTGCCCGATTGGAAAGAGCGGCTGATCTTCCTCGACGTGGACCAGGGTTACACGTACATCCTCGGTACCGACTATCCCGGCGAAGCGAAGAAATCGATGCTCCGACAGGCGATGTACTGGATCAAGCGGCGGGGCGGTCTGGGTCTCCACGCGGGCTCCAAAGTCCTGCGCGTCGTCGGACCGAACGGCGAGCTCCGCGACGTCGGGTTCCTTCTTTTCGGCCTCTCCGGAACGGGGAAGACGACCCTGACCCTCCACGATCACTGCTTGAAGGAACCGGAGCGCGCGATCATCAAGCAGGACGACGTCGTTCTGATGACCCCCGAGGGAGCGGCATTTGGGACCGAGGACGGCTTCTACATCAAGACCGAAGGGCTCGAGCCTTCGCAGACCGTGCTCTGGGGCGCCGCGACGAACCCGACCGCGGTCTACGAGAACATCAAGCTGGACGAGAACGGGAAAGTGGATTTCCTCGACACCTCGATCACGTCCAACGGCCGGGGGGTGGTCCTGCGAAAGTACATCCAGGGCACGGGAGAGGGAATCGATCTCGAGAAAGCGAACAAGATCGTTTTCATCACGCGGAGAAACGACGTCGTTCCGGTCTGCGCGCGTTTGACCGACGAGCAGGCGGCGGCATACTTCATGCTCGGCGAGTCGATCGAGACTTCGGCGGGCGATCCGACGAAGGCCGGCCAGGCGAAGCGCGAAGTGGGGACCAATCCCTTCATCGTCGGACCCGAGGCGGAAGAAGGAAACAGGCTCCTGCAGATTTTCCGGAAGAACCCCGACATGGAGGCCTACATCCTGAACACGGGCTCGGTCGGGGCCAACGACGGATTCCCGGGCGAGAAGGTCACGATCCGGGTCTCGACCGAGATCATGAAGCAGATCGCCAAGGAAGGGATCGCGTGGGAGAAGGACCCGGACTGGGGCTACGAGGTGCCCGCGACCGTGCCCGGCGTCGACCTCGCGAAGTACGGCCCGAAGACCTACTACACCCCGGAGAAGTATCGGGAGCTCGTGGACAGGCTCCGCGCGGAAAGGCGGGCCTGGCTCGCGCAATTCCGGGGGCTCGATCCGGCGATCCCGAGAGCGGTCGAGGCGTAGCGGGAGACCGCGGCGCGAGAGGCCGCACAGCATCGGAGTCCGCACGATGGTCGAGGTCAAGGGTTTCAAGGAAGGGCTCGAAGACGTGGTCGCCGCCGACTCGTCGATCTGCTACATCGACGGGGAACGCGGGATCCTCTCCTACCGCGGCATCGACATCCACGAGCTCGCGGACCACTCGACTTTCGAGGAAGTCTGCTTCCTCCTCTGGGAAGGGAAGCTGCCGCGGCGCGAGGAGCTCGACCAACTGCGGCGCTCGATCGGCGCCGAGCGCGCCCTCCCGCCGCCGATGCTGGACCTTCTTTCTTCGCTCGTCCCGCACCTGACCCCGATGGACGCGGTGCGCACAATGGTCTCCGCGCTGGCCGAGACCGACCCGGACGTGGCGGACATGAGCCGCCCCGGAAACATGCGCAAGGCGGTTCGCCTGACCGGGCAGATCGCCACGATCGTCGCGGCCCATCACCGGATCCGGGACGGTAAGCCGGTCATCGAAACCGATCCTTCGCTTTCCCACGCCGAGGATTTCCTGCGGATGCTGAACGGCACGCGCCCGAGCGCGGAAGCAAAGCGCGCGTTCGACATGGCCCTCGTCCTCCACGCCGACCACGAGCTGAACGCCTCGACCTTTGCCGCGCGGGTCACGGCAGCCACGCTCGCGGACATGCACTCGGCGATCACCTCGGCGGTCTCGACCCTGAAAGGGCCCCTCCACGGGGGCGCGAACGAGGCCGTGATCCGGATGTTGTTCGAGATCGGGTCGCTCGACCGCGTGGATGACTTCATCCACGCCAAGCTCCAGCGGAAAGAAAAGATCATGGGCTTCGGGCACCGCGTGTACCACACGGAGGACCCGCGGGCCACGCACCTGCGCGCGATGTCGAAGGCGCTCGCGGAGTCGTCCGGCGAGACGAAGTGGTACGACATGTCGCGCCGGATCGAGAAGATCCTGAACGAGGAGAAGAAGCTGAATTCCAACGTGGACTTCTACTCCGCGTCCGTCTATTACATGCTCGGAATCCCTCCCGACGTCTACACGCCGATCTTCGCCGTGTCGCGCATCGCCGGCTGGACCGCGCACGTCCTCGAGCAGTACGCGAACAACCGGCTGATCCGGCCGCGCGCGGAATACATCGGTCCCGAGTACCCGCAGCCCTACGTCCCGATCGAGAATCGGTAGACGCCCCGGCGCTACGGTAGCGCGAACGCGAAGCCCACGACCGTGATGCGAAACTGCTGCATCACCGGCGCGGCTCGAACTTCTCGATCTGCTCGAGAGAAGGATTCTCCGTTTCGACGAACGTCTTCAACTGCGCGAACTCTTTCTCCACCGGCATCGTGCGCAGGAAGAACATGCTCGTTCCTCCCGGCCCCCACTTCGGGCCGAAGTGGTAGACCGCCGCGTACATCAGCTTCGCCTTCTGCTCCCCCACGCCGCCGGCGCGGCAGGCCTCGTAGAACATCCGGTGGACGTCCTGCCACGTCCTGTCGCGCTCCTCGCAGGCGACGTCGTGGACGACGGAGGCGTTGCGGTATTCGCCGGTATAGGGCGAGCCGACGACGCTCCACAAGACCTGAGGAATCGAGGCGCCGTCCACGACCGAGCCCTTCGGTGCTTTCCATTCGACGCCGGACGGATCGACGTAGGCGAAGTCGTCGAGGAGCCGCATCTTCCGGTCCGGCTCGATCCACTCCGTCTTGACCGTTCCGACGAAGTGGCCGAACGGGCCGGGCCGCGAGCACGCGGCCGCCAGCAGAAGGGCCGTCATCGCCAGAGCTCTCACGCGAGCGACCTCCTCATCGGCACGAAATCGATCGTGATGTCGTCGCGAAGGGTGTGCCGGGTCCGGTCCTCACCTTCATAGCCGAGCGAGCGATAAAACGGGACGCCGGGCAGCGTCGCCAGGAGCTCCGCGGAGCGAAAGCCGAAATCTCGCGCTTCCTCCTCGCATCTTTCCAGGATGGCCCGGCCGATCCCGCGCCGTGCCCAGTCCGGATGGACGAAGAACGCGCGGATGCGCGCGGAGTCGGCGGCCGGATCCAGGAGCTCCGATCGGCGCCCCGGCTGAGCGTCGCTCCCGAAGAGCGTCGCGCGCCGGCTCCAGCCGCCGCAGCCGACGATGCATCCGTCCGCTTCGGCCACGAAATACGTCCCGTCCCGAATCAGCTCGCTGTCCACACCGAAGGCGGACCCCAGGGCCGCCTCGACCTGCGCAGGAGTGTAGTCGGGAAGAGAAAGGCCCCGCGCAGAGGCCGCGATCAGCCGCTCGAGAGCGGAGCGGTCCTCCAGCGTCGCCTTGCGGAGGGCGAAGGGGCTCACGATGCCAGCCACTGCCGCATCTGATCGCTGGTGGCGTTGCCTCCGGTGAGAATCACGGCGACGAGCTGGCCGCGAAACCGGTCGAGATGGGCGAACACCGCCGCCATCGCCGCCGTGCCGGCCGGCTCGAGCACGATTCCGAGATCCGCGTGCGCGCGGCGGATCGCCGCCACGATTTCGCCGTCGTCGACCAGAAGGATGTCGTCCACCACGCCCGTGAGGTCGTCGAGCGCTTCGGGGAACGGACTCCGCACGGCGATTCCGTCTGCGATCGTGTCCGCGCGGTCGAGCTCCTCAACGCGGCCCGCCCGCCACGACCGCTCCATCGCCGGCGCCCCGCTCGCGCACACGCCGATCATTCGGGTGGCCGGTTGATGCGCCTTCACCCAGCTCGCGATCCCCGCGAGCAGCGCTCCGTCCCCGAGCGGAACGACGATCGCGTCGAACGGCTCCGGCCAGCGCAAGAGCTCGACGCCGATCGTGCCCGCGCCTTCGGCGATCTCCCGGTCCCGGCCGTCCTCGATCAGTCGCGCACCGCTCCCGGCCGCGAACTCTTTCGCAGCGTCGTGGGCCTCCTCGACGTCTTTCCCGACGAGACGCACGTCGGCGCCGAACGCTCGCATGCGCTCGACCTTGAGAGGATTGGCCGTCGTGCCCGTGAAGACGGTGAGCGGGAAACCCCGCTTGCGCGCCGACCACGCCATACCCTGCCCGAAGTTGCCCGCGGTCGCGCACACGAGGTGAGGTTGTCCGTCGATCGAGGCCATCAGAAACTCGGTCCCGCGGCCCTTGAACGACCGGATCGGGTTCATCGTCTCGACCTTTACGGCCAGGCGGCAGTCGAGATCCCGACCGAAAGACTCCGCGAGAAACTGGGGAGAGTCGAGAAAGACCGGGTCGATGACACTTGCGGCCTCCGCAATCCGCTCCGGAGAAAGACGGCGCGTCACTCCGATTTCGGCCACGCCCCGAGGATCCGCCGCAGCAGGACGAGCTGACCGACGTGGTACCCGTTGTGGTCGGCGACGAGCACGAGCTCGCGGAGATAAGTCTGTCCGGTCCCGTGAGGGATCGTGGTGAAGAGGTCGACCTCCGGATCCGAAGCGAGGTCCTGGAGCGCCTCGCGGTCGCGGCGGAAGGCGGCGACGCTGTCGTCCCAGGCGCCCGGGCTCGGCGGCGCGGCGGTGCCGGGCCAGTAGTCTTCGAATTTCCGCTCGACGTAATCCGGGTTCCGGCAGAACTCCAGGATGTCGTTCTGGCAGATGCGGAGATGCTCGAGGAGCTGCCAGGGCGAGTGCGGCACGCCGTCGCGGCGTGCTCCGCGGAGCTCCGCGGGGATTCCCTCGACCGCCGTGTCGAAGGAAACGTGCGCGTCCTCCCAGTCGAGGAGCTTCGAAATCAAATCGCGAAGGGCTTTGTCCCGGTTCATGCGGGAGGGATCAGCCGTCTCAGACGGCGTGGTCCTTCGAACGGTTCGCGTCGAGCGCCTTCGTGAGCCGGACGATCGCCGCGACCAAGAGGCTGAACCCCATGACGGCCGTTCCGAGAAACAACCCCCAGACCATTCCGAGCCCCGCGGCGTATCGGACGAGCGAGCCCGCCTCGGGAGGCGATGCCAGGTTTTTCACGAACTCGGGCGAAACGACGGCGACGATGGAGCCGAAGACGCCACCCAGGACCGACGAACCGAGTGCCGCTCCCAGGATCGACAGAAAGTTCCGGACGAAGCTCATGGCGCCTCGGCCCAAGCTTACCGCCGGCAGGTTAGGATTCGTGGGTGATGGGAGCTTCGCGGAGGCGCACGGTCCTCGCCTCGGCAATCCTCGGCTGCGGGGTCGCGGCTCTCGCTCAGGCGCGGCCCGCGGAGCTTCTCGAGCCCGTCTCTGGCGCGCGCCTCCAGCCGGGGGCGATCGTGCGCGTCTCGTGGACGCCCGGCGCCTCCGGACAACGGGAGTTCGACGAGACGGAGCTCGTCCTGTCGCTCGACGGAGGCCGAAGCTTTCCGTTGCGGGTGACGCGCGAGGTTTCCCCCGCCGAGGACTCCGCTCTGTGGCGGGTCCCGCGGCTCCCGAGCGAGCACGCGCGCATCGCGCTGCGCGCCGGCCGGGGCGAGGAGAAGGAATCGGAGACCATCCGGACCGTCAGCGCGGAGTTCACGATTCTGCCTGGCGCGGACGATCCCCTGGAGCAGATCTACCGCGTTGGCGGAGAGTGGCGCACCGTCGAGACCGCCGGATCCGCGAAGGATCTGCCCGAGCAGAGCCTTTCCGGTTCTCCTCAAGAAGTGCGCGCGGCGTTTCCATCCGACGGCGCCGCCGAATCGACGGGATCGACGGTGTCCGCGCCGGATCGCGGGCGGCGGGACGCGCCGCTCGTTGCCGCCCGGCCGGTTAAGAAATCGGGGTCCCGCCCGCCGTCTTTCGCCGCTTTCTCGATCCCCCTGCGTCCGTAGAGCGCCTCTTCTTTCGACCTCCCCGCGGCTCGAAACGAAGGAGGATCTATGCGGTCGACGAACGTCGGTGCCCTGTTATTCGCTCTCCGACTCCTCGGAGTCCCCTTCGCCCTCGCTCAAGACTCGACCACTCTGCCCGCTCCGCAACCCACTCCCGCCCCCGTCACGGAGAACGTCGTCGTATCGGCGACGCGTGGTCCGGAAATCGAGACCGAGATCCCGGGCCAGGCCACCGTCGTGACCGGCGAGGAGCTCCGCCGGCGCAATGCCCGCACGCTGGCCGACGCATTGCAGGACGTCGTCGGGCTCGACACCGGAAACGGAAGCGACAACGGAGCGCGGCTTCCGAACATCGGCCTCTGGGGTTTGAAAGAGTTCGACGCCCTCCTGGTCATGGTCGACGGCGTTCCGGTCGGTGGACCCTTCAACCCCTCGCTCTCGCAGATCGACGTCGCGGACATCGATCGAATCGAGATCGTCAAGGGGCCCCAGGGGACGCTGTACGGAGCCTCGGCCTTCGCCGGCATGGTGCAGGTCTTCACGAAGGAGGGATCGACAGGGACGCAGGTGCGCGTCTCCGGCGGCTCCTTCTCGACGGGGCGCCTCTCTCTCTCGCACACCGTAAACGTCGGCGCGGCGAAACTGCGGCTCTTCGGGAGCTTCGACCGATCCAACGGATGGCAGGACAGAACGGACTACAAAGGCGACCGGGGCGGTCTCCGGCTCGACACGCCGGTTCTCGGCGCCGGAAAACTCTCCGTGACCTTCGACCTGATCCGCGACACGCAGTTCTTCGGCTCGCCGCTGCCGGTCGAGAACGGGCAACCGGTCGACAGGTTCCGCATCGATCGCAATTACGAAGTGAAGGGTGCGCGCATCGACCACCACGTGTACTCACTGACGACGCGCTGGCGGCAGCCGCTGTCCGGGGCGGTCCTCCTCGAGAACGTCCTCGGGATCGCGCGGGACAATCAGATCTCGATCCGTTCCTTCATCGACGGGGTCGAGGGGAACGAAGCGACCGCGGCGGGCGTGGCGCTCAAACCCCACGAGACCGACGTTTATGACGATCTCCACGTGACCACGAGCGTTTCCGCGGCAGGCGTCCACCGTCTCGTCGCCGGCGCGGCCCTGACCTGGGGGCGAACGACCGCGACCGGCACGGGCTTCGACATCGACCTCCGGGTGGACCCGGTCGACGTGCCCGATTTCGCCGAAACGCCCGCCGGCGATCACCGCTCCTTCGTCGACCGCCGGACGTTCTTCGGTCTGTACGTCAACGACGAGTGGACTCCCGTCCGCTTCCTGACGCTGACGGGGGGCGCGCGCTACGACCGGGTGTCCGAGCGCCTCTTTGCGAAGGGACAGGAGGTGGGCGATCCCAACGTGGACGTCTCACGCGATTCCCGTTCCGAGGGACAGTGGTCGGGGGGCCTTTCGGCCCTCGGACGCCTGGTCGAGAACGGGGCCGGGGCGTTGAGCGACGCAAACCTCTACGTCGCCGCGAAGTCCGCTTTCAAGCCGGCCGCGCCCAACCTGACGGAAGCGGAAAACGCAGAGATCCTGAAGCCCGAGCGGACACGAAGCGGCGAAATCGGCGTCAAGACGCGGTGGCTGGACCGCCAGGTGTCCTTCGACGTGTCGGTCTTCCACGTGATCTTCGAGAACCTCGTCGTCTCGAACGTCGGCCCGAGCGGCGAGCCGGAGCTCGTCAACGCCGGCAGCGAGCGCTTCCAGGGTTCGGAGTTCACGTTGGGATATCGGCCGGGCGCGCTGTCCGGGCTTTCGTTCCTGGCCGGCTACGCGCACCACGACGCGCGGTTCATCGAGTTTTCTTTCCTGACCCCGGACGGCGACCTGCGAGTCGTGAACGGCAAGCGGCTGGAGCTCGTCCCGCGGGACCTCTGGAACGCGCGGCTCGAGTATGCGACCGGCCGGGGTCCGTCGGTCTTCTTCGCCTTACGCCATCAGAACCGGCGGCCGTTGAACGGCCGCAATCTCAACTACACCGATTCGTTCTTCGAGAGCGATGCGGGGGTCGGCTGGGACTTCCCGTGGGGACGGATCTCGTTCGCGGGACGAAACCTCGGCGACGACCGCCACTACGTCGCGGAGAGCGAGATCGGCGACAGCCAGTTCGACGTCGCCGCCCCGCGCCGGTTCACCGCGGAGGTCGCCTTCCGATTCTAGGCAGCTCCGCCGCGCGCGAACGCGAGCGCTTCGCGCACCAGCGCGAGAGCCACTCCGGCCTCGGCGTCGTCCCGGGGAGCGTAGAGCATGACGACGTTTGCGGGGATGAGTCCCATGCGCGCGACCGGGTGCACCTCCGCCCATCCCTGCGCGATGGCGTCCTCGGCGACGGCGGGCGGAAGGGCGACGTGAAGGCTGCCGTCCGGCAGCGGATGGATGTGGGCGAACTCCCGCCCGATCAGGAACGCCTCGCGCGGACCGCGGGCATCGCCCGTTTCGAGCCAGAGGGCCCGGGCGCCGGGGACCGAGATCGCGCTCGGCTTCTCGGCAACGCCCGGAAGCGCGAACAGGGCGTCGGCGAGCGCGGCGATCACCCGCGCGGGCGGTCGCTGGTCCAGCTGGGTGTGTGGGTTGGTGGGCGTCGTCGCAGGCCGCGGTCCCTGCCGCGGGGACAAGGCGAGAGTCATGGAGACTCTGTCATTCCGAGGAGCGTTTGCAGCTCTGTCGTCGCGAGGAGCGTCCGCACCGTGTCATTCCGAGGAGCGAAGCGACGAGGAATCCCTTGGTGTCGCAGAAGGTCCCGGTCGCTACTTCTTCCGCTCGTAGACGACGTAGATCTTGCTCGTGACCTCTCCGTCGATGAGCGGCTGCAGCTTGGCGAGGATGCCCCGTCGGGCCTCGGACTTCATGTAAGCGTCCAGAGCTGCCCGGCTTTCCCAGAGGGTGACGGAGCCCCGCTCGCCGCTGACCGGATCGAGGTAGAACTTGACCCACTTCAATCCCTTCATACCGGCGTAGACGCCAGTGATCTCCTCGTCGGTGATCCTCGAGATCTCGGCGTTCCGACCGAAACGGGCCCTGTAGCTGCTGATCCGGATGACTTCCTGCGCCGGGACGGAGTCTGAGAGGAGCATCAGCAGGGCGCCCGTGCCGAGCGCGATCGCGAACCGTCTCCTCGCCCTAAGGGAATTCATGACACCTCCCTTTGAAGTCGATCGGAGTTTTCGGAAGCGTAGTGCCGGGCAGAAGAGAGAGTCAATCGGCGGCACCTGAGTGCTCTCGTTGTCCATGACTTCCGCGAAAACGAAAAGCGATGACGTCGTTTCGGGTGGCCTAAGGCCTGCGGCTCAGTCCTGCTCCCCGATCCACCGGCCTGCCCGGACGTCGGCCGTTCGCTGAGCCCGGCCGAGTCGTACAGGACAGGCCGTCAGCGGGTTTCTCTTGCGGCTCAAGACGAACAGCAGGCCGCTGCGGCGGTGGATGGTCCCGCCTTTCTTCACCAGCAGAGCCACGGCACCGAGAACAAGGGCGAGCCCGCCTGCGGCAATGTGAATCGGCAAAAGCATGCTCACGCTCACGATCGCGAGCGCAGGCTCCGCAGTCCGCGCACCGAGAGGATGCCGGAGAAGACCGCGGTCACGCCGAGCGCGAGGAGTGTCCAGGCGAAGAAGAAGGCTCCGCCGGACTTGATGCCGCCGGTAACGCCTCCCGACCCCGTCATGTGGATGACGGGGAGGCCCGACGCGAGGAGTGACAGGACGAGGATGATGACGGACACCGATCGCCGCTCGACGAGCATCGGCGTTGCGTACAGCCACACGACCAGGACGAGCACCACAGGGAGGTTTGAGAGCCCTCCCGGGGACATTCCGTGGACGATGTCGTCCGTCAAGTGAAACGTCGTGAAGAGGATCGACAGCAGAGACGTGATGGTCAGCGTGCCCGTGTGTTTCATTTGAAGAACTCCTTGCGGAACTCGTTCATCGGCTCGTGCTCCGTTTGCCCGCCGCTGCCGGTCGCTCGCGTTCTGCTTGCTCCGACTCAAACCGGAGAAGGTCGCCAGGCTGGCACGAGAGCGCGTCGCAGATCGCCTCGAGCGTCGAGAAGCGGATCGCGCGCGCCTTGCCGGTCTTGAGGATCGAGAGGTTGGCCAGCGTCATTCCGATCCGATCCGCGAGCTCGGTCAGCGTCATCCGCCGATCGTGAAGGAGGTCGTCGAGCTTGACGGCGATCGCCATGTCAGACCGTCCCTTCGAGATCCTCGCGCATGAGCGTGCCTTCGGCGAACACGCGGGCCAGCAGGAACGTGAGGAGCACGGCGAGCCAGCCGCTGATCGAAAAGCCCGCTTGGAGATGGAGCGGATGCGCTGGCGTCGAAACAGCCTTGGCGATCGCGCCGATGACGAGGCTGAGAAGCTGCAGCGCGAGCAGCGTCCAGGCGATCGCCTGCAAACGGAACGCGTTCGCGGCGACGAACGGGTCGCCCGCGCGAACTGTCTCAACGATCGCGAGCAGCCGTTTGAGGACGACGTAGTTCAGCGGGATCGCGACGAGGCCGACCGCCGCGATCGCGCGCATGCCCATGATCAGCCGCTCTGCCTCAGGCGAAGGAGACAAATGGAACGCGCTCATGATCCATTGCCTGTTGGGCATGGCGACTAGCAGCGCGGCGATCGCGGCGCCGGACAGCCAGTTCAGGACGATGAGAACCCGCAGCACGACGTATGCGATCGGAAGGGCGGCGGAAGAGGCTGGCTTTGACATGATTCGATCCTCCTGATTTATTGAATATCAATATATCATTTATCGAATATCGTCAAGTACGGTATTGGCAGTCGATAAATGAGCCCATTCAGGCTCGCGAGGAGCGGCCGGCGTCAGGAAGACGTGCGGCTAACCGGAGGGCTCACGTTCGCCTCATTCATCACGCAAGGCAACGAGAGGATCAATCCGGGCCGCGCGGCGCGCCGGTAGATAGCTGGCGAGAAGCGCCAGCAATGCCGAGGCGCCACAGAGACTCCATCGACCTGAGGTTGGCGGCGGTAGCGGTTGCATCCCGCGGTACGACAATCCTGCCCTTGACGAACGCCTCGTTGAAGAGGCCAACGATGATGGTGATCAGTACAGCACGCCAGCGACTCTCGCCAGATCTCGGGGCGACGCTGCAATTTCCTTTTCCATGTCAGCTCCCTTTCGGAAGTTCTGTTCGAGTACAGAAGGCGCAGACCTTAGCAGCGCCGCCTAACGGTCGGGCGTTCAGCGGTGAGCCGAGCGAGCGAAGCGAGTGACCCGAGCGAAGGCGAGGGCGGCGAATGTTCCCCAGAGGATCGCTGTCCATCGGCCACGAGGCCTGCTGGTGTTCTCGCAGAGCCACATGAGCCCTTTCAACAGGTAGCTTCTTTCCGGAAGGAAGTAGCTCAGTAAGAACAGTACACCCCAGGCCTGAAGACAGATGGCCGTGAAGACCGTCGCTGGTCCCTTTCCAATCGGACCGATGCCAAAACCAGAAGCGAGAGCAGCTACGAAGAGCGAGGCGAGGACTACGCCAAAAAGGAGGTCGAGGCGCCAATCAGGCGAAGCCTCGGGAGAATCGAAGGAATAATCAGACATGGCGGTCTAACGGCGTATGAGTTCAGCGGCAATACCCGGGCGAACGCCCGGGTATTGTCCGCTGCAACGAGGGGTTAGGCGACCGATCACAGACGCGGTGCTGTCAGGCACCAACGGCTCTATTCAGAGAGGGAAGGTCGGTGAGTAGGCTGTGGATTCGAGTCGCCCAAGAGCGACTCGCGATAGCTGCTGCGAACGTGGTCGAGCACCCGTGGTGGAAGGGCGGTGCTG